>CAJCHZ010000029.1 GCA_903970165.1 Betaproteobacteria bacterium
ATTCAGCTCCTCCGCCAGCCGCGCGCTGATTGGCGTCTGGTCCTCTTCCAGCATTTCCCAAATAGCCTTCAGATAATCTTCCTGCGATACGCTGGTTTTCTCCCGCCTCAAACTTTTCTCCTCAACCGCAGTTCACCGCTCGCGAGTTTCTTTACCACGGATTTTTCGAGCCGGCGTCCCCCCGCTTCGGGCCCTTCGCAACTGCTCCGCCAGTTTGCCCACCCGTTTCTCAATGTCCTTGAAGATTCTCTGATAAACCTCCGCATCCTCGCCATAAGGATCTTCCACTTGCCAATCCTCTACTTTGCTGGGATCGTCGAAAGCAATTCCCTTTTCCCGCCCGCTCATATTCACGACCAGATCCGCTTCCTCGAACGTTTGAAGAAAAATCTTCTTGGATTCCAGTCCCTCCGATGGATACCCATTGTCAGCAAGCGTCCGCTTTGTCATTTCCTCGACGCGGCCTAGCGGCGCCAGCCCGGCGCTGCAAACTTCCATAACATCCTCATGGTCCCGCCGCGCAATAGCCTCCGCCATAGGGCTGCGGCAAGCATTCCCAATGCACACAAACAGCACTTTGACCCGGCCTTTCTTCATTTCCTCGACGTGGCCCCTGTCCCAAACACGGCCACCCTCCGTTAAATCCAGCGTAGCCCCGTTAGCCGGCTCGCCGCAACCTCGACCCTCCATTGCGCGTGCCAAAAACGAAGAATGTTTCATCTATTCTTCTGAGGAGACAAAAGCATGCCAACAGGGAAGAAAATTGCATTGATCACCGGTGCCA
This sequence comes from Betaproteobacteria bacterium, assembly GCA_903970165.1. Classification (GTDB taxonomy): domain Bacteria; phylum Acidobacteriota; class Terriglobia; order Acidiferrales; family UBA7541; genus Acidiferrum. Next base: position 785 of record CAJCHZ010000029.1, read on the forward strand.
ACAAAGGCATCGGGCTCGAGACGGCGCGCGAGTTAGGCAAGGCCGGCTGGACAGTCTTGCTGGGCGCGCGCAATTCCGATCTGGGCCGCGCCGCCGAGTCGAAACTGCGCGCCGAAAAGGCCGATGCCCACTTTGTGCCGCTCGATGTGACCGAGCCGCAAACCATTTCAGCGGCAGCTGCAAAGATTAAGGCCCAGTTTGGATGGCTGGACGCGCTGGTGAATAACGCCGGCATCGTTGATCAGCAGGATGGGCGAGCGAGCGTGGCCAGTGTCGCCGCCATCGAGCGCGTAATGCGCACAAACTTTTTCGGAGTTGTCACCGTAACGCAAGCCATGCTTCCTCTGTTGCGCAAGTCCAAAGCCGCTAGGATCATCAACGTTTCCAGCGGGTTGGGGTCCATCGCGCGGAACGCCAACCCGCCATGGGACCTCCAGTGGTCCTTACTGGGTTACTGCTCCTCAAAGGCGGCAATGAGCATGTTTACCGTGCAACTGGCGCTCGAGTTGAAACAGGACCGCATCGCCGTGAACGCCGTCAATCCCGGCTATACCGCGACCGACATCAATCAGAACCGCGGCCACCAGACCGTGCAGGAAGGATCCGCCGAGATCGTCCGGCTATCCCTGCTCGAGGACGGACCAACCGGTGGCTTCTTCGAGACCGCCGGCCCGATCCCCTGGTGAAACAGCCCTACTGAATCTGCCAAACACGCAGATCACAAAATTCGAGAGTCACTCGCCACTAATCACTCGCCAATTCTTACCAAATAAAAGAAGAGGTTCTATTCGGCTAACGAGGCGCAGTTGACCGGTTTGGCCCGGCCAACTCCAGGAAGTGTTTGTGCACTGTGTTGTCTTCGGTCAGCTCTGGATGAAACGTCGCCGCCATTACGTTGCCCTTCTGCACCAGAACTGGCTTGCCTTCGTATTCCGCGAGAACCTCAACACCGGAACCCGCGCTCTCAATGATCGGAGCGCGGATAAACACCATTTCGATCGGCACATCCGTCAACTTGCTGGGGCCAAAGAAGACGTCGCTGGCCAATTGTCGCCCGTAAGCGTTGCGCAAAACCGTCATGTCCAGCAATCCGAGAGAGGCTTGCCCAGGATTCTTGACTTCCCTCGCCAGCAAAATCGCACCGGCACAAGTTCCAAAGATAGCTCCGCCATCGGCCGCAAATTGCTTGACGGCGTCGTATAAGCCTTCCTCCTGCAGGAACTGGAGCTGTGTAGTGCTCTCGCCGCCGGGCAGAATCAACCCGTCACATCCGGCCAGATCCTCAACCGTGCGCACCTCCACGGTCGCGACGCCGAGATTCGCAAGCATCGCCGCATGCGCTTCAAAGTCTCCTTGAACAGCCAAAATCCCAATCTTCACCACACAACTCCATGAACTTGATATGCGGGCACCGATAGACTTTCGGTTGGCACCCCTCAGACGCCAGGTGTTATTAGGGGCAAGGCATGCCGTGCCCCGTCTTGATTCCCGCGAACGATTCAGACGAAATGCTCTACCAACCGCGTGTCGATAGCATGTCCTTCTGTTCAAGCTGGCGCACATCGATCCCGGGCATAGCCTCTCCCAGCTCTTCACTGGCTTCAAGAACCGCCTTCGGATCCTCAAAGTGCGTCGTGGCCTTAACAACAGCCTTTGCGCGCGTTTCCGGATCGCTGGACTTAAAAATACCCGACCCGACAAACACAGCTTCCGCGCCAAGACGCCGCACCAGCGCCGCGTCCGCCGGAGTAGCGATGCCGCCCGCGGAAAAATTTGGCACAGGCAATTTCCCGGTCTTGGCAATCTGGCGAATCAGCTCGAGCGGGGCGCCGAGCTCTTTCGCCTCGTGCATCAATTCATCGTCGCGCATCGTCGTCAGCTTCTTCATCTGGCTGACGATGGTGCGCATGTGGCGAACAGCCTCCACCACGTTGCCGGAACCCGCCTCGCCCTTGGTGCGAATCATCGCCGCGCCCTCCGCGATGCGCCGCAGGGCTTCGCCAAGATTGCGCGCGCCGCAAACGAACGGCACACGGAAATCATGCTTCCAGACGTGATTTTCTTCGTCGGCGGGAGTCAGCACTTCGCTTTCATCGATAAAGTCTACTTCGAGCGCTTGAAGCACTTCCGCCTCGGCAAAGTGCCCGATGCGAACTTTGGCCATCACTGGAATGGTCACGGTCTGCATGATCTCGCGAATGACCTTGATAGAGGCCATGCGCGCAACGCCGCCCTCTTTGCGAATATCCGACGGCACGCGCTCCAGAGCCATCACGGCGCAAGCGCCTGCCTTTTCCGCGATTTTCGCCTGCTCGGCGTTGGTCACGTCCATGATGACGCCGCCCTTCAGCATCTCCGCCAGGCCGACTTTCACGCGCCACTCGTTTGCCCCGCCGCTTCCATTCACTTTCTTGGGATCCATCTCACTTCTCCTCTCGGTTCAAAATCTTACCTGTTCAGAATTCATCAGCGCATTTCTCAGCGCCAAACTCTTCCACTGCAAACTTTTCGACTCTAAACTTTCTTCGCTCCAGATTCGTCAGCACTGTACCTTTTCGCGCCAGATCCTTTAGCGCCACGCCCTGACAAATTCTCCGGTTCGCTTCGCGGCCTTAATGCGATTTCTGGCCGACGACAACAAATCTTCCCTTCCCGCGCGCCAAAATGTCTCCAGCGCCGTTGCGAATCTCCGCCGCGAGAAACAGATTCCGTCCCTTCGGCTCTTCCGCTTCGTAACCCTCCACCACAATCTCTTCGTCAACTTTCACTGGCTTCAGATATTGCACGGTCATCTCCGCCGTCACGGCCCGAGCTTCGCGAAAGCGGCAAGCCTTCCCCATCGCTTCGTCCAGAAGCAGCGCAATGATTCCTCCATGCCCCATTCCCGCTCCGCCTTGATACGCCGCACCCAAAACGAACCGCCCCACAATCCTCCGTTTGACGTTATCCTGCTCAAACGTGAGCTTCATCCCGGCGTCGTTCGCGCCGCCACAGCCAAAACACTTGTTCGCCGGGTTCGGAGCCAGCGTAATTTTGTCCGTCAAATTCGGTCCGCCTCTCGACTCTTCCTTGGTTATTGGTTCCGCTTTGCTGCTTTATTTCTTGCTTCCACGCTTCTTAACTTACCGCTTCTCCCATTAGATGCTCGGCGGCATCACACGAGCGCAACGCGGCTGCGCTCCGCGCGGCGGACACCGCGCTGGCGCTTGCGCATCTCGATCCGCAGGATATCCGCCAGAGTGGCAACGCCGCGTGCAATCTGTTTCTCATCCAGACCAGCGTAGCCAAACCGCAGCGTGTTGGGCAGCGGATTCTGCACATAGAAATAACGTCCGGGTGCGAAGAGGACGCCGCGCTCCTTCGCATGAATCAGCAGTTCGCTGGCGTCAAATCCAGGCGGAAGCTCGAGCCACATGCACATTCCGCCGTCCGGACGAGTCCAGCGCGTGTCCTCGGGCATGTGCTTACGCAGCGCGTCGTCTATGGCTGCCAGACGCGACGCGTACACTTTGCGCATCTTCGCAAGGTGTTTTGTAAAGAGACCGCGGCGCAGGAATTCGGCGAGCGTTGCTTGCGCGAGCTGGTCGGTGTGCAGATCGGTGGTTTGCTTGACGATGCGCAAACGCTCGATCGCGGTGGCCGGCGCAACAATCCAGCCAACGCGCAATCCCGGAAACGCGACCTTCGCAAAGCTATCAATGTGAATGACGATGTTGGCGCGGTCGAGTTGCTTGAGCGAAGGAACGCGTTCGTCGCGTGCGTGCAAGCGCGCGTAAATATGATCCTCGACGACGGGAACCTGATAGCGTCCGGCAAGTGCAAGAACTTTGCGGCGCGAGGATAACGGCATCGAGGCGCCGGTGGGATTCTGAAAGTCTGGAGTGAGGACGATCAGCTTCACGCGATTGGCTGCAAGCGTGGCCTCCAACGCCTCCAGATCAATTCCCAGCGTCGCGCCAGGTTCGAGACGCGTCTGCACGGGGACGCCAAGACACCTTGCGCGGGCGCCGTGAAAAATGGCCATCGCGCCGGGATACGTGGGATTCTCCAGAATCACTGTATCGCCGGGCCGCACAAACGCTTTGCTGATGATGTCCAGCGACTGCTGGCAGCCGTCGGTGATCAGAAGATTTTCGTCTTTCGCAGGAATTCCTTCGGTGCGAAGGAGTTCGAGGAGAGCTTCCTTCAAGGGGGCATAGCCATCCGAGGGGCCCAGCTTTAGAACGTCGGTGGCTTCGCGGCGCAGCACGGCATTCACACAGAGCTGCAATTCCTCGACAGGAAAGAACTCTTCGGCTGGACGCGCCATAACGAAGGAAAGCGCATTTTCGGGGGCGCTGGCCGTAAGCCGGCTGAGGGCTTCTTCGCCGCGTTCATCGGCAAACAGCAACTCCCAACGTATGCCTTCGCCGCCGTTCAGAACGGGTGGCGCAGGCGGGGTCAGCGTAAGTCCATTTCCATTGCCCTTGATGTAGGTGCCGCGGCCAACGTGGCCCTGAATGAGGCCCTCCGATTCCAGTTCGGCATAGGCGTTGGCAACCGTGGTGCGGTGAACACCGAGCATGGTGGCGAGTTCGCGGCTAGCGGGGATGCGGTCGCCGGGACGCAGGTCGCCCGCATGAACGAGGGCGCGCAACTGATCGCGAAGCTGGACGTACAGGGGAACGTGGCTCTCAGGCTGGAGATGCAGCGGCAACATTGTCTCTCACCCTGAGCCAATTTTACATGAAATTGGACTGCTGCAAGAGCCAATTTGTCTACTTCGAAGAGTCGTCCGGCTTCGGAGCCACCGGCGGGTGCAACCCGACCTGACCGGTTGTTTCGCCCTCGACCAGTTTGTGCAGGCAGAGTTTGGTGGGGTCGGACTCGTCGCACTGATAGATTTGGAAGAGAGGAAGGTCCGTGTCCTGGACCTCGTACGAGCCGCCCTCCATGTCCGAGGAATCATCGGCGGAGTCGGTCGCTAGAGGGCTTCCCTTTCGGGCGCGGACACGGAACTGGCCGGAGGAGGGCTCGTAATTGGAGTAGGTAAAACAGCGGTGAATACAGGCGCGATCCACGAGGTGGCCGATGAATTGGATACGAGAGTCCTCGGGCGCGCCGATGGTTGGAATGATGCGTGTGCCATAGGGCAGAGAGTCAAAAAGTTTTTCCGCGTTGGACTCCATGCGGTTCAGGGACTGTGTGTCCTGGTAGAGGAAGACGAAGTAGACCACGGCAATAGCCGCAAAGCCGACGCATTGCCATCGCATGGGCTTGAGGCAGGCCAAGACGCCGAGACCGAAGATTGCGGAGATGGCCGTGAGGCGCACAACGAGCAGGCCAATCCAGCCTCCGGTGAGCGACGGGCGGAGATCCTCGGGGAGAAGAGCCGTTGCGCAGAAAGCAATGACGTAGAACTGAAGAGGCAGAAGCAAGGACTTGCGAGCGTCCGCGTCGGTGCGCGAGGCGCGCACTTGAAAGACGAACGAGACGATCCCGAAGATCGCGGCAATCCAGGCGAGGTGAACATAGCGATCACCAAAGAGAGCCAATTGGTCGGCGCCGTTCAGAAGATAGAACGGGGAGTCCATCCAATCAACGGGGAACGTGACGCGATGGGCTAAATACCATCGCGTGGCGAAAAGGAAGACAACGGCTGAGGCTGGCACCGCCCAGTTCCACCACTTCGGGAGGTTTCGCGAGAGCACGACGTACAGCGCCGTGCCTACAAGCCAGAGAAATCCGATGGGATGAGCCAAACAAACGAACGGCAAGAGCGCCAATGCGAGCAAACGATCCAATCCCCTGCCCCGCCAGAATAAGGCGAGGCTGAATGCGGCCAAGCCGATGGACAAGTAGTAGTTGAAGAAACCCATGTTGAAAGAAAAACCGTAAGCTAGCACGGCGATGCAGGGAGAGAGGAACCACGGAGGACGGCCGCTGGATGCGGCGAGGAAAGCGAAAATCCCCCAGAAAAAAATCAGGACAGAGGCAGAGACTACAATTTTTTCCGCAGCGGCAAAACCGAGAAGATTGGCAGTGTGGAGCAAGAGCCAGTCGAAGAGAACGTTGTTCCATTGGCGGGCGATGTAGAGGCCTGGGGCCTGGCCTTTTTCGATTAGCTGGGCGAGCCAGGCGTTGTAGACGTGGCTGCCGAGGTCGCCGGCTTCGATGTGGCGGTGCCAGAGGCAGGGGACGATCATTGCCAGCGAGAGCGCCAGGATGGCCCATTTTCTGGCGCGCACGAACTCCAAGCCTGACGATGGCTCGCGCGTCTCGCCCGTCATCTTCTTTCTCGCTTGCGGTTACGCAGAGTAGAGACCCCTTAAGGAAATAGAGTCGCGCCATTCTACTATCTTCGGCTGCTATGTTCGGCGTTGGGGTACGGCCTATCCCTAAGCGGCAGCAAGTTGCCGCACTGCACACTTCTTGACGCGGGCTAGCGGGAGAGTTGATTTTCGCCAAGTTTTTTGAGGCGGTCGCGGAGGCGGCGCTGTAGAGGCGTGGGGGTGTTGGGATTGAAAGCTACGAGGTACCAGAGAGGTTGGCTGCGATCGCGGCTTAGCCAGGTCAAGGTGCCAGCGTCGGCGTTGGGATGACGAGCGACGTTTTCGCGGATAGCGCCATACGGATGTTTCGCGAGCTTGTTTAAGGTCTTGGCGTTGGCGCGCGGGTGCTCGCTAATGAGGCGCAGGAGATAAAAATCCTCCTCGGGAGCCTGCTTGACAAGCTTCTCGAGCATTTCCGGTTTGGCATCGGCGCTGAGGACGAGGCCAATTTTTTCGTCCCAGGCGGTATTGATCTGGTTGAGTTCACGGCTGCGGGCGTGGATGAGTTCTTCGAGAACGCGGCGCTCCTGTTGCATGCGAGCGATCGGCAGATCGGTGCCTTCGAGCGAGTCGAGAACACGCAGCAGATGCTGCCGCTCGCCGAACACGATTTGGGAAGTGCGCGTCGTAGCGCCCTTCTCCTTTTCCTTGTGCTGCACCAAGTCGGATCGTCGCATTGTCAGATTGCTCCAGCCAAACTTTTACCGAACTCGCCGAGGGCCTGTCGCGTTACCCTAAGAGTCGATGAAACATCAGGAGAAGCGCGTTAAACGCCCCTGATTGGCTTCAGCGGATTATGTTCCGAGCACGGCATGCGGTAAAGTTTGGTGCGTGCTGAGTGTGCCCGAAGTGCAACCGTCTGGGGCAGCAAGTTTGAGAGTGAAAGACGCCGAGGAATCAGGTTTATGAACGCGTTTGAAGAGCATAAAGAGGAGTTGGAACATTTTGAGCAGATGTACGGGCGTGAACGCGGACGGCTGGCGGTTTCGCTCGATCGGATGACGAATGCGCTGGTGCTTGTGGGGCAGCACGGGGTCTATTGCACAAGCCAGCGGAACCCGATGGTGCCTGCGATGGACCTGCGGATTATTGCGCAGGAGCTGGAACACGCGAAGCAGTTGGTACAGGCCGTGATGGAAGAATTGAAAAGGAAGCGAGTCGCGGGTAGTAAATCGTGAGCAGCGGATTCGCGACTGGTGAATCGTGACTTCCTGGAATTTAGCGCTTCGTTACGTGTGGATCAGGAAGGGATTGGTGTTGCGTTCCTGGCCGATGGTGGTTAACGGGCCGTGGCCGGGGTGCACGATTGTATCGTCGGGTAGTTGCATGAGTTTGCCGTGGATGGAGTCGGTGATCTGATCCATCGAGCCGCCCCAGAGATCGGTGCGGCCGATGCTGCCGGCGAAGAGAGTGTCGCCAGCAAAAAGGCGCGGCGCGGGAATCACGATTTCGCCGGAACCCTTGGGCAGGTAGAGGCAAACGCTTCCCGGAGTGTGGCCGGGAGTATGCATGACGCTGGCTTCGAAGGAGCCCCAGCGAAGGGCGTCGCCCTCTTTCAAGAGTTGATCCACATCGGTGATCTCTGGCGTAGCAACGCCGAGGAAGGCAGCCTGCACCTCCATGCCTTGATAGAGCGGGAGATCATCGCGATGCATGAGGATGGGAGCGCCGGTGTACTGGCGCAGCTTGCTGAGGCCACCGACGTGATCAATATGGGCGTGAGTGCTGACGATGGCTTTGACGGTAAGGCGGTGACGGCCGAGAAGTTCGAGAATGCGGGTGACTTCGTCGCCGGGGTCAACAACAAGGGCTTCGCGCGTTATGGGATCGCCGATGATCGTGCAATTGCATTGAAGCATTCCCACGGGAATGGTGATGTGGATCAGGCCTTGGGAAACGGCGTCGAATGCGGGAACGGCGTCGCTCATCATTTGGATTATAACATTGCCTGCTGTGAATTCTGGAATCGGGCGCTGAGGTTCGCCGGCAGGGCTGTGCCGCTGCGCGGCTGGCTGAGCACCTTGTTACGCTCATAGAGGAAGGATTTATTTTGATGGAGATGCCGTTGCCGGAGACTGCCGCAGCGCTTGAGACGCCGCTTGCTGCATTGCACAAGAGTGCAGGTACGACGATGGGAACTTGGTTTGGGTGCGATTTGCCGACGCTGTGGACGGACGTGCGCTTCGAGCAGGAATTTGCGCGGAAGAGTGTGGCTTTGGTCGATAAGAATTATCGGGCTTATCTTTCTTTTACGGGGCCGGACCGGGTGCGGTATTTGAATGCGATTTTGACAAACAATATCAAGGAGCTTGCGGTAGGGCATGGAAATGTGTCGCTGCTGCTGAATCCGCAGGGGCATATTCTTGCGGAGATGGAGACTTACGCGGCGGGGGACAGGCTGTTTTGCGTTTCATACGCGATGATTCGCGAGCGGCTGGTCGAGTGGCTGGATAAATACATCATCATGGATGATGTGACTTTGACGGATGAGACGGCGCGTTTTGGGACTTTGGGGCTGGAGGGGCCGGAGGCCGCGGCCGTTGCGCGCGAGGTTGCGGGGATTGAGATTTCTGCGCTGGCGGAGTTGGAGCGGCGAGAGCTTGCGGTGGGTGCGATTCCCGGCTGGGTTACGCGGCGGACGGCGGGTGGAGTTGCGGTTTGTGAGTTCTTGTGCGAACGGGAAAGGTTGGCGGAATTGTGGCAGGTGCTTTTGGAGATTGTAAAGAAACATGGCGGGGGGCCGATGGGGTATGCGGCGCTGAGTGCGCAGCGGTTGGCGCAGGGCGTGGCTTGGTTTGGGTATGATTTTGGCGAGAAGCAGATTCCGCATGAGGCGGGACTGGAGACAACGCACATCAGTTATACGAAAGGATGCTACACGGGGCAGGAGATTGTCGAGCGGGTGCGGTCACGCGGGCAAGTGAACCGGCGGCGCGTGGAGCTGATTTTTGATGGGGCGAGCGCGCCGCCGAGCGGCGAGGTTTTGACGGCGGACGGGAAAGAGGTGGGCTTCGTCACGCGCGCGGCGGTGCCGTCTTTTTTGGAGTGCGCGATCGGGATGGGGTACGTGCGCAAAGACCACCATGCGCCGGGGACGAAATTGAATTGGTCGGGAGGGACCGCCGTCGTCTCGACATTTCCTGAAGATTTGAAGCGTTACGTCTCGATTTAAAATTCGCGACGGGGCGCGGCCTGCTCGTGACCTACGCGGCCCGCGACGATTTCCGCTTTGAAATAATTTTCACCTTTGATGGGGCAGCAAGCGATGCGGCGCAGCATGGCTAGTTGGCCGACATGCGTCAAGGCGTCGGCAACGGGGCCTTGAAAGAGGGCTTCGGCGGAAGTGTGCAGCGGCGCCGGCGATGCGAGATAATCGTCGAATTTTTTCAGGGTTGCGAAAAAGCGCAGGACCTCGCCGTCCCAAGCCAGGGGTTGCGAATCGTGCCAAGCGGATTCGCCGCGCGCCATTGCAAGCGCCCAATCGAAGAGGTCACCGATGTGGGCGAGGATTTTTGCGGGCGTACGCGGGCTGTCGCCGATTGTGAAGGAAGCGAAAGTTTCCGGCGCGGCGCGGAGAGCTTTGCTTCCGCGATAGGCGACCGTAGCGACGGTGTGGCGGAGGAGTTCTCGTGCGGGATCGGGAGTGCTGGACATGGCGGTCATCCTTGAACGCTGGAGTTTCTACTGCTGGCGCTTAGTATAAACGCGAACGTAGTCAACGAGCATGGACTGGGGAAATTTCGTCGTTGCGTCAGGATTGCCGGGCCAGTCGCCGCCGACCGCGACGTTTAGCAGGATGAAGAAGGGGTGATCGAAAACCCACGGGCCTCCGCCGGGCGATTGGCGATTCAATGTTGCGAAGAGATTCGCGTCAACGTAGAAGCGGATTTCGTTGGGCTCCCATTCGATCGCGTAGAGATGAAAATCGCCGGCAAAGCGTTTTCCGTCGGGCAGGTTGAAAGACGCGGAGATATTGCTCGCGCCGCCGGTGGGGAGTGGACCGTGCAGCGTGCCGTGAACGGTGCCTGGCTCTTTACCGATATTTTCCATGATGTCGATTTCGCCGCACTTGGGCCAGCCGACGGTGGGCATGTCCTCGCCCATCATCCAGAAAGCGGGCCAGATTCCCTGCCCTTCTGGAATTTTGATACGAGCTTCGAAGCGACCGTAAGCTTGGGCGAAGCGGCCCTGCGTTTTGAGGCGGGCGGCGGTGTAATTGCGGGTTACGCCGTCGGCGCCGGTGTAGATTTCTTGTATGGCGGTGATGACCAGATTGCCCTTTTCGATGTGGGCGTTTTCGGCGCGGTTGGTGTGGTATTCGAGTTCGTTGTTACCCCAGCCGCCTCCGCCGATGCTGTAGGTCCACTTGGAGGGGTCGGGGAGAGAGCCGTCGGGAGTGGAGAATTCGTCGCTCCAGGATAGGGTCCAGCCGGGTAGCGGTTGCTGATGGACAGGCGCGCGCTGCACGCCGCATCCATGGAGCAGCGGAATTGAACAGATTAGAACCGCTAGTGGGGTTACAAAGAGTTCTTTAATTCCCTTCAGCATGCGGTGGGTTAAGAGAGCACGGACTCAAGTCTGTGTCACTAGGCCAAATTCAGGGCGCGCTTGAAGGAGCCTTTTTCGTTGTCGATCTTCTTTTGGAGCTGGAGGATGGCGTAGAGAACGGCTTCGGGGCGCGGCGGGCAGCCGGGAACGTAGACATCAATGGGAATGACCTGATTGCAGCCCTGCACGATGGCGTAATTGTTGAAGACGCCGCCGGACGTGGCGCAGGCGCCCATGGAGATCACCCACTTTGGCTCCGGCATTTGATCGTAGAGCTGGCGGATGACCGGGGCCATTTTTTGGGAGAGGCGGCCGGCGACGATCATCAAATCAGCTTGCCGCGGCGAGGGGCGGAAAACTTCGGCTCCGAAACGGGCAACGTCAAAACGGGCGGCAGCCATGGACATCATCTCGATAGCGCAGCAGGCCAGGCCGAAACCCAGCGGCCAGATGGAACTTTTGCGCGCCCAGTTCACGGCTTTATCGAGCGTGGTGAAAATGATGCCTTCGTCTTCGAGCAGACTGCCGAAGTCGTCGGGTTTGGTGAGTGTGACGTGCTTGCCGAGCGATGTGCTCATGGTGCCCTCGTGTTATGAAGTCATTTTCGCACAGGCGCGCAGTGGATACAAACAGAGCGGCGCGGCCCGTCGCCGGCGGCTAACTGAGCGTGTAATCGCCAAGCGCAGCGTATTTTGTGCGGCGGACGTAGGCTAGGACCGATTGGGGCCAGAGGGTCATGTTTTCGCCCGTGACCGGATCCTGATACCAACTTTTGCAGCCGCCGGATTGCCAGACAGTGCCTTGCAGGCGGCGCTGAACCTCCGCGAAAAACTGTTTTTGCGTATCGGAGCGAACCTCAAGGACCTTGCGTTTGCGGCGTCTTAACAGGAATAGGCAGCTCATCACGTAGCGCACCTGAGCTTCAATCATAAGCACGACGGAATTGTGCCCCAGGCCGGTATTGGGGCCGAGCAGCAAAAACAGATTCGGAAAGCCACTGACGGTGACCCCGAGATACGCGCTCATGTGCTCTCGCCATGCATCATGAATCTCGATTCCACCACGGCCCACGAGTCGAATGCCGATCAGTGGTTCCGTGGCGCGGAAGCCCGTGCCAAGAATCAAGACATCCACGGGCCGCTCGACGCCGTCGGCAGTGAGGATGCTATTGGGACGAATTTCGGCGATAGCCTCGGTGACCAACTCGACGTTGGGGCGTTTGAGCGCGGGATAGAAGTCATCCGATACGAGAACGCGCTTGCAGCCGAGTTCGTAATTCGGCTTCAGCGCGGCGCGAAGTTTTGGATCTTTTATGTGTTTTTCAAGATTGTGGGTGGCGATTTCTGTGGCTTTGCGCCGGACAAAGCGATTGCCGAGAAAGCCGAGGACGCGGATTTCCTGACGCCAGAAAATAAACTGGCGAAAGGCTTTCATGAGAAAGGGAAAGCGGCGGAAGCGGTGTTTCCAAATGTCGGCGATGGGAAAATCCATGCGCGGGACGATCCACGGGGGAGTGCGCTGGAAAAGGAGCAGCTTGCCTGCACGAGAAGCAATCTGCGGAACAAATTGAATGGCGCTGGCGCCGGTGCCGACCACAGCCACATTTTTGCCCTCCAGTTCGATGCTGTGGTCCCAGGTGGAGGAATGAAATTGGGGGCCGGCGAAACGTTCGATTCCTTTAATTTGCGGATAGTAGGGGACGTGCAAGCCGCCAATACCGGAAACAAGGAGGCGGGCCCGGATTTTCATGCCTTCACCCGCGGTGGCGTGCCAGACGCTTTCGGATTCGTCCCATGTGGCTTCGTGAAAACGAGTGTTCAGGCGAATGTAGGGAGACAGGTTGTGCCGCTCGACGATGCGTTTCAAGTAGGCATGAATTTCCGGCTGGCCGGGATACATGCGCGACCAATCGGGCGAAGGCTCGAACGAAAACGAATAGAGATGCGAGGGAATATCGCAAGCGCAGCCGGGATACCGGTTGTCGTACCACGTGCCGCCGATGTCGCCGCTCTTTTCGAGCAGAAGAAACGAATCCATGCGCGCTTCCAGAAGCTTGATGGCCATGCAGAGGCCGGAGAAGCCGCCGCCAACGATCAAAACATCTACGGTGATTTCCGGGCCGTTTGCATTTTGGCCGACAGGATTTTTGGTCGTGGACATTCAAGCGACCTTGCCTGGAGGTTCCTGCGATAGGAGAGCGAGAAGGAATGCGGCGCTCTCTCGCAGCGACTGGCGCGCTTCGGGTATTTTGCCCGCCGCAAGCTGCCAGGCGTGCGGAACGACAGGCCAAATTTTTAGTTCCGTTTTGACGCCGGCAGCCCGGGCTCGCTCAGCGAGACGGGTTGAGTCGTCAAGCAGGATTTCGTCGGCTCCAACGTGAATGAGCAGCGGAGGCAATCCGGTCAGGTCGGCATAAAGGGGGGACGCGAGCGGAGTGCGCGGGTCGGCTTCACCCAGATAGTAGCGAGCGCTGTAACCAATGGATGGACCGTGAAACATGGCGCAGCGGTCTGCATTGGTGCGGATGGATTCGCCGGTTGCTGCGAGATCTGTCCACGGAGAAAAAAGAGCCGCGCCAGAAGGCAGCCGCACGCCAGCCTCGCGTAGCGCCAACAAAAGTGCAACCGCGAGGCCACCGCCGGCGGAATCTCCGCCCACAACAATGCGCTCTGGCGAATGCCCACCGCTCAATAGCCCGCGATAAGCTGCAACCGCATCGTCTACCGCCGCTGGAAACTGATCCTCTGGCGCAAGGCGGTAATCCGGAGCGAGGACTTTGAATCCTTCCCGCGCAAACGAGACCGTGATAGCCCGATGAGACTCCGCGGAGCACGCGAAGTAGCCGCCACCGTGCAAATACAAAAGAACTGGATTGGCATTCGAATTTGTTTGGATTGCTTCGACCCATTCACCGGGTACACCGCCAACTTTGGATGGTGAGACCCGAACTGTCGCGGGCACGGTGTATGGGTCAGGCCTGAGAATTTTGCGAGCAACGCGGTAATCGCGAACGCCAAGCAGCTTGCGCTTGACGCGCCACTTGACGATTTGTACCGCGAGACGTGCTTGCCAACTTGCCATGTCCAGTGCTTTCCGACGATTTTGTCTGTGCGACGCGAAGATAATAGCAGACCTTATGCGACAAAAATTTACACTGCGAGAACCACTTTGCCAAACTGCGATCCCGCTTCGAGATAAGCATGGGCCGCGGCTGCCTCCGCCAGGGGGAAGACGCGGTCGACAATTGGCTTTAAGCGGCCCGCGGCGACGAGTTTCATGACCGTCAGCAATTCCGATTTCGCGCCCATATAAGAGCCAAGCAAAGAGAGTTGCCGACTGAACAAGAAGCGCAAATCCACTTTGGCGTCGTAACCAGTGGTCGCGCCGCAGGTCACCAAGCGGCCTGCGAGAGCCAGACTGGCGACACTTTCGTCCCAGGTAGCAGTGCCGACGTGCTCGAAGACCACGTCCACGCCACGTTTGTTGGTTATGCGTCTGACTTCTTCGCGAATTTTTTGCGTTTTGTGGTTGATGAGATGGTCGGCGCCCAGTTCACGGGCCTTTGCAAGTTTTTCGTCCGTCCCCGCGGTGGCGATCACGCGAGCGCCAAAGAACTTGGCTACTTGTATTCCGGCGCTGCCGACACCGCTTCCGGCGCCGAGTATCAAAACGTCTTCCCCAGGCCGAAGTTCAGCGCGCGAGACGAGCATGTGCCACGCGGTTTGAAAAACGAGCGGAATAGAAGCCGCTTCTGCAAACGAGAGATTCTCCGGATAAAGCATGCAGTTCACTTCCGGGCATCGGACAAATTCGGCGCAGCCGCCGTCAATCATGTAGCCCAGATTTGTAAAGGAGCGGCAACGATTGTCAATACCGGAAAGACACGCGGCACACTTTCCGCAGGTCACGCCCGGAGCGAGGACCACCTTTTGTCCGACTTTAACGGTTGTCACGCCCTCGCCAATTTTGGCGACTTCGCCGGCGACGTCGCTGCCCGGAATGTGTGGCAACGGAATCGGCACATTGGGCAAGCCGCCGCGCACCCAAAGATCGAGGCGGTTCAGTGCGCAAGCCTTCACGCGCACGAGCACTTCGTTCGCTCGAACGTGAGGCTCCGGGGCGTCCTCGTATTTCAATACCTCCGGCCCGCCATGCTGATGGAAGACGATTGCTTTCACACTTTCCTCCAGGGTCTCTTGGATATGAGCCAGCCGGTCAGAATACTGGCCACCAACAACACACACCAAACCCAAGGGAGATCGGCATAGACTTTGCCAAGGACCGGCGCCAGATAAAATACGCCGCCATGCTCATGGATAGCGAACGAATGCGACGCGTCTGGCTGCCAGGTGGCAAAACGATGGATGCTTACCCCCATAACGGGCCAGAGAAAGACGAGAAACAGAACAAGAATCGTAAAGCAACCATTGGCTATGAGGTCGATGTAAGAACGATGCCATGACCTATGCTCTGCCCTCATGGATGCAAGTCTAGCGGCACCCTGGCAGAGTGTCTACGCCATGGAAAGAAGGGCTACCTGCATTGACATGACCCATCACGCGCCGTAGGCTGAATAACGGCGGACAACGTGGACTTGTTTGAAGAAATCGTGCGGATGCGGCGGGCCGGAGAGCGCGGTGCCATGGCTACGATTGTCCACACCAACGGCTCGATCCCAAGTTATGAAAGTTCACGGATGATCGTGCGCGAAGACGGGTGGCTAGTTTTGGTTGAAGTCGAGGCCGGTCGAGGCGAATTCACTCCGATCAACCGATTTCAGCCACTGCCGCATTTCGCAATCTCAAACGCTGACTGACACCAACACAAGCGCTTTCGCTAGCATCCCAGCCTGATCGTTCCGTCTCCTGCATCATGCCTGCGCCTGTACCTCCGCCTCAAACATCAAAGCAGGCAAAACGAG
>CAJCHZ010000030.1 GCA_903970165.1 Betaproteobacteria bacterium
CCATCGAGCTTGGCAACGTAACGTTTTCTGGCAACATCCGCGAGCGCTACGAAGCCTGGGATTGGTTTACGCCCGCCGCTGGGCAAAATCTCTACGGTTTTTCCGGCACGCAAATCCAGTTTGGATTTTCCCAGACGCGCACGAGCTTCGATTGGAACATTGAGTTTGAGGTTCCGATCTTGCTGGGTCTACCGGACGGAGCGGTAAAGGCGGCTCCGCAGGGGCAGTTGGGCCTGGGGGCTTCCTACTATGCCGCGAACGACAAGCAGCAGAACACAGCGTTCATTTTTCCGAAGCAAGTTTTTATTCGGCCCAAATGGGGCCACAACAGCCTGCAGATGGGGCGGTTTGAATTTACCGACGGCAGTGAAGTTAAGCCCAAGGACGCAACGCTCGCGTCCCTAAAGGCGGACCGCGTCGGCCAGCGGTTGATTGGCAACTTCGGATATTCCGACGTGATGCGCAGCCTCGACGGATTGCACTATGCCTACTCGAACGGACCGTGGAATTTCACGGCCGTCAGCGCGATCCCCGACCGCGGCGTATTCCAGGTGGACGGCTGGGGGTGGGTGAAAACTCCGGTCAGTTACGTGGCCGTGACCCGCGAGGGCGATTACGGCAACACGCAACTGGAATGGCGCGTCTTTGGAATTTTCTATAACGATGACCGAGGGGTGGTGAAGGTGGATAACCGGTCCGCTGCCGCCAAGGCCGCGGATTTGGGCTCCATCGATATTGGGACGTACGGTGGCCATTTCATCATGGCTTCGGCGACCAGCGTCGGAACCTTCGATCTTTTGGGTTGGGGCGCGTTGCAGAGCGGAAAGTGGGGCGTGCTGACGCAACGCTCGGGCGCTGGCGCGATTGAAGGCGGCTACCAGCCGCATTTTGCGAAGCCTGTCCGTCCGTGGTTGCGCGCGGGCTACTACTATTCGAGCGGCGACGGAAATCCCAACGACGGCACACATGGAACATTTTTCGCCGTCCTGCCGACGCCGCGCGTTTATGCCCGTTTCCCTTTCTTCAATTCCATGAACAACACCGATGTATTTGGCGAGGTGGTGTTGCGCCCGGCGAAAAGCCTGACGATCCGCAGCGATGTTCACGGACTGTGGTTGTCCAGCAGTAAGGACCTGTGGTATTCCGGCGGCGGCGCTTTTCAGCCCTGGACGTTTGGCTTTCAGGGACGTCCGTCCGGCGGCGACACTAAACTCGCCAATCTCTACGACATCAGCGGCGATTGCAAGTTCAGTCACGGACTTTCTCTCACGCTGTACTTCGGTTGGGCGCAGGGCGGACAGGTGATCAAGAATATTTATCCCACCGATAGCAACGGAGCGCTGGGGTATACGGAATTGAACTATCGGTTCTAAAAAGCTCTGCGTTATCGCGGATTGTGACCATCGCTCTAATTTCACTCTACGAAACTGAGATCAGCGATTAAACGAGATCGTTAAGCGTGCGCTCCCGGCGTACCGGGCATGCACAGGCTGAAGCGGCCGCAGTGTACCTTCCTAAAATCATATAAAAACGCATTGCTTTAATGTATCGATACGAGCTAAAGTGTCGCCCGACGTTAGCTTCCATTCCGAGTTGATCCGGGCGCGAATACTTTGGGATTTTCTCGCTCACTTTTTTAGAAAGGCGATCCATCGTGAACTGCTGCTCTGACCCTTCGCAGATCCTCTCCCGGTATGGGAGGCGATGGAAGAGTTCGACTCGCGCCAGTTACGTTCCAACCGCTGCCTCAGTGCCGTTAGTTCAATCCTCACTGCTGCTTTTGTGGCTTGTAATGGGCGTGTTCCCGGTGTGGGCCCAAACGGGAGCGAGCGTTTCCGGGACGGTGACGGATCATAAAGGCGCGACCCTTCCGGATGTCGCGATGACCATCAGGAACGTCGACACAGGTGCGACGCGCACGGTCACAACCGACAGCAACGGGCACTTTCACGAGTCTGGGTTGGCTCCCGGGCGCTTCGCGATTCGAGCGGCAAAACAAGGGTTCGCCGATGAAACCCGCAGGGGCATCAGCTTGGCGGATGGCCAGGACACGACCGTCGACATTAGGATGCAGCAGAGCACTCCCGACGCCTGCACGAGCGGCCACGAGTTCGCGACCACCGATTGCGCCCTGAGCTGGCACGGAGTCACGCTGTACGGTGCGTATGACGTCGGCGTCGGCTGGGTCAGCCACGGCTTACCTGAAAACGGCTATAACTACGAAGGCGAATCCCTGGTGAACCGAAACGGCAATTCATCTCGATTCATCATCGCTCCGAACAACCTGCAGCAAACGGGTTTGGGCGTCAGGGGCAAGGAAGAGTTTCTGCCCGGCTGGTCCGTTGTGTTCAACGCTTCGACGGGCATCAATCCGCAGTCCGGCCTGCTCGCCAATGCTTCACTCACCGACATCAACAACAACGGGCTGCCCAGGGCCAGCTACTCGGAGGCCATCGATGGTGCCCGCGCGGGCCAGCCCTTCAATGACGAATACTATGGCGGCGTATCGTCGAAGGTTTTCGGCACGCTAACCTTCGGCCGCCAGCGCTCTCTCGGCACCGATACCATGCTCCAATACGATCCGGCCGGCGGCGCCTATGCGTTTTCTTACATCGGATATAACGGCACGATGGCCGGCGGGGGCGACACCGAGGACTCCCGTTGGGACGACGCCCTGAAGTATCGCCTCGCCTATGGCCCGGTTCATTTCGGTGCGATGTATAAATTCGCCAACGGCTCTGGCGGTTGCTACTCGGCTGCAGCAGGCTGGACTGCCACCTCCTGTACGCCAGTAGCGCCGCACAACGACGCCTTTGGATTCGACCTTGGCGGAACCGTCAGCAAGTTCTCCGCTGACATCGTCTACCAACATTACAATCAGGCCATCAGCGTATTGAACCCCTTGCTGGGTCCTCAAAGTCTGTCGGCGCCCTATCAGTCCACCACGAACAGCATCAATACAGTCCAAATCACGGGGGTCAATCTGATCGATCCCGCGAACACCCTATATGGCATCGTGACAGACAACAACGCTGTTATGGTCGCTGCTAAGTATGTGCGGGATCCTTTCAAGTTTTTTGCCGGCTACGAATACATCTGGCAGAACAACCCGAAGAACCCCTTGGGCGTAGGCGCCTCGGACCAGGGCGGTTATATCCTGAGCGGCGTCGAAGACAACAATCTTGATGAGGAAAAGTTGGTGCAGATCTGGTGGACGGGCGCGAAGTACACCTACCGCAGCAAAACCGACTTCACGTTCGCTTGGTATCAACAGCGCCAGGACGACTTCCGGAGTCCGCCGACCTGCACGCCCACAAGCTTCCGCGCTTCCTGCGCGGGTACCCTTAACGAGACGTCGTTCTATGTGGACCAGCACTTCACGAAGCGTTTCGACGGTTTTGCCGGAATTGCGTATTCCTTCGTGAGCGGCGGTCTAGCCATCGCCATTCCGCATGGCCCCGGCGTCCCCTATATCCACAAGAGCAATTTTGCTCCGGTCGTCGGCGGCCGTTTTACCTTCTGATCGTTTGCCCGGTGGGCTCAGCCATGTGCTCGGTGCGTTTACATTGGGCGGAGCCGGTTGAAACTCGCCGCTAGAAACGATGGTTCAACTCGGTATACCCCAGCGCGCCGTTGGAATTGGCCGCGTAAATTTTTTTGATTACTTCGCGCACGCGCTAGCCCGCTGCCTCAATCTTGTTAATCCCTGTTATAGCCACTTGTGAGAATTGGATATCTGTTTTGCGGCGCGGTGCGCACAACGAAAAGGGCAGCCCTGAGATGGGCTGCCCTTTTTCCGTCCCCAGAGGCGAACGGTGCGCTATGAATCCCGATCTAGGGGATGTAATAGCGGAAAGAGGTGAGGACCATGTTCTCGACAGCCTTGGGACGCTGGCTGACGCCGATGAGGCCCGTCGTTGCGCTAGCGTCGTCACCAGACCAGCCGAGTTTCGTGATGTAAGAGTACTGAATGCCCCAACGCAGGCGGCCCTTGTTGCCCGAGTAGATGTTGTGCCAGAAGCCGAGGGTTCCCTCGACAATGGTGTGAACGTCGCCAGTGCAAGTGCCAGCGCTGGCCGGAGCGGTCGGGCTGGAGTTCGTGGCGGTGGAAGACGGAAAGCCTTCGGTGGTGCAACCCGAGTCGTTGAACAAGGGAGAACCGTATCCAACGCCGACCGGGAAACCGTCCGCGTTGATGTAGGTGAAGTTTGTGCGCGCGGCATATTCACCGCCGTAGTAGGCATAGAGGTCAAACTTCGGACTGGGGTGAATTTCGAGCTGGCCGAGCCAAGCTGCGCTGCGGATAGGAGCGAGTGTACCGTCAGGACGAGCAGTTACGTCCGACAGCTGGGCTGAGCTGTAACGGCCAATGCCGTCGCCGCCCTGGAAGTGAAGCACGACGTCGGCCTTCTTTTCCACGACAGGCAGCCGCGCGGTCGCGCCGAAACCTCCGCCAACCCTACCGTTGTTGTACGCGCCAGCCACGGAAGTGCCGCTGCCGTTGCAGGTAGCCGGCAGGTCGGCCACAATCACGGGAACCGCGCCGCAAGGATAGACGCGGTCACGGAATGGGCTGACGATACCAACGACTTCGAAGTGGCCCCAGCCAGGATCAACCGCGGCCTTTACGAGGAAGTCGGGGGACTTGTTGGCTGTGTAGCCGGTGGTGTCAATAAAGTTGGTGAGGCCGCCACCCGCGCCAGGAGTGTTGAAGAAGAAGTTAAGGCCGGTACCGTGGGCCGTGTAGGTGGTTTGCGGTCCTTCGAGTGCGGCGGCCACGGTGAATTTACCATCGGCGAAACCCTTGGTGATGCGGAGCGAATCAGCCCGCTGCCAAGCCCAGCCGACGACGTACTGTGGGTCGATCATCATCGGAAAGGCTTCCTGGCGGTTCTCAATGCCCTTCTTGCTTTCGGTCACGAGACTCCACATTTGGCCGCCGGTGAATGCGAAACCGTTGTCAAAAGCGACGCGTCCCCAGAACTGGCGGTAGCGGAGAACGTAGCTGTTGCTCTGGCGATTGTTGGAAGTAACGCCGGTGCCGAGGAAGTCGGCCTCGACGTAGCCATTTACTTTGGCCCCGCCGATATGCGTCTCCATCAGCAAGCTGAGGCGGCTCTGGCGGGCGCTGAAAACGTTTTCGGTGACTTGGCTAAGCGCGTTGTTGGGATAAGGAATGCCAGAGAACTGAGTATTGATGTCATCGCCGGTGGCGTGGGTTCTGAAAGCCGTTGCGGCTTCGACGAAACCTCCGGGCGTGATGGTGATGCCCTTGTAACTAAGCGAGGCGGGGCCATCCTCGTTGGGAGGGTTCGCCTTGGCAGCAGTGGTCGCCGCGGCCTCGGTTGCCACGGTGGTCTTGAGGGCCTCGTTGCTGGCTTTTAGATCCGCCACCGTGCTGTTGAGCGTGGCTTCGTTGCTCTTCACTTCGGCGGTGGTGTTCGCCGCTTCAGAGGCTTTGGTGGCGGCTTCCGCAGCGCGCGCATTGGCTGCAGCGGCTGCGTCGCGAGCTTCGTCAATCTGACGATCGCGCTTGGCGAGTTCTTCCTTCAACAAAGTGAGTTGTTCTTGTTGAGCCTGGAGAGCCTGACGGAGTTCCTCGAGCTCGGCAGCGATTGCCGCGTCCGACTTATCCGCTTTCTTGGCCGCCTTGGGCTTCGCCGGCGCAGGCTTGGCTGGCTGAGCGTCGGCGTCCTTCGGTGTATCCGCGAGTGCCGTTCCAACAGTCAGAAACAGCGATAGTGCGAGTGCTGCGATTTTTTTCATTGCCTCTCTCTTTTTGAGCAAAATTCGACCGCTTACCGATGAGGAAAGGTACCACCCCGCGAGAAAAGGTAAAGGCCGCGTGTAACAGTTACGTCAACTGAATATGAATATCCTGTAACAATCCGGGAACGACAGACGTAAACCGTTAAAAAATAAAAGGTTAGAGAAGAGACGGTAGGTCAGCAAACACAGAAATTTAGGGAATTCTGCCGAACAAGGCGGCCTTCGGCGAGACTCCGTTCATATTTCCGTGAATTGAAAACCTGACTCATTCCCACCTTCGAACACGGCCTTCCGCCCTCGACGCGAGGAAGGTAACCTACTTCGGCGCGGCCATACTAAAGGCGAGGACGATTTGCGTCAAGCGATATTGGTATTTGGCGTCGGTGTCGGCGATGTCCGCTTCGGTTTTTTGAAGTTCGGCTTGGGTGAACTCGACGATGGAACCGAGCCCCAGATTGTAACGAGCCTGAGCAAGATTGAGGGCCAGGGTGGCCTGTTCGAGAAGCTGCTGGGTTACGGTAAGGCGCTCATAGGCCTGATTGGAATTCTGCCAGGCGATGCGGACATCGCGGGCGATATAGTTGCGAGTGTCGAGCAATTGCTGGCGATTAACTTCTGTTTGCAGATCTGCAGTCCTGCCGCGCGCGTTATAGAGAAAACCGTTGAAGACAGGAATGTTGACGTTCACGCCGACGGCGCCATACCAGCTGGGGATATGATTATCGCGAACGGGCGCCTGCCCGACCACGCCGAGAGCTTCGACGGTTGGGCGCCAGAGGTCATGCTCGGCGCTACTAAACTTTTCCGCGGACTCTACTTCCAATTGGAGCGCTTTGATTTCGGGGCGCTGTTGCAGGGCTTCTTGAATGAGGGGGCTAACGTCGGGGGCGGGTGCGGCGATGGGATTTGTTTCCTCGACGAGCTGAAAATTTTGCTCGTCGGGAAACCCGAGAATGGCGGAGAGGGAGGCGAGAGAGGCTTGGTAGTGGTTGCGAGCTTCGAGCAAAAGAAGCTGGGCACGCGCCAACTCAACTTTGGAGAAACTAAGATCGATGTCGGACTTGAGCTTCGCATCGGTCAAGGCCTGAATCTTCTCAGCAAAAGTCTGCCGGGCGCGAACTGTAGATTCGGCAACGTGAACGAGGGCCTTCGTCTCGAGAGAGTTGTAAAAGGCCTGGTCCACCACAAGAAGAATATCGGCACGCGTGGCGGCGGCATTTTGATCTTCCGCTTTGGCGCCGAATTCGGAACTGGAGAGCAGATTGGCGGTGCGCCCGAAATCGGTAACGAGTTGCGATACGCTCGCGCCCCCAGCGGCTCGCGGATAGACGCTGGAGTTTGTAAGGTAGCCCGCGGCAATGCGGCTTCCCGGATTGGAGGCCACGCCCGTCAGGCTGAGATTTGCGGCAGGCAGCAAGGCGGAACGCACTTCGCGGACGTACTGTTGAGCGACCAGCGCGCGCAGCTTGCCGAGGGTAATTTGCGGGTTGTTTTTGATGGCCATGGCTTCGGCTTGGGCGAGTGTCAACGACGTGCCAACCTGCGGTGACGTACCCGTACTTTGCGCGGGCGAGTCAGCGGCGGGAGCTGGCGGCGCCTGGGCCAAAGCCTTCTGCGGTGTCCCAACAAGAAAGAAGGAAGCAGCTGCAAGAAGTAGCGATGTGATGCGCGCCCTCACGACGCCACCTCCGGCGTGCTCGCTTGCGTGCGACCATGGACAATCAGGTATACCGCGGGCACAAGAAAAACCGTCACGACCACGGAAATTCCCAGTCCGCCGATAATCGCGCGAGCCAGAGGCGCATACTGCTCGCTGCCGGCTTCGATCCCGAGTGCCATGGGAAGCATGCCGAGAAGCGTGGCCAGGGAAGTCATAAGAATGGGGCGGAGGCGGACTTTGCAAGCTTCAACCGTGGCTTCCCGCAATCCCATACCCCGTTCGTGCAGGATGCCGGAGAATTCCACGATCAGGATGCTGTTGGAGACTACGATCCCAGTCATCATGATCACGCCCATGAGGGACATGATGTTGAGTGTGGTGTGGGTCAGAAGAAGAATCAGGACGACACCGCTTAGTCCGGGAGGAATGGCGGTCAAAATAATAAGGGGATCGAGGAAGGAACGGAACTGCGCCATCAGGATGAGGTAGACCAGCACGATGGATAGCATCAGACCGATGGCAAAGCGTTTGAACGATTCATTCATCCCCACGACGGCGCCGTGCACCGTGACGCGAACATTCTTTCCGGTTTTTAGTTCCTTTATGTCACGGTTGACTTCCGCATTGATGGCCCCGAGATCCTCTGTTTTGGGCATGACGTAGACATCCGTCACCCGGCGAATCTGGTAGTGATCCACTTCCGTCGGCGTGTTGATAGGCTTGATGGACGCGACGGATTCCAGCGGCGTGTAGGCCGTGGAGTTGCTCGCGCGAAGCGGAATGTTCTTAAAATCGGACATTGTCATCGCGCCGATCTGCTTGTTGAAGTACTGAACGGTGAGCATATAGTTGTTGCCCGAAACGGGATCGATCCAGTAACTCGGAGCGATGACGCCGTCGGATGTCAGCGCGGTAATCACATTGTCCACGACATCCTTGGGGGTTAATCCCAGCTGGCCTGCCTGCACACGACGGATATCCAGCTCCAGGCCCGGATAGTCCATATCCTGCGGGACGAGAATGTCGCTGACATTTTTGGAACCCTTCAGCCGGGATGCGATGTCCGCGGCGATTCCATGCGCTTCGGTCAGATCATTGTCGCTGATTTGAATGTCGAGCGGCGCGGGCAAACCTTGATTCACGACCGAATCAACCAAGCCACCCGCCTGAAAATAAGTGCTCAGCTGCGGCAGGTCTGAAGCAAGTTTGCGGCGGATGCGCTCCATGTACTCGTAGCTACCGATCTTGTGGCTTTCCTTCAGATTGACCTGCACGAAAGCGGTGTGCATCGCCGCATTGCTGGTGTAGATGGCCGAAAGGTCCGGCGTGATGCCAATGTTGGAGACGATGATATCCAGATCACCCGGCCTTACCACGCGGCGAATTTCGTTTTCGACGCCGGCTATGTATCCATCGGTCACTTCGATACGCGTCCCCGTCGGCGCTTTGACGTTGATCACGAACTGCCCGGGATCGGTGCGCGGAAAATAAGCAGTGCCGACAAATGGAAAGAGGCCGAGCAGGACGACAAGAACTCCCACGATGATGAAAGCCACGGTCCGTTTCGGGCGATTCAGGGCGACCTGGACCCTCCTCTCATAGAATTGCAGGA
This sequence comes from Betaproteobacteria bacterium, assembly GCA_903970165.1. Lineage (GTDB taxonomy): Bacteria > Acidobacteriota > Terriglobia > Acidiferrales > UBA7541 > Acidiferrum. Next base: position 9,042 of record CAJCHZ010000030.1, read on the forward strand.
GTTTCTGGAAATACTCATTGAACCTTTTGATTAGGCGGGCAAACAGCGACGCCTTGGCAGCTTTTCCAGTGGCCTCGTGAGGCTCGACGCGGATGAATCTGGCGCAATAGAGAGGAACAACGGTCATCGCGAAAATGTAAGACGCGAAAATGGAAAGCACCACGCCCAAGGCCAAGTCGATGAAGAGATAGCGGCTAACGCCATAGAAAAACGTGACCGGGAAGAAAACGATCGAGGTCGTGGAAGTCGCCGCCAGCACCGCGAGCGCAACTTCCATTCCTCCTTTTTCCGCAGCTTCGAGCGGGGCCACCCCTTGTTCCATGAAGCGGAAGATGTTTTCGAGAACCACCACCGAATCGTCGATCAGACGGGAGAACGCGAGCGCCAGGCCGCCAAGCAGCATGGTGTTAATGGACCCGCCCATGCCATTCATGATGAGAAAGCAAGTGAGCGCCGAAAGCGGAATCGAAAGCAAGACGGCAAAAGTGGCACGCGGGCTGCCAAGGAAAAGCAGAATCATCATGCCCGTCAAGAGAAGGCCGATGCCGCCCTCTTTCATCAGGTTCTTGACCGCCAACTTGACGAAAACCGATTGATCGAAAACCACGGCGGTTTTCAGGACGTCCGGGATATCCACGAGGTGCTTGGTGGCTTCCTTGACGCCGTTCACGATGGCGATGGTGTTGCTGTCGCCGCCCTGCTTGAGCACCGGGATGTAAACGGAGTGCTGGCCGTCGATGCGCACGACGTTGGTCTGGATGGCGCCCGCATCTTCGCCTTTGCCAACGTCTGCCACGAGAACGGAGCCGAGGCCAACGGTCTTGAGAGGTATGCGGTTGATCTCCGCGGCGTCCGCAACCTGGCTATTTGTATAAATGTTGTAGTCCCTGTTGCCGATGCGCACGTCACCGGCCGGGAGAATCAGGTTCGAGTCGTTTACTGCGTTGACCACGTCCATCAGGCTGAGTTGATGCGCTTCCAGTTTCACAGGGTCCACGAAGACCTGGATCTGGCGATACGTTCCGCCAAAAGGCTGCGGCACCGAGGCGCCTTGCACGTTGGCGATCTGGTTGCGAACCTGGAATTGTGCCAGGTCCTTTAATTGGGTTTCGTTGAGCCCCTGTCCCTTTAGCGTGACGAGGCACACCGGCAAGCTGGAAGCGTCAAACTTGAGCACGACCGGGGGCAGCGTGCCGGACGGCAGACGGCGAAGATCGGCTAGCGCGAGATTCGCAATGTTGCTGAGAGCTGCGTTCGCGTCGGTGCCGGGCTTAAAATAGACTTTGATCAGGCTGACGCCGGTGAGCGAACGCGATTCAATATGATCGATGTTGCTGCCGAGTGTGAAAAAGCGTTCGAACGTGTTGGTGATGTCCGCTTCGATCTGTTGTGGAGGCATGCCAGCGTAAAAAGTGGCCACGACGACCACTGGAATGTTGATCTGCGGAAAAAGATCGACAGGCATGCGCACGACCGTGGTTACGCCGACCACCGCGACGACCAGACAAAGCATGATGATGAAATACGGATAAGCGAGAGCAAACTTCGGCATTAACGGTCTCCCGACGGCTTGGCGGAGCCGGTTTCTACTTCTTTAGTCAGAACCCTTTGTCCGGGTCGAAAGTCCCCGGGATTTCCCATGATGACGCGTTCTCCCTCGGCGACACCCGCGAGCACCTCGACTTGGCGGCTCTCTTCCTGGCCGAGTTTGACTAGCCGCTCTTCCACGGTGTTCTGCGCATTGACGACAAGAAGTTTCGCCTGGTCGCCCTCACGCTGGACAGCTTCGAGAGGGACGGTCAGGACGTTCTTTTTTTGGTCGTGCACAAAATAAGTTTCGGTATACATCCCTGGTATGAGCTTTCCGTCGGGATTCTGGAAATCGATTTCGGTCTCCATGGTGCGCGTCTGCTCATTCAGAGAGTCCGCGTAGCGCGAGACTTTCCCCTCAAAATCCTGATTCAGCGCCTGCACGTGTACTTTCAGGGTTTTACCTACGCGAATCTGTCCGGCCACAGACTCCGGAATCGGAAGTACCAGCCGCAAAACGGAGATCTGCGCAAGGCGAACAACGGGAATGGCCTGCGCAGAGTTGGAAGTACCAGCCGCCACGAGTGTGCCGGTATCCGCGTAGCGATTCGTGATCACGCCCGCGAACGGCGCGTTGATGTGCGTATAGTCTTCCATTGCAGATACCTGTTTACGGTTTGCCTGGGCCACCTCGGATTCCTGTTGTGCAGCGGAAAGCGCGGCCTCGGCGCTGGACACTTGTCCGGCACTCTCCAGATCCTTGGCCTGCGAGTCGTCCAACTCCTGTTGCGCCACCAGTCCCTGACGAGTCTTGGCGGCTTCGTTCAAACGCGTGTACGCCGAATGCGCCGCGGAGTTTGTTGATTTGGCGCGCTCCAGATCACCCCGCGCCCGGGCGATTTCCTCGTCTGCCCGGCGACAGGCGGCCTCCGCGCCGGCGAGTTGGGCGGCCAGCTCCGGTACTTCCAATACCGCCAGAGTCTGCCCTTGCTTGACGTGGTCGCCGACATCCACGTTGATGACCTTGATGTAGCCGGCGACTTTGGCATGGACATCCACATCCTGAAACGCCTTGAAAGCGCCGGAAATCGAGAGCGTTTCGCCCAGGTCGTGGTGCTCGACGCGCACGACCGCGGCAGTCGAATCACGCGAGCCCAGAGTTCTGCGACCGGGGCCATCGGCTTCGGAAGAGGACCGGCCCACCCATAGCCAGATAAGGAGACCGATAATGGCGAGAGCGGCTCCGGCGACAATCCATTTTTTTAAGGTCATGAGAGTTCCTATGGCACGAAGGGGGCGATGCAGTGCTACGGCACTACCGCGGCCAGCCCTTGGAATCCGAAAATAGGCCTAAGTAAGAGATTCCAATAAAGGACCATCTGGGTGCAGAAGCTTCTTAAACAGCCGGAAAAACAGCTAAGCGGCGGGCGGAGGCCGAAACCACAGATTGGAGCAAAATAGCTCACGTCCGAGCGGAAGCTCTGGCCTCGAGAACAGAGGAGAGTGCGACGGCGCGTCTGGAAGGACGGAAAGGATGCCTACAACAAAGTGCGCGACAAATTCACGCGAATCCTGGCCCACAGGAGGCGAGCATTTTTCGAGTTCGGAAGATCCAACGGTTGCCCGGTAACTTGCGTGGTGGCGGACATGCAGGCCGCCTTCCGAACCCGGCGCGAACAAATAGGGATTAAAGAGAAACGAGAGCGCCAGCAGCACGCAAACAAAAATGTAGAGCGGAGCGCTGTTCTGAAGCGATGGACGCAATCTGCGCATATCAGTCTATCTAACCAGAATAGTGAGACTGCCAGAGTGGGTCAAGAGGATGCCCAAATGGAGTGCAGAACTTCCCGGGAGGGGGGAGAAGGGGATCGGAGCCAGGGGTGCGCCGATCCCCGTGGTAGGACTTTGGTACGAAGATTAGACAACCTGAGTGTCTCAGGCCGGGGTCACGTCCGAATGAAGGGCCCGTGAATTCTCGATGACCTCTTCGCCGGCAGCTGGAATCTGTTTCGCCGCCTCCGTGTTCATTGCCAGACCGCGGCCGTGGCGTACATCGAGCCCACGCACCCAGAAGATGATATCTTCAGCGATATTGGTAGCATGATCGGCAATACGCTCAAGGTGCCGGGTAGCAAGAATGAACTGCATACCGGGGCTGACCAAGGCGGCCTGTTGTGTCATGCTTTGCATGAGCTGGTCGAAAATGCGGTCGCGGTATTGATCCACCACGTCGTCGCTTTGAAGGACTTGCCCGGCCATTTCGACATTGCGATAGATCAGGGCGCCGAGGCTTTTGCTGACCATGGCGCGCACAGCGGACGTCATCGGGGCCAGTTCTTCCGGCGCCTGGGTTGGCGCCATCTCGCGGAGCGAGATGACGCATTCGGCGAGGTTCACGGCCAAGTCGCCGATGCGCTCGAGATCGTTCGTGATTTTGAGTGCCGCCACAATCAGGCGAACTTCGTCATCGGAAAAAGAGCCACGGCGAAGAAGCCGGATGGCGTGCTCGTCAATCACAATTTCCATTTCGTTGATGCGCGGTTCCAGCAGAAAAACTTCCCCCGGTAGAGCCCACGTGCGAGTTTCGTTGACGGCGACGATGGCCTCTAGGGCGCGGTTCATCGCGCCTTCAACCGTCCGGGCCATCGAGACCAGATAGTTGACAAGGGTGTCGTAAAGGACGGCTTCCGTCAGTCCAGCGGCACCTGCCATGTTTCCCCTTCCAGAGAGGAGTGTCTGCATTCACACCCCTGCTCGTAGTCTAAATTGTCACAAAAAATCCGTTACAGTTTGTTCACAGAGAGATGAATGCCATGATAAATCGCGGTATACCAGCGAGTTATGGATAGGTTCCAGGTTCTTGGCTTACTCGGAAACGATGGCAGCTTCGGAGAGGTCCGGGTCGAATAGCGGAACGGAAAAATGAAATTGCGAGCCTTGGCCCACCTCACTGTCGACCCACAGACGCCCGCCATGCACCTCGACCAGATGTTTGGCGATGGCCAGCCCGAGCCCCGTTCCGCCTGCTTCGCGAGACCTCGCCGCGTCGACCCGATAAAAGCGTTCAAAGATCCGGGACTGGTCGGCTTTCGGAATGCCAATGCCCGTATCGGAAACGGTGAGAATCACTTCTTCGTTTGCCGTACGCGCGCTAAGCGTGATTTCTCCTGTCGGCAAAGTGTATTGAATGGCATTGTCCAGCAAATTTTGCAGAACCTCCGCAAGACGCCGACGGTCGCCAGAAATGTCCGGCAAATTCTCCGGAACTTTGACGGAAATACGCAGTTGTTTATCGGCTGCGCGGTGCTGGGCCGTTTCCAGGCAGCTTTCGATTAGTTGCGAGACACTGAGACGGCGGATTTCGAGCTCAAGACGCTCTGCGTCCATTTTCGAAAGCATGAGCAAATCTTCCGTCAGGCGCGCCAGCCGGCGGGAGTGCTCGAGAATAATTTCGAGGAAGCGGGTACGATTTTGCGGGTCGTCGATAGCGCCGGCAAGGAGCGTTTCGGTAAAGCCCTGGATTGCAGTGAGCGGCGTGCGCAATTCGTGGGAAACGTTGGCGACAAAATCGCGGCGCACGCGTTCGAGCCTGCGCAATTCGGTGATGTCGTGAAGCACGACGACCGCGCCGGTGGTGTCTCCGGCGCTCACGGCGGCAACGGTGATGGCGAAATAGTGCTGGCGGAGAGTGCCAGTGACGATTTCGGATTGCACGAGCTGCTCACCACCGAGTACCTTGCGCACGGCTTCGAGCAATTCCGTTTGCCGCACCACTTCCACCAGCGCGCTGCCCGACGTCGGCGGCACATCCAGACCAAGAATTTCCGCGAAGCCGGGGTTTGCGAACACCAGCCGCTCCGAACCATTCACCACCGCAACTCCTTCGACCATGCTTCCGAGAATGGCGGAAGAAAGGTTGCGCTCTTCCGTCAATGTGTGGATGGTGCGATCCAACCTTGAGGCCGTGCGGTTAAGAGAAATGCCCAAGGCTTCCAGAGCATCGCCCGAGCCGTCGCGAGGCAAAGGCCGGAAGTCGCCTTCCGCAACTCGCCGCGAAAACTCCTTCAATCGTTCGACGCGGCCCGTAAAGCTGCGCGACATGAATAAGGAAACGGCTCCGGCAACCAACAAAATAAAAAAGGAGGAGACCCACAGCCTGCGCCGGAACGAACCCAAGACTTCACTCACGTTTTCGGAAGGAAGAGCGAAACGCAGAATAACGGGCGATTCCCCATGCCAATTCTGCCGCACGGCATAGTAAAGAAACTCGCGATTGAGAGTGACGCTCTGACGAACGGAACGCCCGTCTCCCTTGGCCATGGCCTCAAGAAATTCCGGGCGATTCGAGTGATTTTCCATACTCAACGGATCGGATTGCGACTCGGCCAGCACACGTCCATCGGCCGCGATGATGGTGATGCGCACGCCGCTCGCCGCCATCTTCTTGACCCAGTCCTGCAAGGCGGAAAGGTCATCCGGCTTTGAGGGAGATGCCGCGGGCCACTGGGGCGGGCGGGCCTGTGCAAGGCGGGCGACGGCGGTAAGCTTGTCGAAGCCCGCGCGCTCGTAGTCAGCTCGAAGCGCCCGCTCGGCAAAGTAATCCACCGCCAGGAGCACGCTGATCAGAAGCGCCAGGAAAGCGAATGCGAATTTCCAGAATAGATTAAGCCGCACGAGTTTCGAACAAATATCCCGCGCCGCGCACCGTCTTCAAATGCATCGGATTCTCCGGATCGCTTTCGATTTTCTCGCGCAGGCGCCGGACATAAACGTCCACGCTGCGCGGGGTCACGAAACGATCCGTTCCCCAGACGGCATCCAGCAACTGATCCCGAGTGAAAACCCGGTTCGGGCGCGATGCAAGATAATAGAGCAGCCGGAATTCCAGCGTGCTGAGCGGAACAGGCTTTCCCGAATGGCTTACGCGGTAAGACGCCGGATCGATCGCCAACTTCCCAATCTCGATGACGCGAGGCGAATCAGCCGGCGGCTCCGCGCGGCGGAGCAGCGCCTTGACGCGCGCGAGCAATTCGCGCGGGCTGAAAGGTTTGGTCACGTAATCGTCCGCGCCCATTTCAAGGCCCACAACGCGGTCGGCTTCATCGCCGCGCGCCGTAAGCATCAGAATTGGCAAACGATTCAGTGAATCGTCCCGGCGGACCTCCCGGCAAATGTCGAGGCCGGAAAGTTTCGGGAGCATGAGATCGAGCAGCAGCAAATCGGGGGGCGTCTTTTTAAGCGTGTTCAGGCCCGTGCTGCCATCAAAAGCAGCGCTGACTTGAAACCCTTCGTTGGCGAGGTTGTAACGAACGAGTTCGACGATGTCCTTGTCGTCCTCGATAATCAAGACACGTTTCATAAGGTTGGCACGTTCCGCTCGCCGGCTTGGCGAAAGTTTACCGTACGCCGTGGGAATCCGATAGGAGGTTGAACTATTTGGGTCACTTTGGGGTGTTCGTAACACGGCTGATTGTGGCAGTGGGCGTGTCACGCAGCGATAACATCAATGTGAATGGAATGTAAACGCTGCCTTTGATCCTAAGTAGGGCTGGAAGTCGTAAAAGCGAGCGCTAGAAGCGTCTTTTGCTCCAGTTCGTGCGCTTTGGCTGAGCCTGTCGCCGGGCTGGCACTGGCCGAACGCTTTACCGAACGTACTTGTAGCCCTTTGGCCTGTGCCAGACGTTCCAGACGCGGCAGTACATAAAATAGCGCGCCCATGTTGGCCGGTTCTTCCTGCACCCAGACGACCTCGCGAGCATTGGGATGTTCGGCCAGGGCGGCGGAAATCTCGGTTCGCGGTAGTGGATAGAGTTGATCGAGGAAGAAGATCGCAGTACCCGCGTCCTTCCGCCGGCGACGTTCCGCGCGCAGTTCATGGCCGACTTTGCCGCTGGCAATCAGTATGCGTTTGGCGTCCTGCACATCCGGGTCAGGCACGAGCGGCAGAAAGCACGGCTGCGTAAATTGCTCGATGTTCGAACTCGCGTCCGGGTGGCGCAACATGCTCTTCGGCGTGAAAACGATGAGCGGTTTGCGCCAGGTGCGCAGCGCCTGCCGCCGCAGCATATGAAAATATTGCGCAGCCGTGGACGGCTGGCAAATCTGGATGTTGTCTTCCGCGGCGAGCTGCATGAAGCGCTCGAGCCGCGCGCTGGAATGCTCAGGACCTTGCCCCTCAAAGCCATGCGGCAATAGCATCACGATGCCGGACGGCAGATTCCACTTGTCATCGCCCGCGCTGATGAATTGGTCGATGATCACTTGAGCGCCGTTGGCAAAATCGCCGAATTGCGCCTCCCACATGACCAGCGCTTCCGGATAGTCGCGGCTGAACCCGTACTCAAATCCCAGGCAGCCCGCTTCGGAGAGCGAAGAGTTGTAAATCTCGCAAAACGCCTGCTGCCGCGAAAGGTGCGAGAGCGTCAGGTAGTTGTGCTCGGTTTCGGTATCAATCAGAACGGCGTGGCGCTGGTTGAACGTGCCACGCTGGCTGTCTTGCCCGGTCAAACGAACGGGATTGCCTCCGAGAACCAGGGAACCCAGAGCGAGCGCCTCAGCAAAGCCATAATCCACGGCGCGCTTTCCGTGCCCCATTTCGGTGCGCTGCTCGAGCAGCTTGGCGATTTTCGGATGAAGATGGAAGCCGCTGGGCACACGAACGAGTCCATCTGTGAGCTCGGCCAGATATTCGCGCGTCAGCCCGGTGTCCACTTCGCAAGTCGAGTCGTATTTTCCGTGTTTATACGGAGACCAGTAGTCCGGCAGCTTACGCAGGTGTGGGATCTTGGTGAGTTGTCCGGCCTTCTGCTGCTCTTCTTCGTATTCCTTCTTGACCGCCTCGACGATCAGCGAAGTATCAATCCCGGTCTGCTCTGCATAGATTTTCCAGAGCGCCGGATGATTCTTGATTCGCTCGTAAAGCACCGGCTGCGTGATCGTCGGATCGTCGACTTCGCTGTGTCCGTGACGCCGATACCCGATGATATCCACCACGACGTCACTGCCAAACGTGGCGCGGTATTCCGCCGCGAGCTTTCCGATGCGCACCACCGCATCCGGATCTTCCGCATTCACGTGGAAAATCGGCACACTTTGCCGCTTGGCGATGTCCGAAGCAAACCGCGACGAATGCTCCTGTGAAGGCTGCGTCGTAAAGCCAATAAGGTTATTGACGATAATGTGGACCGAACCGCCAACGGTATAAGCCTTCAAATCCGCAAGATTCAGCGTTTCCGCCCAGATGCCTTGCCCGGCGAACGCTGCATCACCGTGCATCACAATCGTCCAAACTTTATTCAACGCCTCGCGCGAGCGCTCAATAATAGGCCCGTCCACGCCCCGCCGTGTCTGCTTCGCGCGCGCCCGTCCCATGGCCACTGGATCAACCGCTTCCAGGTGGCTGGGATTCGAAACAAGGTGCATGTTGATGGGCTTGCCGTTTGTCGTTGTGTAAGTGCCCGTCGCGCCGACGTGATATTTCACGTCCCCCGCCCCGAGCACGCTGCGCGGATCGACGTCTTCAAAACCGGAAACCACCTCGTGCGGCGGCTTGCACGCCGCGTGGACCATCACGTTGAGTCGCCCGCGGTGGCTCATCGCCATGACGCAGTCGAGCGCCCCGTGTTCTCCCGCCGAATCCAGAATGGAATCAAGCAGCGGAATCAGCGAAGTCACGCCTTCCAGAGAAAACCGCTTGGTGCCAAGATAACGGGCTTGCAAAACCTGTTCGAACAGGTCCGCACGGATCAGTCGTTCCAGAATTTTTTCCTGGTTGACCGCCAACTCCGGCCCTTCGATGCGTTCTGCTATCCAGCGCCGGCGCTCCGGCTCCGGCAAATGCATGAACTCCACGCCAATGTTGCCGCAGTAGATGCGCCGCGCGTCTTCAGCAGCCTGGCCGGATAGTTCGAGGTCGGGATGCTTCAGCGGCTGAAAAACGCCCAAAGGATCGAGCGTAGCCTCGTAATATCCCCACCTGCGAAACGCGTCAAAAACGCGTTCGCGCTCGTCATTATTCGGTGCCGCTTTCTTGGACCCCTTGGCAGCTCTTGCGGGGCGTTCCAACGCCACAATTGTTCGGTCAGCCATAAACCCGTCTCAGACTCTATTTTGCCACAGAACGCCAAGCGACGCTTTTTGCGGGAGTTGATGGGTTTCGTCACTGCGTGCGACGATCATGTCCCGGCTGAGGGTGTAGGGTCGCAGCACTGTGCGCCCTACAAGCCACGGACGCAGGATTCGAGCGCTTGCGCTATGTCATCGGGAGGCGTACCCGAAGGAAACGTAATGGGCGCACCGATGTGAACGGTAATTTCGCCAAGATGCGCGAGACGCCGGCCTTCGCGCTTCATTTCCGAGACTCCGTCCATGCGTATCGGGATGATAGGCAGGTTGAGGTTCTCCGCCAGCAAACCAATTCCGCTTTGGAATCGCGCCATGCGCCCGTCTTCAGAATTGTTCACCACGCCTTCGGGGAAAACCACGATGCTGTAGCCGCGGTCTGCAGATTCGCCGGCAAAACGGAAACTTTCCCGAAAACCAGTGCGCTGCGGCAATGGGAATGCGTTGAAAAGCGCAAGAACGAGCCAGTAGCCAATCTGGTAGGCCCAGCGTTTCGCGAAAAACCATTCGCGCGGCGGGTGGCGCATGTCTTGCAAGGTCTCTCCGCCCATGGCCGGCGCCACGCGATGACGAAAACGCATCGGAAGCGCGAGAAGAACCAGTCCAATATCGGCGCGCCGCGTAACGTGGTTCGAGATGAAGACGACCGGCCCGCGCACACCGCGAAGATTTTCTCGTCCGACGATTTTGGGATGCCCGAGAATTTGCGTAGCAGGCCACACGAGCGCGTAATAAACCGCCAAACGGAGCCAGCGCACTGGCGCGCGTTGCGTCCACCGCGGATAGACGTATTCCTTCCGCCGCGCCGACGGTTGTTGCAACAACCGCTGCACATCCGCGACGGTTTTTGCTTCAGCAAACGACGTTTCGCTCAACTCCACCTGATAGCGCTCTTCCAATACGCTCATCAACTCGACCCGATCAAGCGAAGTCAGGTTCAAGTCTTTTTCCAATTTCCCAGAAGCTCCCTCTTTCCCTGCAAATCGTGCGAGCAATGCCTCAAGTCCGCCGCTCGCAGCTTTTACCGGCACGGAACCATCTATAGATTCCGCCGCGCGCGCAGCAATGACTCGTAGCTGTGGCTTGCCAGTGGGCGTACGCGGAAAATCAGGCTCGGGCCAGAGGAACCACCTCAACACGCGCTGGTATTCGGCGAGCGAACTGTTGGCACTTTCAACCGCCATCCGCGCAGATTCTTTCGTTGCGTCGGGGCCGCTCCTCATCAGCAAAACGGCGCAGGGCTCGGCATTGCCCCCGCGTTCGAACGGCACAACAACGCAATCGCGCACGCCGTTCTGTTTACGAAGCGCAGCTTCGATATCTTCCGGATAGACGTTCAGCCCAGCCGGGGTAACGATGACATTCTTCTTGCGACCCTTGAATCGCAAATTGCCTTCGGCATCCATTTCCCCGATATCGCCAGTGCGCAGCCAGTTTCCCTCATCACGCGCGCCTTGCCGCAGTGCTCCACCCTCCCAGTAGCCGCTGGCCACATTATCGCCGCGCACCAGAATTTCTCCGTCCTCTGCCAGCCGAAATTCGCGCCCCGGAAGAACTTTTCCAATCGATCCTTCCGTCGCGCGAAATGGATGATTCAAGCTGATCAGGGACGCTGTTTCCGTCATTCCGTAGCCTTGCACGACGGCATAGCCCAAACGCTTGAAAAATTCCTCAGCTCCCGCGGATAGCGCCGCCCCGCCACAAATAAACGCCCAGAACTTCCAGCCAAATCGCCGGTGAATGCGCCGGAACATCCAAGCTCGCCGCAGAAATTTCTTTCCGTTCGCTGCAGGAAGAGTCCGCTTCAACCAGTCTCGCTTGCCCCGCGCTTCACAATCCCGCTCGATGCCCGCGTTCAGTGCGTCGAGCATTCGCGGCACCGCAATGAGGGCCGTCGCACGCTCGCGCTTCACTGTTCGCATGATCTCGGACGGATTCGCAGAAGGCTCGAATACAACAGTCGCTCCAAGCAACGGCGGTATAAACAAAGCCATAACTTGCCCAAACACATGGCTCAGTGGCACCAGCGTCACGAAGCGCGTCGGACGCCACCACCGTTCATATTTTCGATAAGGATCGATCCCGCGCTCGATCGGCTCAAGATTCGCCAGGAAATTGCCATGCGTCAAAACGACCCCGCGCGGCTCCGACGTCGTTCCCGACGTAAAAACGATCTGCGCGATATGATTCCGCTGGATCGGTTCGTCCGCGAGCGTTTCGTACAGCGGTTTTTCGGCATGACCAGCTGCGTTTGCATTCGAGCGATCTTGTAGGAGCCGAGGGGTGTCGGCCAAATCCTCCAACGTAAGCTGCGGGATGCCAAATTTAGGCGCACCCTTTTCGCGCGAGGCAAACAGCAACCTAACGCCTGCGTCACGCACCACCCGCCCCGCAAAATCAGGCGTGGCCCCGTCATCCATCGGCACGGCTACCGCTCCGCGCAACAAGCAGCCCCAAAAAGCCGCCGCCCACTCCGCGCTGTTCGCTCCCCAAATCAAAACGCGCTCTCCGGTTCGAATTCCCCGCTCGCGAAGCTCCAAAGCGCAGGCAATAGCCAAATCCGCGAGTGCAGAGTAAATCCAGACCTCGCGCCGATAACCGCGGCGTTGCACCATCGCAACGTCCAAGCCATATCGCTCGAACTCGCCGAAAAGGGATAGCAGACTTTCTCGCGACATAATCCGGTATCTCGAGCGCCTCCAGACACCCTCGATTCTACGCCGTCCCAGTAACACAGATTCAGCCTGTGCGCGGTTTAAACAAAGGCTGGGCCGCTCCATAAAATGTTAGGCTCCGTCGAAAGATGCAAGTCAAATGCCAGGTTAGGATTGGCCGCAACCGAGAGGAATGAACCAGCCACAACTCGGGGTCGCCCGGCACCGCGCCAGTTCGCAAACCAGTTTCGAAGACCCGCTCCCATGCCGATGACACAAAGAACGCCGCTGACCGCCAGCGCCGTGAAGACGATCGCGATGACCAAGAACGTCAGCCCCAGGTTGCATGACAGCACCTTGATATAAATAGAGATACAAAACCGGCCCGATAATCTGCCGCCCAAACGCCACCGAACGGTGATCCTGGCGATACCTCGCGGCCAGCACCAGCGGATTCCCCCGCTGCTTCAGCAAGCCTTCCCGTTCCGACTCCGACAGAGGGCGCCCCAGTTCCCGCTCACGGTCTTCCATCTCCGACCGAATGTCTTCCGTCAATTCGTTCGAGATTATCCTCGCGCTGCTCAACGGGAAGCGCCTTTGCCACAGCCTTTACATAGCGATCGACATGATCCATGACAAAACTCCTTGACTCCGTGCCTTCTCCACCCTCTACGCACTTCGTAGCATCCCATTCAGCGAAGCGTTGATGCTCTGCCACTCCGCAAGCAATTCCTTCCATATCGCCGCTCCCGGCTCAGACAGCCGGTAAAACCTCTTCTTGCGCTTGTCTTCTTCTCGCCATTCGCTCACCAGCAGTCCCTGCGTCTCGAGCCGCCTAAGCAGGGGATAAAGCGTTCCTTCATCAATCGCCATCCCCGCTTCCTCCAGCATCTTGCGCAAGGTATACCCGTACTGCTCCTTGCGAAGCGCAGCCAAGACGGCCAGAACCAACGAGCCGCGTCGCAGCTCGAGCCGCAGGTTCTCAAACGGGGCGTTGTTATCGGTACCAGGCGTCATATAGTGTACGGCAAACACTGTACGGTATACAGTATAGTCTGTCAAGTCTTTTTCAGCTTCCTTGCAAATAACTGCAAGTGGCGACCTTCCAGGTTCGGATTCTGAGAGAAATCTCAAGAAGAACCCAAATCGGGAGCAACGTGGCCAACAAATCTCCCCTCCTTACACGAAACCTCTGCCTCAATCGTTGGTATAAGTGAAGCCGAGTGAAGCCCGAATAGAGCCCCCGAATAGACCCAATGACCAGCGAAGGCCAGAGCGCTTCAGCTACAAGATCCACCATCGAGCGGACCTATCGCGAACGGGGCCGCGGTTTCCTCGCCTGGGCCAAGCGCCATGCGCCCGACTCAGCCACGGCCGAGGACATCCTCCAGGACGCCTTCCTCCGCGCCTTGGCCAACGCAGATGCTCTTTCCCCGGTCGGAGACCTTGCCGCGTGGATTTTCTCCACGATGCGCAACCGCCTGATCGACCTCTGGCGCGCCGAAGGGACCAAACGCCGGGCAGGAGCAACGGAGCTGCCCGAGAAGGTTCTCGAGGAAGTAGCAGCCGAAGCAGGCCTTGACCCGGAGGACCAGTTCGAGCGCAACGAGATGCTCGCCGCCCTCAAGGTGGCGATCGTGGCCCTGCCGGCAGAACAGCGCGAAGTCATCCGGGCCCAGGCTCTCGGCGGTGTCGGCTTCAAAGAGTTGGCCGAAGCAAAAGGCGTTTCGATAGACACCCTCATGGCAAGAAAGCGCTACGCGATCCGCAAACTCGCCGCCGCGCTCGAATACTGGATGGACGATTAAATTTCGAAGTAAAGAAGCATAGAAAGCAGGAGGCACCATGTCTTACGAAGAAAGAAGCAATTGCCATCCCAGCCGATGGTCACAGATGCCCCGCCCCGCAAAGTTCGCGTTGGCGGCGGCAGCAGGGGTCGTTTTGATTCCCGCGTTCCTGGCCCTTTTCGGCGGGGTAACCATGTGGCTTTGGAATTGGCTTATGCCCACAATCTTCAGACTGCCCACGATCAGCTTCTGGCAGGCCATCGGCATTCTCATCCTTTCCCACATTCTGTTTAAGGGAAACCACTTCGGCAAGTCAGGAAGGCGCCACTGGAAAAAGGAGAAAATCCGTGAACGCATGGGCGAAGAAGCACCGCAGCCCAGGTAGCGGCGCAGATTAACGGTATCTCCTCCACTCGTGTGAACCAGCTGCCAAAGCTAGGCGCCTGAAAACCGGCGCTCCGCCAGCCCTCGGAGGATTGGGCAAATACTTTGGCGGAATAGGCAAGCACGGAAAGCTACGGCGGACTACACTCTTTCGTGTTGAGCACGCTCGAAGGAGAAATCAATGCAGCAACGCAAACTGGGAAATAGCGGCCTCGAAGTTTCGGCCATCGGCCTCGGCTGTATGGGACTGAGCTTTGGCTTCGGCCCTGCGGTTGATAAACAGGAAGGGATCGCGCTGATCCGAGCCGCAGTCGAACGCGGAGTCACATTCTTCGATACCGCGGAAATCTATGGTCCGTTCACGAACGAAGAATTGGTAGGAGAAGCTCTCAGTCCATTTCGCAAACAGGTCGTAATTGCCACGAAGTTCGGTTTCAAGATCGATCCGAACACCGGCAAACAGTCCGGTTTGGATAGCCGCCCCGCGCACATTAAAGAAGTCGTAGAGGGCTCGCTTAAACGCCTCAGAACCGACTCCATCGATCTGCTCTATCAGCATCGTGTGGACCCCGAAGTCCCCATCGAAGACGTCGCGGGAGCAGTGAAAGAACTGATCCAGCAGGGCAAAGTGAAGCACTTCGGTCTCTCCGAAGCCGGCGTGAAAACAATCCGCCGCGCACACGCCGTCCAGCCCGTAGCCGCATTGCAAAGCGAACATTCGCTGTTCTGGCGCGAGCCCGAAATAGAAGTACTACCCACGCTCGAGGAATTAGGAATTGGGTTCGTCCCGTTCAGCCCTTTGGGCAAAGGTTTCCTCACCGGCAAGATCGATGAGAACACGACTTTCGACAGTTCGGACTTCCGGAACATTGTCCCGCGCTTTACGCCGGAGGCTCGCAAAGCGAACCTGGCCATCGTCGATTTGCTTCGCACGATCGCTCAGGAGAAAAAGGTAACGCCGGCGCAGATTGCCATTGCTTGGCTGCTCGCTCATAAGCCGTGGATTGTTCCCATTCCCGGTACGACAAAACTCCACCGCCTCGAAGAAAACCTCGGCGCAGCCACCGTCGAACTAAGCTCCCACGATCTGCGCGAAATCGAAAATGCCGTCTCAAAAATTACGATACAAGGCGCCCGATACCCCGAACACCTGCAGAAAATGGTCGGTCGTTAACGCCACGTTCTGCATCCAAGTTCAGAATCCAATTTCGAACTAAAGGACACAGGCATGTACAAAGCAAAAGCATACGCAGCGCCCAGTCAGACATCGCCTCTCGGCTCGACGAATATCTCGCGACGCGATCCTACGGATCAGGACGTGCAAATCGAAATTCTCTTCTGCGGGATTTGTCACTCTGATCTTCATCAGGTGCGCAATGAGTGGAAAGAGGTCATGCCGACCGTCTACCCTTGCGTGCCCGGACACGAAATCGTCGGACGTGTAACAAAAGTCGGTGCTGGCGTCACGAAATTCAAGGCTGGTGATCTCGCCGCCGTCGGCTGCATGGTGGATTCCGACCGCACCTGCCCCGAGTGCCAGGCCGGTCTCGAACAGTTCTGCCCGAATTTCACGCTAACGTACAACTTCCCGGACAAGCATCTGGGCGGCGTCACCTACGGCGGCTATTCGGACAGCATCGTCGTGGATCAAAGGTTCGTCCTTCATGTGCCTTCCAACCTGAATCTCGCCGGGGCCGCTCCGCTGCTTTGCGCCGGAATCACCACCTACTCGCCCATGCGCCACTGGGGCGTCACCAAAGGCCAGAAAGTGGGCATCGTCGGCCTTGGCGGCCTCGGCCACATGGGCGTGAAGTTTGCCCACGCGTTGGGAGCCCACGTCGTTGTTTTCTCGACCTCGCCCAATAAAAAGGACGACGCACTCCGTCTCGGCGCCGACGAGGTCGTCATCTCCAAAAACGCCGACGAAATGCAAAAGCACGCCGGCAGCTTCCACTTTATTCTCGACGCCGTTTCCGCCGACCACGACATCAACGCCTACATCAACCTCTTGCGCCGCGATGGAAATGTCGTCCTCGTCGGAGCGCCGGAAAAGCCTCTCGCGGTCTCCGCTTTCGGTTTGCTCATGGGACGCCGCAGCCTCTCCGGTTCTCCTATCGGCGGAATCCCCGAAACTCAGGAGATGCTCGACTTCTGCGGCAAGCACAATGTCACCGCCGACGTCGAGGTCATCCCCATCCAGAAAGTTAACGAAGCCTACGAGAGACTCCTCAAATCCGATGTGAAGTATCGTTTCTCGATTGATATGGCTTCTCTAAAATCCGAATAACACGCGCACGCTTGCACACGCTTGACCATCAAATCGACTGGGCCGGACGAACACTGGTCCATCACTTGGGAGCGCTACTGACCTATGGAAATTAAAAAAACTGGAACGCAACCTTCTGGCAAAGGTCCGGCGGATTGGTTCACCGGTACGGTGCGCATCGATCCGCTCTTTCAGGCGCCTGATCCGGCATTTGTGCAGGGCGCGAGCGTGACGTTCGAACCCGGCGCGCGGACGGCATGGCATACGCATCCACTCGGCCAGACCCTGATCGTGACAGCTGGTTGCGGCCGCGCTCAGCGGTGGGGCGGCCCCATCGAAGAAATTCGCCCGGGCGACGTGGTTTGGTTCTCGCCCGGTGAGAAACATTGGCATGGAGCTGCCCCAACAACCGCCATGACGCATATCGCTATTCAGGAAAGGCTTAATGGCAAGTTTGTTGATTGGATGGAACACGTCGGAGATGAGCAGTATCAGCCTAAGCAGTGAAGAATCTGCTGCAGAGGAGCGTTTATGCCCCCGCGAAACGATGCGCTCAAAGATTGCCTTTCCCGGTCTCGCGAAATCAACCTTAGCGTCACCGGACGAAAGTCGGGTCGAGCGATCTCCGTTCCCGTCTGGTTCGTATCGGAAGAAAAGAAGCTCTATCTTCTCCCGGCGCGCGGCTCCGATACCCAGTGGTACAAGAACGTGCTCCAGAAGCCGGCGATCCAAATCGAAGCGGGAAGCATAAAGGCGGAAATAACCGTTGTCCCCATCACGGACAACAAGAAAGTTCCGGCTGTCGTCGAAAAATTCCGGGTCAAGTACGGAGACAGAGGCATAAAGCTCTATTCCAAGCTGGATGTTGCTGTCCTCGCCCAAATGCCATGAACTGCCTTGCGACACTTGCGGCTGCGTCAACGGGAGTTTCGTGTCTTCCGCCTCCACACGCTTCACGTAACCGGCCCTGCTTCTTCATCGCCGACGGCGCGTCCCGCCAAGTTAAGCGCCAGCTTGATCTGCCCTTGATGGTAACCCTCGTTCCAAATCATGTGCTGAAGAAAAAGGATGGCGTGGTCGTAGTGAAGGTTCATTTCCTGCGGGGACTGTCACGAATTTCTTGTGGTGCGGCGCTTTACTGCTCTGGTCAAGCCTACTGGTGGGGCGTTTTTGACTGAGGAGAATTCTGTGTCTGTGATTCCCGGGGGAGGTATCCTTTGGCCATGAAGAACAACGCCAAAATCGTGTCTCTTCGGCAGGAGAACGGCCGCGCAAGTGGACGGCCGAATGACAAAACAGCCGCAATCGCGCCGCATACGGCAAGGTTGGCTGCCTTAATTCGCGCATATGCTCCTCATGACGGCACCTTTGCGCTGAGCATTCCTGGCCTTCACGCCAGCCGTTATTCGTGCGTCACGCCCGGCTGCGTGCACGGCCTGAACTTGCCTTGCCTCTCCATTATTGCCCAGGGAGCGAAGACCGTCATCGTCGGGCAGGAAACTTATCAGTACGACTACGCGCGTATGCTCGTTTACTCCGTTGCTCTTCCTGTTGCCGCTCAAATCACGCAAGCCAGCCTTTCTGAACCGTATCTCTCCCTGAGGCTGGACCTCGAACCGCAGAATATTGCCGAGCTGGTCCTCAAGGTTTTTCCGCACGGCGTGCCTCCTAGCCAGGAACGAAGCGCCGTTTACATTACTCCGGTCAACGAGAGCCTGGTCAACGCGGCGATTCGATTGATGGAATGCCTGCCGCAACCCGCCGACGTCCAGCTCCTGGCTCCCCTCGTGATGGATGAGATTTTGATTCGCTTGCTTCGCAGTCCCATTGGCATTCGGGTCGCGCAAATGGGCTTTGCCGAATCCAGCGTGCACCGCATCGCCAAAGCCATCTCCTGGCTGCGCGCCAACTTCTCTCAACCCATGAAAGTCGAAGAGCTCGCCGAACTCGTGCACATGAGCGCCTCCTCCTTTCACGAACATTTTAAATCCGTCACCTCCATGAGCCCGCTGCACTACCAAAAAGTACTGCGCCTTCAGGAAGCCCGCCGTCTCATGCTCTCCGCCATGGAAGACGCGAGCACGGCCAGTCAGCGAGTCGGCTATCTAAGCGCCTCGCAATTCAGCCGCGAATATAGCCGCTTCTTCGGCACCGCCCCGAGCCGCGACATCACCAGACTCCGCAGCGATTCTCCACTGCAAGCCTGATCCCTCGAACGCCATCCATCCAAATTGCCCTCTGCCACTCGCCTTTGTCTTGGACGGCGCTCAGGAATTGCGTACAATAGAACATTCCGGGGAAATCTTGTGGTTCCCCAGCCGCATCGAAACTAATATTAAGGAAACAAATGCCGGTACCTGTCTCTCAAATGTGGACGGTGGCAACTTACGTCCTCAAACAAAAGATCGCAGGGCGCAAACGCTATCCGTTTGTGCTCATGCTCGAACCGCTTTTCCGCTGCAATCTCGCCTGCGCCGGCTGTGGCAAAATTCAGTACCCCGCGCACATCCTCAAAAAGGAATTGAGCCCCGAAGAGTGTTTCAAAGCCGTGGATGAGTGCGGCACGCCCATGGTTTCCATCCCTGGCGGCGAACCGCTGATGCACCCGCAGATCGACAAAATCGTCGAAGGCCTCGTCGCTCGCAAGAAATACATCTACCTGTGCACCAACGCGCTTCTGCTCAAGGAAAAACTGGACCTCTTCAAGCCCAGCAAATATCTCACTTTTTCCGTCCACATGGACGGCCAGCGCGACCACCACGATTTCTCCGTCTGTCGCGAAGGCGGCTACGATCTCGCCGTCGCCGGAATTAAGGAAGCTCTCAAGCGCGGTTTCCGTGTCACCACGAATACCACCCTCTTCGACGGCGCCGATCCCAACAGCGTCCGCGCCTTCTTTGACGAAATGATGGAGCTTGGCGTGGAAGGCATGATGCTTTCCCCCGGCTATTCCTACGATAAAGCCCCGGATCAAAAGCACTTCCTCGGACGCGCTCGCACGCGCCGAACCTTCCGCGCCATTCTCTCTAATCGCAAAAAGTCCTGGCAGTTCAACCAATCGCCGCTCTTCCTCGAATTTCTGATGGGCAAGAAACAATACGCCTGCACCCCCTGGGGCATGCCCACCTATAATGTGTTTGGCTGGCAAAAACCCTGCTACCTTCTGCAAGACGGCTACGCCGACAGTTTCCAGGAACTTCTCGCCACCACCGAGTGGCAAAATTACGGCACCGAATCCGGCAATCCCAAGTGCGCCAACTGCATGGTTCACAGCGGTTACGAGGCCAGCGCCGTGGATCATACCTTCAGCGGGTTGCGCGGCCTCTGGGCCACCGTAAAAGCCACTTTCTCCGGCACATACGCGGATGCCGATGCGCTCGCGCTCCTGAATGACCCCGTAAAACCCGTTCACGCTTACAATCCGCTGGTTCAGATCGCCACCACGAAGGGCAGCCTCGAGGAGACCCGCGCTTGACCGGTCCTCGCCACGCTGATCACCCTTCTCACGAGGAAATTCCTCCCCAGAACCCCGATTCCTTGGAAGTTGCTCCCGGAAGAGTGCGCGAAGCGGTGGAAGGATGGGTTCCTGAACTCGCCACCGAAGCCGAATTGCGCGAAGCGCTTGAAAAAGCATTCGATTACCGCGGCGACGTCACGCTAACCACCAAAGATGGCAAGAAGATAGAAGGATACCTTTTTGATCGGGTTGCAGGTTCCGCGCTCGCAAACTCCTTCGTGCGCGTCCTGCCCAAGGATTCCAACCAACGCCTCAAAGTCTCCTATGCAGATATCGCGGCACTCGCTTTTTCGGGGCGCGACCCCGCCGCCGGAAAGAGCTGGGAAGCTTGGGTACGCAAGTACTGGGAAAAGAAGGCTGCTGGCGAGAGCGGAATTGCCCTCCAGCCGGAATCCCTCGATTAAGCAGAATTTACCTGCTAGCCTACTCGCACGGGTCCCACATCTCCACTAAGGCTATATTTATCCGTGACTTAGGAGGGCATGTCGGCCCGCGAAACGGCGTCCAATGGCATGGACAAATGGCCTCTTTCATGGTACCATTTCGATAGCTTTTTGTTGCTCTTGTATGACCTTCTGACTCGTTCGTAGGGCTGCAGCGTGCATCATTTGCAGCCTTTTCCTTCAAGTTGGAAGCTGTCGCGGTGCTTGGAGATCGAGGCCTTACCACCTCTTCATCAATCCAAGAGACGGACCAGGAGAAACAAAGCAATTCCAGCCCTGGCATCGCCAGGCGTTCATGCGAGGTAGTGGACGTGAAGGAACAAGGCACAGTGAAGTGGTTCAATGCTTCGAAGGGCTTCGGCTTCATCCAGCGCCAGACCGGCGAGGATGTTTTCGTACACTTCTCGGCAATCATGATGGATGGCTACAAATCTCTCAACGAAGGTCAGTCAGTGGAGTTTGAAGTGAAAAAAGGTCCCAAAGGCCTTCAGGCTGAAAACGTGACGAGCCTCTAGTCCCTGCATTCGGTGCCTCAGCTTTCTTCGAGGCGCCCGATTTCGACCGATTCCCATCGGCTTTCGACGCAAAAGTAGTCAAGGAGGAAGATGTGCAAGTAATGGCTGAAGGACAAACAGTGAAGCACGAAACCTACGGTCTGGGCATCGTTACCATGTCCGATCAGGAGCGCACCGCGATTGATTTCGACGATCACGGCCCCAAGTTGTTCGTTACCAGCATCATGGTAGCCGAACTCATCGGCGAGGCTCCTGCCACTCCGCCGAAGACCAAGCGCCGCCGCAAAGCGTCCACGGCCGCCAAGGCTGCGAAGAAGGCCGCCGCAGCCGCGGCTGGCGCCGCCGCAGCGCGTTCGTAGTTCCTGGTCTGCTTCGTTTCCCGGCGTCTCAGTTCGGTAGCGTTTTATCGGGGCGGCCTTTTAGGCCGTCCCTCTTTTTTTCCGCCGCGTTTTCCCGCTCAAAGAAGAACTAGACCGAGGTAAAAAAGGCGCCCTCCGGGGTGACGTACCCATAAGCCATTCGTGGCGTATTGAAGGCAAATCCGGGATTTCCTGCACAGTCGAGTAGAATTAGGCCGCCCGTAGCGTGCGTCCGTCTACCCAGAAGATGAACCGCTTCGCGTGCTGCCATCATGGCGTGGAAGTTTTCGCCGCAGGGCGTAGTCCCCCAGACATTTTCCATGCTGTGCCTGACGTCCACTCCCGAAGTCTTTTCCGGCACTGGGCAGCTATGCTCCGAACGTGGAGCACAGCGCAGAAGCTCCGTTGCCGTTTTGGCCATGACAATTTTCATGATGGCTTCGCCGTAGCCGGTGCACGAAACGCCGCCTGCGGCCGAGTCGGCATAGCAGCCGCAGCCGATGAGCGGTGAATCGCCTACGCGGCCTGGAAGTTTGCAGCACGTGCCGCCCGTGGAAGTGGCGGCAAAGAGTTTTCCGTGGGCATCGAGAGCAACTGCGCCGACGGTCCCCTGCTCGTGGCCGCGATGATGTGCCGCTGCATGCGTATCCTGGCTGCAATGCCGCCAAGCTTCGCGCTCGGCTTCGCTGATCAGGTCTTCCGGGGCACAGAGATCTATCCCATGATCTTTCGCAAATCGCTCTGCGCCTTCGGCGACCAGCATCATGTGCGGAGAGTGCTCGAGGACGGCACGCGCGAGACGTATGGGATTGCGGATTCGCTGCACCGCCGCAACAGCGCCCGAACGTAGTGTTTCGCCATTCATGACAATGGCGTCGCATTCGACGCGGCCGTCAAGATTCAGGTGCGAACCGAAGCCCGCGTCGAAGACAGGCTCATCTTCGAGCACCAGGATGGCTGCTTCGACGGCGTCGAGCGATGAACCGCCGCGCGAAAGAATGGACCATCCGGCATCCAGTGCCAACCGGCAGCCGGATTTGCAGGCATCCACCGCCTCATCAGGAATATCCCAGGCTCCGCCATGAATAATGAGTGAAGGTTTCATCGGGAGGAGAATCGCAAAGCGAAGGCAGTTTGTCCAGAACCGGGAGCCGCGGGCGTGCTCATCCTCTGGCGGAAACCCTAGATAAAGAAATCGAGGAAAAAGAGCACCGCCCCGAGGAAAAGCAGCACAAAGGCCGGGTTTGTTTTGCGGCGTGCAAGGCGGACAAGGTTTCCGAGGAACTGCGTGCGTATCGCCACAAGGCGGGACTCCTGCCGGGGAATGTAAAAGGGGCCGACGACCGTGTAGCGGGAGAGATTGCGCCGGAAGGCGCCGAATTCGTCGTGCACGCGGACAAAGTAATGGTCACGCTCGCGCCAGACGAGGGCCGCGCCAATCGCGAAGGCGATGTAACCGATCAGCGTTAATAGCCCGAGTTCCGGACCGGCTCCCCAATACATGACGCCTCACAGACAACAACAACGATTTGGACGGCGCAAAAACACGAATGGTTACTCGTCCTCGTGGATGGTGACGAGGCGAACGATCTCAAAATCTTTCTTTCCGGCCGGTGTGACGACCTCCACCTCGTCTCCCACTCTGCGATTGAGCAAAGCCTTGCCAATGGGTGAAGTCGTGGAGATCAAGCCTTTTTCAACGTCGGACTCTTCCGTGGTAACGAGCTTATATTCAATCTTTACGTCGCGCTGCGTATCCAGGACCACGATGCGCGAGCCATAGCCAGAACGATCCGTTGGAATGTTGCTGAGATTGAGCATGCCGAGGTCGCCCATACGTTTTTTGAGCTGGCCGATGCGGGCATTGACGTAGCCCTGGCGCTCTTTGGCGTATTTATATTCCGCGTTTTCCGAGAGGTCGCCGTGGGCGCGAGCCTTGGCAATCTCCTTAGGGAGGTCGATGTTGAGCTCGTGCTCGAGCTGGTCGATCTCCTCCTGCAAGCGAGTTTTGATCTTCCTGAGCGGGTCAGACATGTTCTTTCATCACCGGGAGCCGATGCCAAAAAATACTCGCGGGGTCCGGTTTTTCAGGATGGCTCGCCGGACCCCGCGCGAATAAGCATTATAGATGGGGGTTAATTGCCGCTACAAGGGGCAGACTCGAATTCTTTGCCCGGGTGCGCAGGGCTGGACCCGCCCCTCAAAACCCCCCAAAAGACCGAAGAATGCCAGGCAAGTTTATAAGGTGGCCGTTTTTGGGGTTACCAGCGAAGCGATTGCGAATTTCAAAGAGTTAATTTCAGAAAGTTCAGCGGACTTTGATATCCAGTGTCGCGGAGGCCGTCTTGCCGGCGGCATCTTCGATCGTAAGCGTGTAGGTGGTGGTTTTAGCGGGTGATACATCCACGCATTTGGCCTCTGAGGGCCACACAGGATGAGGCTGCGGTTCCAGTTTGACAGTTTTTGCATTGGAAACGCCATAGCAGAGCTGGGCGGACTGGCCGCGGCTAATCACGCCGGGACTGGCGTAAAAGCTGAGTATGGCCAGCTCCTTGCCACCCAGTTGTTCGACAGCCACACGGTCCTGCTCGTGCTGTTTTTCGGCAAGTTCCTGCGCGTGCTGGCGTTCGATGTTGCGGTTGTCCTGCCAGCGCGAAAACATCAAATACCCGATAGCCAGGAGAACAATGACGAGAACGGCGGAGGAGTAGAGCAGCGGATTCTTGAAGGGAGATTTCGCTTCAGGTGCCAGGTCAGGCGGCATGAGAGGAGCTCCGAGAGAGATTGGGCCTCCATTAGGAAAATAGCGCGAAAGTGCAGGCAAAGCAAAGAGCTCGATTTCGCGCCTTGCGCGCATCGGGGTTGTTGCAACGGAGCATCAGCTGGCGGTACGGGAAAGTTCGCGCCACGTGACGAGCTTGATGTTTTGTTCCTTGAGCAACGCACGGAATTCGGCGCTGGTGAAGAAATCGAAATCGCGCTGCCGCCAGGCTGCCCCCCACGTGGCCCGCTCACGAGTGGCGGCGCGCATCTCTTCGTCGTCGAACGCCAGATGAATGATGAAGACGGTTACTCCGGGCTTAAGATTTTTCAGGGCCTCGGTGTAGAAGGCAGCCCATTTCTCTGGCGGTACGCCGGGCTCGATCGTCACGGTGTGATCGACGACGAGATCAGCCGGACGGACAGCCGTCTGGAGATACGGGCGTTCGGCGAACCAATCGCGGACCATGAAAACGGGCAATTTGTAGTCGTGGGCAACGCGGACAACGCTTTCGAAAATTTCCTGCCCGTTGGTGAAGAGGCGGTACTGGTGAGAATCAAGGTGCGTGGGCCGGACACCCATGGCGAGGGCTCGTTCGACTTGAGCGCGAAGCTCAACTTCGACTTCTCCCGCATTGATGTGATTTGCAGTCGTCCAGTCGAGATGAAAATAGCCATGGGGATCGACCAGACTTGGAATTTTGTCTTTCGAAGCGACCGGGCCCCAGCGATAGTAGACGCGTTCGCTCGTTAGCGTGAGGTGAAGACCGAGATCGGCATCAGGATGGGATTTGGCGTAGTCCGCCATTTCCGGAAACCACGGGCACGGAACCATGATGCTGGCGGAATTGACAAGGCCTGATTCGAGGCCTTTGATGGAAGCGGCGTTCACGGAGTGCGTCATCCCAAGATCGTCGGCGTGGATGATCACGAGTTTGGCGTCGCGTGGGTAGCCGAGTTTCTCGGCCAGCGATTTAGTAGCGCTTTGCGCGCCCGCTTCGCGGAAGGCAATCGCGAGCAAAATAAACGCCAATACAGGAAGTATACGCATTAGGTTGCGCGACGAGTTCGAACGCCAACCTACGGTTTGGCCGCAGCCGCTGACGCCGCACCCGGCGGATTCTTCACGTAGGTATTCAGCCAGTTGTTCATCTCCCAGAACATGTGGAGCACGGATTCGCGTCCCTGATAGCCATGCGATTCGAGCGGAAGCAGCACAAAGCGAACCGTCCCTCCTTGCCCTTTCAGCGCGCTGAAAAGCCGCTCGCTTTGAATGGGAAATGTTCCCGAATTATTGTCCGCTTCTCCGTGAATCAGAAGAATGGGCGTCTTGATTTTGTCGGCGTAAGAAAACGGCGACATCTTGTAATAAATCTCAGGCGCCTGCCAGTAAGTCCTCTCTTCATTCTGGAAGCCGAACGGCGTGAGCGTGCGATTGTACGCGCCGCTGCGGGCGATGCCTGCTTTAAACAGATCGCTGTGCGCCAAAAGATTCGCAGTCATAAAAGCGCCGTAGGAATGGCCCATGACAGCGACACGATTACGATCGACCACACCGAGGCGCACGCCTTCATCAATGGCCGCTTTGGCACTGGCCACAAGTTGTTCCACGTAGGTGTCATTTGGCTCGGCGTTTCCTTCGCCAAGGATGGGAATGGTAGCGTTTTCAAGCACCGCGTAGCCCTGCGTTACAAACGGCACCGGCGAACCCCAATACAAAGTTACAAACTCATAGGGTGAGCCGGTCACTTGCCCCGCGGCATCCTTCGTCTTGAACTCCGTCGGGTAAGCTTCCATCAGCGTAGGAAGCGGGCCGTCCGACGGCTTATAACCAGGCGGCAGATAGAGGTTGGCGCTCAGGTCTACGCCATCCGCGCGTTTGTAGTGCAGCACTTGCTTTTTGGGGAGCTGACGGTTGCCGTAGGGATTCGGAAAAAAGGTGACCTGCTCGGGAGCGGCGCTGGAGCTCTTCTGTATGTAGTAATTCGGATTCTGGTCCGGCGATTCTCTGCGAATTAAGAGCGTCGTGGTGACTGGATCCAATACGGCCGAGGGAGACGCATAGTAAGGAGCAGCGGATTGCCAGATGTGCTTGGCGTCTCCGTTCGAAACGCTCATGACGGAAAGAAATGGTTTGTCGCCTTCGGGCGAAGCCCCAGCGCCTCTAAAAAAAATAGCCTGGCCGTCCGCGGTGGTTTGAAGAACCGGCTTGCCGGTGGAATTGAGTATTTCGATCGGCTGGCCGGGGTCGTGATACCGATCCTGGAATGAGCCCTCATAAAGTTTCACCGGGGCGGACGAACCTGCCGGAGCGAGTGCAATAAGGATGCGTTTGCGATCTTTCCAGCGGCTTTCTTCGACGAGGGCGAGCTTGTCATTGCCCCACGCTATTCGCCCGAAGCGAACCGCAAGATCGGCGAGTTTCTGCGGGGCAGATTCGAAAGGCGCATCAAGAAGGAAAAGCGAGTCGCGCACGGCTGCCTCCTTTCGCGGATCGCCTCCGTCGCCGGCTTCGACCCAAAACACCGTAGACGGCGCGTCGCTTCGCCACCCATAGTCGCGAGGACCAGCGGGAACGGCGTCATGAACATTCGGAACGCTGTCTGCAAGAGGTTTGTCCGCCAACTGTTTGATAGCGCCGGTTTTCAAATTGAGAACCGAAACGCGCTCCGGAAACACGGGAAACGGCAGTAAATAAGAATAAGGATGATGGCGCTCGATCAACAGGACGTAAGAGCCGTCGGGAGAGGGTGTGACTTCCTCAAAGACACCCGGTTTGCCGATGGCCTTGGCGGCGCCATGGAGACCGATCAGCGCAATTTGCGAGGTCGCGTAATAATCGAAAAATTGCTCGTCTTCAGGACTTTTCAAAAGATCTTCATACGTCGCACCGGGCGTCACTCGCCCCAGATTTTCTTGAATGACTGGCCCCGTCGGCACCTCGCGGCGCACGGGGGCTGCGCCTTTGCCCGCCGGAACCGTTTTGCAGACCAGGCTCTGGCTGTCGCTGAGCCACTCGCACGGCGAGCCAAGGATGCCATCGAGAGCGATGCCGGGCAGCCGACGCGCCTGCGCGGCGGCGACATCTACAATCCACAGACTAAGCCCGGCATCTTCCGGCGCATCGCTGACATTTACAAAAGCTATTTTTTGCGCGTCGGGCGACCACTCCGCGAAACGGATCTTCGCGTGTCCCGGCAAACCGGAAACGGCAATCGCTTTGCTGTTCGGCAGGGCCTGCAGCTCGAGCGAAGTAGCGTAGAGACCGCGGCTCGGCCCATCGGTCTTCGGATTAAACCGCAAACCCGCAAGCCGCAGCTCCGGCTGAGCCAGATCGGCGACGGTTGGCAAACCCGAAATGTGCTGGATGAGCATCCACCGCTTTTCGGACTTGGCCCCGGCAGGCGAAAGACTGACGGACGGCGTTGGCGTCGTGTCCACGAGATCTACGATGGCCTTCGGCGGCAACTGATATTGGAGGCTGGTTTGCGCGCGCGCCGAAGTAACGGAAAGCACTAAAGCAAAAGCGCTCAGAGCAAAAAACGCTTT
This sequence comes from Betaproteobacteria bacterium, assembly GCA_903970165.1. Classification (GTDB taxonomy): domain Bacteria; phylum Acidobacteriota; class Terriglobia; order Acidiferrales; family UBA7541; genus Acidiferrum. Next base: position 36,927 of record CAJCHZ010000030.1, read on the forward strand.
GCAAACGGCGGATGAAATGGCCATTAGCGTCACACCTCGTAAGACCGGCTGTAATCTACGCGCGCATTTTGGCGGCAAATGCTGTCACGGGCAACAAGAATTTGCGTCCATGCAAGAGAGTTTGAGCGAGACCGCCTGTGCGCTGGTGCAGTATTCGGCCAGGAATCCTGGAATACAGCGAGGCGACGGCAGTGTTGTACGTTGGAAAGAAACCCGTCAGCAAACCTTCAAACGGCCGCCGTTTGCGGCTTGTCTAAGCAGCAGCTTGGGCGGCATCCGCCCCGCGAGGTGCCAGAACGGCCAGCAAGATCGCCACGAAAAGCAAAGCCGGAATATCTCCGTAAAGGTGGCCGTGCTCAGCCGGCATTTGCAGAGCTTGCACCGTCATGATCCCCGCGTGTACGACGCTGGAAATGACCGTAAACCATATCAGGCTGAGATGCCGCAAAGGATTGCGCGAAGCGTACAAAAGGAACATTCCAAGCGTTGCATAGACTCCCAGGATCATCTGCTCGTATTCAGGCTGGTTTGGGCTCCAGCGCCATCCCGAAGGCCAAAACGTCATCATCAGCGGGTAAACGGCGAAGATGAAAATCAATCCCACCACCACGAGGGCAACACGGAGTGCCGTCCAACGAGCTGGATTCGTCACGGAGTATCTCCTTTAAGTCTCCTATTTGCGGGAAAGCTCGGGTTGAGCGGATGCTAGTCGTCAGGTTTTTGATTGTCAACAACCGGCGCACTCAGCGCCGGCTATTGCGCGTCGGGAGCTTTGGCGCTGGCGTTTCCGTTGAGGTAGCGGTCGAACCAGTAGAGTTGCCAGTTGAGGCTTTCGACCAGATGCTTAGGTTCTCCAGTCCGCGTGAGATTGTGATTTTCCCGGGGGAACAACACTAATTCCGACGGCACGCCGTAATGCTGCAGCGCGCGGAACCATTGTTCGCCTTGCTCGATGGGGACGCGGAAGTCGTTGTCGGAATGAAGAACCAGCGTCGGCGTTTTGACGTTTCGCGCGTATTTCAGCGGCGACGCGTCCCAGTATTGCTCGAAATCGTCAAAGAGCGGTCCTTTGAAGTATTCTTCGTGGCCGTAAGCACCGTCGCGCGTGCCTTCGTCGCTGATGAAATTGGAAACGGACCGGAGAGTCACCGCGGCTTTGAAGCGGTTGGTATGCCCGACAATCCAGTTGGTCATGTAGCCGCCATAACTGCCGCCCGTGACTCCAAGATCGTTCGCATCAACCCACGGATATTGCTTCAACGCTGCATCCACACCCGCCATAATGTCCTGAAAATCCATCCCGCCCCAATTGTTGATTTCGCCGCGCTCGAATTTTTCGCCGTAGCCCGTCGAGCCGCGAGGGTTGCAGAAGAAAACCGCGTAGCCTTTCGCGGCGTAGACCTGGAACTCGTGATACCAGTCCACGCCGAACATTCCTTCCGGACCGCCGTGAATCACCAGAACCATCGGATATTTTTTCCCCGCTTGCCACCCGACCGGTTTCACGAAGAATCCGTCAACCGCCCAGCCGTCGCTGCTCTGGTAGGGCAACCGCTCGACGGGTTGCAGATCGAGCTGTGCCCACAGGTCCGCATTGATGTGCGTTAATTGTTTTTCGCCAGAGCCATCAAGGCTGGCCACATATAGATCGTCGAGATGCTGGAAGTCGTTGGCGAGGTAGACCATTTTCCCCGTGGCTGCATTCACATCGAAAGCGTGGATGCCACGCGGACCTGTGGTTACTGCCGCGAACGTATGTGCCGCAGGGTCGGCCCGGAAAATGTGGGTCTCGCCCTTCGTTCCGGCCGTGAAAAATACCGAGCCGGGAGAAAACCATCGCAGTTCGCCGGCAATGGCGTCGAAATCTTTCACGGCGAGTTGCGAGGGCAAACCGCCGGAAGAATCCGCAATGTAAAGTTTGGCGAACTGGTGGAGTGCAGTTTGCCCGGTGAACAGGATTTGTCTGCCGTCAGGCGACCAGCGCGGATTTTCGTCTTCGAAAGCGTGGTCGGATATTTTTGTCAGCGTTCCGCCTGCCGCTGGTATCGTCCAAACGTCGGTATTGTGGCCGTCGTCGAAAGCTTTGCCGGTGCGATCGGAGACAAACGCGATGCGCGTGCCATCTGGCGACCACTGCGGGTCGGTGTCGTTCCAGTCCTGGCCTTCCGTGATTTGTTTGGCTTCGCCGCCGGGCACGCTGACGACCCACAAGTGGCGCCTCTTGTCGTCGTACCAGCCGCTGTCGTTGAACTTGTACTGAATGTGCGTGTAGTGGCGCACGTCGCTCTTTCGATCAGCGGCGGCGATGCCGTCCATCGGGCCCGAAGAGCTGACCACAACTATGCGCGAGCCTTCGGGAGACCATTGATAATTCTGAACGCTGTTCTTGAATTTGGTCAGAGCCACGGCTTCGCCGCCGCTACCGATAGGAAGAAGATAGATTTGCGACTTCGGTGCTTCCGTTGACGAAGTATCCGTCGTGCGCGCAGAAAGAATGGCCAGAGTTTTTCCGTCGGGACTCCAGCGCGGCGAATTGGAGCTAAAACCTTCGGCGCTCAGGCGGCGCGGGCCGGCAGATCCATCCGCGGGAATGAGCCACACAGAGGACTCGCGCCGATTTTTCTTCTGATCGATGCTGGTGAGAACGTAGGCGACAAATTTGCCATCGGGAGAAATGTGCGGATCGCCGATGAATTTGAAAGAGAGATAGTCTTCCGCCGTGACCGCGCGTTTGGCCTGCCCGCGCAGGGCAGCGGATCCGAAGAGTGCAAGTGCGAAGCAGATAGAAGAGGCAAGATAAGTACGAAGTTTTCTCATAATGCGAGGAACTCTAGCACAGCAGAAAACGAGTGCAAGCAGCTTTGGTGTGCGGGGCCCCGCTCCCACTTTTCGCCATCGCGCGAAGGCAATCGCCTGTGCCTTCAACGCCCGAATTTAAGACCCAGCCGGATTTCCCTCCGCGCAGGACGACCCCTGGGCTTGTAAACAACTAGACAACATCGTGCGCACTACGTAACCAACCCCCGAAACCGCGATGTCATCTTGGCCGTCTTAAAGTCAAATAGAGAATACGGACTGCTCTGAACGAAGTCCGTAACAGGTCCTTCGGCCAACATCGCGAAGAAGGTTGATCTATGTACGCCCAGTCTGCTGTACACAGCTGTGTCTCAACGACGACAACGTCGTTCGATGTGCCGGGGACTTGCTAATGGCCCCGATTCTTCTTTGGCTGGTCATGGTGTTGTGCCTGCTGATTTCCGTCGTCAAGTACATCATGGGAATCATTCTGAAAGTGGCTTTCCCCAGCACAAAGATAAAAAAGGACTATTCGTATCAGCCAAGAGTCAGTGTGTTGATGCCCTGCTTCAACGAGGGCAAAACCGTTTACGAGACGATTGAAAGCATCAGCAAGAGCAAATATCCCAGCGACAGGTTTGAAGTGATTGCGCAGGACGACTGTTCCGTGGACGACAGCTACGAGTGGATGCTGAAAGCCCAGCGCGATTTCACCAACATTCGCATTCGAACCGGAAAGAATGCCGTCAACAGCGGCAAGGCGCGAACGGTTTGCAACGCGCTCGAGCTTTCGAACGCGGAGGTTATTATCTCCATCGATTCGGATTGCATTTTCCATGAAGACGCGATTACCGAACTCACCGCCTGTTTCTCCGAGCCGCGTGTAGGTTCCGTTGGCGGCCGCGTGGGCGTGCGCAATCCAAACGACAGCGTGATTACCGCGATTCAGGCGGTCATTTATTACTCGGCATTCCAGCTTTATAAGGTTCCGGAGAATTGGACGCGCAGTGTCTGCTGCATCAGCGGTTGCCTTTTCGCTATACGCCGCGATTTGCTTTCAGAAATCGAGCCCGCGATTCGCGCGCGCCACTGGTTCGGCATCCCGGTGAATCAGGGAGAAGACCGGTTCTTGACGCATCAGACCTTGCTGCGCGGCTACGGCACCTACATTAATAACGATGCGCTTTGCTGGACCACCGTTCCCAACAACATTTCCGTGCTCTTTAAGCAGCAACTTCGCTGGCGGCGCAGCATCGTGCGCGACTTTTTTTACACGCTTCGCACGCTCCCGCAACACGTATGGAAACTGCACCCCAACACCGTGTTTACGCTGGTCCTCACGCCGCTAGGGGCGATCGTTGCGTTTCTCGTTGTGCTGACCATGCTTTCGTCCGATCCGCTGGCCTGGGCCGGGCCGCTCCCGCTTGTTGGTGCTCTCGGAATTGGCGCGGTTTTGACCTGGGTCATCAAGAAATATAGTTCCCGCGAAGCTCTGGCAAACCCTCTCGCGTTTGGCGCGTATGTCGCCTGGTCGATGGTCAGCAGCTTGTTACTTACGCCCCTTGCTCTGTGCACCATGGATTCCGCGGACTGGGGCACTCGAACCAAAGAAGAACCCGAGGTGCCCCTTGGCAACACCGCTCATTAATGCCGTGGCTCCTCCGCCGAAAAAGAAAACGCCGGATCTGCACGCCTTGCACTACAAATTGGTCATCAATCTCTACCGGGTTTTTGCTGTAACAATTTTGTACCTCGTGCTAGCGGGCATCCTGGCCTACGCCTTCGTGATGGGTTTCTATGCAATCAACAGTTCCTGGGCCGCGCCCCTGATTCTTTCCTCAGTGGACGAGAAGAGCCTCGACTTCCGCGTGAAACTTGTGACCAGCCAGCAAACCATCGAAGACGTGAAAGTGGATGCGCAGAAAATGCAAAGCGGCATCGCCGAAATGACCAAGCATCGCGCCGCGCTGCTGGAGTTGGAAACTCCCCTGAAGGAAGCCATCGTCCGCGAGCAGGCTCACAACAAAGCCAACGGCCCGCAACTCGCGGCGCTCGACACGCAAAAGCAAGCCGACAACGCAAAAACGCAACAGGTGCTCGCGCAACTGAAAGAAGTGGAATCCAACATCCACAAAGACCTCGCTGCAGGACTTATCACCAAGGGCGACGCGGCGACCCAGCTTTCCGCCCTGAATCAGGCCCAGGGCGCTTACACGGACAGCAAAATTGCCGAAGTGTTGCTGACCGACAGCATTCTGCAGAAAACCACCACGGGAACCGACTCGCTCGAGGTGCTGGAAAAGCAGGCCGAACTTCGCTCCGAAGCGGCGCAGCTTGATGTGGCCATCCATATCGCGCAAAAGGAGCTCTACGAAGACAACCGGCAGATCGATCGCTTGCGGGATGCTATTCAGACAGCGAAACAAAGTCCCTATTACTTGAACGCAGCCGGCGGAAAGCAACTCTACTTCGCGTTTGTTCCGTATGACAACCAGGCGAGCGCCGTCGCCGGCAGTGCCATCTACGACTGCTACTTGAATATGCTCGTGTGCCGCAAAGTAGGGACGGTGACGCAGGCGTTCCCTGGCGAAGAAGCGGCGATTCACCCGATCTTCAAGACCAACATTCGCGGCTTCCTGATCCAGATGAATCTGGACCATCCGGAATCCGCGAAATCCAAGACCGTGTTTCTGGACCGCAAGCCGCTGCTTTTCTAAGGAGAGCTGAATGTTCCCGAACATCCTGAAGCGATGGATATTGGCGTTGGCTGTAGCGTCGCTGGTGTCCATGCACGCATTCGCCGGCGGCCAGAACGATCAGCAGGCGTACTGCGCTTACGTAATGGAGCAGGCGGAAGCGCAGCGCGACCTGCTGCGGACGCCGACCGCATCCGCAGGATTCACACAGCCTGAGACGGGATTGCCTCTGCAAGTGGTCGGCGGCGCTTCGCTTGGCCTTTCTGATTTCAAGAAAGCCGGTATAACGATGGATGTGGCGCGGAAAAACTGCGAACTGTACAAGGCTACTACCGGAGCGCAACAGGACCTGCAGTACGCGCTGCAAAATCTGGAACGGGAAGCGCTGAGCAACCGCCTTACCCTGATCGACGAGGCTACCAAATCGCTGGATGCGCTGATGGAAAAAACCTCGAAGATGGTGCAAGCGCAGAATGCCACGCGGCTCATGCTTTTCACGCTGCAAACGACCAAAATCAAACTGAACGCGGACCGCGCCGACACGCAATCGAAGATTGCAGCGATTTATGTTCCGCTACTGAGCGATCAACCTCTGAAAGACCTCGTCGCGAAAAAACAAGGCAGCGAAACCAGCGAGCAGAAGGCGCTGGATAAGCTGAGCCGGCAGAGCAACTGGGACGTGGTGCTGACCGTTGGCGTACATCAGCAGGCCAAACCCGTGGCGTACGGGCCGCAGCCGTACGGAATGGTAACGGTGAACTACAATCTTGCGAGCCGCGCGATAAACCGCCACCTCGACCGGGCGGCGGAAGCGCACGACGAATGGAAAAAGGTGCAGGAAGGCGACGTCGTGCGGCAAATGGAAGTTCTGCGGCAGCAGCTTGCGGATTGCGTTTCGGTGCAGGAGACCAAGCTGAAGTCCTTTCAGGAGCAGAGCAGCCAGATTGAACAAAATCTTCAGGTTGTTGCGGAGCCGGACACCTCAGCGGCGTTTGACTTTCACAATCAGTTGGCGGCGACGCAACTACTTTTGCGAATCGAAACCGCGGATGCCAGCTTCCGGATCGATCGGCTGCGCGAGTACGTTAGGAAGAATTATTGAAATCGGAGTGGTCCGCGCGAAAATTCTTGGATCGAACTGACGTGCCCATGTCCGGGTTCTACTGCGGCAGGGGCGGCGGGGCGGTGCTCATTTTGCGGGCTACATCTTCTTCCGCTTTTTCGTGGAGAGCGCGGACTTTGTCGAATTCCTTTTGGGCTGCTGCTGGACGGCCCATGGACTCGTAGATGCGGCCGAGCCGAAAATGCGCGTCGGGCCGCTCCGGATCCAGTTCGACGGCGCGCTTTAGATGGGTGATCGCTTCCTGGGTGTGGCCTTGCTGGGCGAGGATGATGCCCATATCGAGCCAGGCGATGCGGATGCCACTCTTCGATTGCAGGGCTTTCCTGAGAAGAGGAATGGCCGAAGCGGGATCGTTATTTTTCATGTCAATATCGCCGAGATAGGCGGAAGCCTGGGCGTTGTCCGGAGCTATGGACAATTCGGTTTTGAACTCGGTGGCGGCCTGGTCGTACTGCTTCAATTCCCACCGAAGATACCCCAAGCCAAAATGAACGTTAGGCTCTCGCGGGCCGGCTTTCGCGGCTTCCTCGAATTCGGTGATGGCTTCGGGTGTGCGGGCGAGACCGTCGAGGGCTTCGCCCATCAACATATGAGCTGCGGGTGAGTTCGGATTCTGCTGGACAATGAGCTGAAACTCATCGAGAGCGCAGGAATAGTTTTTCGCCCAGAGACAGCTTTGCGCGAGGACCTGATGGAGCTCCGTGTTGCTGGGATCGGCTTTAGCGGCGACGGCGAGATGCTCTGCGGCCTCGGCAAACCGTGCCGCGCCATAGCAGCTGAGCCCCAATAGCGTGAGGGCCTGCATGCTGGAGGGGTCGGCCCCAACGGCGGCTTGAAGAGGAGCTATAGCCGCAGCGAAATGACCTTGCTTGAATTCGGCGAGGCCCAAATTAAGCTGAATTCCTGGCAGCTTCGGATCCAAGGCAAGAGCCTTCCTGTAGGTGGAGGCAGCCTCGGGATATTTTTGCTCTTTGGAGTAGTCGACCCCCAGGCTGGCGTAGGCCGCGGCGTCACGGGGATTGCGGGCAACGACGGACAGCCAGATGCGTTCCGCGTCGGCGAGCTTGCCCTGCTGCTCAAGCGCGATAGCTTCCTGAGGCCCGGAATTGGGGGACTGGGCCGATGCGAAGGACGGAGCAAATATAAGGATAGCGACTAGGGTGAGGCGGCGGAGTGCGGGGAAAAGAGGGGGTAGCCCCTCTCCTATGTTTTTTGCAAGTGTTGCATCGAAAGGAGTTAGATATTCTGTAAGTTGTTTAGAATCAACACTTCTGAGGCTGCTGCAAATGTTGATTCTAAATGACTTACATCGAGAATCCGTGCAGAGGGCGGCTGGCTTAGACGAGTGTATGTGGAAGTGGCAAAACTTGACGCTTTGGAATGGGACTCCAATCTGTGACTGCGAGACAGGGGCTTCGGAAGCAGGCGGGCATTGCGCTTGAGGTTGGTATGCGAGGTTCACGGTCGTTTATAGCACATGTTTACCGATTTGTCAATAAAATTAGCAAGGACAACAAAATGAAAGAGATAGGCCTGGATGCTGGGAGAGACGTGGACGGAGGCCTGGGACCGCCAAGGCGGAAAGAAAAAGCCCCGCTCGCCGGTCGGGCGAGCGGGGCTGGTTGAACTTCCGGGGTGTTTAGAAATAAATCTTGCCGCCGAGCTGCATAATGCGCGGGTCGAAGGCAGAGTTGAATTGGCCAAAGTTGTTGCCGCCATTGTAGTCAAATGTTTTCGTCGTGGAGTTGTAATTGAAATTGATACCCGTATTGACGCCATTGAACTGGGTATGGTTCCACGTGTTGAAAGTTTCAATGCGCAGCTCGAAGCGGCTGCCGCGGGATTCGCTAATGGTGAAGCTCTTGAAGAGCGAGATGTTCCAGTTGTCGCGGCCGGGACCGGTCACGCCATTGTGGGGTTCATCCCCGTACGCACCGATGGCGGGGTCGGAGAAGGCTCCCGGGGCGATGTACTGGATTTGCTGCTGTGCAGTTGGATTGGCCACGTGCTCGTAGGTGACCGACCCGGTGACATTAGGCCGGTTGGAGCCGCCGACGAAGTTGCCGCCCTGGGTACCACCGAGGGTGACGTTGAGTGGGAGGCCGGACTCTACGGTAATGATGCCGGAAACTTCCCAACCGGCCACGACGTTCTTGATGAACTTGTTTTCGTTGTGGCGGAGCAAGGGGATGTCGTAGATGAAGTCAACGACAGCCACGTGGGTGCGGTTGTAGCCGCTCAACCCATTGTCGTATTGCCAGCCAGCGTAGGGGTTAGATATGCCGCCAAGGTCGCCGCCGCCGCTGCCAGCAGTGGTCGGGTCTACGGCGCGAGACAGAGTGTACAGCGCACGCAGGAAGAGGTCATGACTCAACTGCGAGTTGAGATCGACTTGCAGGGAGTTGTAATGCGTGTTGGCCTCGTTCGAAGACAGGTTGATGGTGTTAAAGCCTGGATAGGTCAGACCCGGGGTAGTCTGGTACGCCGGGGTCGGAGCGCCGTTCTCGATGACCGGTGTGAGGATTCCAGCCAAGGAACTCTCCGGCACCAAGTTGCTGTTGGTGGTGTAATAGTTCTGGTGCCGGCCCTGATTGCCGACGTAGCTGGCAGACAGGACGGTCCTGGGGCCAAAGGAGTGCTGCACGCCAACGCTGTACTGATAGCTGACCGGCAGCTTGTAGTTCTCATCGTCGAGGCCGGTGATGCTGGCGGGAACGATAGGCTGAGCCGCGGCAGTGCCGGTTGTGAGCGAGATGCCGGGGTTGGTCATCTCGACGTCATTGAGCCCGACCTGCTCGGTGAACGGAATGTTGGGACCGGCGTTGTACATGTCGTTGCCCTGGATGCGTTCGTACATGATGCCAAAGCCACCGCGAGCGACGGTCTTGCCGGAACCGGTCAGGTCATAGGCAAAACCGACGCGAGGACCGAAAGCAAGCCAGTGATTGTTGACGAGATCCTTCGGAACGCAGAAGGCCGTGGGGCTGGTGTAGCACTTGTTCTCAATGCCGATGCCGTTGAGGTAGAGAGGAACGCCGGCAAGAATCGGATTGGGGCTGCTGCCGAGGCCTGGGCTGACGGCGGAGCATGTGCCGGCGGTGACATCGCCCGCGCTGCAAATGTTTCCGCTGGGGTCGAAGGTGGCGGCAAGCGCCGGATCATAAAGCTGCGGATAGAAGTTGCCCATGCGGTTGTTGGCTTCGTAGGTGTGCGGAACGCCGTCCCAGCGGAGACCCAGGTTCAGGGTCAGGCGGTGATTGACGCGCCAGTTGTCCTGGAACCAGAGTGCCGTAGAGACGTTGTTCCATTTGCCGCTGTCCGCGACAGCAAGCTGCTGGTAAGAGCTGGGCAAACCAAGGAGCATGTTGGCGGTATTGCTTCCCGTGAAGTCGCTGTTCTGGAAAGTGAAACCGCCCTGGGTCTGGCCGAAGAGTTGCTGAACTTTCTTGTAGAGCGCCCAGCTTCCGCCAATCTTGAACTGATGAGCACCTTTGGTCCAAGAGATGTCGTCGCGGATCTGGTAATCGTTCGCGCTGTTGATCCACGGCCAACTGGAGATTTCAAAATTCGAGCCAGCGCCGCCGCCGAAGTCAATGTTGGGAATGCGGTTATCGACGTTGGGGCTCGAGGGAAACAGCCGGGCTGAAGTGTAGCCACTCGGAAGGGCCAAACTGGACAAGCCGGTAGCAGCGTAGGGAATGATGTTGATGCGGTTGCCGTTATAGTTGAAGGCGACTTCGTTTACCAGCGTGGGGCTTATCGTGTAAGTGGTATGGACCACAGCGCTGTACGAGGGGTTGCCGAAGTTATCGCCAACGGTCGGAACATTGTCACCGCTCCACTGGCTAATCGGAAAGCCCTGGCTGGCTTGCTCGGCGATGAAGTGTCCAAAGACCGAGAATTTGCTAGTGAAATTGTGGTCGATGCGAACGATCTCTTCCTTGAGGCTGGTGTCCGAATTGGCGCCGCCGACGAACGTACCGATGCCGCCAGCAATGTTCGTGGTCGGAGTGGGAAAGATCCCCGCCTTCAGTAGAGCCGAGCCATTAGCATTGATCATGCAAGATGGAATAACGTTCCCGGGGAAGTTGCCACCTGGCGTGAGTCCGGCCGGGAGGACGCCTCCTGGACAATTCTGCGTGATGTAACTCTCGTTTGCCCCCAGATTAGGAACGATAAGCTGCGTGGGTGTAGAGGCAGTGAGAAGCGAGCTAAAGTCGCCGCCGTAGGTCGCCGGATCGGGAACAGTCTGGACCGTGCTGCCGCCCAAAACGTACCGTCGCCATTCCATGTTATAGAAGAAGAAGGTCCTTTTCTTGTCCGGATTGTACAAGTGGCCGAAAGTGACGGGGCCGCCGACGTTAAATCCAAAAATGTTGTAGCGCAGTTCCTGCTGGTTGGGTTGGACGGCAGCGGGCTGGAAAAAGTTGCGGGCATCGAAGGCGTTATTGCGGTCGAACTCCCACGCCGAAGCATGAATGGTGTTGGTGCCGGACTTGAGAACCATGGTCATGGTGCCTGCTGAAGAGAGGCCGTAGTCCGCGCTGTAGTTGGAGGTGAGAGCGCGAAATTCGGCGATAGCGTCGGTAGAAGGGGCAATGCTCATGCCACCCGCACCGCCGCGGTCATCATCTTCGCCGCCGTCGAGCAAATAGATGTTGTGGTTCTGGCGCATGCCGTTGAACTCAACGCTGGCGTCGCCGCCCACCGGGGTGTTGATGGTGCCGGTGATCTGGCTCGAAGCGCCGGGAGTCAAAGCAGCCAACTGATAAATGCTGCGGCCATTGATCGAGAGCTGGGACATCTGCTGCTCGTTAATCAGGTTGCTCTGCTCGCCAGAGTCGGCCTGAACCTGAACGACATTCGCTTCGACCGTAACGGTTTCCTGAGAAGCGCCCAACTGCATCTGGAAATCAACGCGGATGTTTGCGCCAACCGTCAAAACGAGGTCTTTCTGTTCGGCGACCTTGAAACCTTTGGATTCCGCTTTGACTTTGTAGTGACCAATCTGAAGGTCCACCGCGACATACTGGCCGGCGTCATTGGTCGGAATAACAGTGCTAACACCGGTATCGGTGTTGGTAATCGTGATGTTCACGTTCGGGACAACAGAACCGGACGGATCCGTGATGGTTCCGCGAATGGTGGTCTGTTGGGCGAAGGTGGAACCCGAAAAAACAATCAGAGCAATCAAGAGAACAAATAGAAAGCGTAAACAAAACGGCTTTGCAACAAAAACGATATTCTTCGAAGACGAAGAGAGAACACTCATAGTTTGCCTCCACACCCCACGGCGATTGGAAACGCCGTTAACGTAAACGGAGCTTTTCATTGGTCTAACGGAGTTGTCAAGCACTTTTTTTGATTGGACAGACCTGTAAAGCAGATGCTTTGCGGGAAGAATGGAAGAAACTGCTGAGAACTATGCAAAATACAGGGGTTTTTCGAGTTACAGGACTACTAGCTATAGGTGAGTAATCGACTGTAAACAAGGGCACTTAGAAGTGGGATGAAAACGAAAATGGGGGGTGTGAGGGACCATTTCAGAACCGTGAATGGGAAATGAAATTTCGTCTAAAGAGACTCTCCTCCGGAAGGGCAGCGAAGGCGCAGTGAGGATTTTAATGAAACGCACAAGTGAAAAAATGTGCGGAACGAAGCAAGAGATCCTGCCGGTTGTGAAAGACAAATTTGTCGAAGAGAAATGGATCATTGACATGGATGTTCGACACGGATGATCGACTCGGTTGGCGAAACAAGTGTCCTTTAGCGGATTGCGCTACTGTTTTGCATCGGCGGGTTTGTCTTTCAGAAGCTGCTCGCGGAGCTTGCGGATTTTGTCCGATAACGGCCCATCCGGCGCCAGCTTGAGATAGGCATCGGTGTCCGCCAAGGCGGCCGTGTAATTCTCCGTTTGAATGTGGAGATTGTAGAGGAGCAAATAATTTTGCGGGTTTTCCGGTTTCAAATCGCGAGCCGCGGACGCACTGGCGACTGCGTCCGTGTAACGTTTCTCGCCGGCCAGAGCAACCGCCAATTCGTATTGAGTGCGCCAGGAGGAAGCATCGAGAACGAGTGCTTTGCGGAGAAGCGGTTCAGCTTCGGAAAAGCGATTTTTGGCGTTGAACAAAGCGGCGAGGTCGATCATGGCTTGTGGGTATTTTTCCTGACTCATGTCGACCGATCGGCGGAGGGAAACCTCAGCAGCGGTTGCGTCGCCCATTTTGGACTGGGCGAGGCCCATGGCTGCGTAGGCTTCGTAGTAGGAGGGAAACTGGCTGATGGCGCGATTGAATTGGACGATAGCGGCGCGATAGTCCGATTTTTGAGCGATGAGCTGGACACCCTTTTCGAAGGAGTCGCGGGCCTTTTGCGGAACAGAGAGTTCGTGCTCTGAAACGGGATTTACTGTCTTGGGAATCGAAGCGGAGCCCGTCAAACGAAGGAAGATATCTTTGTAGACGTGGCTGGAGCCATCCGGACGCACGAATTCGCGGACGGCTGCGTAGCCGTCGTGCTGCACGGACAGGTAGCAATCGCCGCCGCCGATGTCATCGAATTCGTAGGACCCGGTACGGTCCGAAAGGACCGTGGTGATCGGGGTGCCGAAGGAGTTCTGCAATTCGATGCGAGCTTCGCTGATCAACTGGCCGGAGCCTTCTTCGCGGATGTGGCCTGAGAGAGCTTTCCTCTGAGTGAATTGCGCATAGGAGGCGGACGGACCCAGAAGAACAAGAGAAAGGAATAGCCAAAGGAATGATCGCTGCATAGTGCGCTTCCTCCGCAGATGATAGCAGGAGGCGGCGGAAGTCGCCACGGAAGTTACCCAGCGGCGGCGCGCGGGAGAGGAGGCGAACACACAAATTGTGAAGTCGTGTTAAGGTACGCGGGCTGTTTGTAGGGTATCCGGGGTAGGGAACGGCGAGCAGTATCGCGGAGCAGAGTGCGGCGGAGCGCAGTCGATGAGCAAGGAGAAACACGGAATCCTTTTGATTGCAGAGATGGCGAACGTGTCGATCGGTACGGTGGATCGGGCGCTGCATGGGCGCGGAGGGATTAAGGAGAGTACGAGGAAGAGGATTTTGCAAATCGCGCAGCAGATCGGCTATTCGCCGAATCTTGCGGCGAGAGCGTTGTCTGTGGCGAGAGCCAGCGCGCGAATCGGCGTGTGCATGCCGAAGGAAATTCGATTTTTCTACGACCAGCTTTGGAGCGGCGTTCTGGATGAAGCGCGGAGGCTTGAGCAGCTGGGAATTCAGTTTGAGAGCAGCCCTGTTCGAACGCTGGGAGAGGGAGACGAAGAGGCGTTCAAGGAACTGGTGGAAAGCGGAGTGCAAGGAATCGTACTGACAGCGGGGAGCCCGCGGGAGCTGACGCCGCTGATTAACGAGGCGGAAGAGAAGGGACTGCGCGTGGTTTGCGTTTCGACCGATGCGCCGGAGAGCCGGCGATCGGGAATTGTTTGCGTGGAACCACATTTGAACGGGTGCCTGGCAGGAGAATTGATGGGCAAGTTTGTTGCGCCGGGATCGGAGGTAGCGGTGGTGGCGGGAATGCTTTCCACGGAGGACCACCGGAAGAAGACCGACGGTTTTTCAGAGAGGTTCCTGCAGTATTGCCCGGGGGGAAAAATCGCGAGCGTTGTCGAAGGGCGCGAGGATGAAGAGGAGAGTTATCAGAGGACATCGGAGCTGCTGCGGCGCTTTCCGACGTTGAAGGGAATTTATGTGAATACGGTGAATTGCCTCCCGGTGTGCCGCGCGCTGGGGGAGCAGGGCTTTGAAGGGAAAGTCCGGTTAATTACGACGGATCTTTTTGTGGAGATGGCTCCTTACTTTGAGAAGGGGATCATTACGGCGTCGATTTATCAACACCCTTACCGGCAGGGGCAAATCGCGGCGCGTCTAATCGCGGATAATTTGACGAACAAAGTGGATATTCCGCCTAAAGTGCATTTGAGTCCGGGAGTCGTGATGTCTACGAACCTGCACCTGTTTCGTGAAATGCGGAAGGTGGAAGCCAAAGCGGGTGAGCCTGCGTTTGCGGGGCGGAGCGCTGTACAAGCTTAAATTCGGACTTGCTGAAGCTTTCGGATTTTAATGTGGCGAATTTCAGTTGGGGCGGGCGTGGAGTTCGATGTAGTCGAGAGCGGCGTGTTCTTCGCCATCGGGGACGCCTTCGATGCGAATGATGTCGCCCTTCTGAAGAGTTAAGCCGGGTATGCGACGGCGGGTGGACGAGTCAGTGTTTGGTTTGGTGGCCGGGAGATTATCGCCGGCGCTCCATCCGTCGACCTGGCGCTCGTTGACGAAGGCGCGGAATGTTGACCTGCCATTGTTCTGATCGAAGTACTCCACATCCATGTCATAGCGGCTTTGCGCGCCATCGAAACGAAATGAGGCGGAGCATTTTTGCGCCGGAGGGGCACACTCGATTGCTTTGCCGCCGGACGCTGCTTCCTGGGGAATTACGTCGAACGGAGTATAGCCGTCCAATCGCATGGATTCGGCTTCCACGCGGTCCGGATGGTTCCCCACCCTATTGTGTTGGTCTTTGATGCCGGAAGTTCGGAGAAACCAGTTGCAGACGGCGTCGCGCCAGACGATGGCGTGCCCGGCCTGATATTCGAGGCGTTTTGATACTTCCGAGAAACGTACTTCGTCCACGCGGCCATGGAGCGATTGCCATTGCTGGACAAGTGTTGCGGCGTCTTCCGCGCCCTGGTAGTGAGAGTCATAGATATGCTGGATGACCGTTTTGCCCGACTGCAGAACGTAGGTATATGGCACGTGGTGGAAAAAGAGAAGGAGTTCGTCGGGTGTGGTGGCGAGAGATTCGTAGAGCTTTGCGAGAGAAGGGCGATATTGATCGACATAGCCTGTGCCTGTCGCGGCGGTACGGTCCATGCCGATGCCGTCGTGGTCGGCGCGATGCCATTGTCCCCAGCCGTTTCGTTCGGAGGATTCGATTCCGGGACCGTAATGGCTGCCGAGGATGTCGGTGAGCGTGCCCGCGCCTAACGGGCCCGTGTAGCTTTCATAGATGGGCCATGATTTCAGCAGCATGCTGGAGATGGTCTTTACGACTACGGGATCGTTTCCGAACGTCAGACGAGTCCATTCTTCCGCAATATTTTTAGCGGAGAGATCGGGATTCCACGCGAGTCTCGCGTAACCGTAGAGATTGGCCATAGCCAGCGGGTGCGCGAGCCAGCTGGTGTCCATGCCTACGTTTACGACGGCTACGAATCCACCGGTGAAACGATGGAAAGTTTTGCCTGAGACGATGTCTTTTACGGGCGTCGGATTTTCGCCGGCGTGCATGTCGAAATCGAGAACCTCTTTCCACATGGGTACGAGGAAACAGAGGTGACGCTGCTGGCCGGTGTATTCCTGGGTGACTTGCAGCTCGATGGCTTCGTTTGTTTTTTCGAGACCGCCGAAGAGAGGTGACACGGGTTCGCGAACCTGAAAATCCATGGGGCCGTGCTTGATCTGGATAAATACGTTGTCGTCGAATTTGCCGTCGAGGGGATGAAAGTTATCGTAGGCGGCGCGGGCGCGGTCGTTTTTGGGGTCGCGCCAGTCGAGATGATGGTTGTAGACGAAGGCACGATAGAAAACAATGCCCTCGTGCGAACGCAGGGCGCGGGCGATTACGTTGGCGGCATCGGCGGGTGAGCGACCGTAGGTGGCCGGGCCTAGACGGCCTTCGGAATCGGCTTTGACGACGACGCCGGCGAAATCGGGAATCTGTCGGTAAATATCGTCGAATTTTTTCTGCCACCACGCGGCGACGCGCGGATCGAGCGGGTCAAACGTGTCGAGACCACCGATTGCTTTTGGACTGCTTACGTCGACGGAGATCGAAAGGCGGACTCCCCATGGGCGAAAAATGTCGGCGACGCGCACAAGTTGCGGAAGAAAATCGTCATTGAGGAGCTTAAGGTCGGCGTTCACGTTGTTGATGGCGCATCCGTTGATTCCTACGGAGGCGAGGAGGCGAGCGTATTCGGAGGCGCGAGTCAAATCCTCGCGGACGTGGCCGTTTTCGAAAAAGATGGACGGTCCGGCGTAACCGCGTTCTATGTGGCCGTCGAGGTTGTCCCAGTCGTCTACCCAGCGAATGGGGGCGGCGGGGTCCTGGATTTCATGCAAGGCGGTGAGACTTTCGTTGCGCGCGATTTTGCTGAGGAGGGCAAAAACGCCATGAAGCACACCTTGATCGTTGTCTGCTGTGACGACTAAACAATCGAAGCCGCGCCATTTGGCGGTTCTGAGGAGAAAACCGTCCCGGTGCAAATCTAAGTCTTCGAGGAGACCGGGCGCTGCAGTCTGCAAAGAAGAAATTGTGGCGAGGATTACGATTTTTTCCTGCGGGAA
Source organism: Betaproteobacteria bacterium (assembly GCA_903970165.1). Taxonomy (GTDB): domain Bacteria; phylum Acidobacteriota; class Terriglobia; order Acidiferrales; family UBA7541; genus Acidiferrum. The sequence continues at coordinate 53,924 of CAJCHZ010000030.1, forward strand.
GGATTGTTCCACGTGCAACCTCTTTCCGAGCATGCCGCGAAAACCGCGAATCAATTCGGATCTTGCGGAGTCGAGTACGGGGGAATTGCCGAGCACAACCGCAGTTGCGGGGAGGTTTGCATATTGTTGCGCGGCTTGCTTGTCCAGGGGTGCATAACGCAGCCATGCGTCGGCGCCATTTTCGGCGCGTGAACCGTTCGCGCTGAGACCAAGAAAGAAGAGCACGCCGCAAATCGCACTGTGCCGGAAACGTGTCACGTGTTAGCCCTTCGTTAGGAGGATCGGGAAGGCGATTGGTGTTTTACCGCACTTAAAGCAACGGGTCTATGTTGAAAAAGCGGGCCGTGTACGTTAACGCGCGTGCTATAGTACCAGCCGTTTTTCAAATAGCAAGCATCAGCGTTTTCGTTGGGAGGTTTTGATGAAGTTTTTTTCGCCTGCACGGATTGCTATCGCAACGCTTCTCGCTCTGCTTATATGCGTCCCGCTGTACTGGCCCAGCCATGCGCAGGAAGTTCCGGCGTACCGCAATCCGAAGCTGCCGATCGAACAGCGCGTTGCGGATCTGGTTTCGCGGATGACGCTCGAAGAGAAGGTTGCCCAAATGATAGGAGCGTGGGAGAACCCGGCGTTCATGAAGACTCCGGAGTCGCGCTTCGTGGAAAACGGGGCCTTTGTTCCGGAGCGTGCGGCGGTTTTGTTGAAGGACGGGCTTGGGCAGATGTCGCGCCCGAGCGAGGTGACGGCCGGACCGCGCGAGGAGGCGGAACTCACCAACACCATACAAAAGTGGATGAAGGAAAACACACGGCTGGGGATTCCTGTTCTCTTCCATGAAGAGTGTCTGCACGGGCACGTTGCTCCAAAGGGGACTTCGTATCCTCAAGCTATCGCATTGGCTTCCACGTGGGATCCGGAATTGTTGCACGAGGTGTTTACGGCGACGGCGGCGGAAGCGCGGGCACGCGGTGCGGAGGAATGCCTTGCACCGGTGCTGGATCTTGCACGCGACCCGCGCTGGGGACGAACGGAAGAAACCTACGGCGAGGATCCGTATCTCGTTTCACGGCTGGGAGTGGCTGCGATCCAGGGATTTCAGGGAGATGGACCGGGTATTGATAAGTCTCATGTGCTGGCGACCGCAAAACACTTTGCGGTTCACGGCCAGCCCGAAGGCGGCACCAACGTTGGGCCTGCCAACTATTCCGAACGCACGATTCGCGAGTACTGGTTGAAACCGTTTGAGGCTGCCGTAAAAGAAGGGCACGTGCAGACGGTGATGGCCTCGTACAACGAGGTTGACGGAATTCCATCACACAGCAACAGACATCTCCTGGTTGATATTCTTCGCTATGAGTGGGGCTTTCGGGGGGTGCTGGTGTCCGATTATTTTGGGGTGATGGAACTCATTCGAGTGCATCACGTCGTGGGCACCAAGGAAGCTGCGGCCAAGCTCGCGTTGGATTCGGGAGTGGACGTGGAGCTGCCTTTTCCGGACGCATTTCCGAGCCTCATCGAACAAGTGAAGCAGGGGAACGTTTCGGAAGCGGCCATAGACCGCGCTGTTGCGAATCACCTGCGCGCGAAATTTCTCGCAGGCTTGTTTGACGATCCGTTCGTCGATCCGGCGTACGCGGAGAAAATTACAAACAGCCCCGAGCACCAAAAACTTTCGCTTCAAGCGGCGCGCGAAGCCATCATTCTATTGAAGAATCAGGGCAATCTTTTACCGCTGGATGCTTCGAAGTACAAACGCATCGCTGTGATTGGACCGAATGCGGCTGATGTACACCTGGGCGGGTACAGCAATAAACCTGGGCGCGGGGTCAGCATTCTTCAGGGAATCAAGAACCGGGTTGGAGCGGGAACGGAGGTTCTGTATGCGGAGGGGACGAAAATCACAGAGACATTGGCGGATTGGGATGCGGATAAGGTGGTGCTGGGCGATCCCGATCTGAATGCCAAGCGCATCGCGGAAGCGGTGAAGGTGGCTCAAAAAGCTGACGTGATTATTCTTGCGCTGGGCGGAAATGAGCAGACCTCGCGCGAAGCCTGGGCTCCGGAACACAAAGGAGACCGGCAAGACCTCAATTTGATTGGCAATCAAGACGATCTCGCCAAAGCCATGCTGGCTACGCATAAGCCGGTGATCGTTTTCCTGCAGCATGGGAGCCCTAATTCCATCAACTATCTTGCGGAAAATGTCCCAGCGATTCTGGAAGGGTGGTATCTGGGACAGGAGGGCGGGACAGCGGCCGCGGAAGTGCTTTTTGGCGATACCAATCCCGGCGGGAAGCTGCCGATTACCGTGCCGAAATCCGTGGGACAGCTGCCGGACTATTACTACCAGAAGCCTTCGGCGAAACGTGAGTATTTGGACGGCGATACGAAACCGCTTTATCCCTTCGGCTGGGGACTGAGCTATGCAACCTATAAGTATGAAAACTTGAAGGTGACGCCGGACAGCACTGGTCCGGAAGGAAAAGTGCACGTCAGCGTGAGCGTGACCAACACGAGCAAGGTACGCGGGGACGAGACGGTGCAATTGTATATTCGCGATGAAATCAGTTCCGTGACGCGTCCGATTAAGGAATTGCGAGGATTCCGGCGGATATCGCTGGATGCGGGACAGACAAAAACCGTGGAGTTCCCTTTGGGATTTGAAGAACTGTCCTTTCTGAACCGCGACATGCATCGAGTCGTTGAGCCTGGGACATTCAAGATCATGGTGGGCGGGAATTCTGTGGATTTGATTGAGACCACTCTTACGATTTCTGACAGATAGCCCTAGCAACCTCCCGATTGGGGAGATGCACTAGCGACGATTTCACAACCTATGGTCCTGCGTTAGTCCGGCTACTGGGGCTTGGCAGCATCCTTGTCGGCGGCTGGGCCTTTGCGATAGACAATTTTTTTCGATCCGGCCTCGCAGGTGCCGACCACTTTCCCATCGGCTGCGTCCTTGTCCTTATCAACGATATCCAGCGTGTAAGACTTGACGCCTTTGGCGTCGAGCTTCTGCGCGATTTCAGACTTCAGCTCTTCGCAAGGCTTGCCTTGCGCGTAGCTGCAGGCGGGAACAATTAACACGGCGGCGATTGTCAGCAACACTTTCATGCGAGATCTCCTTTTTCCGGGAAGTGAAGGCCTATCGCGAGCATAGCAAATTGGGTTCAAGCCCTGGGTTTCCCTCATTCTTAGATTGTTGATTTAGGTAAGGGCAGAAACCCTTAGGGTGTAGAATGCCAGCCGGGCGCTGCTCTCAAAATGAATTTTCCAACCTACGCAGAGAGCGCGAGGGATTGACTTCCGAGCCAGGTTCAGCCCAAGCGCGAGGAATCATGAGGCAAATTCCGTGTTAAGTCGGACCCAAACGCCGCAGAAACCAATGGAAGAGATCGACGTGCTGTGGCTAACCGCGGGGCTGAGCTGCGACGGGGATACCATTGCGGCCACGGCAGCGACGCAGCCAAGCATCGAGGATCTGGTGCTTGGAGCGTTCCCCTGGATTCCTAAAATCAGGTTTCACAATCCTTTTCTTGCTTACGAAAACGGCGATGAATTTGTGCAGTTTTTTCACGATGGGGCGGAGGGAAAACTCGAGCCTTTTATTCTGATTGTGGAAGGCTCGATTCCCAATGAGAAAAACAAGGCGGAAGGTTATTGGGCATCGTTTGGGACGGACGACGCAACTGGGCAACCGATAACAACTTGCGATTGGATCGATCGATTGGCGCGGAAGGCTTGGGCGGTGGTGGCGGCGGGGACCTGCGCGACGTATGGCGGGATTCACGCGATGGAAGGAAACCCGACGGGTTGCATGGGGCTGGCGGATTATTTGGGTTGGGACTGGAAAACAGCGGCGGGGATTCCGATTGTTTGCGTGCCGGGATGTCCGGTGCAGCCGGACAATTTCATGGAGGTTTTGCTGTATTTGCTGAACATGGCGGCGGGGCGTGCGCCGATGATACCGCTGGATGATGCATTGAGACCGACATGGATTTTTGGCGCGACGGTCCATGAGGGTTGCGACCGCGGCGGATATTATGAGCAGGCGCAGTTCGCGGAGGAGTATGGATCGCCGACGTGCATTGTAAAGCTTGGGTGCTGGGGGCCGGTCGTGCAGTGCAATGTGGGCAAGCGCGGGTGGATGGGGGGAATTGGCGGGTGTCCCAATGTGGGTGGAATTTGCATAGGGTGTACGATGCCGGGATTCCCGGACAAGTTCATGCCGTTTATGGATGAGCCGCCGGGAGCGAAAGTCTCTGCCGCGAGCATCAGCGTGTACGGCAAGGCCATCCGGGCTTTGCGCGCGTTTACCAACGATACCGTCAACAAGGAACCGAAGTGGCGGC
>CAJCHZ010000031.1 GCA_903970165.1 Betaproteobacteria bacterium
CCAGTTTACCCCTGCCCCGCCACTTTGAACGAAGCAAGCCGAGGTTAGCGGTTCGTTGTCATGTCCTCTGCCTTTCTGGCAACCTCCGTTTTTGGTAAGAAATCGGCGACGGTCGTAAAATACTGTAAAGACAAAATCCAAATAATCGTAATCACGAGAGCAATTTTCTGTAGCAGCGGTAAAAACTCCACGTAACTACGGGTGTAGTAAACGTAGTTGCAGCTGTAAGAAGTGAGAAGCAAAACAATGGAAAGAATTTTCAACAAATGTAATTTTGTCTTGAACAGAAACACCGTTATGTAAAACATGCTTAGAAGCGCCAGCGCGCTCGCGGCGGTAATCACTGTGTCGTGATAAGGCGTCACGGCCAAAAATGCAAATAGCATCGCGCCAACTCCACAGTATCTAATTACGCTGGCCGCGCCCTTTGAAGATATTTTCTTCGGAAATTCAATAAAGAAAAACGCAAAACTGACACACAGTAACAACATTCCAAACATAGCCCAAGGCCTGGATGCATTGTCCGCACCATTAACCGCCTTGGCCTCAAATAAATTGCTCACGTAATTATTTTTCCAGTCGTACCCAACGGAGTTTTTGTCATGCTGCGATCCGCCCGGATAATGCCTCGTGGACACGACGAGTAGCGATATGGAAATGATGATTCCAACTAGAATGAAGTGTTTCCTGAGCATAGGGGTCGCCCGAATAATGTGGCTAGCCGCAGCGAGCGATTTCTTATATCACGCCGGGTGCCCCACGTGTCGCTTTTAAACGTGGGGAATTTGACTTTTTCTTAGCCGAAAGGTGGCAGCCCCTATACTTATTACGAGTGGGAGATCCATCATGGCCGTCAGCGCTATCCATCCAGGGGAACACCTCGCCGCGGAACTCGAAACGCTCAACATGAGCGCCGCCGAACTAGCGCGAAAGCTCGACGCGCCCACCAATCGCGTCACCCAAATCCTGAAAGGCACGCGCTCCATCACCGGCGACTCCGCTCTGCGACTCGCCCATTTCTTTGGCACCAGCCCGCAGTTCTGGCGCAATCTACAAACTCTCTACGACCTCCGCCTCGCCCAGCAATAAACAGGCCGCTCCATCAAGTCTCTCCCCGCCTGAAAGCGCCGCGAAACCCGTCCCCGCCTAACCCCCAATATCGAGTGGAGGATAGCTCGCAGGAATGTGTCCCAAGAGCTTCCCGTTTAGCCATAAATATGGCAGAATAAAATCGTGCGCACCACGGTAGACATTCCCGACGCGCTTTATCGCGAACTGAAGTCTAAAGCCGCGCGCGAGAAGCGCTCCGTAAAGGAACTCATCCTTCGCGGCGTGGAAGTGGAGCTGCGCGTGAGGCGAAAAAAGAGCGCCCGCCGCGTTACCTTGCCGATTGTTTCCTCGAAAAGCCCAGGCACCCTAGAGATCGACAATGCCCAGATCTACGACCTCATTCCTTTTCCCTGATGTCAATGTATGGCTGGCGCTCTTTTACCAGCGCCATATCCATCACCGCGCAGCGAAAGCGTGGTTCGAACGGCTGGACGAAAATGCCCGTCTGTGCTTCTGCCGCTTCACCCAGCTTGGTTTGCTTCGGCTTCTCACCACCGAGGCCGTCATGGGCGATGACGAGGTCCTGAGCCAGGCGCAGGCGTGGCGAGCCTATGACCGCTTGAGCAGCGACGAGCGCATCCTTTTTCTCGAAGAACCTTCCACAATGGAAGCGACTTTCCGAGCCTTCTCGCGCGATACGCGGCCAGCGCCGAAAGACTGGGCCGATTCCTACCTGATGGCCTTCGCGGCGGTAGCGGGGTTGCGCCCGGCCACGTTTGACAAGGCGCTCCACGCGAAATTCGGTCACGCACTCTATTTGGGCTGAAAGAAAAGCAGGCGGCAGGCGAGTGGCGCACCCTCGCGCATTGGTTTACAAAGGGTGCGGATTTTGACTTTTGTTTAACTGGGTAACCCGGACGTCTAACAGCTCTCGACTCTGTTTTGGAATTTGGGTACCCCACACGTCGGTTGAAGCTGTGAAGAAACCCTCCGAATTTCATTCTTGCAAAAAAAGAAGTGTGTCGTAAGCTCGCGGCATGAGCCAAGAAAATCCGTTAACGAAACAGCCTTTGATTCGTTATGTGAACCAGGCAGCAGATGAGCTGGCGTGCGGTAGACGTGGAACGGTTGATTGGGGAAGACCATCCCGCACGGGCGATCTGGACGTTGCTCGGGCGCTTGGACTTGAGCTCATTTTATCGAGGCATCGAGAGCAGCATCGAAGAAGGTGGGCGGCCGGCGTTCGATCCGCAGCTGCTGATCAGTCTATGGGTGTACGCCTACAGTCAGGGGATTGGTTCGGCGCGGGAGGTGGCGCGGCGGTGCGAATTTGATCCTGCTTTTCAGTGGTTGACGGGACTCGATGAAGTGAACTATCACACGCTGGCGGATTTTCGCGTGGAGAAGCAGAAAGAGTTGGACGGGTTGTTCACACAGGTGTTGGCGGCGCTCAGCAAAGAAGGACTGATCACGCTGGAACAGGTGATGCGGGACGGCACGAAAATCAAGGCATTGGCGAGCACGCGGAGTTATCCACGGGAAGGAACGATTCAGGGGCATCTGGAGCGGGCGCGGCAGCGCGTGGCGGAGATGGGCGATCCGCGGAAGGAAGAGAGCAGCCCGAAAGATGCGGGACTGTCAAGGCTGTGCGCGCAAGCCACAGTGTTGCCCGGAAAATCAGAAGCGTGGTCGTTCGGTCATGCGCCTAGAAGAAAGCGCGCCGCTCGTTGCTTTCCGGCAGAAGGTGGCTACCGACGAGGCTCGCGCACAATACCGCCGCCGCAGCCAGGTGGCGGAGTTCTGACACGCGTGGATCAAAAGCAAGCTAGGTCTGCGGCAGTTTCACGTGCGCGGTTTGGTGAAGGTGCAGATGGAGATGCTGTGGGCCTGTCTCACCTACAACCTGCACTGGATTTGCCTGCGCAATCTCCCGGGAGCGCCAGCAGATGGATGAAGAGCTAGAAGAGAGAATCAAGCGAACAACCAAAACGACGAGAAGGACACGGCCACTCCCTTGCGTGAGAGTGGCCAGGCCTCGATATCCCCTCCGTACAAGCTGTCGCCGCTTCTTCCTTGCCGAGGTTTCTTCACAGCTTCGTTTTACGGGTGGGGCCTTTCCGTTTCCCAACCTCACCGCCCCTATCCTCGCACAAACAAATGACTTACGATTTATCATTTAGTAAACTATGCCAATGTACTATAATCTTCCCTGCTTTTGAATTGGCGCGGATTTTTGCGCCATAACCCAAATGACCGCGCGCCGACCGGACCTGCTAAACCATCCGGCCGCTTCCCGCCTACCCCTGTTACTGACCACTAAATCTTTTGGAATCACATCTTTACCAAAAACAGGGGAGGGGGGGGTGGATCTCGCTCAAACAGAACTTGGCCCCCAACCACGCCCCCCAAAGACATCGCTATCTCCCTTAGAATCAACACTTACGAACCAACTCGCAAGTGCTGATTCTAAACAACTTACACCCCCACTAAACCCTGTAAATGCAACACTTACAAAAATCTGGGGTGGGGGTTATGCGCCGCGACCCTCTTCCTTTATCATCTCTTCCGGCCAAGCTCCGGCCTGGGAGGCAGCAAGTGCCCTTTGACACCATCATCCGCAACGGCACCGTCGTCACCGCCACCGACACCTTCATCGCCGACATCGGCATCAACGGCGACAAAGTCTCGGCTCTCTTTGACAAGCTGCCGACCGAAAACGCCGACAAAGTCATCGACGCCGCTGGCCTCCTCGTCATCCCCGGCGGCATTGACGTGCACACCCACCTCGATATGCCCTTCGGCGGCACCACCAGCGCCGACGACTTCCAGACCGGCACCATCGCCGCAGCCTTCGGCGGCACCACCACGCTGATCGATTTCGCAATCCAATATAAAGGCCAAACTCTTCGCCAGGCCTTTGATACCTGGATGCAAAAGGCCCACGACAAAGCCGTCGCCGACTACGCCTTCCACTGCATCATCACCGATCTCGGCAGCGCTCAGCTCGAGGAAATGCCCCAGCTCATCCAGGAAGGCGTCACCAGCTTCAAACTCTTCATGGCCTATCCCGGTGTCTTCATGCTCGACGATGCCACCATCTTCAAAGCCATGCGCCAGGCTGCCAAGTACGACGGCCTCATCTGCATGCACGCGGAAAACGGCGGCGCGATCGACGTCATCGTTCAGCAAGCCCTTGCCGACGGCAAGCGCGCCCCGAAATATCACGCACTCACACGCCCCACGACCGCCGAAGCCGAAGCCACCTCGCGCGCCATCGCGCTGGCCGAAATGGCCGGCGCTCCCGTCTATATCGTTCATCTCTCCTGCAACGACGCCCTCGAAAAAGTCCGCGAAGCCCGCGACCGCGGCCTGCCCGCCTACGCCGAAACGTGCCCGCAATATCTCTATCTGTCTCTCGAAAACATGGACGTGCCCGGCTTTGAGGGCGCCAAATATGTCTTCACTCCGCCCCTCCGCGAAAAATGGCACCAGGAAAAACTCTGGCAGGGCCTCGCCAAGGATACTCTGCAAGTCGTTTCCACCGATCATTGCCCGTTCTGTTTCAAGGAACAAAAAGAACTTGGCAAAGACGACTTCACGAAAATTCCCAACGGGGGACCCGGCATCGAACATCGCCTCAGCCTCATCTATACCGGCGGCGTCCACGGGAAGCGCTTCTCCGCCAACCGTTTCGTCGAACTCGTCTCCACCTCCCCCGCAAAGCTATTCGGCCTTTATCCCCGCAAAGGAACCATCGCGGTAGGCTCGGACGCCGACCTCGTCATCTTCGATCCCAACGAAGAACAAATTATCAGCGCAAAAACCCACCACATGCGCGTGGACTATTCCATGTTCGAGGGAATTCAAATCAAAGGCGCGCCAAAAACGGTTCTCTCGCGAGGCCGCGCCGTCATCGATGGAGGAAAATTTGTCGGCAAACCCGGCACGGGCCAATTTCTCCGCCGCCAGACCCACACAACAATAAAGTGAAAACTTCTGACTAGGGCTTTTCCTTTGGCGGATCTGACGAAGGACCGGTTTGCGAGGGTCCATCATCGACTTTCGGCACTGTGATTTTCTGTTTCTCGTCCACCCCGAACAGCGCGTAATTGCTGAAGCTGTGGCGGCGGTGAATGCGGCGGCCCCTCCAGTCGTAATAAATTTCCGCGCTCTGCGGCAGCCACATATTCACTTTGCCGCCCTGGAATTGCACTGGGCCATATTCAATTTCGGTGTGCTCGGCAACCAGACGTATGTCGGGAATCGGCGCCACCATGTCGCTCTCCAGCCGCACGATCTGGTAAGTGTCCGCGGCAATCCAGACCCGGCCTTTCAGAGCCACCGGATGCGACGGCGCCTCCGCCCCAATGCGATAGCGCTTGATCAGGTTTGGTTTATCGGGCCGCTGCTTGAAATGGACCTGCCACGCCAATCCCGTGCTCATTCGCGCAAGCCCTTCGCAGCTCATCGTAAAGTTGGGCGCGTTAAATGGATGGAATATCAGAACCAGCGCGGGCAATCCGTTGGTGGCCACGCCATCGGGAAAGTCGCTCGCAGAAACGGTGCCGCTGTTGCGGTATTCCTCGACATTCAAATAACGATGATCCAGCTCCTGGATAGCCACAACGTACTCAAACTTTCGTTTTTCCGGCGCGGAGGCCACACCCCATTTGTTAATGGATTCATGGACGAAAGATTCCGTGGCAGCGAAGCGGTCCACATCGGTCACCAATTCCGTCAAACGCTGACCGGCTTTTTTCACCACGTCGTCCACGGAGCACGCACTGCCAGCTTCCACAGCCGGCACGTGATCGTCCACGTCGGCCGGCTTCCAGTTGGTGGCCATCGGCAGCGCCGCCGCATCCGACGCCGCATTCAAGTCCTCGGCGCTCACATCGGCGGAAACGGAAAGAGTCGTAACCGCGGGATTCTTGAGAGACTCCAAATCCTTGGCGGCGCCAGCATCGGTTGGATGGGCTTTGAGGTACGCCTCGAATGCCTGTATGGACTGCTCCCGGTCGCCCGTTTGGGCCAGGGCATGGGCCAAAACCAATTGCGCGGTGGCGGCACGCTCGTGTCCCAATTCGATGGCCCGCTGTGCCTCTTTCACGGCGTCATCGTTCTGCTTCTGGATAAGAAAAGCTTCCGCAAGGAGGACATGCGCACGCCAGGAAGCGGGCTCAGCCTCGGCCGCCCGTTTCGCAAAAGGAATTGCTTCAGCCGCCTTTTTCTGCTGAATCAAATCGTTGCTGACCGCGAGAAGTGCGCCCAAATGCTTTGGATTCAGCGCGAGAGTCTTCATCCAATAAACGCGGGCCTGCGCGTCGTCCTTCGTCTGCGAGGCATAAAGTCCAAAGAGATATTCAATCTCCGCGTTGTTTGGAAAGTTTTTCTGCGCGGCTTGCAGGGGGCGCCAGGCATCGTTGGGCTTGTTGGCGCGCAATGCTTCGAGAGCCTTGCCGACGTCTTTCTGCACTCTTGGCGGGAGCGCGTAAAAACCCAAGGAGGAGGCCGCCTCTTCCGCGGAAAGCGGAGCCAAGTCCACCGTGAGTTTGACGAGGGATTTTGCTTTGACTTCAACTTGCTTTACGACGGCCTCGTACTTGGGAGCCAACACCTGAATTCTGTATTCTGATTCGCGGATGCCATTGAACCTGACATAACCGTTTTTTGACGTTTGCTGGTCAACAAATGCGCCGTCCATTTTCGTTAACGTCAAAACCGCCGATCCCTGAAGTGGATCCCCGTTAGGCCCTTTCAAATAGACGTCAACGTCACCCTGCTTCTCAGCGTCTTCCAGGTGAGCCTGACCCGGAACGATGGACATGCCCGGACCAGGGACTTGAGGACGTGGAAATGGTATCGGGCTTCCGCCCCATGCCATGGGTGGAACGAAGACGAGCAGAGAAAATCCGCAGCACACGGGTGCGAGAATACGAAAGAACTTCAGGGCTGCCTGGGGCATGACACACTCACTTGATCCGGGACCTTAAACGATAAGTATGATACGACGAATAGAAGTTCAAGTGATAGCCTCGATAGCGGCCCATCGAAATTCCCAACTTTCGTTTTATGAGTACTGAAGCGATGGTACAGTACGCGGCATTCCGCTTGCGGAGCGCAAAACGCCGCGATAAGACCATACAGAATGATTTATTAAGCGACTCACACAAACAAGATGATGCAAAACAGCAGGCCAAACGAAGAAGCGCAACCAAGCGCGGGGCTGGCACGCCACCTCGGATTGTTTGGCACCACGATGGCCGTGATGGGCGGAATTATCGGCGCGGGGATTTTCATGAATCCCTATCTTGTGGCGGAGCGGGTGCATACGTCGGCGTTGATTCTGAGCGCGTGGGTGGCCGGGGGCCTGATTGCGCTGGTGGGAGGTTTCATTTACGCGGAACTCGCCGCGCGTTTGCCGGTGGTTGGAGGGCAATACGCTTATCTGCGCGAGGCGCTTCATCCGGGCGTGGCGTTTCTTTACGGCTGGGTGTTGCTGCTGGTGATCCAGACAGGGGGAATGGCCGCGGTCGCGGTGACGTTTGCCCATTATTTTTTGGAACTTTCGGCGTGGCAGGTCAATGCTTCGCTCCTCGCGGCCCTGGCCCTGGCTTTGCTTACCGCGATCAATTGCCTGGGAGTGCGAGCCGGTAGCCGCGTGCAATCGGTGATGACGCTGACGGCGATTGGCGCGATTGGGATGCTGGAAGTGTTCAGCTTTCGGCGAGGCGGGCCTTCTCAAATTTCGTGGAGGCCGCTACTGGACCAGCCGATATCGGCGAATTTGATCCTCGCGTTTGGATCCGCGATGACGCCGGTCTTGTTTGCGTATGGAGGATGGCAGACATCGAGCTTTCTCGGGGGCGAAGTGCGTGACCCGGCAAAAACGCTGCCTCGCGGGCTTGTATGGGGAGTGCTCGGAGTGATTGCGGTCTACACTTCGGTGAACTTCGCCTATGTGCGGACGCTTGGACCAGCGGGATTGGCAGGGACGATGACGCCTGCATCGAGCGTGATGCGGGCTCTGCTCGGGCCGCGTGGTGGTTCGTTGATTGCCTCGGGGATTGCGTTTTCGGCCTTTGGGTTTTTGGGGCAGTCCATGCTGACGGCTCCGCGCGTTTATTTTGCGATGGCGGAAGACCGCGTCTTTTTCCGCGGGGTTGCGTGGATCAGTCCACGGACGCACGTGCCAATGATTGCGATCCTGCTGCAAGGAGCGTGGGCCATCGTGATCGCGCTGACCGGAACTTACGCGCAGGTGGTGAATTATGTCGTTGCGATGGATTCACTATTTTTCGGGCTGACGGCGATTTGTCTCCTTGTGCTGCGGCGGCGCGGGGCGCAACAGGGAGCGCCTGAGGTTGATTTCCGGGTTCCGGGGCACCCGTGGACGACACTGCTTTTTATTGCGGCGGAGTGGCTCGTGGTTGCGAGCACGTTTGCGCATGATCCGAAACGCGCGTCGATTGGACTGGGCATCGCTATCGCGGGTTTGCCCGCGTATTATTTATGGAGTTCAAAAAACAGAGGAGAAGCGGGGGCATGAGTGCAGCGGTGCGAACGAAGCGTTCGATTTACATGGAATGGGCGAAGTTGCATGCGCACGCGAAGTTTAATCTGGCGACGAGCGGAATAATGGGCGTTGCGTTGGATGAATTCCCTTTTGAAATGAAGGGGTTTGAAGTCACGGCAGCGGGCGGTTATGGATACGAGCCACTGCAGGAACGATTAGCGCGGCATACGGGGGCGGGGGAAGAGTGCGTGGTCGCGGCAACCGGCACCTCGATGGCGAATCATCTGGCAATGGCGGCGGTGCTGGAAGCGGGCGATGAAGTTTTAATCGAACAGCCGGTGTACGGGCCGTTGCTCGAAGTGGCGGAATACCTGGAAGCGCGCGTGAAGCGAATTCCCAGACGATTTGAAAGCGGATTCGGGCTCGATCCCGCCGAAATCGCGAAAGCAGTGACGCGTGAAACGCGGCTGATTGTGTTAAGCAATTTTCACAACCCGAGCGGAGCACTCGTGTCCGCGGAGACGCTGCGCGCCGTGGGTGAAATGGCGCAACGAGCGGGCGTCCACGTGCTCGTAGACGAAGTTTATCTCGAAATGCTGTTCGACCAGGCCGCGCCGTTCTGCTTTGCAATCGGTGAGACCATGGCAGGCGCGGAAGACAATCCGTTTATCGTCACCAGCAGTCTTACGAAAGGTTACGGATTGAGCGGATTGCGTTGCGGCTGGATTCTTGCCGCGCCGGCGCTGGCGAAACGCATGTGGGAGCTCAACGATTTGTACGGCGCGGTTGCGGCGCACCCCGCCGAACAAATGTCGGTGATGGCGTTCGATCACCTGGACAAATTTCGCGAGCGTGCGCGCACTCTATTGAACGCGAATCGCCCGATACTCGATGCGTTTCTCGATGCGCGGAGCGATCTCGAATGCTTTCGGCCGCCCGCGGGAACGGTCGTTTTCCCGCGCTTGACGCCCGGAGACCCCGAGAAATTCTTCGCGCTGTTGCGGGAAAAGTACGAAACGTCCGTTGTACCGGGACATTTCTTTGAAATGCCCCGACACTTCCGAATCGGGATTGGGGGCGATACCGCGGGCCTTCGCGCGGGACTGGAGCGGCTGAGCGTGGCGCTGGACGAGTTCAGCGGGCGACGGGCAGCCTAACCTTAGCCAATGGTTCCGACAGGCGGGAGTGTCACCAAACCTTAACTGATGGCTGGCTGAGCACCGGGCGAGTAGCCAAACAAAGATGAGCGATGCTCTTTGTGGTGCAATAGAAACATACGTTGCGAGAGAAGAATGAAGAAACTGAGATTCGTGGTTTCACTAACGAACGACGATAACGACTATCAGATCGAACAGAAGGAATCCGCGGAGCAGGCGGCGCGCAAGACTGGCGTGGACGTGGAGATTATCCACGCGCAGAATGACGCCATCAATCAAAGCACGCAGATTCTGAAGGTTGTGCAATCGCCGAAAGAGCTGCGGCCGGATGCCATTATTTTCGAGCCGGTCGGCGGAACGGCGCTGCCCCAAGTGGCGCGAGCGGCGGCGAGCGCGGGAATCGGCTGGGCGATCCTGAATCGCGATGCAAATTACATCGAGGAGATGCGCAAACTGACGACGGCGCCCATTTTCGCAATCAGTTCGGATCACGTGGAGATTGGCCGCATTCAGGGGCGGCAAATGGCAGCCCTGCTGCGTGGCGGAGGGTCGGTCCTTTATATACAGGGCCCCTCGGAAAATAGCGCCGCGAAGGAACGGACGCTTGGGATGCAGGAGACCAAGCCGGCCAGCGTGCAAGTGACCATGCTGAAGGCGCAATGGACGGAGGAAAGCGCGCAAAAATCGGTGCGTTCCTGGCTGAAGCTGACGACTTCCCAGCGGGCCGCGATTGACCTGGTTTCCGCGCAGGACGATTCGATGGCCATGGGAGCGCGCAATGCGTTCAAGGAATTGACCAACGAAGATGAGCGCGAGCGCTGGCTGAAGCTGCCGTTCACCGGTTGCGATGGGCTGCCTAAAACCGGGCAAGCATGGGTACGCAGCGGATTGCTGACGGCCACCGTGTTTGTCCCGCCGAATGCTGGACAGGCAGTGGAAATGCTGTTTGACGCGATGCAAAACCGCAAAATGCCGCCTGAACGCGTGACGACCACCGCAACATCCATACCGGCACTGGACGCGCTGGGCCGGAAGAAAGCCTGAACAAAGGCCATAGCCAAGGCAGGCTACGCTGCCGGGCCGTATTTCTTTTGTTTTGCCCGCGAAATGCCGTTCCTGCGGAGTTGCCTTTCCCTTCCGTCATTCGTCCCAACCAAAACGATTTTGTGAGTTCCCCCTACTCTCAGGAGGCGTATAATGCCGCGGGCCGGATTTGACCGCGCAAAAGACGACAATTCTGGGGGTTCAGGATGGAAAGCTCACGACGAAGTAAATCGATTGATCGCAGGCGATTTCTCGCAACGACAGGCGGCGGCCTGGTGGCAGCGGCGGTTCCCGGTGGGGTTGCGGCGGTCGGAACGGCTGCGCATGCCGCGAAGGCGACGGAGCGTATGTCAGCGCCTGGGAAGCAGTCGGGCGGTTCGGCTACGGCTAAACGGAAGATTCCCATTGGCGTTTTTGATCCCGTTTACGACAAGCTTTCGCTCGATCAGATGCTCGACAAAGTGAGCGCGCTGGGCCTTGAGGCGATGGAGATCGGCACGGGCGGATATCCGGGAACAGGCCACTGTCCGATTGACGAATTGCTTGCTGATCCGGCAAAAGCCAAAGCATGGCAGAAAAAATTTGAGGATCGCGGGATTCAGGTGGCGACGCTCAGCTGCCACGGCAATCCGGTACACCCGGACGCAAAACACGCCGCGCATGATATTGAGAGTTTTCGGAAGACGGTGCTGCTGGCAGAGCGGCTGGGCGTGAAAGTGATTGTCGGTTTTTCCGGATGCCCTGGCGGCACACCCACCGATGCGCAGCCGAACTGGATTACGTATCGCTGGCCGCCTGAGTACGCGGAGATGCAGGATTGGCAGTGGAAAGAAAAGGTAATTCCCTACTGGAAAGAAGCGGCAAAATTTGCGCGAGAGCACGGCATACATCGGCTGGCGCTGGAGATGCATCCCAACTTTGTGGTGTATAACCCGCGGACATTGATGAAGCTGCGCGAAGCGGTGGGGGAAGAGATTGGCGCGAATTGCGATTTGAGCCATTTGTTCTGGCAGGGATGCGATCCCGTCGAAGTGATCCGTTTTCTGGGCAAACAAGGGGCGATTTTTCACGCGCACATGAAGGACACGGTGCTTTTTCCGGAGAATGTGTCCAAATATGGCGTGCTGAATTTTGCTTTTGAGACCAGCGATCTGGGGAATGCTTCAGAGACTTTCCGGGCGGTAGGCTACGGGCACAGCGCGAGCTTGTGGAAGGCCGTTGTGCAGGCGTACATGGACATCGGGTACGAAGGTATTTTGAGTATTGAGAATGAAGACCCGATCCTTTCCGGCGAGTTAGGCGTGGAGCGGGCGGCGTATGTCCTGAAAAATGTGCGCCGGGAGATTCTGGAAGGAAGCTGAGGAATGCAATGAATCGACGCGATTTTGCCAAGAGCGTAGCCGGAGCCGCGGCCGGAGCGGCAGCGGGGAGCATTGCTTCGGCGATGCCGGGCGGAACCAAAACGCAAAGCAAGGATGACGGCGCGGTTCCGTTCAAACTGTCCGTGATGCTTTGGACCGTTTTTCGCGGGCAGCCGTTTGAGCAACGGCTGGAGAAAGTGGCGGAAGCCGGCTATCACAATGTGGAGCTGGTAGACGAGTTCGTGAAATGGACGAAGGAAGAGTTTGCGGCGGCGCGAAAGAAGAAGCGCGAACTGGGGATGGAGTTCGATGCCACGGCGGGAGTGTGGCACACGCTGGCGGATGCGAACGACCGCGAGATGTTTCTGAAAAACGTGAGCGACTTCGTTGCGACACTGCAAGAACTGGACTGCTCACGGCTGATTCTGCAGACCGGAAACAATGTTGCGGGGTTGTCGCACGCGGCGATGCGGGAGAATTGCACTGAGACGCTGAAGCGCGGGGGCGAGATTGCAGCGAAGAATAACATCGAGCTCCTGGTAGAAAACATCGATCCGCTGGAAAATCCGAAATACTTTCTGACATCTTCGGCGGAGGGGTTTGACATTGTGCGGGAAGTTGGGAACCCGCACGTCAAGTTTCTCTACGATTATTTCCACGAGCAAATTGCTGAGGGAAACTTGATCGCGAAGCTAGCGAAAAATCTGGATGTGATTGCGCTGATGCACGTCGCGGATGTGCCGGGGCGGCATGAACCCGGGACAGGCGAGATCTACTACCCGAATATTTATCGCAAGCTGGCAGAGCTTGGTTATGACCGCTATGTGGCAATGGAATTTATGCCGACAGGAGAGCCGGTTGCGGCGCTGCGCGCGGCTCGCGAGATGGCGATGAAGTATGGCACAGCAGGGGCGAAACAATCCTCGAATGGTAACGAATCCGGGAGGTTCCATGCAACGGCGTGATGCTTTGAAATTTCTTGCGGCGGGGCTACTGGCGCCAGCCGCCGCGCCTGAGGTGTTTGCGTTTTTTCAGGAGGCGCATCCGGCTTCCGGTTATGCGCTGCGCACGCTGAACCCGCACCAGAATGCGCTGGTTGAGCAGATGAGCGAAATCATTATCCCAGAGACGGACACGCCCGGGGCCAAGGGAGCGCGCGTCAACGAATTCATCGACGTGATTCTGACCGAATGGGCGACCGACGAGGACCGCAGCCATTTTCTGGAAGGGCTGGCAGGGGTGGATAAACAGAGCAACGAGTTGTTTGGAAAGGATTTCAGCGATGCTTCGGCGGCGCAGCAACTTGCGTTGATGCGGGCCATGGATGAATCGGTGGCGATGGCAGGGCCCGCGGCAGCGCGTCACGGAAACACCGTGCCGGAGCGCGATACACAACTGAGGGGCAAATTTTTTACGGTGTTCAAGGGCATCACGCTGCACGGCTACTACACTTCGGAAATTGGATTTAGCCGCGAGCTGGGACTGGTGATTATTCCGGGAGAGCAGCATGGTTGCGTGCCGGTGCCAGCAGCCGCCGAGAAAAAGGCATAGGGGAAAAATCACATGGCGGGGAATACAAATACGTACGACGCAATCGTGATCGGATCAGGAATTACCGGCGGATGGGCGGCGAAAGAACTGACCGAAAAAGGGCTCAATACTCTGGTGCTGGAAGCGGGGCGCACCATCGTTCCAGAGAAGGATTACGTCGAGCACGTTCCGGTGTGGGAGCTGAAGTACCGCGGGTGGGATGATCACGTCACGCGGCAGAAGACGCAACTGATTCAGCGGGAGTGTTATTACGCGTGCGACGAATATTCGAACAAATTTTTTGTGAGCGACGTGGAGAATCCTTATACCTGCGAGGAGGGCAAACATTTTTCGTGGATTCGCGGGCGGCAGGTTGGCGGAAAGTCGCTTACCTGGGGACGGCAGAGTTATCGCTGGAGCGATTTGGATTTTGAAGCGAATTTGAAAGAAGGTATCGCGGTGGATTGGCCGATTCGCTATGCGGATATAGCGCCGTGGTATGACTACGTAGAAGAGTTCGCGGGCATCAGCGGGCAGGCTGAGGGTTTGCCGCAATTGCCCGATGGAAAATTTCTGCCGCCGATGGAGATGACTTGCGTCGAGCAGGATGCGCGCGAGGCGATGGCGAAGCACTTTGATGATCGCATTATGACAATTGGGCGGACGGCAATACTTACGCGGGTGCACAAGGGGCGAGCGGCTTGCCATTACTGTGGGATTTGTCACCGCGGATGCATTACGGGATCTTATTTCAGCAGCTTGAGTTCGACACTGCCGGCGGCGCAGAAGACCGGGCGATTTACGATCCGGCCGTACAGCGTGGTACATAGCCTGGCGTTTGATTCGGCGACACGGCGAGTGAGCGGGGTGCGCGTGATTGATGCGCAGTCGAAGAGCACGATGGAATTTAAGGCGCGCGTATATTTTGTTTGCGCTTCGACGCTGGAATCCACGCGTATTCTGCTGAATTCTGCGACGCCGGAATTTCCAGATGGGCTGGCGAACAGCAGCGGCGAACTAGGCCACAATTTGATGGACCACCACATGGGCGCGGGCGCGAGCGGACGAATGCCGGGGCATGAAGACAGAATGCCGTTCGGTAACCGGCCCAACGGGATTTACGTGCCGCGGTTCCGAAACGTAAAAACGAAGCAGCGGGATTTTCTGCGGGGATACGGTTACCAGGGAGGCGGAAGCCGCGAGGGATGGTCGCGCGGTGCGACGATGGCGGGACTGGGGCCGGAGTTCAAGAAGGCGTTGAAAATGCCAGGGCCGTGGCGCATGAGTCTGGGCGGTTTTGGCGAGTGTTTGCCAAGCCATGACAATTACGTGGAAATTGATACGGGCAAGGTGGACGCGTGGGGGATTCCCACGCTGAAGATTCATTGCGCGTGGGGACCGAACGAGTTGACGATGTCGAAGGATATTGCGGTGCAGGCCGCGGAGATTCTTGCGGCGTCGGGAGCGACGGAGATTTCGGTGTTTCAGCAGCCTTCGCCGCCGGGGTTAGGAATTCACGAGATGGGAACGGCACGAATGGGGCGCGACCCGAAGACTTCCGTACTGAACGAACACAATCAGGCGCACGACGTGAAAAACCTTTTCCTTCCCGACGGGGCTTCGATGGTTTCGAGCGCTTGCGTGAATCCTTCGTTGACGTATATGGCGTTGACGGCGCGGGCGTGCGATTTCGCCGTGAATCAGTTGAAGAAAAACGAGCTGTAATCAGGGAGCCGCGAAATGTCTCAAGTGATTCGCTCGCCGAAGATGTATGACGTGTGCGTGATTGGATCTGGCGCGGGCGGGGGAACGGCCGCGAAAATCCTGACCGAGGGCGGCCTCAATGTAGTGCTGCTCGAAGCAGGGCCGCAGGTATTTCCGGAAAAAGATTACAAGATGCTGATGTGGCCGTATGAGTTGCCGCACAGGGGAATTGGCGTGGGCGGGCGGGCAGCGGAAAATTTTGGCGAGTTTCTGGCGCCCAATGGGGCCTGGAATATCGAGGGCGAGCCGTATACGTCCGCGCCGGGCGCGAATTTCAAATGGTTTCGTTCGCGGATTGTTGGCGGAAGGACGAATCACTGGGGGCGCATCGCGCTGCGCTTTGCGCCAATTGATTTCAAATCGGGGACGCGTGATGGGCTCGGCGACGACTGGCCCATTACTTATGATGACCTGGCGCCTTATTACGACAAAGTGGAGTCGTACATCGGCGTGTTTGGCACGCGGGAAAACGTTTCGAGTGCGCCGGACGGCATTTTTTTGCCGCCGCCGAAGCCGCGATGTACGGATCTGCTCTTCAAGAAAGCTTGCGACAAGCTGGGCATTACCTGTATTCCGTCTAGACTCGCGATTCTGACGAAGTCCGTGAACGGCAGGCTGCCCTGCCACTACTGCGGGCAATGCGGGCGCGGCTGCGTGACGGCATCGAACTTCAGCTCGAGCCAGGTGATGATCCCTCCGGCGATGAAAACCGGGAAGCTCACGATGGTTACCGGCGCGATGGCGCGTGAAGTCCTCATGGGTCAGGATGGAAAGGCGCAGGGCGTTGCGTACATTGACAAAGCGACGCGCACGGAAAAACGCGTGAACGCGCGCGCGGTGGTTTTGGCGGCAAGCGCCTGCGAGTCCGCACGGTTGCTGCTGAATTCCAAGTCGGCGCAATTTCCCAATGGACTGGCCAATTCTTCGGGCGCAGTCGGGAGATACCTGACGGATTCGGTGGGCAGCGACGGCTGGGGCATCGTTCCGGCGCTCGAAAAAATGCCGCCGCACAATCATGACGGCACCGGCGGGATGCACATGTATATCCCGTGGTGGAAATTTGACCGCAAGAATGATTTTCCGCGCGGCTATCACATTGAAATTGGAGGCGGCCGCGAGATGCCCGGCGTGGGCGAGTTCGACTATCTTTGCGATGAAGAAGAAGGTTACGGCGCCAGTCTGAAGAAGCGCGCGCGGCAAACGTATGGCACGGGCATCGGCATGTCTGGCCGCGGGGAAATGATTCCGAACCCCGACACGTACTGCGAAATCGATTCCAATGTCGTGGACCAGTGGGGCATACCGGTGCTGCGCTTCCATTTCAAGTGGAGCGAATACGAACTGCGCCAGGCGAAAGACATGCAAGAGACTTTCCGGGCCGTCATCGAAGCAGCCGGAGGAGAATACAAGACCAAAACGTCGATCGACGGCCAATATCCTTTCGGCATTTTGGAAGGCGGCAAAATCATTCACGAAGTGGGCACGGCGCGCATGGGCGCCGATCCAAAATCTTCCGTTCTCAACGGATATTGCCAGGCACACGACGTGAAAAATGTCTTCGTAGTGGATGGCGCGCCGCTGGTCACCAACCCGGACAAGAATCCCACGCTGACGATTATGGCGCTGGCCTGGCGCGCGTCCGAATATCTGCTCGACGCGGCCAAAAAAGGCGAGTTGTAGGCGCGAAAGAATCTTTAGGGGGCGCAACACATGAGCGAGCAATCCGTTTCGCGGCGAGACATTCTGAGAACGCTGGCCATCGGGGCTGCAGGCGGGTCCGTGCTGCAGGTCATCCCCGTCAAAGCGGCGGAGTTCGCCCACCAGGCGGTACACAACGAAAAGTCCGCTTCTATGGCGGGAAAGTACGCTCCAAAATATTTTTCCGCCCACCAGTACGAAATGCTAACCAACCTCTGCGACACGATTATCCCCAGAGACGAAACATCCGGCGGGGCAGTTGAAGCCGGCGCACCGGAGTTTATTGACCTGCTCACGAGCGAAAATGAGGAGTTTCAGGTTACTCTCGGCGGCGGGCTGCAATGGCTGGACAATACCTGCACCGACCGCTATTCGAACCTGTATCTGGATTGCACGCCCGAACAACGCAAAGAAATTCTCGACCTGATCGCCTACCGCAAGAACGCCAAGAAAGATCCCTCTCTGAGCCAGGGCGTGGCATTCTTCGCATACCTTCGAAAATTCACGTGTGACGGCTTTTACACCAGCAAAATCGGGATCGCCGATTTGCAGTACATCGGAAATACATCGCTGCGGGAATTCC
Source organism: Betaproteobacteria bacterium (assembly GCA_903970165.1). GTDB lineage: Bacteria > Acidobacteriota > Terriglobia > Acidiferrales > UBA7541 > Acidiferrum. The sequence goes on from CAJCHZ010000031.1 coordinate 17,704, forward strand.
CCGGCTGCCCACCTCTGCCCGAAGCCTAAAAAACTTCGGCGCGGCCCACCTGCGCCGCGCCGAAGTACAATTCACGTTCTTCAACTTTTGTTCAACTACATCAATTCTTGTGGGGTTTGCTTTCCGGCTTTGGCTTGCTTGGCGGAGGCGAAGAACTCTTCGTGGAAGTGGCCGGTTTCGAAGTGGTCGTGTTGGGTTTCGACGTCACGGTGTTCGGATGATTCGTGTTCGTCGGAGTATTCGTCTTTGTCGATGTATGGGGATTGGTCGACGTGTTTGTCTTATTCGTCGTTTGCGATGAAGGTGGACGATCCGTCTTCACATTCGCCGCGTTGTTCGGACGATTCGTGTTCGCGGGCGTAGTGGTCTTTGCCGCGGCCGTAGCCGGCACGACGCCCTTGCCGGTAAACTCCCCCGGCTTGGAGGTGGCGGCAATCGCAGGCTTGCCATGGTTATTGGACGCCAACAACGCCTTGTTCTGGCTGGCAGCCTGGATGTGTTGAGTCTGCATCGCGGTCGGCGGAGTATGCGGCTCGCTTTCGGCGGCCTTCTCTGCCGCAGTCGGCTGAGCAGTAACGCCACCGGTCCCGCCGTTATAGCTGACGTTGTTCACCGTGGTGTTGTTGATGACAGTTTTGTTGACGTAGGTGTTGTGAATTACGGTGGTGTTCACGTTCGTGACCGCTGTATTGTACGCGAACACGCCATGGTTCCAGTATCCGCCGGCGTAACCGACGCCGCCGTAGCCGAAGCCGTAATTAATACCACCGTAGAAGCCGATGTGCGGGCCCCAGTATCCGGCATGAAAAGCGTATGCGCCGCCCGCCCAACCCCAGTAACCCGGCGTCCAGAGCAAGCCAACCGAAGGCGCTACGACCCAGGTACCAGGCACCCAAAAATAGCCATCATCTCCGTAAGCCCAATAGCCGGGCGTCCAGATATAACCGGCTCCAGGGCAAATGGGCTGAGCGTAAACGGGCAATGCCGGCGGACCAATGTGGACGGAAATCCCGACCCCAATACCAATCTGCGCGGGGGTTGCGGGCGGCATCGCCAACATCAGCGCCCCCAACAGAAATAAACCTAGAACAGAAATTTTTCGCATAGGTGACTCTCCTCCATGGGCTAACTTGATTATAAAACCCATGCTTGCAGCTTAAGTTGCGTTGTGGCCCGTAGGTAACTGGCGGCTGGGACAGGTAGTTGCCATGCCGCAAGCCTTACGCTAATTCTGACCGCGAAAGTAGCAGAGGATGCGGCTCCTCGTCCATAGGCACAGAAAGGGCGCGTATCTACAGATTTAACCGGATTGGCCGAACCTGACAATTTGTGCTAGACAGCCTTAATGGTGCCCGAGGCCGCGTCCCAAATAACCGCGCTCTTTTGGAAGTAGGACTCGTTCGACATGTGGCAGGCCAGCGCGGCGTTGTTGCCGAAGACCGCGTCTTCCACTACAGGCTGACGGCTTTTCACCCCGGAGAAATATTTCCAGAGGTGCGGGCGTTCATCGTCCCAGGAGTCGCCGCGGAAGGTGAAGCCTTCGAGGACCGGCTCTTTGCCGGGGGGCGGATCATTCTTGGCGTGCCAATCGGCAACGTAGGCATCGCGCATTTTTTGAGGATAGCCGGAGGTGTAATAGCTTGGCCCCGAATCTTCGCCCGTCTGGGGATAATAGGTGATCGCATATTCGGTGACTTCGAGGATTCCCTTCGAGCCCTGGAAACGGTAAATCTCGGGCGTATCGCAGCCCAGATTCAGCCGCAGGTAGACAGGGGCTCCTCCGTAATCGAAGAGGGTCGCGTGAACGTCGGGCATGTTGCGGCCGTCTGGGAAGCGGAGAATCGCGCCGAGCGACATGGCTTTTTTCGGCGGGGCATTCCAGCCGAGCATGTAGTTCATGCCGCTGACGAGGTGTACGAGCAGGTCGCCCGCAAGGCCGGTGCCGTATTCCTTCCAGCAGCGCCAGCGCGCAAAAATATTGGGATTGAAAGGCACTTTGGGCACAGTGCCCTGCCAGGTGTCCCAATCGAGGTTCGAGGGAGAAAGATCGGGCGGCGGCGGGTACTCCCACGCACCGGTAGGATCGTTGCGGCCCAGCGAGCCTTCGACAAGCGTCAGCGTGCCGATGGTGCCTTGCGCGAGAATCTCTTTGGCTTTTGCACAAATCACGGAGCTGACGCGCTGCGAGCCAATCTGCACGATGCGTCCTGTCTTTTGATAAGCGGCGACCATGGCCAGACCGTCTGCGGCGGAATGCGACATGGGCTTTTCGCAATAGATATCCTTGCCCGCACTGACAGCGTCCACGACGACTTGCTTGTGCCAGTGATCCGGAACAGCGGCGATGAGGCAATCAATCTCCTTGTTATCAAGCAGATCCTGGTAACGCCGCGTCGTCGGAATGCTATGGCCGACAATTTCTTTCGCGAGCGTGTGCCTGCCGTCGTACAAATCGCATGCGGCGATGCATTCGACGCCGGGCAAGGTGAGCGCAGCCGTCAGCAAGCCTGATCCCTGCATGCCGATGCCGATGATGCCGAAGCGCAAGCGGTCGCTCGGCGCCACTTTCTCGAGCGCCGACGGGATGTATTCCGGCTTAAGGAACATGCTCGGAGCCGCCGCCAAGGCTCCCGCAGCGCCGGCTGTGTTTTGGAGAAAGTCACGACGCGAAAAACGGCTCTTGCTCATCCCATCCTCCTGGTTTGGCTCTGTAATTCCTTTGCTTACATTGAACAGAGACTTTTCTCAGCCCGAACGGCGCAACGGTAAAAGTTTAAAAGCGCAGGGCGCTGAGATAGTCGTAGCTGATCTTGATGTCTTCAAACGGCGTCTTCGCATCGTCATTTTCGACAAAATAGTGCTTGATGCCCGCCGTGCCGGAGTGCGCGAAAATCCTCTTCCAATCGACCACTCCCTGGCCGACGTCGGCAAGCCGCCCTTTAAATTCCACCGAGCCGGTTGCCCCGGCGTAACTGCTGGTCGAATTGGGGTCGTTCACGTAATCCTTCACGTGAACCATGGGGAAGCGGCCAGGATATTTGTCGAAGTAGCTCACGGGATCCTTGCCCGCAACGCTGATCCATCCAAGGTCCATTTCCATTTTCACGAACTTGGCATCCGTTTGTTCCAGAAGAAGGTCGTACAGAAGCTTTCCGCCGGTTGCATCGGACGGTGCAAACTCAAACGAGTGGTTGTGGTAGCAGAACTGGATGCCCGCCTTTTGGCTGGCTTCGCCCGCTTTATTGAAGAGTTCTGACGCCCGTTTATAGCCATCCACGGTGCGCTGTTTTTCATCAATCCATGGGCACACGAGGTATTCGTTCCCCATGACGTGCGCGGCCTCGAGCGTTTCAGGCCACTTGTTCTCGACGGTGACGTAGTCAATGTGGGCGGAAGGCGACGCCAATCCGTTTTTGTCCAGCAGCGCCCGGATTTCCTTGGGCGAATGGCCGCCGTATTGGCCGCCGAAAAGCTCAACTTCTTTGTAGCCGGTTGCGGCAACTTTGGCGACGGTGCCATCGAAGTCTTTCTTTAGTTCCCCGCGGACGGTGTAAAGCTGCAGTCCCACCTTTTTAATCTGGTGAGCCTCGGCGGCCCAGGATGGCCGCACCGCAAAGGCTGCGGCCGCTGCAATGGATGTTTCTAGAAATGTTCGACGTTTCATGGCGTTTTCGGGCCTCCTCGACTTGCGGAGGGAGTATACAAAAAAGCGATGGTGATTATCAGAAAAAAAGGGCGGCGCCCTGAGAAAAGCGCCGCCCTTGTCATCTCTTGCTCCGTTAGAACTGCAAGCGCAGGCCGAACTGCATCCGGCGCGGCGCATGCGTGCCGTTCAGATTGAGGAAGTCCGCGTTCGTGTTCGACGAGCTGATGGAGTCGAACTGCGTGTGGTTGAAGATGTTGAAATTCTCCCAGCGGAAATCCAGCTCTTTGGATTCACCGAACTGAAACCGCTTGAAGAGGCCAAAGTCGAAGTTCAATCGGCCAGGCAGGTAAAGGGTGTCGCGTCCAACGTCGCCAAATGTGAGTCCGGTTGGGTCCGCGAACGCATTCGGGTTGTAATAGAGCGGCCCACGATTGCCGGCTGCAGCGCTAGCAGCCTGCTGAGACGCAGTGACGCTAAATGGATTTCCGACGAGGTCGGGGCGGGATCCGGTGCCGACGCCATTACCTACACCAGCACTGTCGCCATAGACGCCATTTGTGACGCTAAAAGGAGTTCCGGTTTGAGCAACCGTAATTCCGGATGCCTGCCAGCCTCCCAGGAGTGTGTGACTCAGTCCCTTGTTTTTGAAGAACGGCAGCGCATAGACGTAACTGATCGACAGCGAGTGCCGCTGGTCAAAACTGGAGCTGGCCCTGTTTGTCGCATAGTCGTAGGAATTGACAAACGCCGCATCGCCCCGGTCGGATGAATCGTCGATGGAATGGCTGTAAGTGTAGGCTGCGCTTAGGGTCAAGTCACCCACGGTGCGCTGCGCCGAAGCCTGTAGTGAGTGATAGATTGAGTTTGCCGCGTCCTGGAGTGAAGTGATGGTCCCATATCCTAAGTACGGCCGTAAAGCGAGTGGGCTGCCGCCGCATGCCACAAACAAATTCACGGCGGCCGCGCCCGTAACCGGGGCTCCGGCGGAGGTCGTACTCGGGGCCGGAGCGTTGCCAGACTCCGGTATGCAATCGGCGGCTGAGATCGGCTCGCCCGGGGTGTATGGATTGCCGGACGTCAGCGGCTGAAGTTGGTTCAGATCGCTCTGCAGGGTGAGATGCGTCCCTTTGCTTCCGACATAGGCCAAGCCCGATATAATGTGCCAAGGTAGTTCCTTCTGGACTCCGAGGTTCCATTGCTGGACGTAGGGCCACCGGACCTGACTTGGAATAGAGGTGACGTTCAGCGGGAACACCAATCCCGTGCCGCCGATGCAGGTATAACCGCCCTCACTACTGGTGGGACAAGTACCAACTCCTCCCGCAACGTTCGTTTGCGAAGCCGTGAAGTTAAACGGTGGGGAACCTTCGAGGGATTCGGTGTTGGCCTCGTTGCCATTGGTATGCTCGAAGAAGATGCCGTAGCCGCCGCGGATGGCCATCTTGCCGTCGCCCTTGGGATCCCAGGCAAATCCAAGCCTTGGCCCGGGATTGAAGAGGTGCCCTTGCAGGCAGCCAGCGTTACTTGAAGCGCCAACCGTCGCACCAGGGAAGGCATTAAGCACGGGAGCGGGTATATCTCCAGTCCCTCCCGACCCGCCGCACTGGATGATGCCGTTCACCGGGTTTCCTGCGCCTGGGATGAACGCCCCTGCCACACCCGTGACATTTCCGGTGATGTCTATGGCCGGTGAGCCGCCTGCGGCGAAGTCCGCGGGACTGAAGTTGAAGGCATGCTGATAGCGCTCACGGTAGGTGCCAAACAGGCTAACGCGCAACCCGAGGTTGAGCGTCAGGCGCTTGGTCACGCGCCAATCATCCTGAAAATAGGGCTCCACGATTTTGTAGCGATTGTAGTATTTGATGGTGAAATCGCTTTGCGCATAGTTTGCGATATTCCCGAGCAGCAGGTCCGCGAAGGCGTTCCCCGTACTGATCACCGAGTCGGTCGAGCTAAACTGCAAGATGCCCTGATTGTAAGGGGAATTATCCTCGTTCTTTTGCGCTGCGGCAAAATACGCGCCGAACTGCAGGGTATGCGTGCCGATAATTTTCGTCATGTTGTCGCGGTAGGTGTAAGTCGGATTGGCGTTACTCCAGGGGAAATAGCCGCTGTCTCCGGTGAAACCGCCGCCATAAGCGGTGTTACTGCTGAGCTCAATCGTCGGAAGTTTTCCGTCAAACCCGTTGTTGAATAGGGAGGTCATCGCAAAACCTGAAGGAAGCGGCGGATTATTAATGGTCGTCAGGAAAATGTGATCGGCGGTGTAGCTGGCCACGAATTCGTTCAAAAGGGTTGGCGAGAAGTTCGCGTTCAGCCGCGCCAAAAAGCTTGTTCCGGGGCCCACGAAGTTCGTGTTGACGTTTTCGAAACTCGATCCCGCCCCCCACAGCGGATTTTGCGTCTGCGTTTGCCAGGAATCGTGGATGTAGCGGAATGTTAGCCGGTATTTCTCGTTGATATTGTGGTCGATGCGGATCAACTGTTCCCGCCAGGTGGTCGGAAGCGAAATATCCGTCGCCACAGCGGGGAACCCACTCGTCGTTGTATTCGGCGCAGGTATTAACGGCAGCAAGTCTAGCCCCACCGACGTCGGCGTGACTTGATTGTTCGGGAACGCGATCCCGCCGCTTCCGACGATGGTAGGGCAATCGGGAAATGAGGTTGTGTTCACGGGAGTCGAAGCGGAATACGCTGGGCAAAGATCGGAAAAGTTTCCCGTCCTTTCGGCGGCCGACGGAACGTTCTGCAAAATCGAGTAGGGATCCTTTTCTCTTCGCCATTCCTGGGAGAAGAAGAAGAAGGTCTTCTTCTTGTCGGCGTTGTAGTGGTGCGGTATGTAGACCGGTCCACCAATTGTGTAGCCGAAGTCGTTCTTCTTGTAGGGTGGGTTCGGATCACCCGGTTCGCCGCCCGATGACCACGGCCTGGCGTTGAAGAAATCATTGCGTAGATATTCAAACGCGCTCCCGTGGAAGGAGCTGCCGCCCGACTTGGTTTCCACTTCCACCGTGCCCGACCCGTTGCGACCGTACTGCGCGCCATAATTCGAGGTCAACACTTTGAATTCCCCGATCGCCTCCGGGTTCGGGTAAACGTTCAGGGTCGAATTGCTGCCGTTATCCATATTGTCTCCGCCGTCGAGTTCCCAGTTGTTGTATTCGACCCGGCCGCCGTTCATGCTATAGGAGACGTTTCCAGTAATTCCCACCACACCTTCATCCGTGCCGGTCTGATTCACAACCCCAGGCGACAGCGTTACCAGCTGTGTGAAATTTCGCCCGTTCAGCACTAGCTCGTTGACCTGCTTGCCCGTGATTGTGGTGCTGAGTTCCGAGGAGGTGGTTTCCACTTGCGCCACGCTCTCGCCGGTAACAACTACCTCATCCGTCAGAGCACCGACGCTTAGCTGAATATCCACGCGAATTTTCTGCGCCACGTCCAGCACGACATTTTTCGCCGCATATCGCTGGAATCCCTTCGCGCTAACCTCAATGTTGTAAGAACCGCCCGGCAGGCCGGCGACGACGTACGCGCCGTCTCCGTTCGTGGTCGTCGGGTGTGTGGCGTTACCGTTCGTGTTGGAAATTACCACTTCTGCTCCGGCAACCGCTCCGCCGCTCTTGTCCGTCACCGTGCCGCTGATGTACCCCGTGTCCTGCGCCCTGGTAACGAAAGCTGTGCAGAGCATCGCCAGCAGCGCGCAACCTAGTAAACGAGCCCCGCTTCGACAAACCTTCACAAAATTGGCAGGAAGAAAAGAATGGCCGTGTCTCTTCACTTTGCTACCTCCCCGAAATTTTTGAAATGGAAAGCCGGTCTGGTGTGGGCACAATTACGCCTGCTACCGCGGGCACCCTTGGTACTTGCCGCTTGCAGAAGGCCACTCATTGGAGACAGCCACCACCACTCGACATTTGGAAACACACCGAATATCACTTATTAAATCGGATTAATATGGCATTCCCCGGTTTGTGTCAAGCGCAAAATCGAGCTTTTCCGCGGAACGCCCTTCTTCGCAACCTGCGTGTACGCACACTACGGGCTTTTTCGCCCGCCGCTTGAATTCCCTCTCCCTGTGCTGGACACTACCCTACGATCTCCATGTTTATCCCTTTTGGCTCGCTCCGCTTCCGATTCACCCTTTCCGTAGCTGCGTTGAGCTTGAGTTCTTATCTATTTGTGGCGTCCGTGAACGCCTCCCCAAACCTCTCTTCGGCTCTTGCCCGGCAGCAATCCGCTGCAGCCAACTCCTCCACGTCCAATCCCGCTGCCTGGTTTGCGGAAGGCCAAGCCGCCTTGCAGAGCGGCGATCTGGCCGCGGCCGAAACCGCCTTCCGTCGCGTTCTCTCCGTCGATCCGCAATCCGGCGCCGCCTACGCCAACCTTGGCGTCATCGCGATGCGCCGCAAAGAGTGGGACCACGCTCTAACGCTTCTTCAAAAAGCCGAAAAACTCGAACCCAAAATGCCCGGCATTCGCCTGAACATCGGCCTCGTGAAATACCGCCGCGGCGATTATGCCGGAGCCATTGCACCACTCGCTTCCGTCGTTCGCGACCAGCCCGACTCGCAACAACCCCGCTACCTCCTCGGCCTTTGCAACGTCTTCACGGAGCACTACTCCGAAGCAGTCGCCGTGCTGGAGCCGCTCTGGCCGCAAATGTCCAACGACTTCACCTATCTTTATGTGCTTGGGATTGCGGCGCACAGCTCTGGCAAGAACGACCTCGACGAAAAAGCGCTAAGCCGGCTGCTGGAGGTCGGCGGCGAAACGCCGGAGTTTCACTTGATTCTTGGGAAGGCCTACCTGAACAGGGAAGAACCCGACAAGGCCATCCCCGAACTCGAACGCGCTGCAGCCGCAAATACCAATCTGCCCTTTGTGCACTTGAGCCTTGGCGTTGCCTATATGCGCCAGCACGAAAACGAGCGCGCCGAAGCCGAATTTCGCAAAGACATCGCCATGGAGCCCGATCTCCCTGACAACTACGAACAACTTGGCCTACTTTATCTCGATACGCAAAGGGATGAAGAAGCCGAACGCGCGTTCCACGAAGCACTGCGCTACAATCCGCGTCTTCCCGTTTCGTTGCTCTCGCTGGGTCGCCTCTATCATCGGCAGGGAAAAGATCGCCAAGCCCTGGCTTCGCTCGAGGCCGCAGAAAAACTCGCCCCCGATAACGAGAACATTCGTTACGTCCGCGGGCAGGTCCTTCGCAAGCTGGGCCGGCGAGAAGAAGCGCAAGCGGAACTGGCGCAAGCAAAAAAAATCCTCGAATCCAGCCTCAACAAACAGCGCGAAAAGCTCAGCGACACGCCAGTCCCCAACCCAGAACTAAAACAACCGTAGACTCTTCGACTTCAGTCTTTAAGCCCTGGGGGCGCCAACCAGGTGCCACGCCCTCGCTCAATGACCTCGGCGACAGCCAAAACAATTTCCTCCTCATGGGGCGGACCAATCACCTGTACGCCAATCGGCAACCCATCCGGCGAACTGCCCAGCGGCACCGTCATCCCGGGAAATCCGGCAAAATTCAACCACTGCGAAAACCGCATTGTCTCGCGATAGCATTCCTTCTGCCCCAAACGCCAGCTCCCCTCTCCATGCAGAAACGCCGGCCCCGCTGACACCGGCGATAGCAGGACCGGCGTCTCGTCCAACTGGCGCAATATCGCCGCTCGCAAACTATCCCGCTCCGCGCAAGACCGCTCAAATGGATCAAAAGCCATTGCCGAATCCGCCGTGGCAATCGCCACAAAGTCGCGCAGCATCGGGCTCATTTTCGATGCCTGCTCAACCGCCTCATGCTGGATGAGATAAGCAATCACGGGCCCGAAAAAATACCACCACAATTCGATGGCCCGCTCTAACCCATTCAATCGTTTCGTCTCTACCGCAAATCCGTGCTCGCGCAAAATCTTCGCCGCGCCTTCCACCGATGCCTTCGTCTCCGGCGTAGACTTCCCCAACGCGGGACTATCCAAAACACCAATGCGTAATTTCCGGACGTCATTCTCGCTGACTTTTCGAATCGGCACAGGAGCCGAGAGCGCATCACCGGGATCCGGCCCGGCCAGCACCTCAAACAAAGCGCGCACATCCGCAACAGTGCGGCCCATCGGCCCCACCACGCCGATCCATCCAAATGCTCCGCCCCCCGGAGGATAGTGTCCCGTCCCAGGAATGCGTCCAGGCGTAGGCTTCAATCCGCAAATCCCGCAAAAATGTGCGGGAACGCGTACGGAGCCGCCCCCGTCGCTCCCGACTCCACCCGCGGAGCATCCCGATGCAATCGCCGCAGCTTCTCCCCCACTCGAGCCGCCAGAAGACCGCTCCAAATTCCATGGATTGCAGGTCTTCCCGCTCAGGGAATTGTTCGTCTCATACGCCATTAAATATTCTGGCGTATTCGTATTCCCCAAAATAATCGCGCCCGCTGCACGCAACCGCGCCACAAGCGGCGCATCCTCCGAGGGCACATAGTCTTTGCGCATCAACGAGCCCGCCGGCGTCGGCCAACCAACCGCGTCAATGCAGCTCTTGATCGTCACCGGCACGCCGTGCAGCGAACCGAGCGCCGCCCCACGCGAGACCGCAGCTTCCGCGGCCCGCGCCTGCTTGCGAGCACCCTCCGCATCCAAGTGCACAAACGCATTCAATTTCGGCTGTAGCAAAGCAATCCGTTCGAGGTGTGCATCAACCACTTCCACCGGTGAAAACCGTTTCGCGCGAATTCCCGCAGCGAGGTCTGCAATCGTTGCGTAAATAATTTTTTCCGTGGCCATGCAATTAAGGGTAGGGGCCCGTCCGACGCAGGTCAACCGCGTGCGCATCGGCCGAAATCATTTCGAAATTGGGAATGGCTACTCCTACGAAAATACCCTCAGGCGGTCTGAGCAAGCGGCTCCAAGGTCACTTTGTGGCCCAGACGTTCCAGCCGCCTGACCAAGGATCGGCGAATGCGGTTCACGTCGATCCGGT
>CAJCHZ010000032.1 GCA_903970165.1 Betaproteobacteria bacterium
GTCGTTTACTTGTTGCTCGATGTCTTTCAACTCCTCGGCATCGACGTGCGCGAAGTGCGAAAAGTCGAAGCGCAGGCGTTCCGGAGTGTTCAGCGAGCCGGCTTGTTTCACGTGCGTTCCCAGTATGTTACGAAGCGCCGCGTGGACAAGGTGCGTGCCCGTGTGATTGCGAATGATGCGTGCGTGGCGCTCCGCGTCGGCCACAACCGCTACGCGGTCTCCGACGTGTAAAGTTTCTTTGGCTACAACGCGATGCGCCACAAGTCCGGCGACTGGATAATACGCGCCGGTCACTTCCGCCAGAACTTGCGACCCTGAGTTGTCGTAGAACATTCCGGTGTCCGCTATTTGTCCGCCTGATTCGGCGTAAATCGCCGTTCGATCGAGCACGACTTCGGCGGATTCGCCGGCTTTCAATTCATTGACCGGGCCATTTTTTCCGATGATTGCTTCGATGCGGGCATCTTTGGCCGAAGTTCCGCGATAGAAGTCTTTCTCCGTCTTAAACGTCTCAGCAATCTTCGCATACGCCGGACTCGCCGCTTCTTTACCAGCGCCGCCTTTCCAAGACGCGCGAGCCTTGGCACGCTGCTCATCCATTGCCTGTTCAAATTCGGCTTCGTCCGCATTCGTAAACGGCACTCCAAGATCACGCGCTGCATCTCGAATAAAATCTATCGGAAGTCCGAACGTGTCATACAGCTTGAAAGCTTCGACGCCCATTGAGGGCAAGGAACTCTGAGGCATGGTCGGGGCGGAGCCTGCCAACATAAGTGATTTGAATCTGCCCAGCAGGTCGTCGAGCTTTCCCAGTCCTAAATCTAGCGTGCGAGCAAATCGAAGCTCTTCCGCATGTACGGCTTTCGATACCTGTACTTCCGATTCGTTCAATTCGGGGTATGCGTTTTTCATCAAGTTGGTCACGGCGTGAACCATTACGTGCAGGAAAGGTTCCTTTGCACCCAAAAGACGGCCGTGGCGGAGGGCGCGGCGCATGATTTTGCGGAGGACGTAGCCGCGGCCCTCATTGGAGGGCAGAACGCCGTCCGTTATCAAGAAAGTTGTAGCGCGGGCGTGGTCGGCGATGACGCGGAGGGAGGCGGCGCGACCTTTGCTTTCTTCGAGTTTTTCTTCCTGGTTGAAATCAACGCCGCAGAGTTCGGCGGCACGTTTGAGAAGCGGCACAAATAAATCGGTGTCGTAGTTCGAGATGACGCCTTGGAGGACTGCGGCGGTACGTTCCAGGCCCATACCGGTGTCCACGCAAGGTTTTGGTAACGGAGTCAACGCGCCGCTGGGATCGCAATTGAACTGCATGAAAACCAAATTCCAAATCTCAACGTAACGCCCGCACTCGCAGGGGAATTTGCAATCGGTGTGACCCTCCTCCGAAGCTTCGAATCCCATGTCGTAAAAGATTTCGCTACACGGGCCGCACGGACCGGTATCGCCCATGGCCCAAAAATTGTCTTTCAGGCCTGGAATCGGAACGATTCGTTCCGCCGGAATATTTTCCGCCAGCCAAAAAGTTCTGGCCTCTTCATCCACGCCCAGTGTTGTACCGGGGGCTACTTCCGCGCCGCCAAAGACGGTTACGTAAAGCTTGTCTTTTGCGAGGCCGAACCATTCCGGCGAAGTCACCAGTTCCCATGCGTAGGGGATGGCTTTTTCCTTGAAATAGTCGCCGAAGGAAAAGTTGCCCATCATTTCGAAGAAGGTGTGATGGCGCTTGGTGAAGCCCACGTTTTCGAGGTCGTTGTGTTTGCCGCCGGCGCGGACGCATTTTTGGGCGGTGGTGGCTTTGTTGTAGTCGCGCTTTTCGAGGCCGAGGAAGACGTCTTTGAACTGGTTCATGCCCGCGTTCGTGAAGAGTAGGGTGGGGTCGCCGTGCGGGACGAGCGACGAACTGCGGACGCGGCGGTGTCCTTTGCTCTCGAAAAAGCGGAGGAACATTTCGCGGATCTCGTTTCCGCTCATTTTCTTGGTGTCAAAAGGCGTCATGGGTTCGCGGATATCCTCGCTGTCGAGTGTTGGCTGAGTATGCGGCGTTGGTAAGACCGACAATTATGGCAGAGGGCGCGAAGGGCGGCAACGAAAGCGAAACGGGATAGGCGTTATCTGGCGCAAATGAGTTTTACAACTGTCTCAATCGGGACAGCGGTACGGCCGAGCTATCGGTACTATTTAGCTGTATGGATGGGTGCGAAGGTGGCGCGTATCTCAGTGGCGGCGCCAAGAGAAAAGGAAAATCAGATGAAAATGAAACTATCGTTACTTGTGGGCGCGTTCTCGCTTGCGCTATTTATGGCTGGGTGCCAGGCGGCTCCAGCAGCTCCCGCGGCAGGACCAGCGGGACCGGCAGGTCCGCAGGGTGCAACCGGAGATCCAGGAAAAGACGCAGACCAGCGCCGCACGGAAGATGAGAGGCGCGCTGAGGAAGCAAGACGAGCGGAAGATCAGCGAATTACCGACGCGCGAGCACGGGACAGCCACGATACAGGTTGCCCGGACGGGCAGCATGTGGCTAGAGCGGCCGACGGAAGACAGAGCTGCGTTAGAGACTAAAGAGCTGGCGGGGAATTTCCCAAAAGCAGGCTAAACGCGGTGCTCGCGAAACGAGCTGTAAGTAACGCTCAGAAACGCCACCGCGAGACTCGCATAGAGGCCCCAGTTGACTAGGATGCGGCCGATTTCGAGGATGCGATCAGGCGGATAGATGGCGTTCTGGATAGGGATCGTACTGAACTGACTTCCCAAGTCGAACGTCCAAGAACCAGCGACGAAAACCACGCTCGCCAATAGATAGAGCTCTGTCAGAATCCTGGAACTATCGCGGCCGAAGCCTAGGCTGAAGCGTGTCTGCCAGAGACCGAACGCGGCCGTCATGCATGCAAGGAAGAGATAGACCAGTGTGGGAGATGCTCCGCGTGAGGCGCCCATCGTGGAGGAATTGCCGGCTAAGGGAGAGCGGGATGGGCGTGGAGATAGATTTTGGGGAAGGTCGCCCAAGCGATGGCGAGAGCGGCGAACAGTCCGCTCACGATCCATAGTGCTACTTCTTCTAGTATTTTTGATTTTTCTAAAAGAGCCATGAGTAAAATCCCCTATTGCTTTTAGAGGGTGGTGATACGCCTGAGAGGCCTCATGGCAACTAGCCGAGCTTTTGCTTGAAGCTGTGGTAGATACCGTCCGGCACGTGCGGCGTTTTTATGTCATCGACGTACCAATTGTCGCCTCGCCTTTTCAGTTCGATTGTGCAGGTCGAGGACGTCCAATCCTCACTGCGGTCGGGATAGATTTTGACGGACGCGCCGATGACTGCGGTATCGCCAGTGGTGTTGTTAGCCGTGATGCTCGCCGAATTTACCAGGTTGTGTCTTAGAGCGGCATAAATCGCGGCGCTGCGCTGGTTGTCCAAAAAGAGCCTGGAAAATTTTTGCTCTTCTGGCGTCATTTTGTCTTTTCCCTGGAGCATGTGCGCATAATCGAGCCGGTCAGTCATTACTTCCTTGAGGCTATCGGCGGGTCCACCCTGATCGATCATTTGGAACATCAAATTGACGGTGGCTTCGGGAGTGGCCTGTTCTGGGCGAGCGGGTTCCCAAGCGCTGGCTTGCGAAGGAAAACAGTATTTCCATCTGGGGGCAACATAGCCGCCGATGGTGATGAGCAGCAGGGCCATGGTGATCCACGTCAGTTTTATCTTCATCTCCAAACCTTATTCCCCTGCCTCTCGGTGAATGCGCATCTCCGGCCCAATGTTGCTTATGCGTAAGCTGTACGAATGGCGGAGGGCCCGGGAGCCGAGGCGGGGCGATCGATGCCCCCACGCAGGGCTGATTCACAATAAGCAATCGACGTAAAACAAGGAACGCGCCCCGCCGATTGTGGCGCCCTTGAAGAAGATCCAAACCAATTGGCGCAAAGCCCAGGACGTGAGCAAACAGCTTTCGCCTTCTAAAGAAAGGAATGGTTGGGGGAACCAAATTCGCGGCGAAAAAGAACGGCTCGGGCGTACTGCTCCTGAGCCGCGGTTATTTTTGGTGGCAGATTAGGAAAGAAGCGCGTTACTCGCGACCTCCGCCGAAGAGCTGGAGAACGATACCGCTGGAGATCCAGTAGTTGTTCTGGTGAAGGTTTGTGCCGAAGGCTGTCCTGTAATAGTCCACGTCGAGCAGGCGAACTTCAATGTGGCGCGAGGTGTGCATGTCTATGCCGCCGCCCACTTTGTAGGAGATGCAGTTGGCGGAAGTGCTGTAGCCGCCGACACCACTGACGGTCGTTTCCGCGCGCGTGCCGCCCACCAGGCCTTCCACGAACGGGGTGAGACCCCAGTGGCTGACCCTGCGGATGAAATATCGCGGACCGTAGTGATTTCCGTAGAGGGTGTTTTTTGTGCCGCTTATGGTCGCGTAGCTATAGGTGCTGTCACCTGTGATTTGCAGCCAGGGCTTGAAATTCCATGCAA
The DNA here is from genome assembly GCA_903970165.1 of Betaproteobacteria bacterium. GTDB lineage: Bacteria > Acidobacteriota > Terriglobia > Acidiferrales > UBA7541 > Acidiferrum. The sequence continues at coordinate 4,469 of CAJCHZ010000032.1, forward strand.
ATGCGCCCATCGCGCCGTTGAAATTGCTCGCGGGATTCCCGTTGGAAAAGCGTGTGAAGGCGTAACCGCCATAGAGTTCGATGGCAAATGGTTTGCGTGCGCCCGGGTTGGGTTTCTCCCAGCTTTCGCGGACTCTGGGGTCACTGACGGCGGGCGTGACCGGAGCTGGAGCGGGAGCCGGAGCCGGCGGCGCAGGTTGTGCCGCTGCTGGCGCAGGTTGTGGCGATGCCGGGGATGCCGCTGCGGTATCGGGAGCCGTTGTTACCGCGGCTGATGCCGCTGGAGCTGCAGGAGTATCGGTCGTCAGCGCCGGAACGACAGCAGCGTCCGTCTGCGTTGACGGGGCTGCCGGAGTCTGAGGCTGCGCCGGAGCGGTTGAGCTTGTTTGATCCGTGGTCGAAGTCGTCGTCGAGGCGCTTGCTTGCACTGCGCTGGCGGCGCCAGCGGCGTTCGCCGCGTCAGCAACTGCCGGTGCTGTTGCGGCCGGCGTTGCGGTAACTGCGGCTTCCGTATTTTGAGCCGCGGCAGGTTGTGCAGCAGTAACGCGTGCGTGCGCTTGTGGTGCTGGTTTCGGTTGGGCTGGTTTGTCGCCCGGAATTATGACTTTGGACGTGGCTTCCACCATTTTGCCGGTGTCGGGCTGGCGGACAGATGCCGCGACCGCACCGCGGTCCAAGGAGATGTAGTTTGAGTAGATGTAGCCGATCTTCCCGTCTTTCGTTTCAATGCGCGAGAAGATGAAGCCGTTCAGCAATACTGTGAAGCGCTCGCCGCAGGCGACGGTGGCCACCTGATCGGGACTCTTGCGCGCTTTCGTAAAGACCGGCGTGTCATCAGCATGGCTGGAGCAATCGACGAAGCCCAGGTCGTCGGCGCGAGCGCCCGCGGCTGCAAGCAGGCCGCCTCCCAATAGAAAAGCAATCCGTTTAAAAGACATAGCCCCTCCTCGGCCCGGACACTCCGGACCCCCATTAGTGTTATCCAACGTGCGAGAGGGAACGGCAAACGGCCCAAGGTACAGGCAGTTCTTAAGGGGTACTGTACGAAGTGCCAGTCTGCGTTTTGGAGCGCTACGAGGGCTGTGGCTAGTCTTCTGTTTGGGATTCCACTTCGGGGACTTCTTCGCGCGTGAGGGATTTCAATTCGTGGCGGACTACGTCGGCGGAAAAGCCGGCGCGAAGGAGGCTGCGGTAAATGGAACTCATTTTGTTTTCGGTGATTTCGCCGCGAAGAGTCCGGAGTTTGCGATCAATCCGTTGGCGGACAATGGCGGCTTCGTCGGTTTCTTTTGCCGTTTCGGCAAGGGCGGCTTCAATGTGGCGGTCTGGGATACCCCGGTTGCGCAGTTCACGGGCGATACGGAATTTGCCCTGGCGGCGGATTTCGGTGCGTTGGCGGGCGAACTGTTTGGCGAAGCGTTCGTCGTCGAGCAGGTTGGATTTTTTGAGAAGTTCGATGACCAGCTTGATGAGTTCATCGTTGTCCGAGCGGCGGCCGAGATGCTGCTTCATCTCATGGACGGAGTAAGCGCGGCGCATGAGGGCGCGGACGGCGGTGTCGTAAAGCTCGGACTTGGCTTCGACTTGGCGGGGTTTGGAGAACACGGAGGAAGCATAGAAGTAATGAAGGAACGAAGTAAAGGCAGGAATCGTTGAAGAGAAAAGAGGGAATGAAGGGAACCTTTTATTGGATTTTTGCGGCCGAGGAAGCGGCGCCGGTGGAGATAACGAAAGGCGAGGAAATGACGGTGGAGTGGGCCATAGGCACTTTGTGGCGATTCGGGCTTGTCTCGAAGTTGGCGTTGGCATCCACCGCGGCGACGATAGCAAAGACGTAGGTGCCGTCCGGCAGAGTGGAGGGGAGTGTGAGGGAGGTTTGCGTGGTGGCAAAGTTTCCGGCATCGAGGTAAAGCATTGTGCCGGCGGGGTCTGTCTTTAATCCGTAGATCTCCAGAAAATAGGCATAGGGCTGGCCGACGGAAGGAGGAGCCCAACTGAACTGGAGATTGGTGATATCGAGCGTGGCGGTTTGGAAAAGGCTGCTGCCATTGAGCGTTGGCGACTGTACGGGCGTCACGAGCGGTGTAACGGGGCTGGTTGGAAGGAGCGTTGTTTCTTCGTTGGACACCAGGAAAGTATCGGTCACCGTCGAATTGGGGCGCGGCAGATTTATAGCGGAGACCTGACAGTACTGAAATAAGCGCGGCCAGGCGTTATTTGCGGGCGAAGCGTTCGAAGTCGGCCATTTGGCGTTCCATTTCCTCGCGGGCGGAGTCGGCGGCGGAGCGGATGCCCTGAATGCGAAGCTGGAATTCGTCCGGGTTGGTGGAGCGGAGCAGCGCTTCTTCGAGGGTGATGAGCTGCTTGGTGTAGAGATCGAAGAGCGACTGGTCGAAGGTCTGCATGCCGTACTGGCTGGTGCCGGCGGCGATGGCGTCGTGAATGAGGCGGGTTTTGTCTGCGTTGATGATGCAATCGCGGATGTACGCGGTGGCGATCATGACTTCGACGGCGGGGACGCGGCCTTTGTCATCAGCGCGGCGGACGAGGCGCTGGGAGACGATGGCTTTTAGCGTGGCGGCAAGCTGCAAGCGAATCTGTTTCTGTTCGGGCGGCGGGAAGACCGCGATAATACGCTGAATCGTTTCGGTTGCGTCGAGAGTGTGCAAAGTCGAGAAAACCATGTGGCCGGTTTCGGCGGCTAGCAGGGCAGTGGAAATGGTCTCGAGGTCGCGCATTTCGCCGACGAGAATCACGTCGGGATCTTGACGGAGAGCGGCGCGCAAGGCGGTGGAAAAGTTTGCGGTGTCCACTTCGACTTCGCGTTGGTTGATGAAGCTGCGCTTGTCGCGATGAAGAAATTCGATGGGGTCTTCGATGGTGATGAGGTGATCGGAACGGTTGGCGTTGATGCGGTCGATCATCGCGGCCAGCGTGGTGGATTTACCGGATCCGGTGGTACCCGTGACGAGTACGAGCCCGCGCTGCTCTTCGCAAATTTTTCCGATGACGTTCGGGAGGTTCAATTCTTCGATGGTTCGAATTTTGGTGGGAATGACGCGGAGAACCATGCCCACGTTGCCGCGCTGCTGGAAAACGTTGACGCGGAAGCGGCCGAGGCCTGCGACGCCGTACGCCATATCCAATTCCGCTGTTTCCTTGAACTTTTGCTTTTGGCGATTGGTCATCATGCTGAACGCCATGGAGAGCATTTCTTCCGGCGTGATGCGGGGGACGTCGGTGAGCGGAGCGAGAAGGCCGTCTACGCGCAGATAAGGGTGGTTGCCTACTTTGAGGTGCAAGTCGGAGGCTTTGTTTTCAACGGCGCGCCGGAGAAGTTCGTCAATGCTAATGGCCATGAGGGTGTGAGCTCCGCGAAACTGCGACTAACAAGCGACGTTAGCACTCACGGAAGAAGTGCCGCAAGAAAAGCGGGGTAAGAGTTGCGCGGGAGGCACCTGCCCTATAGGACAGTTCGGCTTGCGAAGCACCGCTTTCTCGGGTTAGCTCGACTTCAAAGCGGCGAGCAGTTCCGCGAATTTTGATTCCGGATCTTTCGATCGGCGTCCGAAGCTGAACGTTTTTGGGCGGCGGAAGGGCCTGAGCAGAAGGACGGCGGGGAGATGATCGGGAGTGAATCGCGGGGGAATGGCGATGGGCCCAAAAGCCCAAAAGAGCCGGGCAGGGAGTGAACGCCAAGGCCACTGTTTGTGATTGGCGTAGTCCAGGAATATCAGGCGCTCTTGTGAGAGAGGAAGCTCTTGAAGACGAAAGGACGAGGTTAAAGCATCACTGCCGGAATTCTGGACGATAAGAACTTCTTGCCCCTTTTTGACAAGGCTGTAGGTGGCGGCCACGCAAAGGGCGAAATGGTATAGAACACCGAACGGCCACAGCACCACCCACAGCAAGATCACGGGAAGCCAGACTAGAAAGTTCAACAAATTGATGAGAAGCGACATAAGGAATGACAGCGGGGCGGCGCTTCGAAAGCGGCTAGGCCTTTTTCAGGTACAGGGAGTCGTAGAGAAAGCCGGCGAGGAAGCCGCCGGCGAGAGGGCCGACCCAATAGATGCCGTGATTTTGCCAATGCGACGAGGCCAGGGCGGGGCCAAAAGCGCGGGCGGGATTGAGGGCGCCGCCGGTGAATGGGCCGGCGATCATGATGCCCAGCACAATGCTGACGCCGATGGCAAAGCCTGCGACGGGCCTGAAGTTCGAACGTTCATCCACTGCGGTCGCGAAGACGGTTAGCACCAGAAAGAAGGTGGTGATGCCCTCGAGAATCATTCCGGAGAGACGCGTGAAATCGCGCGCGAACATGGGCGTGCCAAGAGCTACGGCGTGCCAGGTATCTTCGGGGATGACAGCCTTCAGAAGAAAGGCTGCGGCGACGGCTCCGGCGAGTTGGGCGATCCAGTAGGCGATCGTGTCCATTGTGTTCAGGCGCTTGGTGACCCAGAAGCCGATGGTGATGGCGGGATTGAAATGGCCGCCAGAGACGTGGCCCAAGGCGCAAACCATGATGGCGATGGCCAGGCCGTGGGCAACGGCGATGGGGAAGAGGCCGAGAGCGTTCGAAGCGTGAGGATACCAGTCCACGCAAATTGCGCCTTCGCCGAAAAAAACCAGAGCAAAGGTGCCGATGAACTCGGCTGTCAGCTTTTGCCCGAGGTTGTACATCAAAGAGCCTCCCGGCCGGGGAACGAAGTTTGTCCGCTATGACCGGAAAGGATTCTAGCCGGAACGCAAAGAGAAACGCCAGTCTTTCGGCGAACAGTTTGCGGACAGGTTTCGAGCGGCGGGAGCTGTGCGGAGGCACGCAACGGCAAAGAAGCCTCGTTCTTCTTTCGCGCGCGCGACTTGCGGATCGTCATTTTGTTGATGTAGCGCGCCACACAGCAAATTGGGCAAGCAGTTCCATGGCGCCTCCTACGCGATGGCGATCTCCCGTCGCGCAGAGATCCAACGAGAGCCCCCGCGTGGCGGCGAGAAGCAGTGTGGCTTCCGCGCGATCCACTTTGGACTTGCCGGGAATCCCCGCTTTCTCGACGAGCTTCTGCCAATAGGTCAGGGGATCTTCCAAAACGCCAGGGTATTTCAGGGGGTCTCGCAGCGCGCTGGCATAGATTTCGAAGACGAGCCGTAGGGCGGGCCTGGCTTGGGGAGCGCTGAGCCACTTCCAGTACCAGCGCAGGAACTGCGGAAGAGTGCGAGGCATTTTTCGCGTGCGGAACCAAGACTGGATGCGGGCGTCTTCGCGTTCGCGCAGGCCCTTCAGGACTTCGTGCATCAGTCCTTCGCGCGAGCGAAAATGATAGACGAGCATGCGGGCATTGGTTTTCAGGGCTTTTGCCAGCGGGCGAAGTGTCAAGTCTCCCAATCCGTGTGAGATTACGTAGTCGATGGCCTGGTCGCGCAGCCTTGCGCGGATTTTTGGATTCTGCGGGCGTGCCATGGAAACCCCTTGTCCATTACTGTAACGAGTGTTACAGTAACAAGGTCAGGCCGTAATTGCAAACCTCCCCGTGGACTCAGTAACGGCGCGCGGGGGAGTGGCTGAATAAGGAGAATCGTATGCGCAAGGTTTTCTGTTTGGCATCGTGGTTTCTTTTTTGCCTGCCCGTGATTGCACAAAATACGCAGCAGGATAAGAACAAGCAGGTGGCTCGAGGTTTTTTTGAACAAGTCCTCGACAAGGGTCGGTTGGAACTGTATGCGGAATCTCACGCCAAAGACTTCGTGGCCCACGCGGGTGACCGCGACGCGACGTTGGAGGACGACATCGCTGCGGCCAAGGAGGAGCGCCAGGCGATGCCGGATATGCGTGTGACGGTCAACCAGATTCTCGGGGACGGAGATCTCGTCGCGGTTTACTGGACGGCATTCGGTACCAACACTCAGGCCGGAATGGGCTTTCCGGCTACTGGGAAAAAACTCCGGGTCGATGGCATGACCATGTTTCGTTTCAAAGCTGGAAAGATTTCTGAAGAGTGGAGCGTGTGGGACATGCTGTCTGTCTTGCGGCAGGCGGGTCTGGCGAAATGAGGCGCTAACGAAGCGGGAAGAATTTCATCTGGGACGGAAAGTGAACGTCAGTGTTTTGGGGAACGGGTTGCGAAACAGTTTCCGATCACGGTGTTCATCAAGAGGTAACGGTCCTCAGCTTGGACCTTGGCTGTAAGCAAACCAACGATCACTCAATTTGCGGAAGGAGTATGCCTCATCGCCTGGCTCAAAGGGATGTTCTCCGGACGATTGTGAAGAGGAGCACGGTAGGTAAACGTGTTTCGGGCCGGGACCACAATAAAGGAAGCCCGCCGAGGTTCCACGATTCAACAGACCGAATGAGCTGACTATGACAAAGGCGTCCTTCGTTTCGGGGTCACGTCGAATACCTTGCGTAATGTTGTTCCGGGCGAATAGACGCCGGTATTCTTCCCAACGTTCTTGTGTAATACCCGTTTTAGGGCTGTATTCCGGGTACTGACCCGTACGGGTCGCGAGCCAGGAGGGGTCAATAGAGATAAGTTGTGTGTCGTGGTCAGACATTGAAATGATAGTTTCGGGGTCGGGGCGCTGATTTGGGAACCGCCTTGTAAGCGTATTGAGGGAGGGTGGGCTCAAAACCGACAATCGTATTCCGAGCCCGATGACAAGAAGCGCCACGAGCGAGACTGCACCGATCAAGGTGATGAAAAGCGCTTTCCAGAGCTTGCGTACCCAGCTTGCCGTTTTCGACGGGGGTGCTTCTGGCGTCTCCGTTAGCCGGCTCACGATTTAACCTTCTGCTTCGCAGCTCTCCGCACAGTTCGGCATGTTGCGTAATCGGGACAGAGGTTGCCGTTAGCGACTGGCGGCGGCCACTGGCGCGTTGACCGGAGTGAGCCAGTTGTGGCGATCAGGCTTCGTGCCGCTGGTCAGGGCGAAGAATTCTTCCTGGAGGTTGCGGGTGACTGGGCCGGCGACGCCTTTGCCGACTTGGATTTTGTCGACAGAGCGAATGGGCGTGATTTCGACAGCCGTGCCGCAGAAAAATAGCTCGTCTACGATGTACAGCATTTCGCGCGGGATGGCTTGTTCCTTCACGGGGATGCCCAAATCGGCGGCAAGCGTAACGACGGTATTGCGCGTGATGCCTGGCAGGATGCTGGTAGCGAGCGGCGGCGTGTAGAGCGTGCCCTCGTGCACAAGAAACACGTTCATGCCGGAGCCTTCGCTGACGTGCCCGCCGGAATCGAGCGCGATGCCTTCGGAGTAGCCGTTAAAGGCAGCTTCCATACGGATGAGCTGTGAGTTCATATAGTTTGCCGCGGCTTTGGACATTGCGGGCAGGGTGTTTGGCGCGATACGCGTCCAGCTGCTGACGCCGACTTCCACTCCTTTGGTGAGCGCTTCCGGCCCGAGGTACGCGCCCCAGAACCAGCAAGCCATATAGATCTCGATTGGCGAATTCAGCGGATTTACCCCGACATCGCCGTATCCGCGCAGAACAATGGGCTTGACGTAACACGAGCCCATTTTATTGAGGCGTACCAGTTCGGTAGCGGCGTTGCAGAAGTCGTCGAGCGAAACGGGCAACTCCATGCGATAAATTTTTGCGGAGTTGATGAGACGCTGCATGTGCTCGCGAAGACGGAAAATGGCGGGGCCTTGCTTGGTTTCGTAGCAGCGAATGCCTTCGAAGACCGCGGAACCATAGCCCACGACGTGAGAGAGAACGTGGAGCGTGGCGTCGTCCCAATTGATCCATTTTCCGTTGTGCCAGATTTTTTCGGTCTTTTGGATTTCCATGATGGTGTCCCTTTCAGGGAGCTGCTCGCTGTACCGTTTCAATTTGCAGAATACGGTACGCGCGAGGGAGCGTCAATGAAGTGTACGGAACGGGGTGCCAAAGGCAAAAACCAAATTGGCGCTTAGGGGCTTGCGCTGGAAACGAATCGTTTACTCTACTTTGGCGAATCCGCTGGCGGCGGCGCGGACTTTTGCGGGCCGTTCAGAGAATCAAAGGCGGATTGCGCCTGCGCGGGGATATTGCCAAATTTGTTTTCCCACAGGCCGAGAAGCAGGAAAGGAATGGCCGTGGCAACGACGAGAAGCTTGGCATTGCGGCGGACCTTGACTTCGGGCTCCCAGCGAAAGAGCTGAGCGGAAAGGAAAAAGGTGAGAGCGGCCCAGCAAACAAGCGAACCCAGAGAGATGAGCACGTTGCGGTCCCATATCGGCGCGGACTCAAAAATGGCGCGACGGAGACCCTGAACGAGATAGGTGGCCGGCAAAAAGAGCGAGACGTTTTGCACGATTTTGGGCAAGAAGGCCAGGGGAAAAGTGGCGCCCGAGAGAAAAATCAGCGGGAGCCAGAGAAGCTGGTTGATGACTTGCGTTTCCTGCATGGTGTTGGTGACGCTGGCAACGACCAGGCCCAAGGAGGCGAAGGAAACGGTGCCGACGCTGACCAGGACGAAAGTAGCGAGCAGATCGCCGAAGTTGGTGACGTGAAAGACGGTGCGCGCGAAAAAGAATTCGATGAGGACCGTGGGAAGCGCCAGGACGTAGTTGGCGACGATGCTGGAGGCGAGCATGTCGCTCGGAGTGACGGGAGTAACGTGAAAGCGGCGCAAGATGCCTTGCTCGCGGAACATGACAAGGGCGGCGCTGAGTCCCCAGAAGCTGCCCATGACGGTGAGCGAGACGACCGGCCCGAGAAAAAAACGCACGACCTCGGGCTGGCCTTTGGCGAAGACGCCGGAGTACAGAAAGAAAAAGCCAAAGGGCATAATCACGCTGAAGAATAAAAACATTTTATTGCGCAGCGTGAGTTGAATGCGCATGCGGGTGAGCGTGGCGAAGTTCCTCAATCGCGGAGCCTCCTTCCGGTCATTTCGATGAAGACGTCTTCGAGAGACGGTGAGGCGATTTCGAGGCTAATGAGCTCATTGCCTCCAGCTTCGAGGTGTTTGACGAGATCGACGATCGTTTTGGGAGGGCGGTGGGAGTGAATCACGTAAGCGCCGTCCAGTTCGCGCGCGTCGGCGACGCCTTCCAGATTTTTCAGCGCGCCGCCGGCTTCCGGCTTTGCGAGGCGGACTTCGATGCGCGTCGTTCCGCCGGAGCGCGTTTTGAGTTCGCGCGGCGTGCCGAGGGCGACGACTTTGCCGTGGTCGACGATGGCTACGCGGTCGCAGAGGCGTTCGGCTTCTTCGATGTAGTGCGTGGTCATGACGATGGTTTTCTTCTCGCGCTTGAGCTCTTCAATGATGTCGTAGATTTCGCGGCGCACTTGCGGATCGAGACCGGCGGTGGGTTCGTCGAAGAAAAGGACTTTCGGGTCGTTGACGAGAGCCATGGCGAGAGCGAGGCGCTGCTTTTGGCCGCCGGAAAGCTGGCTGTAGAACGTGTTGCGCTTTTCCTCGAGGCCGAAGCGCTTGAGGAGTTCTTCGGGATTGCGGCGGCGCTTGTAAAAGCTGGAGAACAGGCGCAGAGCTTCCATGACGCGCAGTTTGTCGGGCAGGGAAGTGGACTGCAGCGCGGCGCCGATTTCGTGCTTGAGGGCCTGCGACTCGCGCTGCGGGTCGAGACCGCACACCGAGACGCGGCCGCTGTCCAGATCGCGGAGGCCCTCGAGAATTTCGACGGTGGATGTTTTTCCCGCGCCGTTGGGGCCGAGCAGGCCGAACACTTCGCCCTCGTCGACGCTAAAGCTGACGCCGCGGACGGCTTGCACGTCGCCGTAGCTCTTGACCAGGTTTTCGACTTGCAGGATGGAATCTGCCATCAATAGTGACCACTAGCCTTCTACGCAAAAGGACGTCCTAGGATAACGCAGTTGTGCGCATTCACGGCAAGAGACGCGGCGAGCATTACAGCTGGTGGGCACTTTGCCTTGACGGGAGCGAGCGGACAACTCCACACTCTCACGCAGAAATTGCGCAAAACCGGGAACGGACTTGCAAAATCAGGGGAACAAGCGGTATAGGTGCAGCTTCAAGGCGTCCAAGGAGAAGCGCGAAATGATTCTTTTTTCGAAGAAAACGATCCGCCTCGTCGGGGCGCTGGTCTTGATTTGTTCGTCGGTGAGGGCGGCAAAAGCCCAGACCGCGACTTCGCTCATCGTGAAGGCTGCGAACACGTTTCTCGCGACGCTGAATGAAAAGCAGCGGCAAAGCGTGCTTTTCGCCTTCGACGACGAAAAGCAGCGCGCCAACTGGTCCAATCTTCCAACGTCGTTCGTTCCGCGCGGCGGTCTCCGCTTGAAGGATATGAAACCTGCTCAACGTTCCGCCGCCATGGCTTTGGTTTCGTCTGCGCTCAGTCAAAAGGGATTCGAAAAAGTTCAGCAGATCATGGAAGGGGACGAGGTTCTGAAGACCACTGACAGTGGCCTTCCGCCAGGCGGTCCTAACGGAGGTGGCCCGCCGCCTGGCAATCCTGGGGGCCCGCCTCCCGGGAGTCAGGGTGGCCCGCCCCCTGGTGGCAACGGTCCGGGCCCGAACGGTCCGCCCAGGCAGGATGGCCCAATATTTGGAAGAGATCTTTACTACATCTCGATTCTCGGCAAGCCCTCGGAAAAGGATCCGTGGATGGTGCAATTCGGAGGTCACCATCTCGCGCTGAATATCACGATTGCCGGTGAACGCGGCATCCTCACGCCAACGCTGACCGGCGCGCAGCCGGCTCTCTTCACAAGTGGCGGAAAAACCGTGCGTCCGCTTGCCGGGGAAAGCGACAAAGCGCTGGCTTTGCTGAATTCTCTAGACGATACGCAGAAGAAACAGGCAATTCTGAGCTACCAGTTGGCCGATCTTGTCCTCGGACCGGGCGAGGATGGAAAAACGATTCAGCCGGAAGGTCTGAAGGGCACCGCGATGAATGACAAGCAGCGAGCCATGCTGCTCGATGTAATCTCGCAATGGACCGGAATTATTCATGATAGCGCGGCCGCGGCACGCATGGCCGAAATGAAAGCCGATATAGCCGAGACGTGGTTCGCCTGGAGTGGTCCGATAATTGTCCCGCCAGGTAAAAACATCGCAGCCTACTATCGCATTCAGGGTCCGCACCTGGTGATCGAGTACGCGCCGCAAACACTGGGAGGGGATCCTTCGTTGCATGTGCATACCATGTACCGCGATCCTACGAACGACTACGGGCGAGGGATTGCCTCGAAATGAAAACGAAGCTCGCCGCCACGGTCGCGCTGTTTTTGGCGTGCGCAGCCTTTGCGTCTGCCCACCGCCTCGACGAATATTTGCAAGCCACCTTATTCTCGATCGAGGAAAACCGCGTCGCAGGTTCCATGCGGCTGGTCCCGGGTGTCGCGGTTTCCTCGCTCGTGATTGCAAGCATGGATACGAATGCGGACGGCGTCATTTCAGAAAATGAGCAGTGGGCTTATGCGGAGCAAGTGCTTGGCGACGTGTCGCTCACTGTGGATGGCACCCGGTTAAGTCCGAATCTCATCTCCGTGCAGTTTCCCAAAGTCGAAGAGATGAAAGAAGGAGTGGGGCAAATCCAGATTGAGTTCTCCGCGGATTTGCCGCCGGGGGGCCACAACCGGCGATTTATTTTCGAAAATCATCATCAAAGCGGCGTCTCCGTCTACCTTGCAAATTGTCTCGTTCCCAGCGACTCGGATATTCGAGTCGTGTCACAAAATCGAAATGAAAACCAATCCTTCTATCAGCTGGATTATGTGCAAGGCGGCTCCAATGCAGACGCCGTCCCTCTTCCATGGTGGCTTAAATTGTTCGCGTGGAAGGGCGCGGCTGGTTTCTCCAGCATGTACCGGCTCGGCCTAAGGCACATCGCCGAAGGCACCGACCATCTGCTCTTTTTGCTGGCGCTGCTTTTGCCCGCGCCATTGCTTGTGATTGGCTCGCGCTGGGGTGGATTCGCCGGCGCGCGGCAAGGTCTCGTTCGGATTCTTAAAGTGGTGACCGCATTTACGGTCGGCCATTCGATCACGCTGGCATTGGCGGCATTGGGCGTGGTTCGCCTGCCCAGCCGTCCGATTGAGGTGCTGATCGCTCTTTCGATTCTTGTTTCCGCTGTTCACGCGCTGCGCCCGATTTTCCCGGGGCGAGAGGCGGTCATCGCCGCCTTCTTCGGCCTGATTCACGGTTTGGCCTTTGCAAGCACGCTGGGCGAATTGGGGTTTGGCTGGCGGGAACGTGTTGGCAGTATCCTGGCGTTCAACCTCGGCATAGAAAGCATGCAGTTGATTGTCGTCGCTGCGGTGATGCCATCGCTCATGCTCATGAGCCGCACGCGAGGCTACCCGTTGCTGAGAATCAGCGCAGCGCTCCTTGCAGGTCTCGCATCCCTTGGATGGATCGCCGATCGATTGTTTGGCTTGTACAGTTCGGTGGACGCCATTGTAAATACCGTGGCGCATCGAAGCGTGTGGATTGCTGCTGCTTTGTTCACAACCAGTCTGGCCTGCTGGCTGACGCAGAAACATCGAGCCGTGCGGCAGGTTGAGCCTTACTTGCCCTGAGCCCCGTCGATCCGCAAAAATCGCGCGGCGTTGTTATAAAGAATGTCACGCTTCTGCTGCGGCGTCAGGTAGTCGGCGTTCTGAATCATGCTGATCGAATAGGACATCAGCTTCGGCCAAACCAACTGGTCGGTACCGAACATCACGCGGTCCTCGAATCCCGCATCCACCAGCCGCTCGATGTAACGATTCACTTCCTTGATGGGATAACTCCAGATCAGCCCAGCAACATCCACATAAACATGCGAGTTCGCCTGCAAAAGCGTGAGCATGTTATCGATCATTGGATAGCCGGCGTGCATCACCTGCACACGCAGTTTTGGATGGCGTGCCAGGAGATCCTCAAGCAAAAGTGGATTCCCCATGGAACCTCTGAATTTCGGCATCGCCACGTTGGCGCGGCCCGAACCGCCGGTCCCCATGTGAATGGCTACAGGAATATCGAGTTCCTCGGCGAGCGCGAAATACGCGTCGACCGAAGGATCACTGGGTGAGAGTCCCTCATATTGCAGCCCAATCTCACCCATCACTTTGAAGCCGCCCGTCGTAAAGTCTCTTCGCAGCTCATCGAGGGCGACGCGCTGGCCGGGAGCCATCCCATTGGAAAACGAAGTGCCGGGAATAATCCTGGCGGGTGCGGCGTCTCTCCATTTCTGGACGCTCTTCGGATCGCCAAAGGTAACCGCTGTCACGTTGAGCCGCTCCATTTCGGCGATAACATCCTTTATGTATTCGCCCGGCGCCGATGGATAAAGCGCCGGCGTGCACTCCTCCTTCACCCAACCGAAAGGCGCCTCCTTGTCCTTCGGGTCGGAAGCGGTGAACTTCGAGGTGTTCGGGCACATCGGCGCAACGCCTGGAAAGTTTCCGTCCATCGCGTGGACATGCACGTCAATTACGGGCGGAGCTGGGCTCGTCGCGTTTTGCGCGAGAGTGACCGTAGAGCAGATGGAAAATAGTGCGGCGGAACAGAAAAGCCGACCGGTGAACTTGTAAGCCATTGGGAGTCTCCTGTCGCAGGGTTACCTGCGCGGGGATAGTCGTAACTTGTTTCGTGAGAGGTATATCACAGCTTTTGCATGGGTGTTAATCTTGGCTGCTTCCCAGTGGAGCGGCGGTTTTTCTTGGCCGCGGCTTTTCTTCGCGTCGGTGTCCAAAGGTGTTTTTTGACGTTGATGCGGGATTCGATTACGGGAATGCCTTCACTCTCGAGCAGCTTTTTTTGAAGGGAAGCATAGGGCTCGCGGATCAGAATCTTGCCGCTAGCCCCCAGGACGCGGTGCCAGGGGATGCCTTTCCCTCGCGGAGTGGCCCCCATTGCGCGGCCCGCGGCGCGCGCTCCACCTCGCAGGCGCAGAGCCTTGGCCAGGGCCCCGTAAGTAAGAACCCGGCCGCGCGGAATTTGTTTCACCAGCGTATAGACAGGATCCCAGGACATACTTCGACGGCTCTCCCTGCCCTGCTCTATTAGATTCCGCGCGACATCCTAAGGATGCAATCGCAGGGCGGCAAGAATAAAAATCGCGGCAGCCGTGTTTAACAGTATGTAAGCGGATTACCAAGAATCTGAACATCGAATAAAAACGTACAACATCTAAGAAGGTGAAAAGCGGGGAAAATCGGAATCAAAATGAAGATGCGAAGAACCAATGAAACAAAGCGAAAATTCTGATGATAAATAAAGCGCAAAACTCGATACGTTGTATTCGTAGCCCGCTGGAAAAAACTTTTGCGCTAGTACGCTTGATGCATTGACGGGCGTAGTGGAATGCAAATACACTACACCCACTGTAACTTGAGGTGATGCCGTGGCTTTCGTTCGCCGCAAAGGTAATTCGTTTTACCTGGTGCACAATGTGCGCCGCGGCGGAAAAGTGCGGCAACTGCACCTTGCGCGTCTCGGGGAACGTGCGCGCATCACGGACCAGGTGGTTCGTGAAGTTTCCAAGAAACATCCTTTCGTCGAGCTGAATTGGCGCGCTCTGCGCGAACAGATGAACAGCCAATTGAATCTCGCCGACCCCAGCTCTCCCGCGACACAGAAGCTCGTATCCAGCCTGCGAGCGCTCAATCTCGACCTGGCGGACCTATTTCCGCCGATCCTCCGAATTTCGGAAACGCCCGCGGTGGCGCGAGAGCTGATCGTGCAACTTCGGCTTTTGCAGTCCACGCTTCAGGTCAAACTCAGCCAGTTTGACCGGAAGCGTGGGCGTTTTGGTAATACGCCCTTGCGGATGCAAGGACGTTAGGAGGAGTCCATGAGCTCCCAAATACTGCCTCTCGATCCTAACCTTCGCAGCAATACGACGATTGAGTTTCAGGACGCCCTGCGCTCCAAGATCGTCGGCCAGGCTGAAGGCGTGCAGGCGCTCGTGGACCTGTATCAGGTTTTCTGCGCCGGATTGAACTCCCCCGGACGTCCGGTGGGGAACCTTCTCCTTCTCGGCCCAACCGGGTCTGGCAAGACCCGGATCGTGGAAGCCGCTGCGGAAATCCTGTTCGGCGATGCGCGGGCCGTTATCAAGGTTGATTGCGCGGAGTTCCAGCACTCTCATGAGATTGCCAAATTGATCGGCTCCCCTCCGGGCTATTTGGGACACCGGGAAACGCACCCCCTAATTACCCAGGAAGAGCTGGCAAAAAGTCACACCGACAAGCTGAAGCTGAGCTTCCTGCTCTTCGACGAGATCGAAAAAGCTTCCGACGCTCTATGGCAGCTCCTGCTGGGCATGTTGGATAAGGCGACCCTGACCTTGGGAGACAACCGCAGAGTGGATCTGTCGCAAACCGTGATCTTCCTCACGTCAAACTTGGGCGGGGGTGAGATTACCGAACTGATGGAAGGGGGCATGGGCTTCGTTCAGCCGACCGACAAACCCATCGCGGGACTCGACGAAAAAGTTGAGCGCACAGCGGTGGAAGCCGCGAGACGTAAATTCTCACCGGAATTCATGAACCGTCTCGACAAAGTAGTCGTTTTTCACCCGCTCAAGCGCGAACAACTTCAAGAAGTACTTGAGATTGAACTCGGCCAGGTGCAGCAGCGCGTTCTGGAAACCGCCAAAGGCCAATTCCTCTTCCGCGTTACCCCGGACGGCCGCGACTTCCTGCTGCAGGAAGGAACGGACCAGCGCTATGGCGCACGCCACCTGAAGCGAGCCATTGAACGCTTCGTCGTATATCCTCTGGCGAATCTGCTGGCCACTGAGCAGGTTCACTTGGGAGACCTGGTCTGCATTGATTGGGACCACAAACATCAGGGCTTGACCTTTGCCCGCGAGGGCGAGGGAGCGCTAGTCACCTCGGCGGCTAAGGAAACGGGACAGCCGATTGTGGCTGGCGAGATAAAAGACGGCAAAGTCGCCGATCCCCCAGCGGAAATTGTGGTGGCGGAGAAGAAAGTCCGCGCCGCGCAGCCGTCCATGGGGCCGATTGCGGCTCCGCAAGGACGCAAAAAGCCGGAACGTTAGAGATTTCTGCAGCTTCAAGCAATCTTTCGGGCGCTCTGGCACAGTCGGAGCGCCCGTTTTTGTCGTCACCACCCTGACACAAACTGTTTCATCCTCTCACTTTGAACCTCGATGCAACACTGTCTCACCGCGTGAGACAGTTTCCAGAATGGCAACTCACGTATGTCATTGATTTTGTTCCACTTTTTGATTGCCCCAATGGACATTGCCATTGGCCGTTCTCATGCTCTAGTACTACCCAGTGCATGGCTGAGACGCAAGCCGCGTCTCGGGCGATGGAACGCGGAAGGGAACGACCCATGAAAGCTGGCGCTCGCCAACAGTTAGATCCAAGCATACGAAGCACAGGCACCCGAGACTTTGAAGGCGCACTGCGCTCGAAGATCGTCGGACAGACCGAAGGGGTGCAAGCACTTGTGGACCTCTTTCAGGTTTTCTGTGCTGGTTTGAACTCTCCGGGCCGTCCTGTAGGCAACCTGCTGTTCCTTGGCCCGACCGGGTCCGGCAAGACGCGCATCGTGGAAGCGGCGGCGGAGATTCTGTTCGGCGATGGCCGCGCCGTTATCAAGGTAGATTGCGCGGAGTTCCAGCACTCCCATGAAATTGCCAAGCTGATTGGCTCCCCTCCAGGGTATCTGGGCCACCGGGAAACGCACCCGCTGATCACGCAAGAGGAGCTGGCGAAGTGCCACACCGAGAAGCTGAAGCTCAGCTTCTTACTTTTCGACGAGATCGAGAAGGCTTCTGACGCTCTCTGGCAGTTGCTGCTGGGAATGCTGGACAAAGCTACGCTGACCCTGGGCGATAACCGCCGGGTGGACCTGTCGCAGACGGTTATTTTCCTCACCTCGAACCTGGGCGGGGGCGAGATCACAGAATTGATGCAAGGCGGCATGGGCTTCGTTCAGCCGACGGATAAGCCAGCCGCGGGGCTGGACGAAAAGGTGGAGCGGACTGCCGTCGGCGCAGCGCGCAGAAAGTTTTCACCGGAATTTATGAATCGGTTGGACAAAGTGGTGGTTTTTCATCCCTTGCGTCGGGAACAGCTTGAGGAAGTACTGGAAATCGAGCTCGGCCAGGTGCAGCAGCGGGTTCTTGAGACGGCCAAAGGGCAGTTTCTGTTCCGCGTAACGGCCGCGGGCCGCGAGTTCCTCCTCCAGGAAGGCACCGACCAGCGCTACGGAGCCCGCCATTTGAAAAGGGCTATCGAGCGGCACGTCGTGTATCCGCTTGCGAATCTGCTGGCTACCGAGCAGGTTCATCTCGGCGACCTGGTTTGCATTGATTGGAACAAGGAACAGGAAGGTTTGAGTTTTATCCGCGAAGGCGAGAATCTGGCGATGCCGGCCCGTCGTGTGGAACCACCTGTGGTTACGCGAGCCGCGCAGGCCAGGAGCGGGAAGAGCGTGGAAACACCCTCCACGGCGATTGGCCCGGAACCCACTCCGCGAATGGCGCGCTAAGCCAAACATTACAAACAAATTCCGAATAAGCCCGGGAGCAATCTTTCGGGCTTTTTCTTTTGCCTAAGCGCCGGTGTAAAGTATTCGCGTGAGGAAAACCGCGTTTTTTGCTTCCGCTTTGCTTCTTGGGGCACCTCTCGCGCTGGCGCAGCGGACGCAGTTGAAACCCGCCTGGAACCTATTCTCGCCGCAGGACGACATCAAACTGGGTAAAGAGGTGGCCGCGGACGCAAAACAGCAGTTGCCATCGTGCAATGCGCCGAAAGTGGATGCGTATTTGACCGATCTAGGCAAAAAACTGATTATGAAATTGCCGACCGGCGGAGTGCAGTATCCCTTCGAGTTTCACTGCGTCAACGACAAAGAGATTAACGCGTTCGCACTGCCCGGCGGCTTTGTGTTCGTGAACCGCGGACTGATCGAGGCCTCAAATAATGAATCGCAACTTGCAGGCGTAATCGCGCACGAACTGTCGCACGTAGCGCTCCGTCATGGCACCAGCGAAGCGACAAAAGCCAAAGCCGCCCAGCTCGGAGTCGACGTGATTGACACGCTGCTTGGGGGAAACGCAGGCGGCGCGTTGATCACGGAATTGGGCAGATTCAGCGCCGGGGGCGTTCTGCTTCGCTACTCGCGCGCGTCGGAAACTCAAGCTGACATACTCGGGACGCAGGTGCTTTACGATTCCGGCTACGACCCGCGCGCGCTCGCGCAATTTTTCGAGAAGATGGACGCGGAAAGCCAGGAAAACAGCCCGCCCGAATTTTTCTCGGATCACCCCAGCCCAGAGCGTCGAGTAGAGAGGGTGGAACAGGAAATCGTGAAGCTCGGCGGGGAGCCAAAGAAAGTAAAGAGGGACTCTCTTGAGTTTGAAGCAATCAAGAAAGAAGTTGCAGCGCTGCCGGTATTGAAAAAAGAGACTTTGACTGCGAGCGGCGGATCGGCCCGGCCAGCAGGACCGCCGCCAGGTCCTTCCGCAAAGTATGCTGAGTACCAGGCAAGCGCCTACACCGTGAAATATCCTGACAACTGGAAGAAATACGGCGAGAAGGACGACGTCTCGTTCGCGCCGGATGGCGGCGTAATGGAAATCGAGGGCGGGCACGCTGGATTAGCCTACGGAATCGTCGTGAGTGTGACGAAGGTGCCGGGAGACGCCACCGCCGACAAGGCCCTGGATACCGCAACGCAGCAGTTCATAATGGATATGCAGAAGGACAATCCAAAAATGAAAGTCGAGCGCCAGCCGGGAGGTGTGCGAGTGAACGGTCAGCCGGGGCTTTCGACCTACCTGAGCAACGAATCGCCGGCAGGCGGCGAAGAAACGGATTGGCTGATCACGGTAATTCGCCCGGAAGGTTTGGTGTCGTTCGTTTGTGCGGCCCCGGCAAGAGATTATGAGAATTACGACAAGGCCTTCGCCGCATTCCTGGATAGCGTCAAATTCACGAGGTAGATTCTAATCCGCCGCTTTGCTGCGAGGCGATTCGGGCTTCCAGCGCAGGATTGGTTTGCGCGCCGCTCCGACTTCATCAAGACGCCGAAGACGCGTGGTGTGTGGAGCGGTCTTCACAAGCTCGGGATCCGAGGCAGCTTCTTCCGCGATGGATTTCATCGCGTCAATGAATAGATCGCACTCCTCACGCGACTCCGACTCTGTCGGCTCGATCATCAGCGCCCCCGGAACGATCAGCGGAAACGCCGTCGTGTATGGATGGAATCCGTAGTCAATCAGTCGCTTGGCGATATCCATCGTATTGACGCCATTCTTCTTCTGGATCGCATCGCTAAACACGACTTCGTGCATCGAGGGCAGGGAATAAGGCAAATCGAAAACGCCCTCAAGGTGTTTGCGAATATAGTTGGCGTTAAGCACCGCGTCTTCGGTGGCCTGGCGCACGCCCGGTCCATAAGCAAGGATGTACGCCAGCGCACGAACCAACACGCCAAAATTTCCGCTGAACGCCTTCACGCGCCCGATGGAATCCGGCCGCATTTGTTCGAGCACCAGCCGGCCGCCCTCTTTTTCCACGAGAATGGGCACGGGGCGGAACGGTTCGAGGATTTTCTTCATCGCAACAGGTCCCGCTCCAGGACCGCCGCCGCCGTGCGGTGTCGAAAAAGTCTTGTGCAGGTTCAGGTGCATCACGTCCACGCCAAGATCACCCGGCCGGGTAACGCCCGTGAGCGCGTTCATGTTTGCGCCATCCATGTAAAGCAGTGCGCCTTTGGCGTGCAGGATTTCCGCGATTTCAGGAATGCGCTCCTCAAAAATGCCCAGCGTCGAGGGATTGGTAATCATCAGAGCGGCGACATCTTCGGTGACGAGGTCGCGCAGCTTTTCCACGTCAATCTGCCCATGCGATTCCGACTTGATGTTTTCCACCTCGTAGCCGGCGATGACAGCGGTGGCAGGGTTGGTCCCGTGTGCGGAGTCTGGAATTAAAACTTTCTTGCGCGGGTTGCCGTTTTTTTCGTGGTACGCGCGGATCAGCAGCAATCCCGTCAATTCGCCCTGTGCTCCTGCGGCCGGTTGCAGCGTGACCGAGTCCATGCCCGTGATTTCCAGCAGGCACTTTTCAAGCAGTTGCAAAATCTTCAGACATCCTTGCGAAAGTTCTTGCGGCTGATACGGATGCTCCGTGGCAATGCCGTCGAGCCGCGCCACAAATTCATTCACGCGCGGATTGTATTTCATCGTGCACGAACCCAGCGGATACATGCCGAGATCGATCGCATAATTCCAGGTGGAAAGCCGCGTGAAGTGGCGCATCACCTCGATTTCGCTGACTTCGGGGAAGCCTTCCACGCCTTCGCGCCGGTGACTCGCGCCCAAAGCTTTCGCAGGGTCGGCTGCGGGGACGTCCAACGGCGGAAGTTCAAACGCGCGTTTGCCGGGCGAGGATTTTTCAAAAATCAGTCCTTCGCTCTGATTCGTGTGCGTAGCAGCTTTTTTAATTTTGCTATTCATGTTCGATTGGTCGCCTGCAGAGGCGCAGCCATGCTGCGACCCTGCAATGAGAATTCCGCCCTAAAGCGGTTGCTCCAGTGCGCGGCGCAATGCCGCCGCAAATCGCTCGATTTCCGCGCGGGAAGTTGTTTCCGTCACGCAAACGAGCGCATGTTTAGTCAGCTCCGGGTACGGCGTGCCAAGAACAAACGGCCCAATAATCTTTTCCCGAAGCAAATAAGCATTCACAAGTTTCACCGAACGCGGCAGCTCCACCGTAAACTCATTGAAGAACGGGGCATCAAACGCCCGCCGAACTCCGGGAATTTTCTCCAATTCGCTCAAAGCGAATTGCGCCTTCGAAAGGTTCTGGTGAGCCATTTCCCGCAAACCTTCTTTGCCCAGCAGCGTCAAGTGAACCGTCGCGGCCAGCGCGCAAAGCGCCTGATTGGTGCAAATGTTGGACGTAGCTTTCTCTCGCCGAATATGCTGCTCGCGCGTCGCAAGAGTCAAAACGAATCCGCGCTGGCCTTCCGAATCGGTGGTCTGCCCCGCAAGCCGCCCAGGCATTTGCCGAACAAATTTATCGCGTGAAGCAACAACGCCTGCGAAAGGCCCGCCATAACTCGGCGCCAGACCAAAGCTTTGCCCTTCCATCGCCACGATGTCCGCCTCCGCGGGAGGCTTGACGATGCCCAGGGAAACTCCCTCCGCGATGGCCACCACCAGCAGAGCGCCGGTGGTGTGCGCCGCCGCTGCAAGACCGGCAACGGGTTCAAGCACGCCAAAGAAATTTGGCGATTGTACGACCACCGCCGCGACATCGTCTTTCAGCGCGGTTTGCAGCGCTTTTTGATCGAGCGTACCATCGGCCGCGTAAGCAATCTCTTCCACCTGCAGGCCGCAATTTTTCGCGTAGGTCTTTAGAACATCCCGATATTCCGGATGCACCGACCGCGCCACGAGAACGCGCTGCCGCCCCGTCAGCCTCTCCGCCATGAGCACGGCTTCGGTAGTCGCCGTTGAACCGTCGTACATGGAAGCGTTCGCAACTTCCTGGCCCGTAAGCTGGCACATCAAAGTCTGAAACTCAAAAATAGCTTGCAGCGTGCCCTGCGTGATCTCCGCTTGATACGGTGTATAGGAAGTCAGGAATTCGCCGCGCTGGATAATGGCGTCCGTAATCACGGAGCGCAGGTGGTTGTAAACGCCAGCGCCAAGAAAGCTCGTGTACCCGCCGGAATTTTCCGCCGCACGAGCCTTAAAAAATTCGATGACTTCCGCCTCGGAGAGCGGCCCGGGCAGCTTCAAAGCTTCTCGCAGACGGTATCGCTCTGGAATACTCTCGAACAATTCATCTATGGATTTTGCGCCGATTGCGGCGAGCATGTCCTGCCGCTCGGCAGGACTCTTCGGAAGATAGCGCATCAGGCGGAAGCTTCCTTCTTTTGCGAGGCGATATAAGCCTCGTAAGCAGCCGCGTCCATCAGGCCGCTAATCTCCGCGGGATTGGCGAGACGGATCTTGATCAGCCAGGCCGCGCCATGCGGGTCCGAATTAATGGTCTCCGGCGTATTGTGCAAAACTTCGTTGGTTTCGACGACCTCTCCCGATGCCGGCGCATAAATGTCGCTGACAGCCTTTACCGATTCGACTGTACCGAACGTCTTGCCCGTTTCGATCTTCGCGCCGACCTTAGGCATCTCCACGAAAACCACGTCGCCTAGCTCGTGCTGCGCGTAATCTGTGATGCCGATGGCAGCCACATCGCCCTTCACATCAACCCACTCGTGCTCTTTGGTGTATTTATAGTTCGCTGGATATGCCATGTTCAAATCTCCTTAGAACAGCATAAGAATCTATCATCCAGAACGGGCAACTGGAATCCGCAAGCCTCTCGATCAGTTTTTCGGTGCAGCAGCCGCATCTTCAAGTGATTTCTTTAAGTCTGGATGTTCGTCGAGAACTTCTTTCATTGCCTGGCGCCCCACCTGTTCCCCCAAATTCATTCCAGCAGCTTGGGTTTCCATAAGCACTTGTGGCAGGACGGAAATGGTCTTTCTGCCAAGTGGCGTCTGGTAGAACTTCGTGAGTCCGTCGATGTCTTCCAACGAAAAATATTTGTCGTAAACCGGGATTGCAAGTTCGAGCAGTTGATCCACGCTCATCTTGGATAGAAACCTTTCAAAGAAGAGATCAATCAGGTGAGCGCGATACTCTCCGGGCGGAAGTGAGGACTCCAACATCGGCCGTATGTTTCGGCTCATCCCAGTGAGTACCTGCCGCATTGCATCCTTTGTGTCCTGAACGTCAAAAAGTCTCCGAATCGCCGCTTCCTTTGCGGGATCGATTCCCATTGTGGCTTTTGCGGCCGGAGTTGTTGATTGTCCGGGCTGCGTCGATTGAGGCGCAGGTGCTTGAGCGGAAGTGCCCTCGCTTTGCTGTGCCGCGATCACAATAGGCGCGGCGCAGGCGAGAAAGAAAATCCCCAATATCTTCACGGAAGCTCCTTGTGCGTCGCGCTTTCTATTTCTTTGGCCGTTTGTAAAAGGGAGTCGCGACGACCTGCGCTTTGCACTTTTGCGCGCGAATCTGTACGTAGATTGGCGTGCCGATAGCCGTCATCGCTGGCGGAACATACGCCAGGGCAATATTCTTGCACAGCGTAGGCGAAGGCGAACCGCTGGTAATCACGCCAATCGCGTCGCCGTTCTCATTGCAGCAGCAATACTCATCGCGCGCGATGCCGCGGTCAACCATCTCTAGGCCCACAAGCGCGCGTGTCACGCCCGCTGCTTTAGACCGCTCCAGTGCGTCGCGCCCGATGAAATCTCCCTTCTCTATTTTGCAATAGCGATCCAAACCCGCTTCCCACACGTTGATCTTTTCGCTGATTTCATGGCCATAAAGCGCCATTTTCGATTCGAGCCGCAACGTATTGCGTGCGCCGAGTCCGCACGGAATGATGCCGAACTCGCGCCCGGCTTCCATCACCTTGTTCCATACCATTTCGCTGGTCGCGGCGTCGGACGGCACGTAAATCTCAAAGCCGTCTTCGCCGGTGTAGCCGGTGCGCGCGATCAGCGTGTTTTTCAACCCGCAGACGGTTCCGTGCGTAAACCAATAATTCTTAAGGACGCCAAGATCCGCGTCCGTCAGCGTTTGCAGCAATTCTTGCGCACGCGGCCCCTGAATCGCGAGCTGGGTGTATGCGTCGCTGAGTTCCTCAACGACGCAGTCGAAGCCCTTCGTGTTCTCGCGAACCCAGCTGATATCTTTTTCCCGCGTACCCGCGTTGATCACAAAAAGAAAATCGTCCTCGCCGAGCCGGTGAACGACCACGTCGTCCACAAACGTGCCTTCGGGATAAAGCATCGCCGAATAATGAGCCTGGCCGATGGCCAACTTCGATGCGTCGTTCATGCTGAGGTGCTGCACGGCCGCCAAAGCGCCGCCAGGAGTTTGCCCCGTATGAATGCGAATGTCGCCCATGTGGCTGACATCGAAAACTCCGACCCTCGACCGCACCGTTTTGTGTTCGCCAACCAGGCCCCCTGTCGCGGGGTACTCGACGGGCATATCCCAGCCGCCAAAATTGACCATTTTGGCGCCCAATCGGCGGTGAACCGCGTTTAACGCGGTCTTACGAAGTTCCGTGATGGGAGGAGTGGTGACGGATTCCATTCCGTGTGCTCAAGCAGAAATCGATACTAACACGCGTGTTCAGAGCGCGTCAAAGAAGGGTACCAGACAGGCTCCAGCGTTCCCCCGCGGCCTCGGCGAAACACCTGGATGGAACAATCGACCCATGCACCACAACGTCCGGCTTGCTGGCATCTGCCAACGTCATGTAAAGTTTTCTGGGAGGCTGCCATGCCGGGCCCAATCCTTTGCTCGCAATGCGACAAGACGGAAAGCAACTGTAACTGCGACAAGTACTGCACGATTTGCAAGGGCCAGATTAATGTGAAGCTTTGCGCCGACGGACTCTACTATTGCCCGGACTGCAGGGAAGCTTGCGACGTCGCCCTTGCCAACGAATACAGTGAACACTGAACCCAAAGGAATCGAGCTTCAAATAGACCCCGACGCGCGCCTGGCGGCCGCGGCCGGGGGCGTCGCGCGTTACCTAGCAGAATCAGCCGGTCTCTCGAACGAAGAAGTTTCGCAATTGCAAAAGTCCATCGTGGCGGCATGTCAGGAGGCGTTTGAACACCTGACGGGCGAGAAGCCGCACTTGAATGTTACTCTTACACGTTTTTCGGATCGCATCGAGGTGGCTGTTGCTCACAAAGGCGAGGCCTCCCCGGCGGTTGGGCTGGACCAAATCGCTGGATTTGCCGATCAACTCGGGAGCTCGAGCGCGCTTGGCGGCGTGGACCGCGTGCAATTTGAAGCTCGTGAAGGATTGGCAGTCACTCGCTTAACGAAGTATGTGGGCCACGCGCCCCCCCTTGCCTGAATCTTGCCGCAAAATAAAAAAGCCGGGCACGATTTTGTGTCCGGCTTTTTGGGCCTGAAGCGCAGTTTCGCCGTCAACCTACATCTTGAAAGCAAAGGTATTGTGTTTGATGAGCGAACTCATCTGATCATCGGTGAGCGACGTCCGCATCGAGACTCGATCGCCCGACGGCGTGACGTGCACCTGATCCAGTAACTGCGCCAGGTCCGGGTTGTCTTTCTGCGCCTGATAGCGCTTGTAGAGGAAGCCCGCCTGCATCAACTGGCCGAGCACGTTGGCGTCATCCGTTGAGCCGCAAATCGCCTGGATCCTAATGTCCAGTCCACTGCCGGCGTCCACATTGATGAGCGAATTCTGCATGCGCGTGACCAGCTTCGCCGCTTCCGGAAACTGTTGTATCTCCGGAGCCAGTTGCTGAATGGCCAGCCGCGTGTATGCTGGATTCGTCACCAGCCATACCGTGCTGCCCGTGTTGGCTTCGTTGATCAGGTTGAAAAACTTGTCGTTGCGCAGAAGGCCGTCTTCATCGCCGAAGTGTACAGCGATCATTTTTTCCAGAACGCTTCTGTGCCCATATGCCGCGGTGCCTGCATCAACGAAAAAGAAAAACAGGTCGCTCGAGCCCGTTCCGGTTCCGAAGGCATACAGCGTATAGCCGTGAACGGTTGACGTGGGCAGTTTCTGCTTCTTGAAGTAGGCCGCGGCCGAATCCTGGTTAAAGTTGCCGACGGCGATGCCCACCATCTCTTCACCATTCGGAACGGCGTCGGAGCCCACCCCTTCCGTCTTCGCCGTCATTCCTTCCGGAACGAGGGCCCAGGCTATTTCATCCACCTGGCTGTTCGGATCGTTGCCTGTTGCGGCGAGAAATTTTTCGAACTGGCGGAATCGTTCCGGGAGGAGCTGTTCCTGCAATTGCGGAAACCACGTCAACGCGCGCGCTTTCTTCAGGTCCGCATAGCCAAATTCACCGATGTCCTTCGGAAACATTGCGATTTTGTCCGCGCCCAGGTTGGCTTTTGCGGGCTGCGGGATCGCCAGCGCCAGAGCTAGCAGAAGGCAAAGCGCCGCCAGTCTCTGTATCGTTCGCATCGTCACCCCAATGGAATTTGTTTCTGAGTTTGCTGCCGGTTTCATTTCATGCTCCTTTCAAAGGAGGGGAGTTCTATTCTACGCTGTTGTGATATGCGATGCATTCCCTAGCAGTTCGCGAAGTGCGGCAATTTTTGCGCGCATTTGCGCCACGTAGGCGCTGTCGCTGATGCCGTCGAGGTTTATCTCGACGTTGGCTAGAGCCCCCTGGGCTGCCGCCACAGCCATCCCTCGTGCTACTACCAAGTCTGACTTCATAGATGCGGCAACGATAGCATCCAGTTGTCCTAAGCGTTCTAAAAGTGCAACTGTACGCTCTGCCACACCCAGCGGGACTTCCGAAGCTCCGCGTGTTGCGGCCTGAATCGCAGCTTCCCGCTGCCGCGTTTCGTCCGCGTTGCCTTGTGGCAATTTGAACGCGGCCATCACAGCATCGTAACTCGCCGCGTCGCGGTCGATGGCTGCGGCCAGTTCGTCGGAGTCGCGGCGCAGGGCATCCAGCTCCATCGAAAGTTGTTCAACGTGCGCGGCCTGCGACTTCTTCTTGCGCGAAAGTCCCGCAACCATCTGCCCCAGCGCAGCCGCCATGGCTCCCGCAAACGCGGAGACACTGCCGCCGCCTGGTGTTGCCGTGGGCGCTGCGACCGCATCCAGAAACGGACGCGCCAAGCTCGCCAGCTTGCCATCCTTGCCCGTATCGAGTGGAACTCCGCCAAGCGCATCGGCCAGCTTGTTTTCAAACACCTGCGCTGGCGAGAAGCTCTCCAGTTGCAGGAAAAAATCGGCGGTCATTTCGATGGCTTTTTTCGGTATGAGGCCGACGATTTCGCTTCCGATGGGCACTGCGCCGTAGCGTTCCGCTTCGCGTTTCACCATTTCGTAGACGCGATGCATTGGCGTCTGCTCAAAATCGGTGAGGTTGATGGACACCTGCGCCAGGTTGCGCGCCCTCAGCTCCACTCCCATCGATTTTACGTAACGTAGCCCGCCGGACGAAAAGCGAATCGCTTTGGCAATTTTGTTGGCGATGCCGACATCCGCTGTGTTCAGATTAACGTTGTAAGCTATTAAAAACTTCCTCGCGCCAACTACCGTCACTCCTGCCGTCGGGTGCAGCTTCGGCTCGCCGACATCGGGCTGCCGCTCGTGATTGTGTTTCATCTCCTCGCGCAATCCTTCAAACTGCCCGCGCCTCACGTTCTCCAGGTTGACGCGGTCGGGCCGCTTCGCCGCCGCTTCGTAGAAGAACACGGGAATCCGGTAGCGCGACCAAATTTCGTGCCCCGTGCGGTGTGCGAGTGCCACGCAGTCCTCAATACTGACTCCTTCGATGGGGATGAACGGCACGACGTCCGTCGCGCCGACGCGTGGGTGCGCGCCCGTGTGCTTCGTCAAGTCGAGCAGCTCCATAGCCTTCCCGACACCACGCAATGCCGCTTCAGCGACGGCCTCCGGCTCCCCCGCCAGCGTGACCACGCTCCGGTTGTGATCGGCGTCCATCTCGCGGTCGAGCACGTACACGCCAGCCACGCTGCTTATTGCCGACACGATCGCGTCCACTTTCGCAGCGTCACGCCCTTCGGAAAAATTCGGCACACACTCAATCAGTCGTTTCATCGCAAACGTGTCCCTCGCGTCTCACACGAACATCATAGGAGATTTTGTGCCTCGAGAGCGAACTGCCTCGCAACCGTTGCTATCTGGCGCAGCCAAAAAAGCGCGGATTATTTGGGCGGCTTGATAAATGGGCTGGGCGGCGGATATCTCTTGTCTCCTGCGGGCGGCATGGGCGAAAAATCCTTGCTGACGCGCGGCAGAGCCGGCGGCTTATACGGTTTTTCCACCGGCGCGGCGCCTTCCTTTTTCAATTGCTTTTGGGGAGCCGGCTCGCCTTTGAAGTAGCGCACCGCTTGCCGGATGAAAAAGATGATCGCAACAACCCACAGCCCCACGACAATAGCTTCGTCAAGTCGAAGGCCGAACCCGGTTCCAATAAGCGCAATGACCGCCCAAAGAACGCCGAGGAAAATATAAAAGTATTCCGACAACAAAGACTTCTGCTCGCTCCGCTTGATTTGCAGAATTTTAATCTTCTTGACGGGCTTCTTTTGCGTGTCACGCAGTCGTTTTATTGGCGGCATGGACTACGACACCCCGCTTCATCGTCATCCAGCAGGTGTTGATACCAAAATAATAAGGAATTTCGCGGTAATCGGCCACTTCGAATACGGCGAGGTCCGCCAATTTGTCAACCTCCAGCGAACCAAGCTGCTTCTCGCGCCCCAGGGAATACGCGGCATTAATCGTTGCAGCGGTGATGGCTTCAGCGGGGGTCATGCGCAGCTGTGTGCACGCCAGTGACAAAATCATCGGCATGCTTACGGTGGGGCTCGTGCCTGGGTTGTAGTCCGTGGCCAGCACAACGATCGCTCCTGCTTCGATGAGCTTGCGCGCGGGAGCGTATTGCTTCAGTCCAAGATGAAAATCGCAGCCGGGCAAAAGTGTCGCGGCAGTATCCGACTTTGCGAGCGCCGCGAGATCGCTCGAATTGATCTGCTCGAGATGGTCGCAGCTCGCTGCGCTCAGCCGCACTGCCAATTGAGCCGCTCCCGTGCGGGTAAGCTGTTCCGCATGGACTCGCGGCGTAAGCCCTTGCCGCTTGCCTTCTTCCAGGATTTGCCGCGTCTGCTCCAGCGTAAATGCGCCGCGGTCGCAAAACACATCGCAAAATTCAGCCAGCTTGCTTTTGCCCACTTCACGTAGCAGCGGCTCGATCACCACGGCGATATAGCGCTCCGCCCCTCGCGCTCGAAATTCTTCTGGAACCACGTGAGCTCCCAGAAACGTGGATATAATTTCGATGGGTTGCTTCGCTTGCAGCTTCGAGTGCAGGAAGAGAATCTTCAGTTCGGATTCTACGTTCAGCCCGTAACCGCTCTTTGCTTCGATGGTAGTCGTTCCATAAGCCGCAAACTGTTCCAGCGCCGCAAGCGCTCTTTCCTCCAGCTCTTCGGACGTCGCCGCTCGCAGCTTGTTCACCGAGTTCAATATTCCGCCACCCTTGCGCGCAATCTCCTCATAGCTGGCGCCGGCGATTTTCAGCTCATACTCTTCGGCCCGGCTCGCGGCATGGATGAGGTGTGTATGCGAATCGACAAATCCCGGCAGTACCACGCGCCCGCCGAGATCCACTTTCTCAGCACTCTTTGCCTGCGGCAGCGCCTCGATTTTCGCGCGCGGTCCCACCGCCGCGATCAACCCATCGCGCACAAGCAGCGCCCCATCCTTGATGATTCCAAGGTTCGAAAGCGCTTTTCCGCGGCGCGCACCACGCCCGCGCAGCGTCAAAACTTGCGACGCACCTGTAATGAGCAAGGAATCGGACAAGGCGCAGGTATTATGCCCGAGCCGGCTGGAGTAGGACAGCCCGTCGTCTTTTCCTATTCTGTCCTATTTTGTAGCTGACCTGAAACTCTTCCACACGAGGGCCGTCCCACTCTAGGCGCTCCGAGCCTGACCCTTATAAGCCGGCACAAACACTTCTTTCACAAACTCCTCGTACGAAGTCGGCGTAGTGTTCGCAGCCGTCCTGGGCTCCAGCGCTCGCATGTGACCGTTGTTCAAGGAATCCGCCATTTCGATGATCAACGCCGCCATGCTCTTCGACATTCCCATCTGCGTCATGCCTTGAATCACCTGCTCCGGCGGCATCTGTATGTAGGTCAGGTTAGGTATCCCAATGGCCGTTCCCACAATCCTGGCCGCTTCCAAATACGTGATGTCCCGCTGCCCCAGTAGTTCTTTCGTTTGCTGGCCGCTGAAATCGAGCTTGAGCAGGGCTTCCGCCGCCGCGGCGCCTATGTCCCGAGTAGCTATCATCGGCAGCCGCAAGTCCGCGCTCACAGGCCCGGCCATCATTCCGAAATTCTTGATAATGCCAACCTGCGGCAACGTGTTCTCCATGAAATAACCCGCTCGCACGTTAAGAACATTCAGCTTGGGAATCTTGGCAAGCCGCTGCTCCAGAACATGAAGGCCCGCGACCGGTCCAGTCTTTTCCGGCTTATCAGCGCCAAAACTGCTCAGCGCTACCACATGCGTCACGCCTGACGTTTCAATCGCGCGCACAATGGCGTTCGTGATCTCGTCCTGGTGCGCCCGGTAGTCGGTGCTGCCCATATCGGGCGGCAGAAGTGCATACGCTGCCTTCGCCCTTCCAAAAGCTCTGGACAGGGCATTGGGATCGGTCGCATCCGCCTCAAATGCTTCCGCACCTCGCGCAACGAATCGCGAAAGACGCTCTTTGTTGCGCCCCACAACCCGCACTTTCTGATTCTTGGCAAGTAAAGTATCCGCAACAATCGATCCTGTATGACCGGTCGCGCCTAAAATGACGTACATGATTTCCTCCTGCTGGACTTCTCTCAATACGATGCGGGCCAGAATGAGGAAGGTACGACTACAACATGGGGATCTTGACGCCGCTCTTCTTCGCGAATTCAACCGCTTCCGGGTAACCTGCGTCCACGTGCCGCGCAACGCCCATTCCCGGATCATTGGTCAGCACGCGTTCGATTCGAGCCGCCATTTCTTTCGTCCCATCCGCAACGGTGACTTGCCCGGCGTGCTGCGAATACCCAATCCCCACGCCGCCCCCGTTGTGAATAGACACCCACGAAGCCCCGCTGGCCGTATTCACCAGCGCGTTGAGCAGCGGCCAGTCGGCGATAGCATCGGACCCATCGAGCATAGACTCCGTCTCGCGAAATGGCGAAGAAACCGACCCGCAATCCAGATGATCGCGCCCAATCACCACGGGCGCTTTCAATTCGCCGCGCGCAACCAAGTCATTGAGTGCCAGCCCAAACTTGTCGCGCTCTCCGTAACCTAGCCAGCAAATCCTCGAGGGCAACCCCTGAAACTTCACCCGTTTCTGCGCCAGTTTGATCCACCGCGTCAAATGCTCATCCTGCGGAAACATTTCCAAAACAAGCTGGTCCGTCCGCGCAATGTCCGAAGCTTCGCCGGAAAGCGCCGCCCAGCGAAACGGCCCTTTGCCCTCGCAAAAAAGCGGACGAATATAAGCCGGCACAAATCCGGGGAAGTCGTAAGCGTTCTTCACGCCGTGTTCGAACGCAAACGTTCGGATATTGTTGCCATAATCAAACGTAACAGCCCCAAGCTTCTGCAAATCCAGCATGCCCTGAACGTGCTCCGCCATCGCCGCAAGCGAATGCTTCCGGTATTCCGAGGGATCGCTCTTGCGCAGTTCCAGTGCAGACGCCAGCGTCATGCCATTTGGCACATACCCGCCGATGGGATCGTGCGCGCTGGTCTGGTCCGTCAACAAATCCGGCACAACGCCGCGCTTCGCCAGTTCGGGGATCAAGTCGGCGCAGTTGCCGACCAAACCCACGGAAGTCGCCTCGCCTGTGCGCACGGCGTTTTTCAAAATACGCAGCGCTTCGTCGAGGTTCGTAACCATGACGTCGCAATACCCGCCCTTCACACGCCGCTTGATGCGCTCCGGGTCGACGTCAATACCAAGAAAAGCCGCGCCATTCATGGTGGCGGCGAGAGGCTGCGCGCCACCCATTCCGCCCATGCCGCCGGTCACAACCAATTTCCCGCTCAAACTCCCGCCAAAATGCTTCTTCGCCGCCGCTGCAAACGTTTCGTACGTGCCTTGCAAAATCCCTTGCGTGCCAATATAAATCCAGCTTCCCGCGGTCATCTGTCCGTACATCATCAACCCGGCGCGGTCGAGTTCGTGAAACCGTTCCCAGTTATTCCAGTGTCCAGTCAAATTAGAATTGCAAAGCAAAACGCGCGGCGCATACTCATGCGTCCGAAAAACAGCCACCGGCTTTCCCGATTGCACCAGAAGCGTCTCGTCCGCCTCCAGCGCCTTTAGCGAACGCACAATCGCATGAAAGCATTCCCAATTCCGCGCCGCCTTCCCAGTCCCTCCATACACCACCAAATCCTCAGGCTTTTCAGCCACTTCCGGATCGAGGTTGTTCATCAACATCCGCAGCGCCGCTTCCTGCTGCCATCCCTTGCAGGAAAGCGTCGTGCCGCGTGCCGCGCGAAAAGGTCCTCGTCCCGGATCGGCTGCCTTTGTGGTTCCTTGCACCGTGGTGCTCATTGATCTTGGCTCCGTGAAT
This sequence comes from Betaproteobacteria bacterium, assembly GCA_903970165.1. Lineage (GTDB taxonomy): Bacteria > Acidobacteriota > Terriglobia > Acidiferrales > UBA7541 > Acidiferrum. Next base: position 36,568 of record CAJCHZ010000032.1, read on the forward strand.
CATCCTACCGCACCCGATGGCCGCAGCGAAGAGGGCCTATAGCCAGGGGCCTACGCGCCACTGGGCTAGCACGATGACGGGGTTAGAACCAGGTGCGGGCTTTGTATTGGCGGTATTCGTCGCCGAAGTGGGCTTCGAGGACGCGGGCCTCGGCGCGAGCACGCAAGAACTGCATGGGGAGGACGAAGAGAAAGGCGAGCAGGTAGTAAGGCTTGTCGAGAAATAGGATGAGACCGACGAGAGCCAGAAAGCCGAAGAGATAAACAGGGTTCCGAATGCGGGAATAGAGGCCATGGGTGACGAGTTGGCGGGCTTGCGGCGTCAAGGAAAAGGACTTGCCGAGCTGGACCCGAGCGACAGTGACCAGCAGGAGGCCGAGGATAGTGAGGACTAGGCCAACGATGCGCAGCGGAGTCCAGGGAGGTTGCCAGAAGAGGTAGATGAGATAAGCGACGCCGATGGATGGCACGAGGGTGACAAGGAGGGCGGAGAGGGTCATCAGAATGATGATAGCGCGGGACGGGGAGTGGCGGGAAGAACGTGGCCCGTGATCCGAGGGGTACCCCTCCAGATCTCCCGAGTTTTGCAATTCGTCACCCCGAATCCCGACTACTCGCCACCACCACCCACCACCCACTACTCACTCCCGACCGCCGTTGCGCCATCGAATCACGTGCGATACAGTGAGTCTCTTAGCATGAACTACGGCACGCTTCCCTCACGCCTCCTCAACGCCATCGACTCTCTGCCCAATCCCCGTGCGCAGATGTTTCGCGCGCCCGAAGGCTGGCAATCGATATCCTCTGAAGAGTTCCTGCGGCGCGTGGCGGGCCTCTCGACGGCGTTTGTGGAGCTTGGCATCAAACCGGGCGACCGCGTCGGCCTGTTCGCAACCAACCGACCCGAGTGGCACACCGCCGATTTTGCCATCACGGGCGCGGGCGGAGTTACTGTCCCGATCTATTTCAACGAGTCGCTAGAGCGCATCACGTATATTTTAAAGCACTGCGGCGCAAGGTGTGTTTTCGCTGCGGGCCATGCGCAAATGCAGAAACTCCAGGCGCTCCGTTCGCAACTGCCGGAGCTCGAGCAGGTCATTCTGGCCGATTGCTCTGATTTACCACCGGATTGTCTGCGATACGAGACTTTGATTGCGTCCTCTGGAGCGACGGACGTCGCCTCTTACCGTATGCGCGCGTCGCAAGTGTTGCCGGGCCAACTCAGCTCGCTCATTTACACCTCCGGTACTACGGGCGAGCCGAAAGGCGTGATGCTCACGCACACGAATTTTTGCTCGAACGTTTCAGACGCCTGTGCCAACGTGAAATTTTCTGCGAAAGACGACCTGGCCATCTCGTTTCTTCCCCTTGCACACGTGTATGGCCGCATGCTGGACTACACGCACATTTTCCACGGCATTACGATCGCCTATGTCGAGGCGGTCGAACAGCTTCCGCAGGCACTCCTCGAGGTACAACCGACATTGCTGGCCGCAGTGCCGCGCGTCTTTGAGAAAATTTATGCGCGCGTCGTCGAAAAGGGAAGTAAGCAAACCGGTACCGCGCGCAGAATCTTCGACTGGTCCATGAGCGTCTCTTCCCGCTCTGCGCTATGGCGCTCCGGCGAAGCGAAAGCCGGCTTGGCATTGCGGACCGAATGGGCGATGGTGGATAAGCTCGTCTACTCCAGGATTCGCGAAGGAACCGGCGGAAAGCTGCGGCTGGTTTTTTCGGGCGGCGCGCCGCTTGCAAAACCTCTTGCGGAATTTTTCTGGGCCGTGGGAATTCCGATCTACCAGGGATATGGCCTGACGGAAACCTCGCCGGTTCTGACGAGCAACTATCCGCAAAACCGCATGGGCAGCTCGGGCAAACCGATTCCCAACGTGGAGATTCGCATCGCGGAAGACGGCGAAGTGATTGTGAAGGGCCCATGCGTCATGCAGGGCTATTACAAGAGCCCCGAGTCGACGCGCGAAGTGCTCACCTCCGACGGCTGGTTCAGCACCGGCGACATCGGCTACCTCGACAAGGACAACTATCTTTTCATCACCGACCGCAAAAAAGACTTGATCAAAACCGCGGCGGGAAAATTTGTCGCGCCGCAGCCCATCGAGAACGCTCTGAAAACCAGCCCGTGCATCTTGAACGCCATGGTGGTTGGCGACAAACGGAAATTTGTTTCGGCGCTGATTGTTCCGAATCAGGGGACGGTTGCCGCGAAGGCGGCTGAACGGGGCATCAAGTTTTCGTCGAACGTCGAAATGGCCGCGCATCCCTGGGTGAGGACGCTCATCGAAAGCGAAGTGAAGCGCCTTACGGCCAATCTCGCCCAATATGAAAGCATCAAGCGTTTCGCACTGCTGCCCGAGGATTTTACATTCGACAACGGCAGCCTGACCTTCACACTGAAGCTGCGGCGCCGCGTCGTGGAACAGCAGTATCAAGAAATCATCGAGCAGCTCTATGCGGATGTGGCCGAGCCCCGGCCCATCCTTCAGGAATAAGCGATAAGCTTTCCAAAGCCCTTCGCAGTTCCGGTTGCACCACTTTTTGCCTAAGTCAGTACGACCACTAGTTGCCCGGTAGTGGCTTGCCGTCCGCATCCAGGAACTTCAGCTCACCCAGATTCACCTCGCGCACGCCGGTCTCAATTTTTGCGCGGTCGCCTACGACCACCCAGATCAGGTTGTCGGGGCGGACGATCTCCTTAGCCGCGCCGTTCACGTCGGAGGTTTTCAGGGCGAGAATTTTCGCCGCCATGGTTTCGTAGTAATCGTCTGGCAAGCCGTAGCGCACGAGCTCGTTGATGGACGAGCCCACTTCTTCCTGTGTTTCGCGCGACCCGGGCAGGCTGAGGGTTTCGCTGTTCTGCACGACGGCGAGTTCTTCCAGCGAGATGGGTTTATCGGACAAGACGGCTCGGAATTCTTTGTTCACTTCGATGAGCGATTCCTTGGTCTTGTCGGTTTGCACGGGCGCGACGGTCAGCCACGGGCGCTGTTCGCGCGCGGGGAGGAGCACCGTTCTTACCCCGTACGACCAATGCTTGTCTTCGCGCAGATTCGCGTTGATGCGCGCGAGAAACAGTCCGCCAAGCGCGTCGTTCACGGCCTCCATGGCCAGTTCGTTGGGGTTGTTCGTACGCGGAGCCAGGTCAGCCGCCAGGATCACCGATTGCTGTGCGCCGGGTTTGTCAATCAAGTAGACAACGGATTTCGCCGGCTGGGGAACACTGGCGATCTTCTTTTGCGGAGTCTGCCCGGGCTTCCAGTTGGCGAAGAGCTTCTCCAATTTCGGAGCTACTTCGGCCAGCGTCGTGTCGCCGGCGATCACCAGCGTGGCGTGATTCGGCTTGAACCACGTGTCGTGAAATTTCACGAGGTCTTCGCGCGTCATCTTCTCGACGCTGGCAGTGGTTCCGGAGCCGGTGGCAGGGTTGCCGTAAGCGTGGCCTTCGCCGTAAAGCAGCGCCGGCAACACCCGCAGACCCATTTGCTGTGGCGTGTTCTTTTCGCGCTGAATGGCGGCTATTTGCAACTTTTGTTGACGCTGGAAGTCCGTTGCCGGGAACGCCGGGTTTAGAATGACGTCCGCGTAGAGCTCGAGTGAAGAGTCCAATTTCGATTTGAGCGCCGAAAGGCGCACAACGGAAGTATCCAAGTCGGAGTATGCACCGATCTGCGCGCCCAGCAGTTCCTGTTCGTCGCTGATTTGCAGCGCGTTCTTTGTCCTGGTGCCGCCGCTGAGCAAGGTCATGGTCATGCTGGCGGTGCCGGGCAAAACGGACTGATCGGCCGCATAGCCGGCGTCCATATTCAGCCAAAAGGTAACCAGCGGCACTTCGTGGCGCTCCGCGAGAATCACCTTCAAGCCGTTCGAGAGCGTCGCGCGCTGCAGCTTGGGCAGCTTGAGCGTTGGCGGCCTGCCGATGTCCGGCGCTTTGGAGCGATCCGCGCCCTGCGCTGAGGCTTTGTATGGCGGGAAGGGCTGCACCTCGAGAATATACACGCCGTCAGAAAGCCAGCGGATCGCCGCGGCTTTGACGTCTTGGGCCGTGGCTTCCTGAATTCGCTTCAGAGAAATCTTGTACGCGTCCGGGCTTCCCAGGAACACCTGGCTTTGCGCCAAGCGGTCGGACTTGCCCCCAAATCCGCCGATGCGCTCGACGCCGCGCACGAAGTTCGCTTCATGCTGCGCTTTGGCGCGTGCCAGTTCCTCCGCGGTCGGCCCATCTTGCAGAAATTTCGCCAGTTCTTCGTCGATTTCCTTTTCGACTTGCAACAGGTCGCCGCCCGACTTGGCCGTAGCTTGAATGCGGAACTGGCCGGCAATTTCGTTTTCGGCCGCAAACGCGTTCGCGTTCGTCGCTATTTGATCGTCATAGACCAGCCGTTTGTAGAAGCGCGAGCTCTTGCCCGTGCTCAGCACGTCGCCGGCTAACTCGAGGTAATCGGCGTCGGGGCTGCCGTACTGCGGAATGTTCCACGTTTTGTAGATGCGCGCCTGCGGCACGCGGTCCTGAACGATTTGCCGGTGCGTGCCCGTCATCTTTGCAATCCATGCTTCCTGGTGCGCCACGGGAGGCCCCGGAGGAATGTTGCCAAAATATTTTTGGACTTTTTCCTTTGCGGTTTTTAGGTCGATGTCGCCGGCCAGCACAATCGTCACGTTTGACGGCCCGTAGTACGTTCGGAACCAGTCCTTCACGTCTTCCAACGACGCGGCATTCAAGTCCGCCACCTCTCCGATGACCGTCCACGAATAGGGATGGCCCACGGGATAGGTATTCTGCGTGGTGAGTTCGTAGGAAACCGAGTATGGCTGGTTCTGGCCCTGCCGCTTCTCGTTCTGCACCACGCCGCGCTGCAGGTCGAGCGTCTTCTGGTCAATGGCGCTGAGCAGGTAGCCCATGCGGTCGGATTCCATCCACAGCGTGTAATCCACGGCCGACGTTGGAACATTTTCAAAATAATTGGTGCGGTCGTTGTTCGTCGTGCCGTTCAAATCCGTGGCGCCGATTTTTTCCATCGCGTCAATGTAGCGGCCCGGCGAATGTTCGCTGCCAGCGAACATCAGGTGCTCGAACAAATGGGCAAATCCGGTCTTGCCGAGCTTTTCGTTTTTCGAGCCTACGTGATACCACGTATTAATCGCGACGATGGGTGCCTTGTGGTCTTCGTGCACGATCACCGTTAGGCCGTTGTCGAGCACGAATTTCTGAAATGGAATATCAATGCCATTGCTCTGCGCGCGAACTCCGGCTGCTCCGCACAGCGCCAGGAGCAGAATCACGACGGTCGTTCTAATTCGCATTTTTCCCCCAGCAATTTCCCCGACGCCCGCTTAGGATTCAGGAACTCCGAACGCACTACCTCGCCGAACTGAGACGAAGGGGAATGGGAAAGGTCACCGACAAAGCAGCCGCCCCATCTGCGTTGACGCACAAACAGTATCGAAAATTAATGCCGGAAAGTCCACGCGAATGGGGAACTCGTCTGCGACCGGCGGTTCGGCGTAGCATCTTACGATTTGTAGGCAAGCCCGCGGAGGGCTAAAATCTCTCCGGGGATTACCAATGTCTGATGAACTCGTCATAGCCGGCCGCGCGTTCAAATCGCGCTTGATCGTGGGAACGGGGAAGTACCGCAGCTTTCCGGAAATGGCTCGTGCACACGCCGCCTCCGGCGCGGACATGGTCACGGTGGCCGTGCGTCGCGTGAATCTTACCGACCGTTCCAAGGAATCGCTTCTGGATTACATTGACCGCGAAAAAATGTTCATTCTGCCGAACACGGCGGCTTGTTACACCGCCGATGAAGCGATTCGCACGGCGCGACTGGCCCGCGAAGTCGGCCTCTCGAATTGGGTGAAGCTGGAAGTTATTGGCGACCAGCAAACGCTTTTCCCTGATACCGAACAACTCATCGAAGCCACTCGAGTTCTGGTGAAGGAGGGCTTCGTTGTTCTGCCCTATACGAACGACGACCTGATCGCTGCTCGCAAGTTGATTGATGCGGGCGCCGCGGCCGTGATGCCGCTCGCCGCGCCGATCGGCTCCGGCCTGGGCATTCAGAATCCCGCGAACCTTCGCATTCTCCGCGAGCGGATCACAGAAGTTCCGATGATCGTGGACGCAGGCGTTGGCACGGCTTCCGACGCCGCCGTAGCGATGGAACTCGGCGCGGATGGCGTGCTCATGAACACCGCCATCGCCGAAGCGGCCGACGCGGTTCTAATGGCCGAAGCGATGCGCGAAGCCGTCTCTGCGGGCCGCAAAGCGTGGCTCGCAGGCCGCATGCAAAAGCGCCTGTACGCTTCCGCCTCCTCGCCGCTCTCTGGGGTGGTTCGTTAGTTGAAGCTTCCCGCGCCGTTCACTCGTTGACGGCTTCGCGTTTGGTTAAAGCACGGTGGGCCGGCATTTGTAGATGCCAGCTGTGGCGCTTGAGCCCGCAGAACGGGCAAAACGCAAAGGTGGGCGAGAGCTCCCTGGCGCAGGATTCGCAGGCCTCTGAAGAAATGTGGTTGAACGCGACAACGCGCTGCACTTCCTCGAGCGTCGTTAAGCCATCGCGTACCAGGTCCAGCGCGTATTCCTGCATGAACTTCATCCCGCTGTTGCGCGCGAGGATGCGCATCTGGTCGTTGTGGTTTTCGGAGCGCATGGATTGGCGCAGCGCGTCATTCAACCGCAGCATTTCGTAAATCCCGATGCGCCCACGGTAGCCCGTAAAGTCGCGCGCTTCGCAACCGTTTGCCACGTGGAGTACTTCAGGAGGATCCACTATTCCGGCAGCTGTGACCGTGCCGATGTATTCCTGCGTGGGCGCGGCCGAATAACGGCACGAGCACAACCGCCGGATGAGGCGCTGCCCGATAATTGCGCTGATGCCGCTGCCGATCTGGTAGCCAGGAACACCCAGGTCGAGCAGCCTTGTGACCGCAGAAATGCTGTCGTTGGTATGCAAAGTGGAAAGCACGAAGTGGCCCGTCTGGGCGGCCTTGAGCGCGATTTCCGCGGTCTCGATGTCGCGGATTTCGCCGACCATCACCACGTCGGGATCCTGGCGCAGAACGGAACGAAGGCAGCTGGCGAAGGTCAAGCCTGCCTTTACGTTGACCTGCACCTGATTGAGACCCGGAACCATGTATTCCACGGGGTCTTCCACGGTGACGATGTTGACCGCGGGCCGGCGGATCTGATTCAGGCAGGAATAGAGCGTTGTGCTTTTGCCGGAGCCCGTGGGTCCGGTCACCAGAAGCATGCCTTGCGGCAGCTTTAAGATTTCGCGCATCGTTAGGGACATTTCTTTGGGTATGCCCAGCTCGGAAAAATCTTTTAGCGGCGATTCACCCTCGAGCAGACGCAGAACGACTTTTTCGCCGTATTGCGTCGGCAAGGTGGAGACGCGCAGATCCACTCTTCGTCCGCCGATTTTTACGAGAAATCTGCCGTCCTGCGGGGCGCGCCTTTCGGCAATGTTCATGTCCGAGAGGATTTTTACGCGCGAGGCCACGGAGTGTTGCAGGGCGCGCGGGATGCGCTGAAAGTCGCGCAAGATTCCGTCAACGCGGAAGCGCACGGCGGTTTCGCTCTGCTGCGGTTCAATGTGAATGTCGCTGGCTTTTTTTGCCACCGCGGCTTTGATCATGGCGGCCACGAGGTGGACCGCCGGAGTGGTCTTGGATTTTTGCTGCAACTCCATCTGCATCTCGCGCATGGCTTCGACGTTTCGTTCCTGAGCGCTGGAGGAGATAAATTCCATGCCGGTTGTATCGTCGGCCAGGCGAATTTCGGAGTGCCACCCTTCGTGGGTTCCATACAAGCGCTCGAGCGCGGCCAACACCTCGCTCTGAAAGGCGAATTTGGGCAGGATTTTCAGACCTTTCTGGAATCGCAATTCATCGACGAGATGCAGATTTTGCGGCTCGGCCATGGCTACGGTCAGGGTCTTTTCGTCTGACTCAACGGGCAGCGCGAGACATCGTTTGGCGAGTGCCTGAGGAAGAAGGAATACCATCTCCGGCGTAAAGGAAAGCCTTTGGCAGTCCACGTACTGGATGTTCGACACCTCGGTGAGCGCCGCGATGAGATCGTTTTTGGAAACGAGCTTCCTCTGAAGCAGCAATTCGCCGAGACGAATCACTTTGCCTTGTTGTTCCTCGAGGACCTTTGCGAGGTCAGCCGCGGAAATATTCCCGCGTTCGCAGAGGACTTCCCCCAGCCGCTTTTTCTTCATCGCTTAATTTCCTTGAGGAGAGCCCAATGGTCTCCGGAAGACACGGACAGCGGAAGGGGGAAAATACAGTTTTTTTATAGCATGAGGAAGCGGAGGACTCTAGATTTTTCAGGCGCGGGATGTCTCTTTCTGCAACCCCTTTGGAAACCTCTCCTTGCGGTTTTTCTTAAGACTAGTTTGTGACTTCGCGGATGTGAAGCGCGTGTGAAAAGAGGCGGCCCAGGGACCACCTCTTTTTTGTTCTTGCGTTTTTTCCGCGCGCGAAAAAGCCATTAATGCTTTCGGTCCGCGAGGCGACGCGGAAGACTAATACCGGCCGGGGTGATCATGACGCCAGCGCCAATAGTCGCGCTGTTGCTCGCGGTTCAGGCGGGCGAACTCGCGATATTCGTAGCGCCTTTCAGAGAGCCACACGCGGTACGCTCTCGCTTCGCCGTCATTCCACGGATGGTAGTCGGCGTAGTAGTCGTCGTAATAGCGCACGTGCGCGGCACAACCGCTGGCCAACAGCGGAGCAGCGAGAGCCGCTCCCAGCACTAGAGTTCCCCAAAAACTCTTCTTTCGGAACATTTCGCGAACCTCCTCGGGTTCCATTGAATTGGTCGCTCGGCTTGCGTGCGCGACGAGCGGCATCCAGCGAAAGGCCTCAGTTTAGCTGGGTGTTTGAGGCTCTCGGGATTTGCTATTTATGAAACACGGGAAGCGGAATCAAGTTGCGAGTCGGAGGGCTGGTGACAGCGAAGAAAACAGATCCCTCGCTTTGCTCGGGATGACACTTTTGGGTTAGCGCTTACGCTTGCGCGGCTTTGCGCGCCTGCTCGGCGTCGTAGCTTTCGCCGTAGATCGAAGGCACCTTCGCGCCCATACAGCGCAGGTAGGAGCTGAGCTGTCCACGGTGATGAATGGTGTGGTGCATGCCCATCATCAGAAAAAACACGGCCGGGCGCTGGAACATTCCGCGAAAATCCACGATTTTGGTGAGTTGTTCGCCCGTTAGTTTTGACAGCGCTTCCATGTTCTCGGCATAACGCTTCTCGTACCAGGCTGCAATTTCCTGCGGGGTCTTCAGGTCTTCCGGAATCATGGACCCCGTGCTGAAGGTTCCGTTGATGACCGTTTCCACGAAGCGGTTATCCGCCGCGGCAATGTGGCGAACCAGTTCGAGCGCAGTTTTCGAAATGGGATCGGGGCGGTGGTCCGCTTTATCCGCGGGAACGGCCTCGAGAATACTCTTCGTCAGCTTAGTTTCGTTCTTCAGCGCTGGCAGGTACACGCCGTGCAGCATAAAGATCGCATTTTCTGTTGTCATCCCGCTCATGTTTTCCTTCTTTCGTGGTCCCAGGATTTGGCCGTCTAAGAATACTTCCCGCGTTTGGGGATGGCAAGGCAAGCAAATCCTGCGCGGGGCTTTTTAAGAGAAAGGAAAAGGCCGCGTTGCGGCTGCGAATTTCCTGCAAAATTCACAGCCGCAACGCGGCCTTCGATTTCGTATTCTCGACGCGGCTTACCGGGTCGCGTTATCCGTTACCGAAAAACCGATGGAAGCAGCGGTTTGCTTCGCAAGCGCTTCCGTACTGATCGAAACGGTATCCCGGGGAAGCGGATTTTTCTGATTGGCTTGCTGGCGGTCGAATTCCTGCCTTGAGACTTCCTGGGCGTTGGACGCGGCCTGGCCGTTTTGAACCGAATGTACGAACATACCTCACCTCAGTCACTTTATCGGCAGCTGGCCGCTTTTCTTTAGCTCTCCGCAGATTAAACTTCACTCATCGCCATTAGCGGATTATTGCTGGCTGGATCCAACTTTATTACAAGTCAATCACGCTACACAGCGATACCCCTGTACGCACGGTCAGGATATCAGCAGCGCACAGCCCCGGCATTCATGGTGCTTTGGTCTCCCCCGGCCCTACTCATACTTATAGACACAGAAAGAAAGGTCATCCAATCGCTATGCATCTTACGTTTGCCAAGAGAATTTGCGAGTGCCCGGTCTGCCTTAGCAGTGGAGTGCGGCGATCGATGAGGAAAGGCTTCGTCGAGCGGACGTGGTTCCGGCTGGCGTTCGTGTGGCCGTATCGGTGCGACGATTGCGACACACGCTTTTGGGGTTTTCAGCGCTCTTATGTGCCGGTAGAGAGCCCGTTCGTGGCCCTGCTGGAATATTGCAGAGGTCTGGCCACTACCCTTAGAACCCGCTTGTCCCATACTGCGGCACGGCTCGGAAAAATCTCGATTACTCGTACCGGAGCGTCTGTATCGGATCGACGCGCGTCGCTTTCCTAGCGCGTATGTAGCACGCGGCAAGCGCAACCCCACGTCTCCTCAATCACGCTGGCGAGCTTCCCCCGCCGCGTTTCATCACCAATCTAAGTAGATCGCCAAGCTGAGCACCGAGGACCATGCGCAATCCAAATTCCGAGCTGAATAGAAGATAGTTTCGAGCTTGGCACATCACGTTCGGAAGAGAAAATGCCAGAGCACGTCTACCAGCGCGTGCACGATTGCTGAGGCGAAGATGGATTCTGTTTTGCGCCACGTCCAGCCGTAAAAAAGGCCGGCGATCGAGGCGAGGATCACGTAGCGCCAGTTTGGAAAGCCCATGTTCGTGATGTGCGAAAATCCAAAGAGCACGGCGGCCGTCCACCATCCGGCCAAGTCGCTTTTGGATGATTTCGCCAGCATGTTTTGCAACACGCCGCGGAAGAGAAATTCTTCCGGCCATGCGGTGAAGAACAAAATGCCCAGCGAAGTGAGCGGAAGAGCGGTCCAACCGTGCCACTGCGGGGCAAAAGTGATGAAATGCATTGCGGTTCCGAGAGGAATGGCGATGCAGGCGAACGCGCCGAAGCTGGCGAGGATGAAAAATCCCCAGCGCCTTCCCCATCCGATGTTGTAGCCGATGCCGTCCACGCGGCGCATCAGAACGAAGGCGGCGAGGGCGGCGTTGATCGCGAGCAGAACGGTGAGAACGTAGGCGAGACGCGCGGCCGGATAAGGCCATAGCCAGTGCGAAAGCGAAACTCCTCGGGGATTGGGGAATGGCTTCACAGCAACCCAAACCGCCGCGAGCGTCAGAAAATCCTGCCAGGTGCCGGCGGGCTTGCGTTGCGCCGAAGCCGCGAGCGCCATCGGGATGAAAATCAGGCAGCCGGCTGCTGCGGCACGCCAGATTGTAAAAGTATTTGTCCCGAGACCATAAATCAGGTATGCAAGAAACGCGGCCGCGCCTAGCCCGATGCCGCCGCCAGGGCCGAAGCGCGAGGCGAGGTCATCGCCAAAGCTCCGCGCGGCGAAAAGCAGCATTACCAGAAGGAAGAACGCGAAGGCGGTGAGGGTGGCGGCAAAAGGGCGGCCGCCGTAGCCGAGCCAGGTGGCGTAGAGCGCGCCCGTCAGGCACAGCCCGGCCCATAAGCCGAGCAGCGGAAGCACGCCGAGTTGGCGCGTGGCAGGCAAGCGAGGATTGTAACGCAGAGAGGTATTCTTCCGAGATGGCGCGCGAAGATGGACAACCAAATCCAAATTCCGCCGGCTGAAAAGGCCAAGACCGCGGCGAAAGAAAGCCGGCTGGCATATATCGACTGGATGCGCGGACTGGCGTGCGCGCTCATGTTTCAGACACATTGCTACGACTCGTGGCTGAGCCCTGAAGCGCGCAAGTCCCCCGTCTTCATTTGGTCGCAGCTTGGAGGCACGCTTCCGGCGCCGCTATTTATTTTTCTTTCGGGGATTTCGTTTGCGCTGGTGACGGAGCGGCTGCGCGAAAAAGGCGTCTCGGCTGGCTTGCTCGCGAAAACTACGATTCGGCGCGGCGCGGAAATTTTTGGCCTGGGTGTGCTGTTTCGCGTTCAGGAATATACACTTGGCTTTGGCCGCGCGCCCTGGACGGATCTGTTCCGTGTGGATGTTCTCAACATTCTTGGGCTTTCCATGATGTTCATGGGCGTGTTGTGCTGGCTCAGTGCGGCTCGCGGTGCGCAAGAGTTCTCACCGGCGGTGGATTTGGTCGCCGCTTCACGAAACCGCGGCATCTTTGCGGCTCTTTTCGTCGCGGCCATCGTGGCCGTGGCCACGCCGTATCTCTGGACGACGTATCGTCCGCGTTTCTTGCCGTGGCAGATCGAGTCGTACATCAACGGAATTCACGTCTACGACAAGCCGCAACCGTGGTTGTTCCCGATATTTCCGTGGGCCGGTTTCTCTTTTGTGGGATTGGCCGCCGGTTTTTTTCTTTTTACCAGGATCGCCAAGCGATACGAAGCGCCCGCCTTTTTTGCGCTGGGTGGGGCAGGCGTGCTTGCGTGTCTGCTGTCGCTAAAGCTGGATCAATCGAGCACGCAACTCTACCCCTTCTACGATTATTGGCACACCAGCCCCAGCTTCTTTCTAATGCGCTGCGGTATTTTGCTGATGATTTTGTTCTGTGTTTATGCGTGGTGCCGCTGGGGACTGGCGCAGATGGGGTTCAGCCCCATCATTCAACTTGGTAAAACTTCGTTGCTGGTTTATTGGGTGCACATCGAGTTTGTGTACGGCGGGCTTTCGATTCTGCCGAAGCGGCAATGCACGGTGATGCAAGCCACTCTGGGCCTGCTGATCATCTTTTTCGCTATGCTGATCCTCTCGCTTCTGCGCACGAACTGGAAAAGCCGGTACGGGGGAGCAAAAAAGATTGTTGCTGCGCCCGCCGCAACACAAGAAGTTTAATTGGAAAAGAGAATCTAAAGCAGTGAATCGGGATAGGTGAGGCAGGGATGCTTTCAGCCAGGACTGCCGGATTAGCGTTTAGATGCGGAACTCAGTTCCGGAATCTGGCCCTGAGGAATTCTGATGATGGTATCGCCGCGCCGAACAAGACCGAGGTCGTCGCGGGCGATTTGTTCGATCAGCTGAGGATCGGAACGGAGATCCTTCACTTCCTGCTGCAGCGCCGCGTTTTCCTTCGTCAACTGAGATAGACCTGCCTTCACTTTTGTAATCTCGCTTTGCGTTCGCCGCATGGCCAGAAAGCCGTGCGTGCCGAAAATGTCGTGCACGATCATCAGGACAACCAGGAGACCCAGAAGAGCGCGGCCATATTGCTGCAACAGCGTTCGAATTTTTTCTTGAACAGGCATTCTTCCTTCGTACTTCCGTGCTTCAGCTTTCCAAAATCCACTTCTTCGCGTCGCTGGTCAATTTCGCAGAAGCCGCGGCGCTGCTGGTCTCGGCATACACGCGAAGGAGCGGCTCCGTTCCGGAAAGCCGCATGAGGATCCAGGAACCGTCTTCGAAACAGAATTTTGCACCATCGGTGCGGTCTATCGATACAACTTTCCGGCCCAGGAGTGTCGAAGCGTCCACGGCCACCTTCTTTACGGCATTTGCTTTTTGTTCGTCGCTGAGGTGCAGGTTTTCGCGGACGGGCCAGAATCCGCCGCCAACTTTCTTGAAGAGTTGCCGGATTTGTTCGCCGAGAGAAACCCCACGCGCTGCGATCATTTCTGCTACCAGCAGGCAGGCAAGGATGCCGTCTTTTTCCGGGACATGGCCACGAATCGTCAAGCCGGCGCTTTCTTCCCCACCGAGCGCGATTTTGTCTTCGCGTATCAATTGGCCGATGTATTTGAAGCCGACTGGCGTCTGATATGTCTTCTGCCCGTGCGCTTTGGCCGCGGCATCAATCAACTGGGAGGTTGCAACGCTGCGGGCGGCTGGCATGCTCCATCCGCGCGTTTCCACAATGTAATCATAGACCAGCGCGAGAATGTGATTGGGTTGAATCCAGGTGCCATCGCGGTCGATCATTCCAAAACGGTCGGCGTCGCCGTCGGTGGCAAGGCCTGCAGACGCGCCAGAATCCAGCACGGCTTTGCGAAGGGGGGCGAGATTTTCTTCGCTGACATCCGGGCCACTGCCATCAAACAAGCAATCGCGATTTGTGCGCATTGCTTGCACGGGCACGCCGTGGTCCGCTAGCGCACGGTCTAGATAGCCGGCTCCGCAACCGTGCAGGGCATCGGTTACGAATTTGATCTTTGCTTTCGCGAGGGTCTCGAATCGAACCAGTTCGCCTAGCCGCTTCAAATAGTTTTCGCGAAGATTGACCATCTCTGTTTTCACGCCGCCTGAAGGGAGGGCAGGAGAAGTCGGATGCGCACCGCTTTGTGCGATGAGCTTTACGACGCGCGCCTCGATGTCCTTCGTTACTTCTGGAAGCGCCGGACCGGCATCGGAGGAAGAGAACTTCAGCCCGTGATATTGCGCAGGGTTATGGCTAGCCGTGAGGTTGATCGCGCCATCCAGTTTGGCGCGTTGAATTTCGTAGGCGACCGCGGGTGTCGGCGTGAACGTTTCGCACAGCAGCGTTCGAATCCCGTGCTGCTGCAGGATCGTCACAGCGAGTTGCGAGAACTCTTCCGAGTAAAAGCGCGTGTCGTAGCCGACCAGAATGGTGGGATTCTTCGCTTTGCTGTTCACGTGCTCCGCGATGGCTGTCACCGCGAGCCGGACGTTAGCAAAGGTAAAATCTTCGGCAATCAGCCCGCGCCATCCGGACGTGCCGAATTTAATGGGAGAAGGATTCATCATAGGGGAAGCGCTCATGACGTCGTATTCTATTCCCAGTTTTCGAAAGACGGAAGCAGTCTAAGTGATTTCGCGGAGCGCTGAAATGTCGTCCAAAGAAAAGTTTTACATGGTGCTGGTTACGTGCGCGAATCCGATCCAGGCCAAGCTGATCGCACGCTCCGTCATCGAAAAACGGCTGGCGGCATGCGTCAACATTCTGCGCAGCCCGATCGAATCACACTATCGCTGGAAAGGCAAAATAGAGAAGGCTCGTGAGGGGCTGATCATCATTAAAACCACGGCGCGAAGGCTCGGCGCGTTGGAAAGGGAAGTGAAGCGCCTGCACAGCTATGAAGTTCCGGAGTTCATTGCGTTGCCAATCGTGGCTGGGTCCGCCGCCTACCTGAACTGGCTGGACGAAAACACGTAGATCGTCTGGAAACTCCAAGCTTCCGGAGTTCTGGCTAGACGTACAAAAGAGCTTGATCCAAATCCGCCATGATGTCTTCGACGTCTTCGATTCCGATCGATAGGCGGACCAGACCTTCGGTGATGCCGATGCGTTCTTGCACTTCTTTGGGCATCGAGGCGTGTGTCATTTGGGCAGGCAGAGACACGAGTGTCTCTACTCCACCAAGGCTCTCTGCCAGAGAGCAGAGCTTCAACTGGTTTAAAAAGCGACGCGCTGCTTCCAGCGAACCTAAATCAATGGACAGCATGGCTCCCGGCCCCTTTTGTTGACGGCGCGCAATTTCATGCTGCGGATGCGTCGGCAAACCAGGGTAAAACGTCTTGCGGACTTTGGGGTGCGCGTCCAAGTGGCGGGCCACGGTGATGCCATTTGCGTTGTGTTGGAGCATGCGAATCGCCAACGTCTTAATGCCCCGGGAAATCAGGAAGCAGTCCATCGGCGCAAGTCCCGCGCCGGCTGATCGCTGGATGAAATAAATCTTTTCGGCGTCCTCCGGGCGAGTTAAAACCACCGCTCCGCCGGTGGAATCGCTGTGGCCATTCAAATATTTCGTCATGGAATGAACGACGATTTGCGCGCCCAGTTCGATTGGCCGCTGCAAATATGGGCTGAGAAACGTGTTGTCCACTGCCAGGGTAACGTTCCGCTCGGTCGCCAGCTTGGAGATCGCGGCGATATCGGTCACCCGCATCGTCGGGTTCGTCGGCGTCTCGATGTAAATCAATTTGGTATTTGGCCGCAGAGCTGCCAGCACGCACGCGGGAATGGAAGTGTCCACGAAGCTGAATTCCAATCCAAAATGCACCAAAAGCTGCGTGGAAAGCCGGTAAACGCCGCCATAGACCGCTTCCGAAAGCACAACGTGGTCGCCAGGGCGATAAAGCCGGAACACGGCATCAATGGCCGCCATTCCCGAAGTAAAAACGTATGCGCTCTGCCCGCCTTCCAGCTTGGCAACCGTGCGCTCCAGCGCTTTGCGGTTGGGATGATTCGTACGAGCGTAGTCGTAGCCTTTATTTTTTCCGAGTTCCTCGTAGACATACGTAGAAGTTTGATAGATCGGCGCCACGACCGCGCCGGTTGCGGGATCAGGCTCCTGCCCGACGTGAATGGCATTCGTGGCAAATCCCATGTTGATCTCCTCTTTTTCGCGCGCGCCATTTCCTCGGGCGGCTGACCCGTTTAGCACAAAATCTGCTGCAAGTTCCCGTGAATGTGGAAGTTGCCAAACCAGCGGCTCAACGCGGCGCACACCGCGTTCGATTTTCCTGCCGGGCAGATTCTTCCGACGTTACAGGAGCACTTCCAGTGAGTCAAATCCGGCACATTCCACTGTGGCGTGGAAGCCATTGATTCCTCGTGCTCTCACCGCTTTCCTCGAAGCAGCATCGCCAAGCCTATTTGCATCTTAAACCACAGCGGAGTAACTTGACGGCGTGGGGCATTTCCGTCGAGGATGGAGTCCACAGGAACATGAGAGTTTCCAGGTCAGCAAGTCTGCTTGTCACATTTCTCGCGGCTACCGCCCTTTGCGTTGCTGCGCAGGATCCTCCTGCTGCCGCGCCTACTCCACAAGCTCCCGCGCAAACCACGGAACCTAACCGGCTTACCATTGAGGTGACCGGTGGCGACAAGTCCGTGCCGGTTGAGAACGCGAGCGTCTATGTGAAGTACGTCGAAGAGCACGTCATCAAGAAGGACAAGAAAGTGGAATTGAATGTGAAAACCAACCGTGAGGGCGTCGCTCATGTTGCCGACGCGCCGCTCGGCCGCGCGCTCGTTCAGATTATTGCTGATGGTTGGAAGACGTACGGCCGCTGGTACGACATCACCGATCCGCATCAGGTGATCAAAGTGCGCCTCGAGAGACCACCGAAGTGGTACTAGCTTGCCGTAAATCTTTCGATTGCAAACCGAAACTGTCCCGCTGAAAAAGTTTTCTGAAGCTTCTTTCTTTCACTGAGTTCATTTCAAAAGATTTGCGACGCGCAACTCTCCGTGACTCGGGAACATTTCTCAGGAAAAAATCGTTGCACTGGAATTGTGCAAACAGGAGCAGGCTGTTGAAGAGAGTGAACTTAGGCTGCAAGCCGGCGGGCTTTTCCACACACTTATCAACACTTGTGTTGAAAACTTAATGTGGCAGAAATATTTTCCTTCGAGTTCGGCATAAGTCTTGCGCACGGAAAAATCTCATCTTTGACCACAACTCCGCGCGAGTGTTACAGTGTTCCTTCGGAATTTCTGATGAACGAGACCTTCGATGGCACATTTTCACTCGCGCAGATGCTATGGGGCAACATCGTTGCCCGCGGACTGCGGAGCTTTCTCAGTGTGTTTGCCATTTCCATCCAGGTGATTCTGGTCCTGCTGATTGTGGGCCTCACGACGGGAGTGCTTTCCGAATGGGGAAAGCGCGTCGAAGGCGTCGGCGCCGATCTGCTCGTGCAGCCTCCCAACTCTTCTATTTTCTTTGCCTTCTCGAGCGCCGTGATGCAGGAATCTTTGGCCGAGAAAATTGCGGCTCTGCCCGGAGTGGATGAAGTGGCTCCCACTTTGATTCTCACCGAATCAAAGAGTTTGACCCTCGTGTACGGCATCGACTACAAACGGTTCAACGCTCTGAGCCGCGGTTTTTTATTCCGTAGTGGCCGTCCTTTCGAGAACCCAGATGAAGCCATGGCGGATGACATCATTGCACAGACCAAGCATCTGAAAGTCGGAGACCAAGTCGTCCTTTTGAATCATACATTTACCGTCTGCGGTATCGTAGCGCACGGAAAAGGCGCGCGGTACTTTATTCCGCTGCAAGCGGCGCAAAGTCTCGCCGGAGTGGAGAAACGTGTCTCCATGTTTTATGTGCGAAGCAAGGGCGACACGGAAGGTACGCGCGAGCAAATCATCGCGGTCGACCCGCAGGACCGGGTGCGTTCGATGTCCGAGTATGTGACGCTCATGAGTTCTTCCAATCTTCCACTTTTGAAGCCGTTCACACGAACCATGGTGGGCTTGGGCATGGTCATCAGCTTTCTGGTTGTGCTGCTCAACATGCACACCATGGTGATGGAACGTACGCGCGAGATTGGCATCCTCAAAGCGCTTGGCCTCTCTCGATTTGGAATCTTGAGGATGCTGCTCGGCGAGACGCTGATTCTTGCCGCGTTGGGATGCGTTTTGGGAATTGGGCTGACATTTGCCGTCCAGGCCATCATGAAAGAGACGAACCCCGGCCTCACGATTCTAATTTCTCCACAATGGATTCTATCCTCAACGCTACTTGCTCTTGTAGGAGCCTCCATCGGAGCTATGTATCCGGCCCTTCGCGCGGCGACTTACGATCCCGTTGTGGCTCTCGCCTACGAGTAAGAGCATTTTTTCAAGGACGTCGCGAATTTGCTGCCCTTCTTCCCGGCCTATGCTCGTTTAGCCACCAACGGGTTCTCTCCAGTGTCACTTCTACTGCCAAATTGATAGTTTGAGGCAATACCCAGCGACCCCAACGCTGGAGACTCCCGCCGGCCAGGCCGGCACAGGGAATCAAGGAGCGCAACGATGAAGCGATTGAACGTCGTAATGGTAGCCGCATGTGTTTGTATCGTCGCCGGGGCGACTGCCCGCGCACAGATGGGCATGGACTTTTTCAAAAAGCCGGCGATTGCCGATATTTTCAAGCCGGTCGTTGGATCCGGCGCCGTTTACGAAACCGAGCGGGACCAAAAGAAGAGCACCCTGGAGATGTCGGTGGTAGGCCAGGAATCCGTCAACGGAAAGGAAGGGTTCTGGCTGGAGTTTGGCCATACCGATGCCAGGTCAGGAGGCATGATGTACGGCAAAATGCTAGTCACCAGGGATGACTTCCAATTTCATCGCATGATCTTTCAACAGCCCGGCCAGCAGCCCATGGAAATGCCCATGAACCCGGCGATGCAGCAGCGCTCGCGCACGACCGACGAACTGGAGAAGTGGCACAAGGTCGGCAGCGAGTCCATCACTGTACCCGCAGGAACTTTTGCTTGCGAGCACTGGACAAAGGACGATGGCAAAGGCGATGTTTGGGCTAGTTCCCAAGTGACACCGATGAGCCTAGTGAAGGAAGTAACGCCGACGAATACGATGATTCTCGTCAAAGTGCTCACCGATGCGAAGGACCACATTACAGGAACGCCCACGAAGTTCGATCCGAGCCAGATGATGCAGCGAAGGCAGCAACAGCCAAACCAGTAAGCTGTTTCGAGCACAACGCAAGTCTTTACGGATTGGAAGGTCGTAGAACGTCGCGGTCGGTTAGCGTTTTTAGAAAAGCGATTACGTCTTCGATTTCTCTGTCGTTCCAGGCTGGGGCTGCGCCCTCATGACGCGTCAACGGTTCGTCAATTAAATCTACATTGGCGCGCAACGCGTTTGGCAGATCGTCGAATTTCTTTACAGCGCCTGCAGGGGATACGGGGTACCACAGGCGCGGGTCGGTGTCGCGGCGGACGTAAAAACGCAAAGCTTCTTTGAGGCTGTGAAAGCGCCCGTTGTGAAAGAAAACTGCCCGCGTGGCGACGTTTCGCATTGTGGGCGTTTTAAAGAGTCCACAATACTTCTGTTCGCGCGATTGATCGCTGCGCAGCGGGCCGCACAGACCCATATCGTAATAGTTGGGCGAGGCGTTGGCCTGAATCTCTGGGTTGCGCGGAACGCCCAGGGCCTCGAACTCGTAGTCCGTAAAGATAGGATGTGAGCCATCCGCGCCGCGGCTATCGCGGTGGCAAGAGGCGCAGTTACCGCGCTTTGAGTCGTCGAAAAGCGCTAGTCCGCGCTGTTCTCGATCGCTTAGCTGGACTTTGCCGTCGAGATAATCGTCGTATTTGCTCGAGTAAGGCTGAAAGCTGGGGTCTTCCAGTTCGAAGCTTTCGAGCGCGAGCAACGCTTGGGAATAAGCTTTGGTTGGGTCGGCGAAAATCTGCCCGCCAAGGAGTTTGCGAAATTCGCTACTGTAAGAAGCGCGCTGCAATTTGCTGGCGAATTCCTCCGGGCTGGCGTTGGCCATTTCGTTGGGCGCCAGCAACGGGAACGTGGCTTGGTCGTGGAGTGTGTTGAAGCGGCCATCCCAGCCGAAGCCGCCGGTTGGCGGCTCCTCGCCCTCCAGGATCCGTTCCGCTGGGTTTGCGATGTACTCCTTATGCCAGATAGGAGTGCGATTAAGTACGTAACGCAAAGAAGGCACGGCGCGCGCGCCTTGACGGTCCAGTTTTTGTCCTCCCAATTGCACCGCGAGGCCATTGGGCGGGCCGTAGGCATGTTCAGGACTGTGGCAGGTGGCGCAGGACATCCGTCCGGACGCCGACAGCGATGCATCAAGAAAAATTTTCTTGCCCAATGCTGCGAGAGCAGAAACGGGTACCGCTGAATCTCTCACAGCGGGCAGTTCAGTCTCAGCTCTTGATGGAGATGCGTAAGTTGGCGTTGTGCTCCGGTCAACGCATAAAGACCAGCCAGTTAGGATAACGAGGAAAGCGAGTACGAAGTTGTAAGAAGGGAATCGTCCCCGCACATTTCGATCATGCATTCCTGGCGATCACCATCGGAAAATCAGCCGTTTTTTGCAGCACAGCCGTCAAAGCCATGCCTCTCTCGAACGGCATCCTCAAGCAGGCGGCCTCAGAAAGGCAGCCCGCCATCAAAATGTTTGTGGCCGGGTCCACCCTGGAAGACGTTGTCATCGTTTCCAATCGTGTCCAGGAAATAGTGCAAGCGACGGCTGTCCGCCGCATAGCCGATATGGTCGAGTTGGAAGATATCCTCAAGGCTCCGAAGCAGCGCGTAGTGATTATAGGGGATGTCCGAAGTGCTGCCCGGCTGAATGAAGGGCGAGAGCAATAGAGCGCCAATCCGGTCGCCGCCGAAGCCGTTGAAGATGATGTTCTCCTGAAGCGTTGCAGTATTGACCAAGGTCGCCGTACCGGGCCGAACACCAGTCAGATTCGGTCCCGGCTGTTGATTGCAGCACGTCTGTCCCGCGAACGTCAGATCCACGATCTCCTGTCCGGTTGGACCTATGGTGACGCTTTCGGTGATGTTGCTTTCGTCGAAGGTGATGATGAGCAGGCCGTCCTTTTGATAGGCCGGCGATGCCATAATCTGTGGCACCCAGGTCTTCAGGAAAGCGTCGATGGAAGTGAGGCCGCCAGGTCCGCCGTTGGCGCAAAGAGTGCCTGGGGCGCCGGTGCCGCTGCCGTCGTGGCCGTCATCACACAGGTTCGGAGTGATAAACACAAAATTCGGAGTGGTGCGCTCCTCCGCAAGATCTTTGGGCAAATTGTTGAGATTGACGACGTGGCGGCTGCAGCTGGCCGCGTCATCTATGATCGAGTGAAAATACATGAAGGGATCATGGCGAGTAGCGTAAGCGTCTCCCAGCGGGACCAGGGCGCTCGGCGCCTCCGCCGTGTTGGTGTGGTCCGTGCCGATACCGATCGTCGGATGCCCGCAGGTCGCGCTTTCCCGTGCAGGATCGTTGCCCATATCGCCCATGTAACCCTTCCAGGTACGGCCGCTTTCTTCAAGCTGATTCGGCAGTGTGCGAATGTCCTTGGGATAAATACACCCGCCGCCGGCGATGACCTGTCCTTCTGGGGCCATTCCAGTGCGCTCCACGTCGTTGTAGTTTCCGCCTGCCGCGCCTGCACCCGTCAAACCCGGAATGCAGTCATCATCCGTATCGGGCGTCGGCGCTTGCCCGCTGATCAGTGAAATGTAGTTGTCCAGGCTGACGTGGCCCGTACCGTAATATTCCGTCAGCAATCCGCCCATCGGCACCAGCGTGTGCTGCAAATAAGGATCCTGCGTGCTGGTCCCGAAAGTGTCGCTGAAGGTCTTGTTCTCCAACACAATCACGAAGACGTGCTTTACCTCTACCGCGGCCGTCGTCACCGTACGGTCGCGGTCCTGTTCGTCAGCGAACGAGGCACCTGAAGCAGTGAAGGTCAATGCCGCCGCAAGAAGGAGCGAAGCAAATTGCCGTGGGAGAAACCTTGGCATGGTGTTTCCTCTCTATTTTCCAGGCGTGGTAAGGCAGAATACCCGCCGAGAGGATCGCAGAGAAATATTGCCGGGGCGTTACGTAGAGATGACAAATATGGCTATAGAAAGCCCCTGCGGGCTTTTACGAAGCGGGCGCGAACTCTGCAACTTTGCGCGAGACGTCGTCAATTGTGGCTAGCGGGCAGGCGATGTGCACGGTTTGGCCCGGCTCTTCCGCGTCAATCAGCAGGCTGCCGTTGTGAGTGCGGATGTGGACGGATTGATCGCCGTCGCGGACTTCGACAAGGTCGGCCTCGGGATATTTTTGCAGCCCTTTAGCCACTGCGTGGAACAGGGGCATAAAGCGTCCGGCTTGGTAGCCGGCGCGTTCCATTTGATGGCGAGGAACGAAATTCATGGCCATCGGAACGAGGGCGGCCGGAACCCAGACGTGGACGTGCGACCCCTTGACACGGCTTTCGTCGACGTCCACACGTAGGAGGCCTTCGTGAAAAGTGTATGCGCCGGCTACCGCCACTGCGGCTCCGAGACCCAGAGCGATCTTTGCGACTAGCAACATTTCCTCCATCCTTTCCTGGTTTCCCTTTTCTTGAGAGGGAGTGCGGCTGGCCCGTAAACCTTAAGACGTTCCAAAACCCCAAAAGTTAAAAAGGTTCAAAACTTTCAGCTCAAAAATCGACTGGCTCAGATTAGTCGGTGATGTTTTTCGAATCCAGCCAGACACGAATGGTGTTCTCGTCGTCTTTCACCGAGACCAACTCCACATCACCTTGGGCCGGCAGAGCGTGCAGACCAGCCACGATGTCCAATTCGTCTTTGCCCGCGGAGAGCAGCGCTTCCACGACCTTCATTGGAACTTTGACTTCGACCTGGGAGTTCTTGGCGTGGTTCTTGTCGTGGACGTGGACTAGGAACAGTCCATCCTTCTTGGCTACGCTGATGTCGGCGTCCTTGCTTTGGACGGTTACGAATTCGCCGTCTTTTGCATTACGAACGGCTTCGAAAAGGGTGCGAACGTCCACACCGTCGCAGTCCATGCAGCCGATGCGGACTTTGCCTCCGTGCAGGCGGTCGTGGTCAATCGCAGGGAGGACCTTTTCGGCGAGCTCAAGGGGGACGTTTACTTTGACGGTCTCGTTCTTCGAGTTGGTGCTGATGACGCGCACGTGCAGCCATCGTTCGGAGGAGGCGGAAGTGCCTGATTGGCTTGAACTTGTTTGGGCCTGGATACCTAGCGGGGCGAAAACGGCTGAGGCGGCCAGAAAAGCGACCATCGGGAAATAGCGCCGGGTGCGGTTAGTCATAGGAGGATGCCTCCTTTAGGCATTTGGAGTGAGATACGAGAGTGGGGGTGAAAATGTTTC
>CAJCHZ010000033.1 GCA_903970165.1 Betaproteobacteria bacterium
TAGTCGAGCGAAATGTATTCGTGCTGCTGAAAGAAGCGCATTTTGCGGACGCGTTCGGTGGAAACGCGGCTTGCGGTGACGTTGGCGACGGCTCCGCCGGCGAATTCTAGGCGCGCGTGGGCGATATCCACTTTGTCGGACAGCACGGGGATACCTACGGCCTTCAATTCGGTTACGGGCTCCTTGACGAGTGCGAGCAGTATGTCCAGATCATGGATCATCAGATCGTAGATCACTTCCACATCGAGGCTGCGCGGCGTAAAAACGCCAAGGCGGTGGACCTCGAAAAAAAGCGGACGATTGAGAATCGGCTCGACCGCTGTCACTGCCGGGTTGAAGCGTTCGACGTGGCCGACCTGCAAAATTCGTTTGTGGCGGCGCGCTGAGTCGAGAAGCGCATCGGCCTCTTCGAGGTTCAAGGCCATGGGCTTTTCAACCAGCACGTCGAGGCCGCTTTCAAGCAACGCACAGCCGACTTCGGCGTGCGCTACCGTTGGGACGGCTACGCTGGCGGCTTCGGCAACGTCGCGGACTTCGTCGATGCTGCGGAGTGCTTTCGTTTGAAACTCCGTGGCGACGGCTTGAGCGCGTGCCTGGTCTTGATCGTAAACGCCGACGAGGTCCACGGATTCCAGTTCGCGATAAACTCGTGCATGATTGCGCCCGAATTCCCCTGCTCCGACGACAGCGGCGCGGATTTTTTTCGATTCTGCACCCGCACCGCTCATTTTTTGTTTGTTCCCCCTGAACTGCTGCTCAGTTCCGCAATGACCGGCGGGGCAAATGCCTGAATGGCTAGGCCAGCCGCATCGGCCATTTCGATGAGTTTTTGCCGGTCAAACAACAGGGTGCGCCCCGCATCCACGGCCAGGGCCGTAGCCTGGGAGCTCTTCATCTGTTCGATGGTTGGCAAACCAACCACGGGTACATCGAAGCGCATGTCCTGACGGGGTTTGCTGACTTTTACGACGACCAGCGGCTTGCCCCCGACGATGCGTGCGGCGCGGGCAATGGTTTCGTCGGTGCCTTCCATTGCCTCCACGGCAACGCAAGCCTGGTCGGAAATGACCACCGTTTGACCGATGTCCATGCCGGCGATTTGGCGCGCAACGTTGTGCCCGTAAGCAATGTCCGCAGATTCTTGTTCGCTGGGTGCGCGACGCGTCAGCACGCCCGGCTCAGGCAGCAACGGCTTGAGAAATAGGGTTGAGTCCACCAAATGAATTCCTTCGTCTTGCAGAACGCGTGCGACTCCTCCGATCAATGCATCGGTGCTCTTTCGAGGCAGCGAAAAAAGCAGCTTGGCAAGTTTCCAGTCGGGGCGAATCGCGCTGAAGATTTTATTGTGCTTCACCTGCCCTGCCATCACCGCTTGCGTTACGCCTTCCTTGTGCATCAAGTCAATGGCCTTGCTCAGTTCGCCGAGGCTAACCCAGTGCAAGCATCTGGCGCTTTTTTCCAACTCCGGCGAAGCTTCTTCCTTCAGCGCGATCACTGCCATTTCGATGCCCTGACTGCGCGCGCCCTCCAGCACGAGAAAAGGAAAACGCCCGTTCCCGGCGATGAGTCCCCATCCTGTCGTGTTGGCGCGGGCGTCCGGCATGGTGTGGGCGAGTGGCGGCAACTTCTACTTCACGATTCCGCGCTCGGCGCTTTCAATGAAGCGGATGAGCTCCTGCACGTCGCCGGAGGCAGCCAGCTTTGCGCGCATTTCCGCGAGGGCTTGCGTGGTATTCATTTTGGATCGGCTCAGCAAACGGAAAGCGTGATCCAGAGCCTGCATTCGTTCCTTTGTAAAACCTTTGCGTTCGAGGCCGATGGTGTTGACGCCGTAGCTCTTCGTTTCTCGATCGGTGACGACGCGCGAAAAAGGCGGCACATCCTGCACAATCACAGTGCAAGCACCCACATAAGAGTATCGCCCCACACGGCAAAATTGATGTACGACCGAGAACGATCCAATGGTCGCGAAATCTTCGACGGCTACGTGCCCCGCGAGCGTCGCTCCATTTACGAACAGCGTATGGCTGCCGATCTGGTCGTCGTGCCCCACGTGCGAATAAGCCAGAAAAAAGTTCTCGTTGCCTATGCGGGTAACGCCGCCGCCCTTCACCGTGCCGCGGCTCACGGTCACGTACTCGCGAAAAATGTTTGCATCGCCAACGACTAGCTCGGTCCGTTCTCCGCTAAACGTGTAATCCTGCGGATCGCCGCCGACGGCGCAAAAGGAATAAAACACATTGTTGCGGCCATACTTTGCAGGTCCGCCCACGCTCGCGTGAGCGTGCAAAACGCAGCCCTCGCCGAGTTCCACCTCTTCGCCCACCACCGCGTAAGCCCCCACCTGCACGCCGGGGCCCAGCTTAGCGCTTGCCGCAACAACGGCTTGCGGATGAATTGTCTGCGCACTCATTTCGCGGGTTCTTCCGCCTTCGCAGGTGGCTCGCGATCAATCATCTTGCACATCAGAGTTGCTTCCGCGGCTAGCTTCCCGTCGACGGTGGCTCTGCCTTCGATCTTGCAAAAATCTCCTCGCCACTGTTTGACCGTAATCTCCACACGCAACTGATCTCCGGGCACTACCGGTCGCCGGAATCGCGCTCCGTCCACGGCGACGAAGTAAATCAGCTTGTTGTCGCGGTCCGGAATCTCGAGCAAGAGCAGCAACCCCCCTGTCTGTGCCATCGCCTCAATGATCAGTACGCCGGGCATAACGGGCCTCCCCGGAAAATGTCCTTGAAAGAATGACTCATTGACCGTCACGTTCTTAATGCCGACAATGTATTTCAAGCGCTCCATTTCAAGGATCCCGTCCACCAGCAGAAACGGATAGCGGTGCGGCAAAATTTTCTGGATTTCCACTACGTCCAATATCATCCGTCGAGCTCCCCCGTCGCGCCGCTACAGACTAAGCGGCAACTCTGTGTTCCCCGGCAAACTTTCCATTATATGCGAACCGAAGGCCATCAGCACGCGCCTGGTTGCTCGAATTGGCGGCTCATGATGGCGTCTTACCTTGGCTTGGCAGGACACCGAGAGCGCATCGCCGTTAGTTGTTGCTGCCGTGGCCGCCTGCTGTGAAGATCACTTGCAGCACCCAAAGCGGAGCGCTGAACTATTCGTGGCGGAGCGCATCGATAGGATCAACGCTCATCGCGCGGCGCGCCGGGATGTAGCAAGCGGCCAGGGCCACTGCCATCAGGACGATCGCGACCCAGGTAAACGTCAGGGGATCGGTGGGGCTCACGCCGAAAAGCAGCCGAGACATCAGGCGCGTCAACACGAGCGCAGCGGCAATGCCGATGGCTACTCCGAGCAGCGCCATCCTGGCACCCTGACCAAGCACCAGGCGCAGCACATCCCCGCGCTGCGCACCCAAAGCGATACGCACTCCAATTTCGCGCGTGCGCTGGCCAACCAGGTAGGAAATCACCCCGTAAATGCCCACGCACGCGAGCACCAGCGCCAGCCCTGCGAAGACGCCAAGGAGAATCATGGAAAGCCTGCGAGGGGCGAGCGACGTTGCGAGTACTGCTTCCATCGTCTGCACGTTGTAGATCACTTCTCGCGGATCGATTTCTTTCACCGCTTGACGCACAGGATCCATGATGGCCGCCGGATCGCCTTGCGTGCGCAACACAACGGCAACCGCGCTCGTCATGGGCATCAGCTTCTCTGGGGTCTGCATGAAGGGATAAAAAAATTGGGCTTCAATAGCCGATTTTGCGTCGCCGCCTGGCCCCCATTGTCTGATGTGGCCGACGACGCCGACGATTTCGGCTTGCACATTGAACTCTTCGAGATTGACGCGCTTACCGATGGGATTTTCGCCTGGGAAATAAGTGCGCGCGAAAACGTCATCAATATCAATCACGACCGGTGCAAGTTCATTGTCCTGCGGCGTGACGAAGCGGCCGCGCAGCAGAGTAATCCCCATGGCTTGCTGGAATCCGGCCTCCACGAGATAAAACATGGCCTGCGGCTTCTCGTTGTCGTTGGCTGGCTTAGGCTGGCCCTCGATCCAGAAAGGCAGCCACGAATCGTGAATCATGGGACGCGAGCCGAGCGTCACAGAGACCGCTTGCACACCGGGGACGGAAAGCAATTTGTCGTCGAAACGCCGCAGGCGTGCACGCGTTTCGTCTGAAGTGGCTTTAGCAGCCTCTGGCAAAGACACACTGAAGGTGACGGCGTGACTGGGGTTGTATCCGGGATTGACTCGCCAAAGTGCCGCGAGGCTGCGCACCATCAGCCCGGCGCCGACGAGCAGAACCAAAGCCATCGCCACTTCGAGAGCGACGAAAACTCCCTGGAGCCGCTGACGGGCTCCACTCGAACCTCGCCCTGTTTCTCTGAGCGTCTCTTCCAGATTGATGCGCGAAGATTTCAGCGCCGGAACCAGTCCAAAAACAACTCCGGAAAAAAGCGAGATCGCCAGTGTGAAAAACAAAACGCGCAGATCGAGCGAAACTTCGCTGGAGCGTGGCAATGACCCGGGAAGCGCGCCAAGTACGGCTTTCGTGCCCCAAATAGCCAAGAGCAGGCCCAGCACTCCGCCACACCCCGCGAGCAAAACACTTTCGGTGAGAAGCTGCCGAATGACGCGCATCTGGCTGGCGCCCAGAGCCGCGCGAATCGCAAACTCGCGCGACCTGCCCATCGCGCGCGCCAGCAAAAGATTGGCCACATTCGCGCACGCAATCAGCAACAGGAAACCCACCGCCGCGAGAAGCACGAGCAGGAACGGCTGGACGTTCCCAACGATATCTTCTTTCATGGAAACGAGGACAATGCCTACGTTTTTGTCGGCCACCGGAAAAGCCAAGGCAAGATTGCGGGCGATGCCATCCATATCGGCTTGCGCCTGCGAAAGTGTGACGCCCGGCGCGAGGCGGCCGATCGAGTGTGCGCTCACGCTGATGCGGCGGTCGCGGAAAGATGGATCGGACCACTGGCCAATCGGAGTGTAAACGTCCCGGTCTTGTCCGTAGAAGGTGAACTCCGCCGGAATCACGCCGACAATCGTGTAAGAAGCTCCATTCAGAACAATCGGTTTTCCGATAATGTCCGGCGCGGATCCGAATCTTCGCTTCCAAAAGCCGCCGCCGAGAACAACGATGGGAGCTGCGCCGAGTTGATCTTCCTCAGGGCGAAACGTTCGGCCTATCACAGGATTTAAGCCGAGCGTCGAAAAGAAACTCGACGAAATCATGTAGCCACTGAGCCGTTCGGCTTCGCCCACACCGGTGAAGTTGTAATCCTGATTCCGGTAGAGCGCCATGGAGGACAGCGTGTGCGTATCGCGCTGCCAATCGAGGAAATTCATGTAGGTGAGGGGACCTTTATCCACGCCACTAGTTCTGGCATAAACGCGCACGAGCTGGCTGGCTTGAGGATAGGCCAGCGGGCTGAGCAGCACACCGTTGACCACAGAGAAAAGCGCGGTATTCGCGCCGATGCCCACCGCCAGCGTCAGCACTGCAATTGCAGCAAAGCCCGGCGACTTGGAAAGCATTCGTAGTGCGTAGCGCAGGTCCTGCCAGAGTGTTCGCATAAGGGCATCCTTCCTATTTATTCAAGCCGACGCAGCAAAACCTCGAACGTCGGCGTGTTTGAGCGCTTAGGTGATGAAGTTGATTAGCCTATCAAATAGCAGGGGCCGCCGTAATCGCTTGGCCTAGGCCCCAGGAAGAAAAAGTCGGGCGGCTTGATTTTACAACCGCTCTGCTTCAGTCTCGACCGCTGGGCAACACGATGATCTTTCTTGAAACAGAGCGGCTGCTCTTTCGGTCCCACGAACCTCAGGATGAAAACGACTTTGTGCAAATGCACACAGACCTGGAGGTTCGGCGTTACGCCGGGAACCGAGCTTGGCCCATTGATGAGGCTCTACGTAGGTTTCGCAATGGGTATGTGGGTCGGCCAGATGAGACTTATGGCTTGTGGGCTACAGTTCTGAAAGAAGAACAGAAGTACATCGGCGCTTGCGGGTTAGCTTTTCCGCCCAATCAGCCGGCGCCAGCTCTTGGCTACTATATCGCTCGTCCCTATTGGGGTCGCGGACTCGCTTCCGAAGCTTCCCTGGCTTTTCTGGAAGTCGGATTTGGCCGACTGGGATTGCCACGCATTCTTGCGGACGTTGAAAAAGGGCATGGCGCCTCCGAGCATATTCTGCAAAAGTTTGGATTTCAATTTGTGAGCCATGAAGGATTCCCCGCTACGGGGCGCGTCATTTGCCTTTACGAGCTCTTGAGAAAAGACTGGGAAGCAAATAAATAGTCTGCACCTGAAGTTGCTCGCACAGCCCCCGGGTTGTTAGCATGTCCCGGCCATGACGGATACCCCGAACCCCAGAGAATTGCTGCGGCTTCTGAAAACGCGCTTGTCTGAAATGGTCTCGACACTCGAACGGCTGGTCCGGGTGGAATCCCCCAGCCTCGAGAAGGCCCCTGCGGACAAGTGCGCAACCCTGCTCACGCAGGAATGGAAGAAGCGTGGCTGCCAGGTCGAGCGAATCGCACAGAAACATCGCGGCGACCAGATTCGCGTCACCTGGTGGCCGCACAAGTCGCGTCCCGCAGGCCAGCTCTTCGTGCTCGGGCATTACGACACGGTCTATTCAACGGGCACGCTAGCCAGGATGCCGTTCCGCGTTCGCGGTGGAAAAGCCTACGGCCCCGGCATTTTTGATATGAAGGCCGGCATCGTTCAGGCTTTGTACGCGTTCGAAATTCTCCACCAGATGAACGCCCCGCTTCGAAAGCGTCTGTTGTTTCTGTGGACTTCCGATGAAGAGATTGGCAGCGATGCTTCCAGAAAAATCATCGAAACAGAAGCCCGCCGGAGCGACGCTGTCTTCGTCCTTGAACCATCGCTCGGACCAAAAGGTCTGCTCAAGACCGTTCGCAAGGGAGTAGGCGAGGCGGAACTAATCGTCCATGGCCGCGCTTCTCACGCCGGCCTAGCGCCGGAAGAAGGTATCAACGCCATCCACGAATTGGCGCGTCAACTCCAGCGCGTTCAAGAGTGGAACGATCTTCGCCGCGGAGTCAGCATCAACGCCGACATTATCGAGGGCGGCACGCGCGTCAATGTAATCGCCGAGCACGCTCGCGCCACGCTCGATCTCCGCGCGCTCCGCGTTGCCGACATGCGCGGCCTCGAGCGCCGCCTCCACGCGCTCCGCCCGATTCTTCCGGGCGCGCGCCTCGAAATTCGCGGCGGTTTCAATCGCCAGCCTCTCGAACGCAAGTCCAGCGCCGCGCTTTTCACCAAAGCAAAATCTCTGGCCGCGCAAATGGGTTTGCCTCTGGGAGAATGCACCGCCGGCGGCGGCTCTGATGGCAATCTCACGGCCGCGGTTGGCACGCCAACGCTCGACGGCCTCGGCGCTGTCGGCCATGGCGCGCACTCCGCGGACGAGCACATCGTCGTCAAGACGATGCCGGCCCGCGCCGCGCTTCTCGCGGCATTGCT
This sequence comes from Betaproteobacteria bacterium, assembly GCA_903970165.1. Taxonomy (GTDB): domain Bacteria; phylum Acidobacteriota; class Terriglobia; order Acidiferrales; family UBA7541; genus Acidiferrum. Next base: position 7,477 of record CAJCHZ010000033.1, read on the forward strand.
GCTTTCAGCCTGAGTGGCTCTCACAACAAGAGCAGATGAACTCGCCTCTCTAGTGGCCGTACGTTTTCTTGAGATATTCCGCCGTAGACTGCATCAAGTCGTCGTAATTGCCGTGCAACACTTCGCGCAGCGCCGCCTCCGTCGAGCCCCCGCTTCCGATACGGTCGAGCATGCGCTCGATGTCTCCCATCCCGTCGGTTTGCACGATGTATTCGATGTTCGCCAGCGCCCAAGCGTACGCATAGCCCGCGGCATCGCTCGGCAAGCCCATCCACGAACCTTCCAGCCCCGCCAGCGAAGGCGCGTGCCCATCCTTATAAACCTGCGCTAGAACTTCAGCATTGTCGCCGCTGCGTTTCCCTTCCATCCATTGCGCCAATCCCTCTTGAATCCATGTGGGCGCATGGCCGCGCGTTTTCTGCCCAACAAAGCTGTGCGTCAGCTCGTGCTTCAAAACGCGCGATAGCTCCGGATTCACAGCCGTCAAGCCCTGCACGGGCACGCGAATCCGCCCGTCATTCAACGCGCCTACCCACCCCGGCGCGCGCGTAATGTCGGCAAACGCCTGCTGCGTGTAGAGCACCACCCCGATGGAATCCGGTGGCGTGAAATTCAGCTCCGACTCAATCGCAGCAAAATGCGCTTCAAGCGTGTGAAGAACATCGCGCGCCAGCGCCGGCTCCGCGGACCCGCTGTAGCGCAGCGTAAAGTGCGCGCTCTCGTTCTCCTTGTAACTCTCTTCTTCCTGCTTGTCGCGCTGCGCCTTATCCAAAGCCGTTTGCACTTCAGGATCGGGCCGCAAGGCCAGCGCGCGTTTCCATTCCGCCACAGCCTGATCCATTTTGTTCAAGCCGTAGTAAGCCCAGCCTGCCAGCTTTGCCACATCAGGATTATCCGGCGCGACGCGACGCGCGCGATCGAGATAATCCAACGACTGTTTGTACTCGCTCCGCCGCAAATGCAAGTACGCCACATTCATCAGCAAGGCCGGCTCTTCCGGCGCGAACGTCAACGCCGTTCGCTCGTCGGCCAAGGCGTGCTCCATATCGCCTCGCGACAATTCGAACTGCGCTGCCGCATGGTGCGCCAACGCCGCCTTCATGTTAGCGCTTCCCCCGCTGCCCTTCGCCGCCACTTCCAGTTTCGCTATAAATTCGCGGTCAACCGCTCCGTCGTGGACAACTCCGTTCTCAATTTCCGAACCACCGCTGGCGGCCTCCATCGCTGGCGGGGTAATGGCCAGACTCGCTGCCGCTGCCGCGGGGGAATCCCCCATTGGCACGGCGCCGCCTTTTTCAATGTGATCCACAATGGACTTCGGTAGGCTCAATTCCCCGGCGGACGTTTCGTAGACAACCTTGTCGCCCTCTTCACGAACGCTTAAAGCCGCAATCCTCCGCCCATTTTTAAGAACAATCGTGTCCGCGCGCGCCTGGCTGCCCACAACGAGAAGCGCATAACACAAAAAGCAAATGAGCCTTGCGGAAGCGAAAGAAAATGGATGCATCTTGCTATTTTAATCCTCTCGCACGGGCCGCCTGTCGCGGCCTTGTTCCGCCATGCCGAATATGACTACACTCTTGCATGAGGACGGGGGGAGCACTTTTAGTCCTGTATTGTCTCGCGGCGCCCGCCCTCTATCCCGCCACCAAGCAAACACAAGCGCCTGCGCCGGCCTCAACCGAAACATCGCCCCACCAGCTTTACGATGCACTCAACGCCCTCCGCATCGATCCCGCGGCCACATATCAGATCGTTCCCGCCAATCGCATCGAACTCCGCCGCGGCGATGTGCTCGTCGCCTTCGAAATAGGCAAGCTGGCCTTTTTCGCTCCCATGGACGGACGCATCACCGGCTTCGTCTTTGCGGGCCGCGGCCACACCCTCGCATTTCCGCGCGACCCCGTCGAAAAACAACAGATGGCTCATTTTCTCGGCGCGCCCGTTCTCGACCAGATATTTTCCACGGCTTACGTCCGTTTCACCGACGATGCCGCGGACGACCTCCTCGGCCAACTCCGTGACGCCAAACTCACGCCGCAAACGGATACCGAATTTGCCGCAGGCTCCGATTCGTTTCTGGGGCGGCTCAACGCTTCGCAAACGCTGCGCGTCCTCGAAGACCGCCTCACGCAAAATCCAAAGCCTTATTTTTATGCCGCCCTCGAAGGCGTCGAAACCGGCTTCTTCGATTTTCTTTTCGATCCCCGCCGGCGGGAACCGGTCCTTCTAGGACAAACCCATAAGGCCGGCGATTCCACCTACTACGATGTCTGGGCCTCCTACACCGTTCCCAGCGCAATCCCTCCCCAAACGGAGTTCCGCGCACTGGGCTACTCCCTCGACACAACGATTCTCCCAGACAACTCCCTCGACGCAACGGCAGCCGTCCGCGTCCGCTCCGAACTTTCCGGCGAGCGCGTTCTAACCTTCCAGCTTTCCCGCGCTCTTCACGCCGACTCCGTCACCGACGAACAAAACAGGCCGCTCTCCTATTTTCAAAATGAAGGCATGAATCTTCAGGAGCGCAGCGTCCGCGGCAACGACTACGTCCACGTCGTTCTGCCGCAGCCTTCGCAAAAAGGGCAGGAATTCACCTTTCGCTTTCACTACCGGGGTAACGTCATTGAAGACGCCGGCAATGGCGTGCTCTTCGTCGGCTCGCGCGAAAGCTGGTATCCGCATCTCGGCGACCAGGCGGAGTTCGCTTCCTATGAATTGACGATGCACTGGCCGCGCCATCTGAAACTTGTAGCCACCGGCGCGAAACTCGACGAACAAATCTCCGGAGAGTTTCGCGTGGGCCATTGGAAAAGTGCGAATCCTCTTTCGATCGCTGGTTTCAATCTGGGCGATTATGCATCCGCTTCGAACCAAACCCAGTCGCGTACGATTGATGTCTACGCGAACCGCCAGCTTGAGCAGGCCCTCACCAACCGCTTGAATTCCTCGGAAGCAACCCCCCTCCCGCAAGTGGGGCCTCCATTTAGCTCTACCGGAGGTGCAAGCCGCGAGGCCATGCAGGCTCCGCAAGCGAGCCCCGCCGATGCGCTTAAACAGCTCGCCAAGGAGATCGACGCCTCCATTCATTTTTACGAAACGTATAGTGGCCCGTTTCCTTTCCGCACGCTCAGCGTCTCGCAAATTCCCGGCACGTTCGGCCAGGGCTGGCCGGGCCTTCTTTACCTCTCGACGTTCTCCTTCTTGCCGGCAGAAACGCAACACCGTGCCGGGCTCAATTCCACCGTACAGGAAGAGTTCACCGACCTGGTTCCCTATCACGAAGTCGCGCACCAGTGGTGGGGCAACGTCGTCGGCTGGTCCAGCTATCGCGATCAGTGGATTGACGAAGCGATCGCAAATTATCTCGCGCTGCTTTTTTCGAATAGCAGAAAATCTTCAGGTCACCAGCTCCATCTCTGGCTTGAGCGCTATCGCAAACAGCTTAAAGATAAAATTCCCGACTCGGAGCAAGCCGTAGGCGATATTGGCGCGCTCACGCTCGGCACCCGCCTCAACTCCTCCAAATCGCCCAAGGGCTTCGAGGAAATGATGTACGCGAAAGGCTCGTGGGTCATTCACATGCTGCGCGAAATGCTTCGCCAGCCGGGCGCAAAGGATCCCGACGCGCGTTTCGTAGCCCTGCTTCGAACTCTTTCCACAAAGTATGCCTATCGTGCTCTATCCACCGACGATTTGCAGCACGAAGTCGAAGCCGTCATGACGCCCGCCATGGACCTCGAAGGCGGCCATTCCATGGAATGGTTTTTCGAACAATGGGTGCGTGGCACTGGTATCCCGCACTATCGCGCGGAATTTTCCACGCAACAAACAGACAAGGGGCTGGTCGTTCGCGGCAAACTTTTTCAAACCAACGTCCCGCGCTCCTTCATCAACAGCATCCCGCTCTATGCCAGCACCGGCGTCGGCCACAATATTTATCTCGGCGCAGTCGTAGCCGCAGGCCCGGTAACGTCCTTCCACTTCACAGTCCAGGCCGCCCCTCACAAAATGGTCATCGACCCCCAAATGACCATTCTCTGCACCACGGAATAAAGTCGTTATCCCCGGTAGCTCTTTTTCTGCCTGCAGAAAGAACTATGGATTAATTTTCGCGGGAAATTGGTGAAGCGGTGCGGGGCACTAATTTGATAGCGGGTGCGATTCAAGCTTGTACATCAAGCAAGTTTTTCTGAACTTCGTCCGCCACTTTGAGTGTGCCGATGTTTGCGGCGAAGTCGTTCTTCCCAGCCAGTAGTTGCACGGCCGCTGCGCTGAGATCCACAGAATCTACGTTGCCGCCCGGCGCGTTTGCCCCATTCTCGGCGATCTGGGTGGCGGCATTCTGAAGCTGATTATCCGCCTGTTGCAATCCTTGCAGCGCAATCGAGCTCAAGTCCATGCCCTCTCTATCGGCACGTTCCCCCTGCAACTTTAACCACAGCTCGCCGTATTAGAAGTCTCTAATTATCCCTCCGCCGTATTTCGCAACCGCCAGTAAACGCAGTAGCGCTGGTCGAAAAGCCGGTAAAAAGGGCTAAGAGTAACGTCCTCCGGATGCCCCGCGTTCACGGTACGAAATGTCAGCGGCTTCTCCTTCGCGCTCGCCGGTTGAATCCACTTATCGAGCGCGTTCCAGTCTCCCGCAAGCTCAGGCACTGCAAAGGCGTTGAATCCCCCATGCAACACTTTGTCCTCGGAATAAATTTTCTTCGCGTCCATATTCTGCGTGCCAAGCTCCCCGGCAAGCACCACCGGCCCATACATCACAGCCGCCAGACTTTCGTCGTCGGGAATCGTCTGCAAATGCAAACACATTGGCAACTTCACTTCCACGAGGTCTCCATCCTTCCACGTGCGCTCTATTTTCGCGTAGCTCGAAGGAGCCAGCTTCTCGTTTGGCAGGTAACTCTTGCCGTTGACCGTCACGCTGGCGTTCTCCGCCCAATAGGGGATGCGCACGTTCAAACTAAAGCGTGCAGGCGATTTCGTCTGAACGATCAGTCGTGTCCCGGCTTCGTCGGGAAAACGCGTCTCCTGCCGGATGACAACGCCTTTTTCCTTCCAATTCACTTCCGAGGCGAAGAATAAATTCACCCACACCGACTGCGCATCATGAAAATAAAATCCCTCACCCAATTTCGAAAAATTTTCCAGTCCCGAGCCACAGCAGCAGAAGAATCCCTGGTGCGGTACGAAGTGTACTTTCCACTGTCCCGCCTGCATCCCGAGATAGTAAAGCGGCGAACCCTCCGCCGGATTGGGCGTGGCGAGAATGTGATTCAGGAAAGCCCGCTCGTAATAATCGGCGTGTTGCGGCTCCGCTTGCCAGCTGAACAAATGCTGCGTCAGTTTGAGCATGTTGTACGTGTTGCAGGTTTCTTGAGTCAGGTCCGTCAATTCAGTCGCAAGCACATCGGGCGGCGTGCGGAAATGTTCGTTGATGCTGTTGCCGCCCGTAACGTAGCTGCGGTGCACCACAACCTGCTTCCAGAAAAACTCCGCCGCGTTCCGGTAATAGGGATCCCCGGTCAATTCGAATTCCCGCGCCGCCCCGATAAACTTGGGAACCTGCGTATTGGCATGCAGCCCGGTCAGCGAGTCGCGTCCCAGCGCTGCGGGATCCATCACCACGTGGTGGTCAAAGCGTTTCGCAACCTCGAGATAACGCGGATTACCGGTGACTGCGGAAAGATTCGCCAGCACTTCGTTCATGCCGCCAAATTCGGTTTGCAGCGTGCGCTGCATCTGTTCTTCCGATATTCTCCCCGTGCGCCAGTCCGTCCAGGCCGCCATGCCTTCGAGCACTTGAAGGGCCTGCGCATTGTGCAAATGCTCGTGGACATCCAGCAATCCAGCCATGATTTTATGCAGCGCATACCACACAACCGCCGCCGGACGTCCCTCCTCCAGATCATCGAAGCCCGATTCCGGGAACGCCGAAAGATAGCCCTTGTCGCCAAGCTGCGCCTGGCATTTTGCAAGCTCTGCGACCATCGCGTCAGCCTTCGCCTTGATGCGCTCATCGCCAGTCGCCGCGTACATCTGGCTACAAGCCGATAGAAAATGTCCGACATAGTGCCCGCGCCATCCATTCGTTGGAGACTCGCGGTTGTAGAGCGGCTCGGCCGACGTTGGCAGCTTGGCGTTGACACGGAAGTTGTGCAGCAGGCGATCGAAATCAAGGGCGAGCATGTATTGCATGGTTTGCTCACGCATTCGCAATAGCGCTGCGTCTTGAATCCGGACATCTTCCAGTTCAAAAGGAACGGCGGTTAAGGTCGGCATCGGATATTTCTTCGCTGTGTCCGAGCGGGCCGGATTCAGCGGATCATGCGCGTGCTCCGCGCCCTCGCCAACAGGCAGCTCCATCGCTCTACCGGCTGCTCCAGTCGCAGCAATCGCCGTGCCGCCGTAAACTATGCGTCGCAGGAAATCACGTCGGATCATGGAAATACCTTCCGCATCCGGACTTGGTGGGGATGCCCCTTTTTCCTTCGAAGTATAACTCCATCAAGGCGGAAGGGTGAGTTCGGCCAGTTGGGAATTACCGGCAACCGCCCGGAGCGGCTTCCAACGAACCTACTTCGCGTTCTGGTGTAACAGCTGCTGTTCGAGCAGCGGGCTGTTCAGGTTCAGCGCGGCTTTCCCGTCGGGGCCGAAAACATAGGGATAGCCCATGGGGTCCACCGGCAACTGCGGCAACATCCCCACTTGCACCAGCTCGCTTACGCGCGTGGGACGCCGGCCCGTTCGCTTTTGAAATTCGTCCGCAAGCTTATCCAATTGCTTGCAATCTTCCTGCACTCCCAGCAATTGCAGGTGCGTTAGCGCATTTTCTTTTACCTGGGGATCTTTGGTCGTCTCGTAAACCTGTCTCCACAAAAAAATGGAGGTGGAAAGCGATTCGCCCTCAGCCGCAACCTTTGCGGCCATGACTTTCATCCAGATCTGCGAATCGGGGTACTCGCTTCCCTTCTCGAACGCCGCCGAAGCTTTTGCATAATCCTTCAGCTCGAAGTAATAGATGAATCCCATATCCTGGTAAAATCGCCAGTACTCGGGATTGGCTTGAATCCCACGCTCCAATAGGGCAATTCCCTGCTCCGGATGGCCGGCGCCTCGCGGCGAAGGCTCGCTGAGAAACGTCGAGCCAAAACGGTAGGCCACCAGCAGATGGGGATCGAGCGTGGTCGTTAAATCCAGAAGCGGCGATAACAGTTCGAAGTGGAGATCGTGACGCGCGCGCTTGTCGCCGTAATATTGCACCACGCGTGTCCAATAAAAATCCGCCAGTAGCGGCGTGTATTCGAGGCTCATGGCTTTCAATAACTTGCCGGAGCGCAGTACCAGTTCGTCTCGCTCCTCGTGCAACGCGGCTCGCTGCGCGTCGATACCTTGCTGTAAACGCCAAACGCCCGTAAATCCCAATACGAGCAGAACCAACAGCACAAGAGTTTTCGAATTCGGGGTTATCATTTCAGATTCCGTCGCGAAAAAACTGCCGCCGCGATAAGCAGCACGATAATGCAATACAGCGCGGCATAAGCCGTGTTCTGCAGAATCAAAGCTCCCGGAATTTCCCGCCCGTGCGCGGCCGCCGCCATCACGTTGAAATTTTCAAAGTTGGGCAGCAGGTAAGAAAGCCCGCGCAGCAGCCACGACGCGGCCGGATTTGGCGTGGCAAACTGAAACGTCCGCATCTCCTCGACGAAAAGCCCTGCCACGTAGAATGCCGAAGTGTAAAGAATCGCCAGAAGCGGCGTGCTGAAGCAGGAGAAAAGCAGGGCCAGCGCAACCACAAGCATCAGCTTCAGCAAAATGAAATAAATCGCGACGAACAATACCGTGTCCGTGCGCTCGAGATGTTGCTTAACGTAAACCAGCGCTGCAAGCAGCCCCGCGGCCATCGCCACGGTATTCACCGCCAGCGTCAACACCAGCCCGCCGAATTTTCCCAGCAGAAATTCCCACCGCCTCACCGGCTTGGCCAGCAGCGCATACAACGTTCGCTTATCCATCTCTTTGTAAACCAGGCCGACGCCTATGAACACCGCGATCAGTAATCCGATCACCGAGATCGCGCTCAAGCCCAGGCTCTTGATCACTAGCTCTTCAATTCCGATCGAAATCTGCCCGACAAAAATGGCCGCTGCCATCATCAGCAAGGCAAAGAAAACGAGGTTATACAAGACGCGGTCTCGCACCGCTTCGCGAAATGTGTTCAACGCCACTGCGCCAGCTCGCTTCATTTCCCGCTCACCTCGACGGCCGCCGCCTGCGCCCGGTCCGCCTCGATCAGATGCATGAAATATTCTTCGAGCGTGGCTTTCACTTGCGTCACGGAAAGGATTTTCGCCCCCGCAGAACGAAGCTGCTCTAACGCAGCGTAAAGCTCTTCTTCCGTCACTTGCAGACGATAGCGATCGCCGGTTTTTGCAGCTTTCGCGAGAATGCCGGCCGCGTTCGCGGATGCCGTTGATGTCGCGGTGCTCGCTGGCAATTCAAACAAAATCTCCATGCCCTGCGTCTTCATTCCCACGATTTCGCCAGGCGCGCCGACACCCCGCAGCTTCCCGCCAACGATCACGCCCACGCGGTCGCAAAGCATCTCTGCATCGGAAAGAATGTGCGTCGAAAAAAGGACGGTCCTTCCTTCGCGCTTCAACTCCAGAATAATGTCGCGCACCTCCCGCCGTCCGATGGGATCAAGCCCCGACATCGGTTCATCCAGAATCACCACTTTCGGGTCGTGCAAAATGGCCTGGGCCAGTCCCACCCGTTGCAGCATCCCCTTCGAATACTTGCGCAGTTGAATCTTCCCGGCCGTCTCCAGCCCTACTTTCTTCAGCATGCGCTTTACGCGCTCACTCCGGTCCGCTGCCGTCAAGTCGTGGAATCGCGCAAAATAATCAAGCACTTCCGCAGCCGTCAGATAGTCGTAAAAATACGGCTGCTCCGGCAAATAGCCGATGTCACGGTGCATTTCAATGTCGGTGATGGGCTTGCCGAGGATGCTCGCCGTCCCGGCGTCCGGAAAAATGAGCCCCACGAGCAATTTGATCGTCGTGGATTTCCCCGCGCCATTCGGCCCAAGAAATCCAAACACTTCGCCGTCCTCCACCTGCATGGTTAGCCCTTCCAGCGACCTTTTTTTCTTCAGGTGCAGGAAGCCGTACGGGTAGTCTTTCGTCAGGTTTTCGATTTCGATGGTTGCGCCCGCCATGCTCTCATTCTTCGGAAGCCGGCCCCCATCGTCAATAAGTCAAGGCCAGCCATGTGCGCGGAGAGAAACTAGAGAGTGCGTTGCGAAGTAGAAATTAGTTCGCCGCTAGGAGTCGCTTCGTGTACCGCCGATTTGCACTAGCTCCGGCCGCGCCCCCGCGGGAGGCGCCATGGGCTTGGGTTTCAGCGTTTGAGGCCCGCGCCAGTTGTCCAGCATACCGACCTGCTGCACACACGACACCGTGCACATCGGCGCGCAGTGCTTAGCCGTCAAATACTCCCTGTGGCGCATCTCGTCGGTGTACTGTGTCAGCGGTATCCCTGGATAACCGCGCTGCTGCGAGCACCAATGCACCAGGCCATCCTCGCAAATATACAAGTAGCGCGAGCCCGACCGGCACCGCCAGTTGTGCTCCTTGCCGCGGGCGACGCTGTGCTGGAAATCGTTAAACCGCGAGTATGAGCGTTTCCCCAGCGTCATGATCTCTTCAAAAATTTCTTGCTCGCGCGGCCCCAGCGGCTTCAGTTGGCCGTTGTTGTCGTGAATGATCCCTACCGTGCTGGTGAACCCAAGCTCCACGGCCCGGTGCGCAATCTTCAACGCGTCTTCCGGGTCCTTCACTCCACTTCCAAGCACCGAATTGATGTTCACCTGAAAAACAGCAAACTCCGACAGCCATTCGAGACGGGTATCCAGCGTCTTCAAGCTCTTTTTCGATACTTCGTCCGGCACAAGGTTATCAATGCTGATTTGCAGATGCTCCAGGCCCGCCTCGTTCAGCGTCCCGATGCGCTCCTTGCTGAGCAAAAACCCGTTCGTAATCATCCCGGCGATCATCCCGCGCTTCCGGATGTGCCGGATAATTTCTTCCAGCTCCGAATGCATCAAAGGCTCGCCGCCGCTGATGGTAATGATCGACGTCCCCATGTCCGCCAGGATATCCAGTCGCTTTTTCATCTCGGCCAGCGGCACCGGCTTCGAAACGCTGTCGTACTCGTTGCAATACCCGCAGTCCAGGTTGCACCGCCGCATCGGGATGATGTGCACTAGGATGGGATGCTTCGTCGAGGCCAGCGCCTTCGTAATCATCATCAGTTCGCGCGCCCGCGTGCGGCGAAACCGCCGCTTGCGCTCGCGCAAAACCTCGGCGCTGGCTCGTACTGTTTTTGTCTCTTCCGGCATGAAAGGCGCTAAATCCCCAAGGCCTCAATTATACACAACGCGTCCTCCGCAACCTCCTTCTGCTCGCGAGCGCTCAAGCCTCATGTTTCCAATCGCCTATCTCGAGCCGCCAAGCCTCAGCTTGCCACTTCGTTCAGGTCCTCTTGCAACTGCGCCAGGTCGTATCCCGGCGCAAAGTTCTTCTCCTTAGCCTGTGGCGGCAGGATCGCGTAGGCCTCGTCCACGCACTCATCCCACCAGGCCCACGTCGCCTGCTGTGTATTTCCCCAAGTCAGGACTGTGACGCCCGTGGCGTCATACGCCACCGCGAACACGCAGTGGCCGTCATTGGTCAACGGCCCGGGTGTCCAAGGCTGATGGTTCTGGAACTCCTGCTGGGCATTTTCCTGTACCTGGAACCCCAGGTAAACGCCTCCGAAAAGCTGCATAGCCTGCTGCACGTTCGTATGATTCTTCGGGTCAAGCTTTACGTACGCCAGGATCTCCACGCCGTCCACGCTGTTCTGCCGCCAGTAGTTCAACACGTCCAGCTCATTCAACCCGGTATCCGCGCCACCGGTCAGGTGGTAGTAGAGTTTCAGCACGGCTGCCTGAGGCATGATCGTTTTCTTCCCCACCAGTCCAGAGTACGTCGTAATCGCATGCGCCATTCCCGCGCAGGTGCAGTCGCCCACCGTGTCGTTGCCATCCATGGGGAACAGCTTCGTTGGGTCGTTTGTTTTCAAGTTCTTATAGACATCCGCGAGAACGTTATACGTCGCCGGCGGCGCCGGCAGCGAGGACTTGATGTAATCCTTGAACCGCAACGTCCGATAGTCGACCTGGGGTGGGTGTTTCCCGAACCGGTAATTTGCCATGGGGAGTCTCCTCTCGAATTGTCTAAGGGGCCTTCTGCAGAGCTAACTGCATGGTTTGTAGTGTCGAAGAAGGTTCTTCCGTTTCAAGGCAACGTCTTAACAAAGAGCCACAAACAACTTCAGCGCTGTGAATAACTTACAAATACTTATTGACAAAGAGTACCTGTATGTTATAATTTTGCGTGAGTCTCAACCAACGAACCTGTCCCCTTTCGCCGCCCCTCGCAGACACTTTTCGATCCTCGGCAGAGCGATTACCGCCATCTTCCATCGAATTTTCCCCTGTACGCCGCTCGTCCGATAAAGACTCCCGCAACTGCCCTGGAATGAACACTTCTATAAGTATTGATTCTAAACAACATCGTCTCCTTCAGAATCAACACTTACACAAAACCAGGGGGGGCACCCCCAATTATGGTTAACCACCCGTGGGTGCGAGAGCCTTCCCTCCGCTTTCGGACCGATCAGGACAGATGACGACGTCCACACAGTCCACATTTGCTTCGAGGCTCAACACAGCCCCCACCACCCCGGCTGTGCTGCTCCTCGTTCCCTGCTAAAATCGGGGGCACCCTTTCCAGGAGACCATCATGTCCGAAGCCGCTGAAGCTCTTGAAAACATCCCGACACGCACCGAATCCGACAGCATGGGCAAGATCGACGTCCCCGCCGACCGCTACTATGGCGCGCAGACAGCCCGGTCTCTGATCCACTTTGCCATCGGCAAGGACACTATGCCCCCGGAGCTGATCCGCGCATTCGGCATCCTGAAGAAGGCTGCCGCGCTGGTGAATCAGGATTTGGGCAAGCTTCCTGCTGATAAGACGGCACTTATCACGCAAGCAGCCGACGAAGTTGTCTCCGGAAAGCTGAACGAGCACTTCCCCTTGCGCATCTGGCAGACCGGCAGCGGCACGCAGACCAACATGAACGTCAACGAGGTGATCTCCAACCGCGCCATCGAAATTTCCGGCGGCGCGATGGGCAGCAAGAAACCGGTTCACCCCAACGATCATGTTAATATGTCTGCGTCATCGAACGATACTTTCCCCACGGTTATGCATATTGCTGCTGT
>CAJCHZ010000034.1 GCA_903970165.1 Betaproteobacteria bacterium
CGCACCCGCGCCAGCACTTCCACGCGCCTTAACTCTTCCTTGCTCATCTCTGTCCGCCTCACTCTGACCTCCCTCAGGAGGTCCTATTAAGGGGACATTTCTATCGAGGACAAAAGGGGACACTATCATCGAGGTACAACAGTTTCCAGGGACTGCCTGTGACCGGATGGGGACGCGGTGCCGCGTTTTATTTCTCGATGTCGCGGTGGGTGACTTTGGTGTTGAAGCCGTGTTTGGAGAGCCTTTTCTTGATTTGTTCGCCGAGCATGACGGAGCGGTGTTTTCCGCCGGTGCAGCCGATGGCGATGGTTAGGTAGCTTTTGCCCTCACTGATGTAGTGCGGGATCAGGTAGCTGAGGAGGCCTTCGATGCGGCGCAGGAATTCGCCGGTCTGAGGGAACGAGCGAATGTATTTTTGGACTTTGGGATCTTTGCCGGTGTAGCGGCGCAAAGCTGGGACGAAGTGAGGATTCGGCAGGAAGCGCACGTCGAAGACCAGGTCGGAGTCGGTGGGAACGCCGTATTTGTAGCCGAAACTCACCATGGAGACCAGCATCGGTCGCGTGTCGGGATTTTTGAAGCGCTCGGTGACGAAGTGGCGGAGCTCGTGGACGTTGAACTGGGTGGAGTCAATGACCACGTCGGCGAGCTTGCGGATAGGCTCCATGATGGCGCGTTCGTGCTGCAGGCTTTCGCGGACGGAAAGCGCTTTGCCAAGAGGATGCGGGCGGCGGGTTTCGCTGTAGCGGCGGAGCAGGGCGTCGTCGCTCGCGTCAATATACACAAGCGAAATCGGATGGTCCTTCCGGAGATGCTTTAGAAGAGGCGGAAGCTTTTCGAGCTGCTGGCCTTCGCGGGCGTCCACAAGCAGAGCGGCGCGAGCAAAATCGCCTTCGTTGGCGGCGTGCAGCTCGGCGAAGATCGGGATGAGTTCGACCGGGAGGTTGTCGACGCAGTAGAAGCCCATGTCCTCGAACGCGTGAAGGACAGTGCTTTTACCGGAGCCCGAGAGGCCTGTGAGGATGACGAGTTGGCGCGCGTCGCTTCTGGACGGCGGCTTAGGCACGCGGCGGCTCAGCTTTTCACCCGGCGCTGGTGCGTGCTGGGGATGCGCATGTCTTCGCGATATTTGGCAACGGTGCGGCGCGTGACGTGGATGCCGGCATCGTCAAGCTTTTTGGCGATTTGTTCGTCGGTGAGCGGCTTCGAGGTGTCTTCTTCTTCAATCATTTTTTTGACGAGGCGCTTGAGGGTAAGCAGGGACATGGCGCCGCCCTCAGGTCCGTTGACGGATTCGCTAAAGAAAGAGCGAAGCTCGAGGACACCCTGGGAGGTGTGCGCGTACTTGCTGGCGACGGCGCGGCTGACGGTCGAAGGATGCACGCCAACTTCTTCGGCGACTTCCTTGATCATCATGGGCTTGAGGGCGTCGGGGCCATGGCTGAGATATTCGCCTTGACGAGCAATGATGGACTGGCAGACGCGCAGGATGGTGTGCTTGCGCTGCTCGATGTTCTTCATTAATTGGATGGCGGCCGTGAAGCGTTCTTTGACATAGTTGCGAACGTCGCGGTCGGCGGCGTCGCGGGCGAGCAGGCGGCGGTACGTTGGGCTCAGGCGGAGCTGCGGCATGTCGTCTTCGTTCAAGAAAACCTGCCACTGATCGTCTACTTTGCGGAAATAGACGTCGGGTTCGACGAGGCGCGGCTCGGTTTTGTTGTAACGGAGGCCGGGGCGCGGGTCGAGTTTTTTGATGACTTCGAGCGAACGCTTTACGACTTCCAGCGGGCGATTCAGCGCGCGGGCGATTTCTTTGAGCTGGTTGGACTGGACTTGCTTCAGATGTTCGGAAACGATTTGCTGCGCGAGCGTGTTTTGTGGATCGAAAGCTTTGAGTTGCAGGAGCAGGCACTCGCGCAAGTCGCGCGCGCCGACGCCGATGGGATCGAAATCCTGCACGACGGCGAGGGCATCGTCGAGATCGTCCTGAGAATATTTGCCGTTCTGGACGAGTTCCTCGATGGAGGCCGTGAGGTAGCCGTTTTCATCGAGATTGCCGATGATGCTTTCCGCGAGCTCGGCGACCGTTTCGGAGCAGATCGTAAGACTCAACTGCCAGGTGAGGTGATCCGTGAGGCCCGCGGCGGAGGAAAGAAATTTTTCGAAGGAGGGGCGCTCTGAAACCTCGCGTTCCTGAGATTGGCCGCCGTCGCCGCCGGTGTCGAGGTATTGATTGAAGAAACTGCCGACATCGAATTCATCGAAGGGATTGGCTTCGGGCTTTTCGGGAACCTTCTCGGTTTCGGCTTTCAGGAAAGTTTCGTCGCTGTAGTTATCGGTCTGTGTAGGCTCTTCGCTGAGCTCTTCCAGGACCGGATTTGCGATCATCTCCTGGTTGATCATCTCGCGCAACTCGAGCCGGTTCAGCGCGAGGACGCTTACCATTTGCACAAGCCCAGGCGTCAGAATCTGCTTCTGCGACACCTTGAGGTTGAGCTTGAGTCCTTGCCAGGCCATGGAAACCGATTATCCCCTTAAAAAACTCCAGATGCAGATTTTAGTTCAGGCGGAAATGATCGCCAAGATACACGCGGCGGACTTCCGCGTCGGTGCTTAACTCGAGAGGCGTGCCCTTCGCCATTATTTTGCCATGATTGACGATGTATGCGCGGTCGGTGACGTTGAGTGTTTCCCGCACGTTATGATCGGTGATGAGGATGCCGATGCCAGAGCGGGCAAGGCCGCGGATGATTTCCTGGAGATCCTTAACGGTTAGAGGGTCAATGCCGGAGAAAGGTTCGTCAAGCAGGATAAAAGACGGCTCCAACGTGAGCGAACGGGCGATTTCGAGACGGCGGCGTTCGCCACCGGAAAGTGTATAAGCCTTGCTCGTGCGCACCGTTTCGAGTCCCATTTGAACCAGCAGCTCTTCCAAACGGTCGCGCTGCTGCTCGTGCGTAAGAGGGAGAGTCTCGAGGACCGCGAGCAGGTTTTCTTCGCTGGTGAGCTGGCGAAAAACCGAGGGTTCCTGAGGAAGATAGCTGATGCCGCTACGGGCCCGGAGGTACATGGGAAGGTCGGTGATTTCGCCTTCGTTCAGGAGAACGCGTCCGGAGTCGGGCCGGGCAAGGCCTACCAAAATATAAAAAGTAGTGGTCTTTCCGGCGCCGTTAGGTCCCAAGAGCCCGACGACTTCACCCTGGCCGATCTCCAGTGCAACGTTATCAACAACCTTGCGACCGCGATAGGACTTGCTTAATTCGACGGCCTGGAGCTTCAGCATACCTCTTCACGAGCGGCCTGACGGCAGCCGCATCATTTCTCGACTCGGTGCTTCGTCAACGTGCGCGAACCATTTTCAGAGTCGACGATGATCGTATCATCCGCTAAAAAGAAGGTCAATTGACGGCCGACGGTGGTGCCTTCGGAAGTGTCGTAGAGAGTAGGCGATCCGCCCGTCATGACAAACTTGCCGTCGGAAGCAGTGTATTCGCCGCGATCAGCGACGGCGCGGCGGCCGGCTTGGTCGACAATGACGCCGCCGGTGCCGATGGCGCGGCTGATTTGTTGCGGGCCGGGAGGCGCGCCAGGAGCGTTTGTCGCGGCCGTATTTGCTGACGTCGCGGACGCGGTTGTCTGCGTGCCACGGGTGAAGAACAAATCCATAATCGGAGCACGGATACGTTCATCGGGAGATTGCACGACGACGTTCTTTTCGAGGTGGGCGATGCTGGTGACGTCATTATAAGTCAGGGTTTCCGAGGCGACGTGCCAGAGGACCGGTTTTTTTGGGCCAGACGCCGCAGCTTGCGATGTGGTGGTTTTCGGCGCACCGGTTTGCGCCTGCGACGCAGAAGCCGCAGAAGCACTTGACTGCGTCCCAGCAGGCTGGTCGGGAGGCGGCGTTTGCGGGAAGACGCCGCGCACTCTTCCGCCAGCATTCAAGATTTTCGTGTCGCGAAGAAGCTCGATGGAGTCCGCTTCGAGGACGGAATCGCCTTGCCAGAGGCGCGCGTGGCCAGTATAGAGAGCGCGGCCGATTTTCGAGTTGCCCTGCATATTGTCCGAAGTGATGTTGGCCGGGACTTGCGCGAGATGTACGCCACTTCCATTGGGAGAAAAATCCGTGGAGCGCACCCCTCCTTCGGCACGGATGTCGCCGCTCGTGCCGGTGAAGAAAATTCGGGGAGCGTGGGTTTCCGTCGTGGCGTCACGAGCGACGGCGTGTCCGGTCAAAAGCGCGGTCTGGTCCGCGTGTGTAAATGTCGCGTGATCAGACTGGGCATTGCGGTCGCCCTCCTTCAACTTTGCGTCGCCTTGTAAATCCATTTGAGACCAGCCGCCCGTGGCGAGAAGCTGCGCCATTCCGCTTTTGGCCGTAGCAGTCTGGAGCTGGTGGCCGACGATGGCGCGCTCGGTCTGCACATTACCGTTGGCGTCCAACTGTTTGGGCTTGCCCAGGCCGTCAAAGGCTAACTTTAGTTTGTCGGCTTGTAGTTTCGTACGCGTCGGTGCGGTGTTGGGCTGCGGCGACGCGTCGGTCCACTCCATGCTTCCGGCGGTGAGCGTCTCTGCCGTTGTGGGTTTGCCGGCACGGTTTTCATCGCCTTCGGCAAATTGCATGCGAAGAGCGCCCGTCTGCAAAATTCGCGCGTCGCCGTTTTTGACCATGCGCGTCTTCACCAGCACTCCGCCATTGAGATTCAGCTCTTTCGACCGATTCAACTTGGGCCAGAGGTCGAGCGACGCCGCGTCGGAATGAAATTCGTCCTCTTCCTCAGAACCATGACGCCAGCCTCGGACGCTTCCCGCGCCCTCCATTCGCGTGACCCAGCCTTCAGGAGCAATTTGCGCGGTCAGGTTGTCCGCGTCCATGAGCATGGAATCGTCGCCATGTTGCGAGGTGAGTTCGGGAGTTTGTTTGAGCGATCCTGGGAGGGCCAGCAAACGACGAGCGCGAAATGTGGAGTCCATCTCGAGCGTGAGTTCTCCCGCGGTCAAACGGGCATCGCGGGACTGAGCTTTGGCAGGACCCAGGACGTGAATCATTCTTTCATCGCGGCCAAAGTCGAGGCTCGTTCCATTGACCAGAACTTCCGGTGTTGACGCAGTCTTCGCGGGCTTTTTGGAAGCGTCTTTTGCGGGCGGCGGCTTGAGTTTCAGGTGGACATCGTGAAACAGCCGGAGCGTCCCCTCCTGCGAAATATATTCCGCGCCTACACCGTCGCCGCTGCCATTCGGAAATGTAAAAGTCACAAACTGATCGGTTTTCGCTGCCCCGGTTTTGTTGTCGAAAGTAACGCCGCGGGTCTCGATGTGCACGATCTGCGGCAGGAGCGCCGGATCTCTTGCTGCGCGCTCGGCATCTGCGGCGCTTTCCAAATCCATCTGAACGTCTCCGCTGCAGATGATGCCGCCGTCTCCTTTTCCATACTGGCAACTTTTCGTATGAATCAGGTCGTGGCGATCGCCCGTTTTTCCAAAGATAGTGACTTCAACGTTTTCCAGGAGACTCGCGTTCTTGTCCTTGAAGTCCGTGGACTTCGAGGCATTTACGGTGAAAATCTTGCGCGGCCCATCCATCTTCGAGAAAGTGAGCCCGCTGGACTGCTTCTCGACGTCTACGGGCGGAGGTGGCGGAGCATATTTCTGCTCGAAATGCCGCTGCCAGCCGCGCTTCACGTACACGCCCGCCGTCAGACCGGCAAGCAGCAAGGCTACGACTGCAGACCCGAGCGCATAACGCGACGCTTGGCTTCTTCGCATAGCTTCAGTTAAGCAAAATTCCCAGGGACTGTATAGAAGCGCCGGCGGGTTCGGCCCCTAACGCCGGATTCAGGTATTGAAAACGCGGGCTTGAAAGGGCGCGAGCGAAAGGTTCAGGGAACCGGTCATGGGATTGTAGGCTGGGGCGGTACTTGGGTAGCCCGTCTCTATCAAACTGGAAGCGCCCCAGCGCCACCCTGGAAGATCGTAGCTAGGAAATGGTTGTGCTCCCATGTTGCCAATGACAATTACCTGTCCGGGGCTTCCGAGTGGAAGGCCTTGGCTCCGGCAGTAAGCGAAGACGCGCGGGCTGGCGTCGTTATCGAATTGCGGATGAAAGTAGAAGAAGTCCACTTCATTGCGCTGCACCGCGGGATGGGACGTTCGCAAGCGAACGAGTTTCGAGACATTCGCCAGGAGTTCGGCATTGCCGCGAAACGCCGCGCGGTTCCACTGGACGGGATCCTGCTGCTTCTCATTGACGTCGTTGTAGTCGGTGTCGTGTACGTCACCGAACTCTTCCCCGGCCAGAAACATGGGCATGCCGACCGATGTCAGCAAGATGGCAAATGCGCCGAAGACGCGTTGTAGCGCGGCCTGCACCACGAGCGAGACCGCGGGATTGGGAGAGCTGTCGGCGTTGTCCACCGCCCAGCGTACGTTTTGGACGCCGCCATCGCCCAGGCCGGCCGCTTGCAGCATGGGACCGAGAAGGATATTCATCAGGCGGGGGGCGTCGGCGACGTCGTGAGAGGTGATGTAGTCCACGGAACAGGCCATGTCCGCATAGCCCAGATCAAACGACTGCGGCCAAGCGTTCCAGACGCCATCCTTTGAAATCAAGTGTTGCAAGCGCTCCGACCGCGACGGCTGGCCCCAGTTTGTTGCCATAGAATCGGTCACCAGACGCCGAATCTCATCTCGATAGCCAAAGTTCCAGATGGCGTCGACGACTTTCAGTCCTCCGGGATTGTTTAGATCATCCGATGTGGTAATGAAGTTGCGGTTGGAATCCTCGGCTACGACGATAAAGGGCTTGTTGGGAAACAACGTGTTGCTTTGAGCCGTCGCGCGGTCGTGAAATTCCTGCACAAAATCCCAGTTGTTGATATCCGCAAAGTCGTCGACGCGAAAACCGTCGACGTGATACTGCGAAATCCAGAATTGGGCCATCTCGCAAAGGAATTCGCGGGCGGCAAAATAGCTTCCGTAAGAGGGCGAGGAAAAATGGAAAAGGTCCTGGCCCCAATCCTGTCTGCCAGCCGATGGTGCTTCATAAAACCACAGCGGGGCAAGACTGGCCAAGGGACATTTCGGGGCGAACATGTTCATGACCACGTCTAACACAACGCGGATACCGTGCTGGTGGCACGTCTTGATGAAAAACTTGGCGTCCACGGGGTTGCCTACATCGTAATCCGGAGCAAAAAAGAAGCGCGTGCCATAGCCCAGTTCAAAGTCTGCGGAGAATCCTCGATCGGCAACAGCTCAATGCAATTCACTCCCATGGTGGACAGGTCGTTCAGATGCTCGAAGATGACCTTGTCGAATGTTCCGAGCTCGACGAGCGGCGCGTTCTCTCCCGGGTCTGAAGACATCCACTTGATCGGCATTTCGTAAATAGCGATTTGATTGTTCGCGGGAAGAACCATGCCGGCGGGAAATTCGCCGTCCCAACGAAAGGGATGCGGCACACGCTGCCCGCCCGAGATTGTGAACAAGCCGCGATAACCGCCGAAGCGTGTGAGTGCGTCGGCGTAGGGGTCCGGGACAGGAGTCGTTCCGTTGATGACGAATTCGTATTCGTAGACGCCGGCGGCGAGCGCGAGCACGTCCAGGTCAAATTCCCACCAGCCAGGAAAGGACGCGCTACGTGCAAAATCGTGTTGCGGCCAAGCGGACGGATTGAACTGGTCCCGAGCCGACAGCGGAGCAAATCGCACGGAAAGCGAAACCAGGGTGGGACCGGGAATACGAAGGAGCCCGGGGTGGTTCGTGGGATGCGGCGGCATAAGACGACCTGTTACACGTATGAGGGTACTTTACATGCGAAGGGGCGGCAAACTAAAAAAGTAGATAACATCGCTGAGTCTCCCCATGATTGCTGTGACGTCAAAAACGAGTTAAAGCGTAAAACAGCTCGGAAAAACGAATGGACGGGAAATACACGGAGACCCTTTGCGGCCCGAAGCGCGCTCGTTAGCCGGCGGTTTCCGCGGCTGCAGATATTGTATCGGACAAGATGCCGATGTTTGCGGCGGCCACGCTGTCCCGGTTGGTATTTTTTACGAGATACATGGCTTCATCGGCGAGATGCAGAAGACCTTCCTTTGTGCGCGAGTCGGTCGGATAGGAAGCGACTCCCAGGCTCGGCGTAACGCGAATGCCCAGACCTTCTTCTGCGAGCCAATTGCCTTCACGGATCAGCTTGTGTAGACGGCGAGCAACGTTTAACGCGTTGTCCTTCGAAGTTTGCGGCAGGAGAAGCACAAATTCGTCGCCGCCGTAGCGGAACGCAAAATCAATCAGGCGGCAGTGGGCTTTTAGAGCATTTCCGATTTCGGCGAGCAGCCGCGACCCCACCAGGTGGCCGTGTGTGTCGTTGACTTGCTTGAAATGATCTAGGTCAATAAAGACGAGCGAAAATTGGTAGTTGTAACGTTGCGAGCGGTAGATTTCCGTCTCGAGAATAAAGCCCATGTGGCGCGCGTTGTAAAGGCTAGTGCAATCATCGGTGATGGTCAGTTCGTGAATGCGCTTCACGTGACGGGCATTTTCTAGCGCGATGGCCGCAAAGTCCGAAAGCGCCTCAAGCAGTTTTAGATCGCGGTCGTCGAACCCTTCCGGGCCAAGGCAGTTGATAAGCTCGATGACGCCAAGGCAGGTATCGCGGAATTTGACCGGGACGGCGACGATGGATTGCGTTTCCGTTTTGGTCTTCTCGTCCACGTTGGCGAAGAAGCGCTTGTCTTTCGAGGTGTCCGGCACCACCACGGTTTCCCCGTGCTGTGCCACCCAACCGGCGATTCCCTGCCCCATCTTGATGCGCACATCTTTCAAGGCTTGAGAAGCTTTGCCGACGGCCAGCTCGAAATACAGTTCCTGCTTGGTCTCATCCAGCAGGAGCAGCGACCAGTTGTCTGGCCGCAGAAACTCGTCGATCTTCTCCATGATCGTGCGCAACACCTGATCAAGCTGCAGCGAAGAGGTGAGCGCCTTTCCCAACTCCTGGAAGATGGCCACTTCACCCGCCTCGCGCTGCTCAGCGGTCACCGCGGGATTTCGGCGGCGTTCCACGGCCGGAAACTGATTCACTTCGTCCACGCTCGGTTAATCCCCAGGTTGAAATTTGAGAGGCCAGACCTTCGCCACCCGGGCAGACAACACCACGGGCGTGATTCGGCTCTGGTCGTCGAATCTTTGCCAGTATAGGCGCCAGCCAAAAAGCGGTGCAAGAATCTCGTGGTACAGGCGTTCCATCTTGCCACCGGCAGGTACTGCGCGTACCGGAGGCCGGAAATCCACACGCTTTAGCGAACGACGGAGCCGGGAGATCCTTCGCGGAGGATCTGACAACCGGAAAGAGTGTCGTGAATGGCACGTTTTCCAGGCCGCAAACCGACGCAAAGGCAGTCGACCACGAAATAATAGCCCCCCAGGACGGGGACGTGCCCCAGCAGGCGTCCGCTGCAAAAACGCAAGCTGGCACGCCAAAAGTCTACTGGCTTGCCGCCGGTGTCAGCCACGTAAAGACCAAGCAGGCGCTTGCCAAGAGTTGCGTGCCAGCGCGAACCTTCCGACAGTGCAAAATACAACCAGCTTTCTGCGGCGAAAAAACAAACGCAGAGCGTAAGGAAAAGCGGCGCAAGCTGTGCAAGACTCTCGCTGAGGGGCACCCCGGCACGATGATTGAAGAAGGGATTTGAAATTCCCATCGCGGCCGCCGTGAACGAAACGAAAACGGCGAAAGGAACGATCAGGATGCCAAAATCAATGAGCGCGGCGATGACACGAATCCAAAATCCAGCCCGAGACAATGGAACTGATGCTGAGAGACCAGCTTGTGGCGATGCTGCTTCTGTTCGCAATGTTTTCAAACGCTCGGTAGAATAATTTCATGGATCCCGACAATCCGGTAGTCAAACTCTGCGTGGAAGGAATGAAGGCCGAGGCCGACGGCAAGTCCAACGAAGCGCTGCTGCTTTTCATGCGAGCCTGGGAACAAAGCAAAGAAGACTACGAGGCGTGCATTGCGGCTCATTACGTCGCCCGGCAACAGAAGATACCCAACGACGTCCTCCGATGGAATCAAGTATCGCTCGATCGCGCGGATGCCGTAAGAGATGAGAGAGTCGCCGGCTTTTATCCATCGCTATATTTGAACATGGGAAAAGCGCACGAAGACCTTGGAAATCTTGAACAAGCGAAGACTTACTACGAATTGGCGTTTGCGAAAGTTGACATTCTTCCGTCGGGGCCCTACAGCGAGGTGGTTCGCAAAGGGATCGCGGCGGGGCTGAAACGCGTAAGTTGAACCAATTAGTTTCACACGCTCGGCAAAGCTGCGATAATTGCTGACATTATTTAGAACGAGGGTGCCTGCGGCAGCCTGCAGCTTGCGATCACATTTAAACTTGATCGCGTTGGCCTGCGAATTATCACCGAGGACGGTTTTCGATTCATGGCCAAGGGAACTTTTGGCGAACGGCTGAAGCGCGAGCGCGAGATGCGCGAAGTTTCCCTGAATGAAGTCACGAAGGCCACGCGCATTGGCCCGCGTTTCCTCGAAGCGCTGGAAAACGAAGAGTGGGACAAGCTCCCGGGCGGTGTCTTCAATCGCGGTTTTGTGCGGGCTATCGCGCGTTTCCTCGGCCTCGATGAGGAAAATCTGCTCGCCGAATACGACCTCGCCCACGGCGAACCCAGCTTGCCCACTCCGCAGCCCTACGAGAACAAAATTCCTCGCCCGCCTATTTGGGTTCCAATGTTGGCTCTGCTTGGGCTGCTCGCCGTTCTTGGTGGGCTTATCGCCGGTGGGATGTACGGCTGGCGCCGCTTTGTGGCTTACCGCGCGGCGAAGCGGGCTCCGGCTTCCTCGCTGACCCCCTCGAGCTCGCCAGAATCAGGAACCATTGTGGCGTCCGCAGCTGCCTCGGCTCCTTCGAGTGCTCCGAATGGTTCGGCCTCTTTGCCCCTGGATCTTTCCATCTCGACCTCCGCCGCCACGCACGTGCGCGTTGTGGCAGATGGAATAATATTGGTAGACGGCGATTTGCTCGCCGGCGAAAACCACCACTTTGCTGCGAGCCAGCAGTTTGAAGTGACTGCAGGCGATTCCTCGGCGGTGTTGCTGGAATTGAACGGGCAGGCCATGCCGCCAATTGGAACGCCCGGGGCCTCCGGTACAATAGTGCTTAGCCAAAAGGATTTAAGGCAGGCACCCGTTGGAACCTCTCAGCCCTGAAGTCATTGAAGAACTGCGCGCCGGCCGCACTGCTCGCGAGCGCAAGATCGCGGTTTGCGCCGGTGGGGCGCATCTTTCTGCTGCGGATAAGGCCGAGATCCTTACCGTGCTGGTTGGCGATCCCGACGAGATAGTCGCCGAGCGGGCCCAGCAAGCCATTCTTTCCCAGCCATTGGAAACATTTATCGAAGCACTGAAGCGCGAAAAAGCCATCCCCGCTCTCTTTGCCTACGCCGGAAAGAATTTCGCGGATAAGCCGGGCATCTGCGACGCCATGGTCGAGAACAAAAATTGCACCGCGGAGTTCCTGGTGCCTGTCGCGCGCCATCTTTCTTCGAGCAACATAAAAGCGCTGTTGGAAGAGCTGGAACGCGTCAGTGAATCGCCCGCGCTGGCATCGGCGCTCGAACATGCGGCGTCCATCACGCCCGAGCAGAAGGCGCAGATTCACGAATTGATGGGTACCGCGATTGACGAGGCAGCGCTGGCTGATGCTGCCGCAGAAGCCGAACCGGATGCTGCCAAGCGCGTAACTCTGCTCCAGCGGCTTGCTAAGATGACTGTCGCAGAGCGCGTTCAGTTCGCCATCAAGGGTGGCTCGGAGGCGCGGCGGACGCTGATTCGCGACTCGAACAAAGTAGTGCAGCGTGCCGTGCTGCAATCTCCGCGTTTGACGGACCAGGAGGTGGAAGCATTCGGTTCCATGACCAGCTTGACGGACGAAATTCTCCGGCTCATCGCCGGAAACCGCAAATTTCGAAAAAATTATGTCGTGGTGCGCAATCTGATCAACAACCCGAAAACACCGCTGGACGTTTCGCTACACATGCTGCCCATGGTCAATGCTGTAGACCTCAAAAAGCTGACCACCAACAAGAACGTGCCGGAAACGTTGCGCACAACCGCGCTTAAGCTCCAGCGCACTCGGGCGGAACTCAAGAAATAATCATCGTTTTTAGGAGAGGCGGCGCTGTTTTGGGCGGAATTACGTCACCTCGTCTGAGTATTCATTTTACAATCGTGCGCGCGGGAGGCATTTCGCTATGAATTTACGCTCCAGATTTCGTGTGCTCTCGGCGATACTTGCGGTTGGTATATGCGCAGCGATGCTTCTCGCGCCCGAGCTGCGCTCCACACAGAGCAGCGAATCACACTCTGAAAAGTCGGCCAATCCATGGACCAGCGCGCAAGTTCTCCACGCCTCCGATTTTTCGGCCGAATTGAGGATCGCCAAGAACGATCAATATCCAACGATCGTTTATGTGGGTTTTCGCACGCTGTTTGAAGGCGGGCACGTTCCCGGCGCAACATTTCACGGCACCGCTTCCAAGGAGGATGGCCTGGCCGATTTTAAGAAAGCGGCGGCCGCACTGCCCCGCTCTGCAAATCTAGTAATTTATTGCGGCTGCTGTCCCTTCGATAAGTGCCCGAACATCAGGCCGGCATACAAAGCGCTTCATGAAATGGGCTTCACGCACGTGCGTGTGCTGGTGCTGCCAACGAGTTTTGCCGCTGATTGGGTGGAAAAAGGTTACGCCATACAAAAGGGGCTTTAGCCGATTGCCACGCTCGGGAATTGTTTTTCGAATTCTTTAGACTTTGCGCAGAACCAGGCAGCCCGCGATCAGGTCGTGAAGTGCCTGCTTCTTCTCGGTGAAGCCCGCCATAATATAGCCGATGCCAAGGGGGATCATCGAGCTGAGCATTTTTGCGAAAAAGCGTCCCGAAGCTCTTCCAAAAGAGATTCGCTGGCCCTCCGAGTCCGTCACCTGCAGATTGAGTAGCTTTTTGCCGGGCGTAGCTTGCCAGGAAGAGCTTTCGGAAAGCGCGGAATAGAGCCAGCTAACGACGAGAATAATTCCAACGAACCCAAAGATGAAACCAATACCAATAAAAGCTGCCGCGTCGTCTCCGATATCTTCTCCCTGACTGATTCTGCTGAGCACTCCGCCGGCCCCGCTCAGAACAATCAGCGGAACCAACAGGATCAGGAAAGCTATGCCCGAAATCACTCCGTCAATTAAATGTGCGACAAACCGCAGCCAAAAACCGGCGTAACCCACACCGGCATAACTCGCAGGAAGGGCAGGAGCGGAAACAACTGGCGATGGCCAGCTTGGTGCGGCAGCCAAAGGAGCAGGCGTTGGCGCGCTGGGCGCCAGTCCCGCAACGGGCTGACCGCACGTGGAACAAAACGCTGCCGTACTGGACAGTTCGCTTCCACACTTTGAGCAATACACGGTGTCTCCTTCGCGCGCCAGCCAACCACTGAGCCGTCTGTGCGCAAATCCTACGTCGCCTTACCATCCCGGTCAATCAACTTGGCCTAACTGATATACGATATCCAGCCTTGAATCGTTCCCTCGTAAGGCGTAGTGGCGGACCTTAGGTCCGCTAGTTCCGCGTTCTTGCGCTTACTCATCCGACCAGTCAACTCGTTTTGCATCGAGCAACCGCGTTTTCACAAGCCTGTCAAATAGCTCTGTCTCCTCACCTTGTCTTCGGCAAAGCGAACGCTACGTATACTCCGCCCGATCCACTCTTGGGATCTTTGCCTCCGCCGGCAGCAATCACTACATACTGACGACCGTTTACAAGGTACGTGGCAGGAGTCGCGTTCCCTCCAAAGGGAAGCGTCGTTTCCCAGAGCAATGCGCCGGTCGCCTTGTCAAATGCTCGAAATTTCTTGTCAAAGTCGCTCGCACCAATAAAAACCAGCCCACCCGCGGTAACAACCGGTCCTCCGTAATTCTCCGTTCCTGTATTCTTCAGGCCTTTCGCTGCAAGCTCGGGATATTCGCCCAGATTTATTTTCCAAACATATTCGCCGGTATTCAGATCGATCGCATTCAACGTTCCCCAAGGCGGTGCGATCGCGGGATACCCGTCCGGGTCCAGGAATTTGTGGTAGCCCGTAAACCGGTAATTCATCCCCGGCGGTGGAGGCTCGGCACTCGCCAATTCCTTCGACTTTCCACTCATCAAGAAATCCACCAGCGCGGAAATCTGCTCGTCATCCAAATTCGGGAACGCCGGCATGCGCCCCTTGCCGTTCTTGATGTTCGTGGCAATCTGAGCACCCGACAATCGATCGCCCGCGCCAACGAGCGATGGCATGGCCGGAGGCGAACCCGACATATTTTCGCCATGGCAAACGCTGCACTGGCTCATGTATAGGCCCCGCGGACTGTTTTCTCCGGTGTTCTGCGCGAGCGCACCGGTCCAGGCCATTTCGTTCGCGTTCACATAAAGAATCGCGGTCTGCGGATCAACCGCCGGCCCTCCCCATTCCGCGCCGCCATCAAATCCGGGAAAAATCACGGTATCTTTCCCCACGCTGAACGGCACAAATTGTCCTTCGCTGCGGAATTTTCGGAAATGCTCCAGCGCCCACTGATGCGCTTCGGGAGTGCGATTCGTCAGCATGCCTTCGGTTAGAACCTGGCGCGCAAACGGCGCAGGCTTTGTCGGCAGTGGCTGCTCTACGCTTGCCACCTCTCCTGGCACCGTGCTCGGTGGATATTTCCCGTATTCGATGGGAAAGAGCGGCCTCCCGCTCGCCCGGTCAAACAAATAGACAAATCCCTGCTTGGTCGTCTGCGCGACGGCGTCGATTTCTTTGCCGTCGCGCTTTACGGTTATCAGCGCGGGATGGGAGGGAAAATCGCGATCCCAGATATCGTGCCGGACGCCCTGAAAATGCCATATTCTCTCGCCCGTGTCCGCATTCAAAGCAAGCAAACAATTGGCAAATAAATCGTCGCCCACGCGATTCGCACCGTAGAAATCAAACGCGGCTGATCCGGTGGGCACATAAACAATCCCGCGCTTGGGATCGACGGCCATCCCCGCCCAATTGTTCGCCGCGCCGCTGTAAGTCCACGCTTCCGCAGGCCAGGTTTCGTAACCGAATTCTCCCGGATGCGGAATCGTATGAAAAGACCAGCGCAATTTCCCGGTTCGCACATCGTAAGCACGAACATCCCCAGGCGGGGCCGGCAAAGTCTCCGGATTCCTCCCGCCCACGATGATGAGATCCTTGTAGACGATTCCAGGACTCGTCAAAACGACGGACTGCGTTTCAGGATTTCTTCCCAAGTCCTCGCGAAGATCAATGCGGCCTTCTTTTCCAAAGCTCGCAATGGGCTTGCCTGTGGCCGCGTCCAGCGCGTACAAGAGGTTCATCACGCCAACAAGGATGCGTTTTTGCGTGCCGTCGCCCCAAAAAGCCAGTCCGCGATCGGGCTGCGTGCCCTTAATTCCAGAGTCGAATTTCCACAAAAGCTTTCCCGTCGTCGCATCCACCGCAAAAATCTTTTCCGTCGGTGTGATTCCGTACAAAACGCCGTCAACTATGATGGGACTGGTTTGCAGTCCTCCTGTTTCGCCTGTGTCGAAGCTCCACGCAACACGCAGTTCCTTCACATTCGAACGGTTGATTTGTGTAAGACCCGAGTAGTGCGTATTTTCCAGCGATCCGCCAGGCGCCGGCCAGTCGCGCTTTTCTTCGCTGATTTTTTCGCGTGCCTGCGGAGAACCGGCACAAACTAGGACCGGTGAAGTCAGAAAAAAAGCCAACATGACGAGCGCGCCAACCGCGTAAATAATTCTCTTGCTGAATTTTCCCATCCGAAATCCTCGCCGCACACCAGAAATGTTTCGCGAAACGACCGCTACTTTTCGACGGCGCCGTATCTTACTCCGGAACGATTTCGGAAACCCCGGAATCCTCGTGGCAACGCCCAGCGGGACTGCTATAATTCGCCCACTTTGCGGCCGCATGGGCAAAAGGCGGCAAAACGCAAAATCAGCTTACGAGGCATACTATGTCCGCAACGATGTCTTCCGTCATCGCTTCCTTGATTCTTCTGACACTAGCTGCCGGAAGCGCCCGGCCCCCCGCTTCAACCCCACACGGCTATCTGGTTGTCGCCAATCAGAAGGAGCACACCGCGCTTCTCGTTGACCCGGAAACACGCCAGGAAGTCGCCAAGTTCACGGTCGGCGTCAACGGCCACGAAGTCACGGTTTCCCCCGATTCGCGCTTCGCTTACGTTCCCATCTACGGCAATTCAGGCGTCGGCAAACCCGGCACCGACGGTAGCACGATCGAGGTCATTGATATTCGCGATCGGAAGGCCGTCTCCATTATTGACCTTGGCAAGCCGCTGCGCCCGCATGCCGCCCACTTTGGCCCCGACGGCATGCTCTACGTCTCCGCGGAACTCGCCAACGCTCTCGACGTGATTGATCCCGCTACGCGGAAAGTCATCGCCGAAATTCCAACCGGCGCGATCGAATCGCACATGTTCGTCATCTCTCCCGATGGCAAGCGAGCCTACACGGCTAACGTGGCCGCAGGCAGCGTCAGCGTGCTCGACCTTACCAAGCGTAGCCTCGTCACCGTCATTCCGGTGGCAAAAACGGTGCAGCGCATTTCCATTTCGCCCGACGGCAAACACGTTTTCACCCACGACCAGGACGCTCCGCGCATCGCCGTCATTGACACGGCGACCAACGAGGTCGCCAGTTGGATTTCCATCCCCGCGACGGTGTACTCGTCCTGGCCAACTCCCGACGGGCACAAACTGATTGCTTCGTCTCCGTCCGGAAAGCTTTTCGTCATAGATCTTGCGAGTTCAAAAGTGGACGCCTCCTTCGATATTCCCAAGGCCACCGGCGAAGTGCTGGTCAGGCCCGATGGCAAGTTTGCCTTTGTAAGTTGCCCACAGGCGGGAACGATCGAGATCTTCGATATCGCTGCCAACAAACTGCTGCAACCCACCACTCTGACCCAAGGCGTGGATGGCCTGGCCTGGGCCGCCTCCAACTAGCCTTTCGCTTCCGCCGCGAAGCAAGGAAACGCGATCATGGACATCGAATGGGTCCGCAATCTTTGTCTCTCCTTTCCTCATGTCACCGAGGAAGAAGTCTGGACCGATGACCTGACCTTCAAAGTCGCCGGCAAAATGTTCGCTCACTCTGTGCTGATACCGGCTCCGGTCTGGCTCTCTTTCAAAGCGTCTTCGGAAACCTTCGCGGAACTGACCGAGCGTCCCGGCATCATCCCCGCTCCTTACCTCGCTCGCGCCAAGTGGGTAGCCCTCGAAACCAAGGACGCGCTACCATCGAGCGAGCTCGCTCAACTCTTGCGCGAGTCCTACGATTTAGTCGTTGCCAAATTACCTAAGAAGACCCAGGAGTCGCTTTTGGCGGTCAAACCGTCCGCGCGAAAAGCCCTATCCAAAAAACCCCCTGCAAAGAAAGGCGTCTCTAAGTCCCGCACCAAAACGAAAAAGCCCTCTCGTTAGCCGGAGGGCTTCTGAATTGCTTTGAACTTTTCTTGATTTCTAGGCCGAAGCCTTACTGTCCATCGCGCGCCGCAGCGGCTTTGCGCCGGGAAGCGGAAAACTCATGTGCCAGAAATTCGAGTCCGGCGAAATAAACTCAACTCCCACGTAGGTCTTATTTTCTTTGTCGCGCTTCACGGAGACCACCCGGCACTCCACCGTTCGATCGCTGTTTTCATTCACCAGAATCAGCATCTGCCCCACAGCCACCGGCTGATCCAACTGCAGCAACGCTCCGTGCCTGTTCACCGATTGCGACTTCGCTTTTACGCGGAATTTGTCCCCGCTCTCATCCTGCCCGTGCACAGTTATGGGGACGGTAATGCTCACCCGCAGTGTGCGCCGACGTTCCTTGCATCTGAAATGAAGTATGGCCATGAGAGAACACGTACCTATCGTTCGAATTTGCGGCCCGGGAACTTGCGCCGGCCCATACTGGACTGGCTTCGGGATCGTCACCTTTGCGAACAGGACGCCGAAGGGAACGGTCTGCGCGAGCGAGGAAACCAGCACGAACGTCGCTCGCATCTTTGGTATCTTCTGCTGGGGGCCTGTCCCCGGCAATAGCGGGACGGTACCAAAAATGCGTCAATTGTTCCGGTACTCTAGTACGTTACCTGTTACAGTTCAACTCCATTTTCATGAAACATCACTGTACGGGTAGTGTCCGGCGGGAGCGGCGCGTTTCAACCAATGTCTGCACGACGCGCATTCCATAATAACTTACTTATTTTCTTGTAGTTACAAGGAGCCTGAAGAACTGTCCTACTTCCCCTTCTCCAATTCTATAAACTCCACCTGCAAAGGTTTCTCTCGGAGATCCATCCTTCCCACCGTCACCGGCAACTGAAACCTCCTGGGGCCGGCGCTTCCGGGGTTGACATATAGCACACCGTCCTTCTCAATCTGCTCCGGCTTATGCGTGTGTCCGCTCAGCACGATGGCAAAGCCCGCGGCGCGCGGATTCCAATACAGGTCTCTCAAGATGTGTAACATGTAGATCGTCTTCCCACCAATCTCGACAATTTCCGTAAGCGGCAACGCATCGGCCCACGGCCCAGTATCCACGTTTCCCCGCACCGCTACGACCGGCGCCAGTTTCTTCAGGTCGTTCAGGATGTTCGGCCCGCCTACATCCCCGGAATGGAGAATCAAGTCCACTCCCTCCAGCGCCCGCAATGCCTCTTCACGCAGCAAGCCATGCGTGTCGGAGATCAGGCCAAGAATGTATACAGGTCTAGCCAAGGGATGCCAACAGGTCCTGCCAAATCTCTCAGTGAAACCGCGGACTATTTGCCTCCGAGCAGTTTCACGATATCCAAAGCATTTACGTGTGCGCGTTCCACGGTCAATCCCCAGTGCAAATGAGGCCCGGTCACGCGGCCCGTCGCTCCGACTTTTCCCAGAACTGTCCCCGCGCTCACGATATCGCCAACTTTCGCATCCATCTCCGAAAAGTGGCAGTACAGCGTGTAAATTCCCAAACCATGGTCAACGATCACCGCGTTCCCGGCGTAATATAACTCTTCCGCCAGCACCACGCGCCCGCTCTGCGCCGCATGGACGGGCGTTCCCGTCGGCGCCGGAAAATCCACACCACTATGCGGCGATCCCGGCTTGCCGTTCAAAACGCGCCGCCGCCCGAAATTGCTGCCCTTGAAATCTCCATCCAGGGGCAAGCGGAATTTTCCCTTCCACAATTGCTCCGGTGTCACATGTTCATAGATTTCGCGCAATCGCTTGCTTTCCGCCTGCGCCCGCGCCAACTGCTCCGGGTCCGGCTCGGCAAACTGTTTCTTCACCGTCAGGCTTTCCGTGGCGAAGTGTCCCTCTTTGACTTCCACGCTCACCGTGCAACTCAGAGTCTCGCCGGTTCGTATTGGCGCGCTCACTGTAAACTGGTACTTCCCCGCCGGTTTTTCCAGATCCACGCCAAGCAGCGCGCGCCACACGTCTCCGGCCACAACGCTTTGTTTCTTCTCCATGCCTTTCAAGAGCGGGTCCTCCCAAAAGGGCACCGCCAGCTCGTTCCATTTGCCGGTTACTTCGCTCAAGCGCTTCGCGCTTCGCAACGTCGCAAGCAGCAAGCTTCCCTGCCCGGTCTCCGGCGCGCTCAAACGCAGCGTCACTCCATTCCCACAATCCGCAGCGCGAGTGGTCCCCACGGACAAAAAAAGGAAAGCGATCGCGGTGCAAACGGCGAATCTGGACGGGACCGTTCGCAAGCAAATCTCGCTCTTTCGTATCATTTTGGCCGCGCCGCCCGCACCCGCGGCTCCATCTTCGCGTACATCGCTTGTCCTTCCTTCGATCCCAAAATGGCGCGTTCCAGATTCAGCATCAAATCAGGATTCTTGGTTCGCTCCCGCAACTCCTTCAGAAATGGCCGCGACTTGATAAACACAAAGAAGAGCTCCCCGGAAAACGCGGGCTGAAAGAATAGCTTTTCGTTCAGCACTCCGTTCAACACAAACGACGCCACGATTCCCCAATAGCTGATCACCTGCCGGAACCAGTTGTTTTCCGGAGTGCCTGACACCCCGAACACTTTCAGAAAATCGTCCGCACTCTCTGGCCAGAACGTCGTCAGCCACCATTGCCGCGCTTTGCGCATTTCCGGTTCGCGCCGCAGATCGTATAGCTCAAGAATCAGGCGCGCATCGTCAATCGTCGGCTTCTTCGCCATTTTCCCTCCACGATTTCTCGATGCAGATTTTATCGCGTCCGTTGAAATGCTTCGCGGATTTAATTCGCGCTGTTTACTTGGCTGGCAGGGTCGTGGATGATGCTGTTTCGAAATGCGAAGTCTTTGGGAGAAAATTCATGCGCAAAAACTCACCCGCGGCATTTGCGTTCCTTACTCTTGTTGCTTGCGCCGGGCTTCGTGCGCAACAACCATCCGCCCCTGCGGCCAATGCTTCCTCCGCGTCAAAGCAAACCGAAACGGACGAATACGCGCGCTACGAACTTCTCGCTCCTGAAACCGCCAGCTTCCGAATCTTCTACGAAGTCACCGCCACCACCTCCGGCGCCAAATATTTCTACAATCCCATCCGCAAGGGCAGCGTCGCCAGTGACGAAGCCGTCTTCGATTCCATGAGCGGCGGCCCGCTTCACTTCGAAGTCGTCGGCGGCACGGAGGCCCGCAAAGACCCGCTCATGTCCGACGCCGATCTTGACACCAATTTCATCAAAATCACCCTCGCTCGCGCGGTTCCCCCCGATGGCCAGGGCCGCGTCCTCATCCTGAAAACCTACCAAGACGCCAAGAGCTATTTCCGGGAGGGCGATGCCATCGTTTTCAACCGCCCGCTCAGCATCAAGCGGAACAAAGTTGTCCTCCCCGCGGGTTACGAACTCGTCGCCTGCAATGTGCCCTCGCAAGTCTTGCCCGAGCCCGACGGCCGCATCGCTATCAGCTTTCTCAATGCCGGGCCCGGCGAGGCACCATTCATTCTCCGCGCAAAACTCGGCGCACAAACCGGCGCGTCCGCTCCTCCGCATCCCGCGACGAAAACCCGCAGTTGGGAATCTCCTTTCGAGGGCGAACCCGAGAGCGCCCGCCTCTCCGAACGCGCTCACCAGGATCGCGACATCGTTTATTTTCTTCAGCAACCGGAAACCCACGCCTTCAGCCTCTACCACGACTACACGGAATCTCGCGAAGGCACCGACAAATACCTGAACGTCGTCCGCGAGGGCAGCACCGTCTCCGATCCCTCGGCCTTTATTCTCGACACCGGAGAAAAACTCAACACTAAACTGATGACCGGCGCCGATCTCACCG
>CAJCHZ010000035.1 GCA_903970165.1 Betaproteobacteria bacterium
CACAAACATCCCCAAAAATCCTGCCGCCACAAAAAACGTAAACTGCCGCAGCGTCAGAAACCCCGACTGCTGCAAAGCCGCCCCGATATACGCCACAATAAAAATGTCGTACAAATCAAAAAAATTCCCCAGCGACACCAATGCAATAAACCGCCGGTGAAACCTCCCCAGCGGCAACCGCTCAATCCTCTCCGCAATCGTCAGTTGGTTCCCCGGCAAATCGGCCCCTTAAACGGTGGGGAGGGGCTTGCCCCTCCCTCTTCGATGCCCAACCTAACACCCACGCCGGCACACTCTCGCGTGCACGTAGGGGCGCAGCATGAAGCGCCCCTACCACGGCTTACTTCACTTCCAAGACGAGACCAATCTTTTCCAACGCCTTCAGATACTCCACCACCATCTCCAACGGCACCGGTCCATACTCCGCCGATACCGCATCACGAATCTCCTGCGTATTCCTCTTCCCATCCGCAAAATTCAAAACCTCATACGCATACTCCTCGCCGCCACCCCACAATCCCTCATAACTCAACAGCTTCGGCGTCGCCACTCCCGCCGCCTTAGCGTGATCTGCAAAATAGTCATACCCAAACACTGCCAGGGGCCCTTTCGGATCGGTCTTTCGTTGGAACTTCAGCAGACCGTCGCCCGCAGCCTTTCCGGCCACGTGAGCCCCGATCTCTAAGTCTAATTTCTCTCCGAACCATGACTGGGTGGAGTTCTGCACCGCGCGCTCATATATGCTCCAGTTCCAAGTGATCTCGTTTTGTTCATCGGAGGGGAAACTCAATCGCTTTATGACCTGCAACTCGGTCCGCCGGGACCTTCCAGGTGTTTCGAACAGAGCAAGCCTCAGTAAATCCTGATGCGTTTTCTCCAGTGCTAGCCAATACCCGCTAGCCGCCCCAATAAATGCCGCCCTCTTCAACTTCGTCGTATCAATATTCGCTGCCGTATCAAAATTCGTATGAATGTACCGGTCCGGCCAGTCATTCATATAAATCGCCGGTATCCCGAACGACGAATCTTGATAGACATCATGGTCGCTCCCCATCGTGTACGCCGAATACTCCGCCCGCAGCGGCTCCTTCCCTCCCTCCGGCGCCACCATCGGATATTCCGAACGCAACCCCGCCGCGAAACGGTACGACTGATCGTTCAGCCAATCCGCAAACGCCCACGCCACGTCATGCACAAACGACGGCAAACTCATCGGCCCGCGTGTCACGTGGAACACTGCTTTCGTCACCGGCCCGCCGCCCACCATGTCCATGTGCACCACGGCCTTGATCCGCTTGGCAAATTCCGGCTTGCCATTCAACAGCGCCAAGGTCCCCTCAATTTCCGGCGGCCAGATAAACCGTATCGTCCGCGCCGGTCGCGCCAATTTCCCCTCCGCAATCAACTTCTGCAAAGTTCGCGCGACCTCCAAAATCGTCATGCACCCGCTGGCATTGTCATTCGCTCCCGGCCGCTGATGATCCAGGTGGCACGAAAACGCAATTTCCTCGTCCTTCAATTTGGGGTCCGCACCCGGAATCACCGCCGTCACCACTTCATAATTCCCCGCATGCTGCCCCGCCTTCACCACTGCATGCAGCGTGATCTTCTCTCCATGCGCCAGCCGCTCGCGCATCCCCCGCGCCGTCTTCAGCGACACCATAAACGCAAACGTCTTGTGCTCCGAAAACGCCTCCAGATGCCCCCACCGAATTACATTCTCATCCTCGCCCCACCACGCGTTCTTCTGGTTCTGCGCATAACTCACCAGTCCGGCCGCCCCAAATTTTGCCACCGCCAATTCCTGCGCCGCTCCCGGCGACGCGCTTACCAAAACAATCCGCCCTTTAACGTCCTTCCACTTATAGTCGCTCTCTTTCGTGCCCTCGCCCACGTCCACCAAATCTGCCGTCAAATCCGCCGACTCGCTATCCTCAGCCAACACCACCGGCTCCGCCGCATAACTGCCGATCCGCACCGGCTTGAAACTACCGCACTCCCCGATCGCATGGGCCTTACTCAAGCCCTTTAGGCAGTCGTCAATGTCGCCGGGTACGATTTCGTCCAGCTCCCCCACTTCTGCATCCCAAGCCGGACGCGACCTCTGCGTCCCGTAAAAAATCTTCCCATCCGCCGGAAACTCCAAAATCTGCACATCGATCAACCCATACGCCCGCGCCCGCTCCGCTACCAACTCCGCCGCTGAATGAAATCCCCGCGACCCGCGCTGCCGGTGAAATGTCGCAATCACTTCCAAATTCCGCTTCGCCGTTTCCCCGCTCAACTCATTCGCCAGCGCCGCCACGTCCTTTTCCGGCAAAAGCGGTGGCTTCTGCGCCTCAACCATTCCAGCGCTTAAACCCAGCGCCGCTGTAATCCATATCGCCGCAGCACGCGCATTTTCAAACGTGTTCCGCATTTGCATTCAAAAAACCTCCGCCTGAAATCCCGCCAACAGTAGCACAGACCCTCGTCCTGATCGGCACCGCCGATGATTCGCTCTGTCTCACAGATCCGCATCACTTAACCTGTGCGTTAAATATCTATTGCATTCGTTCCCGCCTCCGCACTATACTTCACCGCGTGGTTAATAATCCCAAAGCAGTCAATGCCATTTTCGCCGCTCTCGCCGACCCCACGCGCCGCGCCATCCTCGTCCGCCTCGGCGAGCGCGGTGAGTGCCCGGTCACCATCCTCTCCAAACCGTTTCCTATCTCGCCGCCCGCCATCTCGCGCCATTTGCGCGTCCTCGAGCGCGCCCGCCTCATCGAGCGCCGTCGCACGGGTCGCGTCCACCTCATCCGAGCCCGTTCCGCGGCCCTCAAACAAGCCCAATCCTGGCTCGCCCACTGTGCCGCCGCTTGGGACTTTCAGTTCGACGCCCTCGACGAATTTCTCCACCATGAAAAACCCGCTCAAAAACGAAAGGAAAAGCGAAAATGAAATCCGACGTGAAAATCACCGGCAACCGGCTCCAAATTACGCGTACTGTCGACGCCCCACGCCCCCGCGTCTTCGCTGCTTTTGCCGACCCCGCGCAACTCCAGTGCTGGACCGGATGCAAAGACGCGGAAAACGTCAAATGCCAGTCCGACTTTCGTGTTGGCGGCAGGTTCACCACAAAAATGCACATCGGCGGCCATGCCCATTGCGACTGCACGTTCACCGGGATTTACGAAGAAATCCTCGAACCCCAGAAACTTGTCTACAGCATGGACGTCGGCGCCGCCGTAACCCGCATCTCCATTGAATTTTTCGAAGAAGGCCCTCAAACGCGCATCGTCCTCACGCAGGAAGGCGTCCCCGGTGAGATCATAAAGTTCATCGAGCAAGGCACCCTCGAATCCTTCGACAAACTCGACGCCGTTCTCGCCGTTCAGGATGCAGGCGGCCCTCGCGCGCTGCACGCCGCTGCCCCGCCCAGCGTCTAAACGTTGCCCCTGGCGATGGGCACGCCGCGTCTTCTTTCACGCCACGCCTCGCCGTATATTTCGCCTCCGCAAAAAAGGTGTACCATCGCGACGGACCACCAACCGTCCTATGACCACCGCGATTTCATCAGCGCCCGAATCAGCTCTCACCACCCACCGATTCTTCCTGCTCTTCGTTCTTCTTCTGGGGACCCTCTGTCTATACCCCTATTCCGAAACTCCCAGCTTCGGCTACTACGCGTTCCGCATAGTCGCTGCCAGCGCCACGCTCATTAGCGTTTACGCCGCTAAAATCCACCGCGGCCTTCTCGTCCTCGCCATCCTTTTGGCTATTCCAACGTTATTCCAGCGCATTCTGCTCCACGCCACTGATCTCACCTCCCTCTCCGTTGTCCGCGTCGTTCTCAGCTTCCTCTTCGATCTACTCATCGTCGTCGTAATTTTCCGTCACGTTTTCGCGAGAGACCGGATCAGCTCCGAAACGATCTTTGGAGCGCTTTGCATCTACCTCCTCGTGGGCTTCAGTTTTGCCGGCCTGTACGGGATGGTCAGTGACTTACAGTCAAAAGCTTTCTTTCTCGATCCCAGCGCCAATCTTCACGCCGTTCCGAATCGTTTCGATTTCATCTATTACAGCTTCACTACGATGACCTCCCTTGGCGCTGCCGGGATGATCCCCGTCTCGCCGGCGGCACGCTCCATCACCATCCTCGAAACTATTTTTGGTGGCCTCTATCTCGCCGTCCTCATCGCAAGGCTGATAGGCGCCTACCGTCCGAATCCATCGAGCGCTACCTCAACCACTCCATAAACTATCGTGCCTCGCATATCGCCATTCGCGAATCGCGTCTTTTCTTCCCTTTCAACTTTCAACTGTCGATTGCCAACTCTTCAAGTACAATCCCCGCACGTTCAGGGGAACCCATGAGCTTTAACCAGCGCTTGGAAGAAATCCGCACCGGCTTTGAGCGGCCTTTCTGGATCGCCAACATCAGCGAAATCTTCGAGCGGCTTTCCTATTACGGCGCGTTCGCCTCGCTCGGGCTGTATCTCCACGAAAAGCTCAACTTCTCTACGCAGCAAACAGGCACGCTGACCGGCTGGTTTGGCGGAATGGTCTGGTTTCTAGCGATTTTCGGCGGCGCGGTGGCGGACAAGATTGGATTTCGCCGCGCTCTTTCGACGGCCTATCTAATCCTGGCGGCCGCCTACTTCCTAATTGGATCGATCGGAGATGCCTGGCTGGCGCCGGTGCGCAATGCCTTGCCGCTCGGGCTCTTCGTCGGCGTCATTCTGATGCTGCCCGCGTTGGGAATTTCCATGGTGAAGCCTTGTGTCGTCGGAACGACCGCGCGCGCTTCCAAAGATTCCGTGCGGCAAATCGGATACTCGATTTATTACACGATGGTGAACATCGGCAGTTTGGGCGGGCCGTACCTCGCCTCGTGGGCGCACGCGCATCTTGGCGTAGAGAAGGTGTTTCGCATTTCCGCGCTCAGCGTTTTCGCCATGTTCTTCTTCGTGCTTTTTTTCTTTCGCGAGCCGCGCAAAGCAGGAGACGCGCCGCCGCCAAGTCTCGCAACGGTGGCGAGAAATTTTCTAACCATTCTCTGGCCGCCGCGCTTTCTCATTTTTCTGCTGATCTTCACGGGCTACTGGGTCGTCTACTGGCAGCAGTACACGACGCTGCCCAGGTACATCACCGACTACGTCAATTCGAACAAGGGCGTGGCGGAGCTGATCCTCATTACCGATCCCCTGATCGTGATTTTTCTTACGATTGCCGTGAACCATCTGACTCGAAACATCGCGCCGCTGCGTGCCGTGATTCTGGGAACCGTGATCACTTCGCTTTCGTGGCTGGTTCTGGCGTTCTGGCCAACGGTGCCCGGCGCGGTGGCCTCTCTCTCGGTTCTCGCGCTAGGCGAGATCATCCAGCAACCGCCGTATTATTCCTACATCTCCAAGCTGGCCCCTCCTGGACAACAGGGGATCTACATGGGCTTCGCGTTTCTGCCGCTGGGATTGGGTTCCATATTCGGTGGGATGCTGGGTGGCTATCTTCTCCATCACTATGCCGAAATCCTGCATCAGCCTCAGCGAGTGTGGTATGCGCTGACAGCGGTTGGCCTTCTGACGGCCGCCTTGCTTTTGGTCTACGACCGCGCGATAAGACCCACCGCGCAAGGCCCTGCGCCTCTCGAAGCAGCTCACTGAGACCGATTTTCCTACTTCGACCCGCAACGATTGCCGCCACCTGGGGAGCGCGATAAATCTTGCCCCCGTCGCCGGCCGATCTCAATTCACCATGCGCCGCAGCGAGGCCAGCGCCTGCCGCGCCAGCGAATACCGTGGCTCGATTTCGAGCGCTTCCTGGAAGCACTTCATCGCGCGACCGTACATCTCCTTGCCAAGATAGGCTCGGCCAAGATTGTAGTGAGGGAAATGCCGCGGCTCGTAGCGGCGCGCTTCAGTCGCGCGTTCGAGCCAGGGTATCGCTTCATCAAATCGGCCCAATTCAATCAGATACGCGCCGATGTCGTTGTAAGGATTGCCGAATTCCGGGTCAATCTCGATCGCGCGCTTGCACTCTGCGATGGCATCATCAATGCGTCCCTGAAAATGATAGGTCCAGCCTAGAAACGTGTAGGCCTCGGCGGTCGGGTGCAGCTCAAGCGAGGACTGATAGAGCTCCACGGCGCGGTCGTAATCCCCCTCCATTTGCGCCTGATAAGCGTCCTGGAGGATTTCCCAGGCTCTTGTGAGGGTTTCCTGGCTCATGGAATAAATTGTTAACATACGGTTTTAAGGGCGTCAAAAGTACAACAGTTCCATCGGTTCCCGGGCGGAACCTGTCCTTTGTGCCGGGTTCCTGGAGTGGAAATTAAGCGCGTAAAAAGAGAAGATGGGGGCGCACTTTTCAAAGGAACAGGAAGAGACCAAAGACGAGGGGGGAGACGTGAAGCGAAATTATCTGTTACTTGGGATTGCGGTGCTGTCCGTCGCGGGGGCCGTTCTTGCACAGGATCCGCCGGCAAAGACCGCGCCAAAAAAGACCACGTCATCGAAGGGGTCCGCGACAAAGGGTAAGGAAATATTCGACGAGAAATGCGGCATCTGCCATTTCGCGGACAGCGATGCGAAGAAAATCGGTCCCGGCCTAAAGGGGCTGAACAAACGCGGCACGTTTACCGTAAACAACAACAAAGTGACGGACGACAATCTGAAGACCTGGATCGAAAACGGCGACACGCTGATGCCTCCGTTCAAAGATGTCCTGGACGAGCAGCAGATCAAGGACGTCATCGCCTATGTCAGGACGCTTTAAGGAGGACTGACATTCTTGTCTGTGCTCGTTCGATGTCGGGAATTAAGCAGGCCGCCGCATAGCGAAGTGAAAAGTTTATTTGGTGGCTGCGTGATTCTCGAGGGATCTCAGAAATATTGCTCTTTGAAAATTTTCGCATTCACAACCTGACTGAAAGTAAAAAGCCCCCGATGGCTTGATCGCTCGAGCCATCGGAGGCAAACTCAACCGGGACACCCACCCAACCACCTAGCGCCAACGAAACCGGCGATGCGCAATTCTGTAAATCGGCGCGTACCGATCTTGGTGCGCTGTGCCAGGGCCTTATCCTTGAAAAAACAGGGGACCTACTTCAGTACGGCGTCCTTGAACGCCTTCGCGGGGCGCAGGCGAACCACGGTCTTCGCCTTGATCTTGATTGCTTCGCCCGTCTGAGGGTTGCGGCCCATGCGCGCCTTGCGGTGCGCTTTCACGGCGCGGCCGATGTTCGGAATAACGAACTTGCCGGCACCGCCCTTGCATTCCTTCACCGCGAGTTTGAAAAGCTCTTCAAAAAAGAGCGCGGCGGTTTTCTTGGGTGTGGCGCACTTCTCGGCGATGTGCGACACGATCTTGCTCTTGCTCATTGGCTTGGCTGCCATCTAGTCTGCTTATCCTCCTATTTTTACTTTCCACCCCGCTGCGGAAGCAAACGAGGCAGGCCACGAGTCCACTACCCCTGGGTGAATCGTGAAAAAAAACCCGGGCCGCACGGCACTATAGCCAAGGTAGAAGGATAACGCAAGGAAAAACAGCAAAAAAGGCTGGAAAAATGCGGCTTTTTCGGGAGGCTGGCGAGAATAGCCTGTGGAAATGCGGGTGAACGCGTTTATTCCGCGGGAAACGGGAGGCAGAATCAAGAAACGGCACGAAAGACATTACCCAGGTTTATAGATAGCACCAGGACCCGAAAAAAACTCGTTGTGTGCCAGGCGGTGCGCTTTTTGCTGGCGTGTCTTACAGGAGGCAACCGCTCTCCTTGCGGCACCGCGAGTTTTCGAGCCCGGCGGGGGTTTAACTTGCCGATTTGAGCCTAAAGTGCGGCTAGATCGGTATACAAGTGCGCGATGGCTCTGATTCCGCCGAAATAGTTTTCGAGAGCGATGTGTTCGTCGGGAGCGTGCGCGTTTTCATCGGGCAGACCGAAACCGATCAGCACACAGGGAACTTTGAACGTGTCATGCATCTGCGTGACGAACGGGATGGAGCCGCCTTCCCTAATGAAGACTGCCTTTTTCCCAAAGCCTTTTTCAAGCGCGCCCTGGGCAATCTTAAAAATCGGCGCGTGGTAAGGAGCAACCCACGCCTTGCCCGTGCTTAGGACTTGAAATTTGCATCTCACGGTCTTCGGCAGAAGCTTGCGAATGTGCTTTTCAACCAGCCCGGCAATTCTGTGCGGGTCCTGATTGGGAACGAGGCGCGTGGAAAATTTCGCATAAGCTTTTGCGGGGATGACGGTCTTCGCGCCTTCACCTTGATAACCGCCCCAGACGCCATTTAGCTCGAACGTGGGCCGTGTCCAAAGCTGCTCGACGGTCGTAAATCCTTTTTCCCCGGCATAACCTGGCGCGCCGACGGCTTCTTCGAAGGCTTTTTTCTTCCACGGCAGCGAATTGAGGGCCTTGCGCTCGGGGGCGGAGATTTTCGCAACTTTGT
The DNA here is from genome assembly GCA_903970165.1 of Betaproteobacteria bacterium. Lineage (GTDB taxonomy): Bacteria > Acidobacteriota > Terriglobia > Acidiferrales > UBA7541 > Acidiferrum. The sequence continues at coordinate 8,434 of CAJCHZ010000035.1, forward strand.
CGTAGAAGCCGGGAACGGTTACCTTGAAATTCTTGTCGTGAAGCTTCGCAAATAGCTCGGTGAGAATCGTCAACGGATTGGGGACGGCACCGCCATAGACGCCGGAGTGGAGATCGCGCGCGGGGCCGGTGAGTTCGATCTGGTAGTAGTTCAATCCGCGCAGGCCATAGGTGATGGAGGGCACGCCTTTTGCCAGCATCGAAGTGTCGGAAACGACGAGCGCATCGGCCTTTAGTTTTTCTTTGTTCTTTTGGACGTAATCCCACAGGCTGACGCTGCCGACTTCTTCTTCGCCCTCGATCAACACCTTTACGTTGATGGGGAGCTTTCCATGTACTTTCTGGATGGATTCGAGAGCTTTCAGATGGATGTGGACCTGCCCCTTGTCATCGGCAGTGCCGCGGCCGAAGAGATTGCCATTGCGGACACTGGGTTCGAACGCGGGCGAGGTCCACAGATCAAGCGGCTCGGCGGGCTGCACGTCGTAGTGGCCATAGAAGAGAACGGTGGGCTTGCCGGGCGCGTCGAGCGATTCGGCGTAAACCAGAGGATGGAGATTTGTCTGTACAATTTCGATTTTCTGGAACCCGGCGGCGCGAAGATGATCGGCGACCCAGCGGGCGGCGCGCTCGATGTCCGGCTTGTGCTCACTCTTGGCGCTGACACTGGGGATGCGCAGAAATTCGCACAACTCCGCCAAATGCGCGTCGCGATTACCTTCTATAAATTCAGAAAGGTTCATAAGGGGCTCTCGGGGGCTACGAGTCCTTTCTCGGGAATAAAGCTAAGCTTGAATCGAATCAATACGGCAGCGGTAAGAATGCGGAGAAGCGTAATCGCGCTCGACTGCCTAGCTATATTCTAGGACTGGGCCTGCCCTGGGCACAAGTGAAGCAGAGAAATATACGGTTGATTTCAAGTTGGACGCGCAGCGCATCAGCGGTGATAGCTTCAGAGGACGGTACAGAATATTAGACACGCATAGTTCGATGAGATACGAAGTGTTGATGCGCGCTCATCGAGACATGGAAGGCGGAGGATCGAAATGGCCCTTTGTGCGTTTGGTGAGCAACGGCCATGCCGATTCCTCGATGGAAACTAAGCAGCGGGGCTCAATCCGTGCAGAATCATTTTGGACACAAGGCAAGGTGCAATTTGCGAAAGATCTCAAGGATGTTTTCCTTGCTGGTTATTGCGGGGAATTTGAGGTGGGCGTGAGAAATCAGGTCGTAGAGAGACGCAGTCGCAATGCTTTGCAAGAGTGGCGCCGAGACTATATAAAGGGACTGATGTATTCCCGAGGGGTGCTTTGATGCGTTCTCTATTTCTGACAATTCTTGCTGGACTATGCGCGGGCACGGCGGCGGGGCAAACCGCGCCCGCGGCGATCTATACAGATCCGCCGATGGATTCCGCGCATCCAGCGACGATGACCGTGCTGCACATCCCGACGCACGGGGTACAAATCAATGGCATCGTCTACCAACCTTCGGGGGCCGGGCCTCATCCGACGCTGGTGATCTGTCATGGATTGCCAGGAAACGAAAAGAATCTGGACCTGGCACAGGCAGTTCGGCGGGCGGGATGGAACGCTGTCACATTCAATTATCGCGGGTCGTGGGGGAGCCCCGGAGCATTTCGCTTTGCCCAAAATGTGGAGGATGCCGATGCCGTACTGGCATATCTTCGCGATGCGGAAAACGCAAAGCGGCTTGGCGTTGACACGCACCGGATTGCGATCGCAGGCCACAGCATGGGGGGCTGGGTTACCGTGAACGTTGCCTCGCACGATCACGGCTTAATAGGGGCGATTCTGATTTCGGCCGCGGACATGGCGAAATTGAGCGAAATGCCGCGCGAAAAAGTTATCGCGCTAATGGCCGACAATAGGGAAGCACTTGCAGGTGTGACCGCGGAGAGCATGGCGGATGATGCCCGCGGACTGGGCGCCCCGTTCCGATTCGAGAGCGCGGCGGCAGGGCTGGCGCAGACTCCGTTGCTTGTACTTACGTCGGACGATGGACTTGCGCCCGCTGCGGATGCACTGGTGAAAGCAATTCAAGCGCAGGGTGGGAAGAAAGTGACGTCGACGCATATGGCGACCGATCACGGTTACGCGGACCACCGCATCGCACTGGAAGGCACAGTCCTAAACTGGCTTGCCGGCCTGCGTTGAGGCAGCCAATCGGCAAACTTCGACGCTCTTATGCGCCGAGGATGGACGTCCAGGTTGCGCCAACGGGCGCTGGTTTCCCCGCGGATCACAAACACCATTCGAATAGCCTAATGGGCAGCAGACTCCGGATGCTTGACCACCGTCACCGTGACTTGTGAGGGATATTGTTTGGAGTGGTGGACGGAGTTGTGCGCGACGACGGATTTGTCTTCGTCGTAGTTGTTGCCGCCGGTGTTTAGGTTGCGATCGAAGCGCGGGAAGTTGCTGCTAGAGATTTCGATGCGCAAGGCATGGCCCGCTTCGAAAAAATTGCTCGTGTTGAGCGGCTGGAGAGTGACTTTGTAAACTTCGCCGGGCTTCATCCAAACGAGCGGCTTGTCGTAGCCATCTCGATAGCGAAGGCGCTGGATCGATTCGTCGAGATTGTAGGCACGGCCATCGGGGTAAACGTCGAGGACTTTGAGGGTGAAGTCTGTATCTTTAGCATCGGAGGAAACGTAGAGAGTGGGAGTAATGGGGCCGCTGAGCTCGGTGCCTTCCTTGAAGGGCTCGGAGGTGTAGACGAGAATGTCGTTGCGGGCTTCCATTTTGCGCTGATCGAAGGCGCCTGCCTGGACGGCGGTGCCCGTACAGCAAACGTTGCCTCCGTAGGACGGAACGGGATTCATCGGATCGTACGTGAAGGAATCGGGTTTATCGGATGCGGGCGGGGATGAGACGAGGGCGCCGTCGCCCGTGAGCGAGTTCGAGCGGCCTGCGCTGTTTAGATAGAGGGTGAGTTCCTGCGCGCCAGTGGGAGGCCACTTGTCGGACGTTTGCCACTTGTTGGAGCCCATCGTGAAGTAGGTGACCTTCGGTAGCGCGTCGAGGCGCGGGCTTTTTTCGCCCTTGAGAAAGCGGTCGAAGAAGCCGTAGGTGATTTCCTGATAGTCGAGGCGCGCATCGCCCATGCTGCGTTCGCCGACGATGGTGTCTTCGGTGGCGCGAGTGTAAGCACAGTGCGTGACGGGTGCGATGATGGCCCATTGCTCGTTGGCGACTTCCGGAGTTGCGGTGGCGCGAACGTGATTGTAGAGCGCGAGATTGGGCCCCATGGAGACGTCGTACCAGGTCATAAACCAGAGGCCGGGAAGATTGAGCGGCATATTGTCGTGATATAACCCGCCTTTGTACCACGCGGGGTCGTTGGGCGCGCGTTGGATCATGCGACCGCCGGTCGGGACGGGCATGGCATCAGCATAAATGCCGTGAGGAGCGTCAAGGACCTTGAGAATGTCCTGTTCGGGAAGATGCCAAAGCGCTTTGGACCAATCGACCGGCGGAAGCTGTTGCGCAAGATCGAAGGCTTTGGAGGCGCGGATCAAATCTTCCTGCGAAGTATTGGGCGGGAACATGGGCCGGACCTGGTTTTGTTCGCCGTAAATCCAAGTGATGAAGAGCATCTGCACGGCGCCGCCGCGATACCAGTTGCCCTGCTCATAGTAAGGGGCAACGCGTCCGACACCTGCCCCAAAACTCTGCACATTCATGGCCGCGTAAGCCGGTTTGCCGAGAGCGGCGATAGCCATCTGATATTCGGCGGTGGACGAGCAGCCCGTGGTGCCGATTTTGCCGTTGGTCCACGGTTGACTGGAGAGCCAGTCGATCATGTCGGCGCCATCCGTGAGCGGCGGGCCGAGAATATCGTAATTACCTTCCGAGAAGAAATGGCCGCGCTCGTTTTGAACGACGTAAGCGTAGCCGCGCTTGACGGCGGTGAGGGCGGCTTTCATATCCGCAGGAAGGCCGTTGCGGACGTCCCAGAAATTAAAATTGTAGGGAGTGCGGACGAAAATGATGGGCACGGGACCAGCAGGGCTTTTCGGGCGATAAATGTCGGTGGCGAGGCGTACCCCGTCGCGCATGGGAACCATGACTTTACGCTCGATGATGGCAACGGATTCGAGTTCACTCTCAGTTTGAAACCGTTGATCACGCTGCTCTTGCGTTAGGGGAGTCCCCTGCTGTGCGACTAGGATGGGGATTGCGAGCGCGCAAGCGAGTGCGCTTGCGAGTGTGGCGCGGCTGAGGGAAATTTTCATTGTGGAGAGGCCCTCCGAAATGGCGGCTGATTATCACTCATCAGGGGCGAGGCGCAAAGGGCGCAAAAACCGGGAGGCAGTTGCTGGTGGGGAACACCTGTCCTGCCGGCCAGTTTACGGTGTTTCGCAAAGCGTTTGATGATGACGGTATGAGCGAAGCAACGGCAGCAACCCGGCGGCGCAGCGGCAGGGTATTCCACAAGATGCGGGTGCAGGCACAAGGGCGCGCGCACAACGGAAAGAAATTCAAGGAAGCGTGCGAGACCGTGGTCGTCAACGCGCATGGCGGACTGCTGATGCTGAAGCACGAAATTGACAACGGAGAGATGATTGTTCTGACGAACCCCGAAACACTGGAAGATCAGGAGTGCCGGGTCGTCTACCAGGGCGAGCCTTGCGAAAAAGGGCAGAGGATCGGCGTGGAATTTCTGACGCCGGCGCCACGATTTTGGGGATTGGAATTCAGTGAGTTGGCTGCTACGGGCGTCGAGAACTCAACGACCACGCACTAAGACAAAGGCAAGAAGGCATGGCCCTTCGCCACTCAGGTGACAATCCCCACCCCTAAAATTTAGCTAACCGTTTGCAGAAGCGTTCTGCGTTTTGGCAGGGGCTGGGGCGGTCTTGCTGCGGCGAATAAACCAATCCACTAAACGCCAGACAAGGAGAACTGCTACGATCGCGGCGTAGAACAGTGGGCGCAGGATCGCGGATTTCACCAGCCAGTAGTAGTGAATTACACCACAGATTGCGCTGACGTAGATGAGGCGATGAAGCATTTGCCAGCGGCGGCCACCGAGACGGCGAATCCACCCGGCGGTGGAGGTCAGCGCCAGCGGTATCATCAGCACAAAAGCGGCAAAACCTAGCGTGATGAAGGGCCGCTTGGCTACGTCCTTGAACATTCCGGCGACATCGAAGGACTGATCCGGGCCGAGGTAGGTGACGAAGTGGAGGCAGGCATAAAAAAAGGCGAAGAGGCCAAGCATGCGGCGGAAGCGGACTAGATCAGGAAGCTTCAGGAGCTTGCGGAGTGGCGTGATGCACAGGGTGATGACGAGGAAGCGCAGGGTCCAATCGCCGGTGGCGTGCTGAAAAAACGCGACGGGGTCGGGGCCCATGTGGCCGGTGCGGCTGGCCCAAAACATGACGCCGAAAGGCACGAGACAAAGAAGAAAAACCGGGATTTTGGTCCATTTGTTGGCGAGGAACGTGGGCACGCTCTACCAGCCTCAGTAATATTTCTTCAGGTCCATGCCAGTATAAAGGCTTGCGACTTGATCCTGATAACCGTTAAAGAGGAGAGTAGGGCGCTTGAAGATTTCGCCGAGACGGCGCTCTTTGGCTTGGCTCCATCGCGGGTGATCGACGTTAGGGTTTACGTTCGAGTAGAAGCCGTACTCACGAGGATTGGTGATGTTCCAGGTGCAGGGCGGTTCGCCGGAGACGAAGCGAATTTTTACGATGGACTTGATGCTCTTGAACCCATACTTCCAGGGGATGACGATGCGGACGGGCGCGCCGTCCTGATTGGGGAGAGAATCGCCGTACATGCCGACGCAGAGCAGTGTGAGCGGGTTCATCGCTTCATCGAGTCGGAGGCCTTCGACGTAAGGAAGTTGGATGCCGGCATACTTGCCTTCGGGCATTTGGCCTAGATCGTAGTAAGACTCGAAAGCAACATATTTTGCTTTGGGGCCGGGCTCAACTAATTTTGCGATTTCGCTGAGGGAAAAGCCGATCCAGGGAACCACGATGGACCAGCCTTCCACGCAACGATGACGGTAGATGCGCTCTTCGAGCGGGGCCAGCTTGAGAATTTCATCCATGCTGAATTTGCGTTTGGTTTTTACCTCGCCTTCGACGGAGACGGTCCAGGGTGTCGTGCGGAATTTCTGCGCGTTTTTCGCGGGCTGATCCTTGTCAACGCCGAATTCGTAAAAATTGTTGTAGTGCGTCACTTCATCAAAGGTACTTTCCTTTTCCGTTGTGCTGAAAGGACTTTTGGCGAGGTTGGGGAATTTTCCGGCGGCACGCGCATCGAGCCGCGGGGACGCGAGATCGAGCAGGCCTTTTCCGGCTACAGCCGCGGCGCCTGCAAAGCCCATCGCTTGTAGAAACTTGCGCCGGTTGAAATAGATTTCCTTGGGCGTGACGTCGGCGTGGGTCAGATCGGGTTTTCGCTGAAGCATCATTTTCTTCACTGGCTCCAAAAACGACAAACTACCTCATTTCTATATTACGCAAGCCCAACCGTATTGGATGCCGGAATTTGGGACGGGATTCCTGGATAGGTTCGGTAGCGGAGAGGAACGCTAGCGGTGGCCGTGGAGGCGGTCGAGCGCGGATTGCGCCGCTAGAACGCCGCGATATTGCGCTTCTTCGAAAATGGAGATAGCGCTCAAATCGGAGTTGGCAAAGAAAATGCGGGCTTCTCGTCGAGGCTGCGCGAAGCGGAGGCGCTCTTGGGAAAAGACGGAGCCGACCGCGGGGCGGATCATGGCGTGCCCCATGCGCATGACGTCGATGCGCGAGACACATTGGCGTATGTCGGAGTGGACGCGCTCGAGGTCGCGAAGGATGGCTTCTTTCCAATAGGTCCAGTCCTTGTCGAGTAGGAGTTGGCGGTTTTGTGCGGGAGTGCCTTCCGCGAGCGCCCAGTAGAATGTCCAGACGGTGCGCTCGATGTGAGTGCGGAGAGTTTGATGCATGGCGTCGACGTAGCCGAGTGTGGGAGAGTCGAGAAAAACGGTGTCCCAGGTGGGTTCGGCGCCCCGGGAATCGGGGATGCGCTCCAGCGTGAGATTGGCCGTAAGCCAGGGCGAATAGACGAAGTCGTCGAGGCGAGGAAAATTCTCGATCAGATAAGGGGCCAGGAATGTGGGCGCGGCAAAGATGGCGAACTCGGCTTGAAATTCGGTGTCGCCAGCGAAAATGCTGACGCCGTGCTGTGTTTCGGCGATGCGATAGACCATTTGATTGGTGCGGACCTTCTCGCCCACGCGTTCGAGAAGGCGGCGCGTAATCCAGCCGTTGCCTTCGGGCCAAGTGAGAGGGCCTTTTTCTTCGATTTCGCGGGAGGAAAAATAGTGGATCCCGGCCCATGCGGAAGTGTCTTTGGCGAGGGCGCCATAATCGTCGCGGCAGGCGTAGTTCATATACCAGTTCACGAGGCGTGAGTCACAGCCTTGCTGTTGGAGCCAGCCGGAGAAGGAGAGGTGGTCTAGGTCCTGGAACTTTGCGGAGCGGCCGAGTTCGAGAGGGATGGTGAACTCCCCGGTGGCGCGGAATTTTGCGAAGAGATCTTCCAGTTTTTGAAATTGCTCGCGATCTTTTTGGGTGAGACCGATGGCGGGTTCGAGGCCCTCTTGCCAGCGGCCGTAGAGGAAGAGGCGCTCTTGCGGCGCGAAACAGAGCACGCGCTCGTCCCATTGGCCATTTTTCAGGATGCCGAGGTCTTCGAAGAGTTCGCGGACGAATTCAGCTTTGACGCCGGGGACGGGGACGTAGTGGGCGGCCCACGGGTAGGCTGTGATTTCGTTTTCGCCCCAGCGGGCGTTGCCGCCGGCCTGCCCGTTCATTTCCAGCAGGACGAAATCTGTGAAGCCGCGCTTGCGTAAACGCCACGCGGCGCTCAGGCCTGCGATTCCTCCGCCAACAATGACTGCCGGGAATTTTTCGACGTGTTTCGCAGGAGGAAAGCTTGTGCGGTCGCGGAGAAGATGGCCCATCTGAAAATTATCGTTGACGAAGGAGCCTGCGATGGGGCGGTCCGTTTTGAGAGAGAGTCCGACAAGGGCCGCGCTGCCAGCGCCGAGGAATTTGCGGCGGCCCACCTTCAATGACTGATGTCCTTCCAATCGTTTTCATAGGTGCGGACGAGGATCTGGCTGTTCAGTTGATTCGGCGGCATGGGAAGCGGGGCCATGTCGGGCGGGAATTGAAATAATGCGGGCAGCCCTTCGACGTTGATGAACCGGAGACCGCCGGGAAGAGTGGTGGGCGGAATGTATTCATGCGTTGCTGCCAAGACGAAACCCCATTCGCCGAAGCTTGGGACGTAGACATGATACGGGTAAATTTGCATGCCGGACTGCTTGAGCGTCTCCGCAATGCACCAGAAGGAGTCCCGGGCGAACATTGGCGAAGTGCTCTGCACGACCATGAGGCCTTGGGCGCTGAGGTGGCGCGCGGCGGCGCGGTAGAAGGCCGTCGTATATAGCTTGCCGAGGGAGTAGTTTGTGGGGTCGGGAAAATCGATGACGATGAAATCGAAACTGTCGGTGTTCGAATCGACCCACGGGAAGGCGTCGGCGTTGACGATGTGAACTTTCGGGGAGAGAAACGATTTGTCGTTGAGTTTCGTGAGCATAGGGTGGGTGGAGAAAAGTTTGGTCATCTCGGGATCGAGATCGACGAGAGTTATGCTTTCGATTTGTGGGTACTTCAGGATTTCGCGGACGGCGAGGCCGTCGCCGCCGCCCAGGACCAAAACATGGCGCGGCGTGGGGACTGAGGCGAGGCCGGGATGGATGAGAGCTTCGTGATAGCGGTATTCGTCGCGAGAGCTAAATTGCAAGTGGCTGTTGAGGAAAAGGCGCAAATCGTCTTTAAAACGAGTCAGCACGAGATGCTGGTAACGCGTGTCGCGGGCAAAGATGATGTCGTCCGCGTAAATATTGTCTTCGGCGACTGCGGTGATTTTCCGAGCCTCGAGCATGCCCGCGCCAAGACTGCATAAAACAACCATACAAGCGATGCGCAGTCCGCGCTTGCTGGAAAGTTGCGTGGAAAACAAATAGGTAGTCCAGAGCGCGACACCGGCGTTGATGATACCGAAAAGCATGGCGGAACGAACGAGCCCAAGGCGCGGGACGAGCAAAATAGGGAAAAGCAGGGAGGCGCCGAGCGCGCCGAGGTAGTCGAAAGTGAGAACGTGGGCGATGACGTCGCGAAATTCGTAACGGTCGCGCACGATGCGCATGAGCAGAGGGATTTCCAAGCCGACGAGAACACCCATGATAATGACGACGGCGTAGAGAATCAGTTCGAACCCTTGCGTAAATGCAAAGGCCAACATCAATGCGGCGGACGAAAAACCGCCGATTACGCCTAACAATAACTCGATCCAGACGAAGCGATAGACAAGGCCCCGATTGAGAAAACGCGAAAGCGCGCTGCCGATGCCCATCGCAAAAAGGTACGTGCCGATGATGGTGGAAAACTGGAAAACGCTGTCGCCCACGAGATAGCTGGCGAGCGTGCCGGCGACGAGCTCATAAATGAGCCCGCACGCCGCTACCAGCAGCACCGAAATGAAAAGCAGGACGCCCATGCGCTAATGAATCGCGGCAGCGATGATGATGCAAATGCCAAGCGACATGGCCCCAACCAAAATCGCTAGAGCCATGTTGTGTTCCTGCACGATTTCCTTCCAAAGATGGTACGGCGTGAGCTTGTCCATCACCACAAACGCGATGATGAAGATGAGCATGCCAATCAAGGCGAACACGAGCGCAGAAATGATGTTGCCAAGCGGAACGAAGTTCATCTTATTTGCCTCCGGTGTAGTGATGATAGAAGCCGTAAACGGAACGATAGGAGCCAGGATTATCCCGAACGGACTTGGGAACATTTTTCAATTGGTTGACGCGGTCGAGGCTCCAACCATTGTATTGGGCAACGCCCGTGCCTCCGAGAACCAGCACTCCATAAGCGAGATAAAGCTTTTTGAACATTAATCCTCCGAATTGCCGATTTTAACGGGTGGGTGATCACTTTCCGACCAACGCGCGCGTTCGAAACTGATGTAGCGCCAAGTAATGACTATCGCGGGAATCAACAGCGCCAGAAAAGCGATTCCGAAAAAGCCGAAGACGGGGACGCCGCGCTTTACCTCCACGGAATAACCGATCGGCGGGTGCTTGGAATCGCCCTCCGGTTCGATGCGCAAATAATAATGTCCCGCCGGGACACTGGGCACAATAACGGAGTCCTTCTGGCTCCCTTCGCTCCAGGAACCGTCGCTATCGCGGCCGTAGTAATAACTGACTTCGCGTCCGAAATCCCAGGCCTGACCGGTGTCCTGATTAATCAGCGCGTAATTCAGATAGATCCAGGCGTTGTCAACGTTCGCGGAGGTCGTGATTTCCACGTTGGCTGTTCGGCCCGCCAGGTCGAATATGTCGGTGACAAAGGATGCTTCGCCTTTCGGTTCTCCAGACTGAAACACATACGAATGATCGAAGACCGTGCCCTTGCTCGAGGTCAGGTCGAATGCGGCCATGGCGATCAAGAGGAGAAAAGCAAAGCCCAGAAAAGCAGCCCAAATCCCCTTGACGTTGTCGCTGACAGGCGACGGCTGATTTTCGTAAACGCCGACGGGCTCCGGCGGAGTTCCGGGCAACTGGAAGGCTTTCCAGATGTCGGTGCCATAAGTGTACTCGCCGAGCGACCAGGTCACTTCGTTGGCGGTTTTTTCCGAAGACAGCATGCGCGGCGGGCTGACGTAATCCGTGGCGGTGGCGTGTTCGTCTACGCGCACCTGCCAGGGGAATTCCCCAAGGACGTAATTCGTATTGGCGTCGGCGGTTTGAAAATGCTTGTAGGTTTCGCCGAGATAGGTGGCCTGGGCGAATCCGACGCTGGGAAGTTCCTTGCAGACGGTGATGTCGTTCCAGTGGCCGCAGTATTCGGTCAGGTAGCGCGTGCCTTTGTAGGGATTGAAGAGCACATACTCATGCCAATCGTAGCGGACGCCTTCGACTTTAATGCTGCGGCGCTGAAAGCCGATAACCTCGTAGTCCGTGCCGCGAAGTTTGCCGCGCGTGCCGAGGGGAATAAGCGGTGGCACTTCGCTTGTGGCAACCTGGAATTTCTGGAGAACCTGAAGATTGGGATCTTTGGCATCGAGAATCGAGTGGCAACTGGAACAAACAACCGTTTCGGCGTGCCCCAAGGAGCGAAGAACGATGGCCGCGCCGCACTGCGGACAGTTCAAAGCACGCGTTTGTGGTTTTGGCGGATTGGTGAGTGGTGGCGTGCCGGTGCTCATCACCAGCCCTCGAAACTGCGAAGATTCTTTAATTTCAGATCGTCAAACTCGACGAACTCTCCGAGATAAAGAGCTGGTTGCTCATCGCTAAAATCCAGCGTGGCAAATTTTCCTGTTTCGCTGCGCAAATCAGCAAAGGTGACCTGAGTCTTGTCCCAATATGGAAATGGAAGTTCGCCTTCGACTCCACGGTAATGCGCGGGAGTAATCACGCTCACGGTGTATCGCTGATTATTCCAGGTGTATTGCTGGCCTACCTGGACCTGCGCGGCGGTCGGTAAGCCGGTTGTGGTTGTAGCGAAAGAAATGGCGTACTCATTCTGAGCGTCGGAGAGCCAGGCGCTCTTGCCGTCGTTCATCACGATGTGCCATTCGTTCCAGCCGCCCTGATCGTATTCGTACAGGATGCGGCCAATCACGACGAAGGCTTTGTTGCGATAGATGCCTTCGGTATTGAGCTGGATAGGGGAACTATCCGGCGGAAGATCGGCTACTTTTCCGACTTTTTCGAGGTCTACGTCGGTGCGAACCAGAATGCTTTTGCAATACTGGCATACCGTTTGAACGCTGCTGGACCATTGAAAGACAATTTTTGCGCCGCAGTTGGGACAGTTCGAAACGGGCTGAGTCATCGTCCGTTGCTCACCGGATGCAAAACAAAATCGTCACGCTAATCGCTGGCCGCTTGATGGCGCGCCACTTCATAAGGGCGCGCAAGCCGCCGCACGGAAACATCCTGCGCATGAAAAAGCTGCCGGAGCGCCGCTTCAAAATTCCATTCGGAGCGCAGAACGCAGCAAAAAAGATTCAGGCAAAGCGAATTGTGTTCGGGAAAAGTGTGGCAAGCGATGTGAGATTCGGCGAGCAGACAAAGGCCGGTGATGCCGCCGGTTCCCGGAAACTGATGCCACTGCGTTTGGCCCACGGGTCGCAGCTTCATGCCACGGATCATTCCGTGAAAGAGAGTTTCCACGGCGCGCAGATCCCGCAGGGACTCCGATGAGCAACCGAAGGCCTCCACAACCCACTCGACTCCGCTCATGTGCATGTCCCCACTAAGCCTGGGGCTTTCCGCATTCCGGGCAGAACTTGCTGGTGCGCGGAATGGTCTTGCCGCATTCGCTGCAAAATTTTGTGGTGGACGAAGCTGCGCCCCCGGCCGCCGCTGGCGCTGCAGCGCCGCCGCTCGTAGACGTGGTTTGCTTGATCGCGTCCATCATGGCCTGGCCCATCGCTACGCCTGCGCCAAGTCCGGCACCCACTCCGACGGCTCCGCCGCCTTCGTTTCCAGCGGCAATCGGAATGGCCTGCGCCACCTGATACTGCGTGAACTTGCCCATGTCGCCGAGCACGTTCATGCTGATGCGCTGGTCGAGTACTTTTTGGAGCTCGTCCGGGAGCGAAAGATTTTCGACGACGAAGCTATCTAGCGCGAGGCCGTAATCGGTGAATGCAGGCTTCAGCTGCTCGCTGATTTTTTCGGCAAGCCCGCCTTGATTGGCAGCCATGTCCAAAAATGGCACCTGGCTTTGCGCAAAGGCGTCTGTCATCTTGGCGATGATGGTATTGCGCAACTGCCCTTCAAGATCAGCAACGTGATAAAGGTCACGCGTGCCGCTGATCTTTGTATAAAACGTTTTCGCGTCGCTCAAGTGGTAGGAATAAATTCCGAAGCCACGCAAACGAATCGCGCCGAACTCCTTGTCACGAATGGTGATGGGATTTTGCGTGCCCCAGTGCTGATCGGTCTGAATGCGCGTGGAAAAAAAATAGACATCGGACTTGAACGGCGATTGAAATTTTTTGTCCCAGTTCTTGAGGTACGTGAGAATGGGCAACGTGTTCGTGGTCAGCGTGTACAGGCCGGGAGCAAAAGCGTCCGCAACTTTTCCTTCATTAACAAACACAGCCAACTGCGAGTCGCGTACCGTGAGCTTGCCGCCATTTTGAATTTCGCGGTCCTGCATGGGATACCGGTAGGCAAGAATCCCGTCCTCCGGCTCCGTCCAGTCAATAACATCAATCCATTGTTTGGAAATAAAATCGCGCAGACTCATGAGGGACCTCCGCTGCCAGCGCGGCTGAATCAACACTCAGCCATCAGATAAAAGCGATGCTAAGGTGCGGCTCGTAGCATGTCAATGGTATTCGGAAAAGGCGGAAACCAAAATATTGCTGGAATATTATGGAATATTGCTGATCGCAATGCGATGCATAGAATAGCGGAATGCAGATCTGTCGAAACTACGGCACGCCCTCGACGGCATGTACGTAGTAGCGAACGCCATCTGGAAACGCTCCAGGATGACTCCTAAAGCCAATTCGAAGGACGGTGCTGTTGTGGTTGTGTGTGCCTGCTTCCGCGATCTGAGGGCCGTCAAGCCGGAGGGCTCGGACTGATTTATCCGATGGACGCACGATTGCCGCGTGGCCGGGCTTTTGCGCGTCAGGGTTTGCGAAAACCACCACAACGAGGTTCCCCTTGTTGGCAAGTTCCTGTGCTTCCTGCCCGTTTTTCACGGGAGACCAGCCGCCTTCGCGTCCTTTAGCACTGGGAAGCCAGCTGGCCTGGGCGTTTGCGAGAAGTTTTTGGCCATGTTCGGGCGGACGCAGAAGGTAGATCCCCATTCTCTTTGCAACTGCGGCCGCGAAGGCACTGCAATGCGTATGGCCGGGGCCTTCGTTTTCACCGCCCCGATCAGGATCGCCCGTTTCCCAATTGACGTGTTCATGCGCGGGCCAATGCGCTTCGACGTTCATGCTATCAATTAAGGCAGCTAATTTTTGTCCGCTTGCTGAGATTGGCCCGCAGCAGGGGCCATCGTCCGTTGCAGAAACTCCCGATGCGGCCGAAGCTACGCAAGCCGCGAATGCAATGAGCAACAAGCCAAGCCCCCAGTACCACCCTTTCATTTTTTGGCATCCTTCGGCTGGGAACGGATTCTCTCTGCCATGGCGGCTTTCCTCCCCGGAAATCTTGCTTGGATAGTGCACGAGCCAATGGCTCGAAATCACTTCTCCGGCAGTGCAAAGGCGTACACGATGTCCTGGACGGGGATAAGCACGTATTGCCTGCCATCGAGCTGATACGTCATGGGCGACGCCACGACTTCTCCGCCGATATTTAAGTGCCACAGGATCGCGCCTGTCGCCGGATCCATGGCAAGCAGGTTACCGGAATTGTCCGCCGTGAAAAGCAGATGGCCTGCGGTGGTTAGGATTCCCGCAATATCTTCTCCTTCGCCGAGTTCATGATTCCAAGCTACTTTTCCCGTGTGATAATCGAGCGCGCGAATTGTCGAATTAGCCCAAAGAATGCGGTCGCGTCCTCCCCAGCCTTCGGCCTTCGTCGTGACCGTGTTGTAGTACACGCTGAAAATCCGCCGGGCTTTCACGTAGAAGAGCCCTGTCTGCGGATCGAAACTGGGGGCCATCCAATTCGTCGAACCGTCGGAACCCGGCTCGACAAGCGCCCCATCGGAACTGGGCGTTGCTTCAGGCTTCGCAATCGGGCGGCCGCGCGAGTCAATTCCAGAAGACCAGGTTGTGTCAATAAACGGCGCGGTGACGAAGTGCTCTCCGTTGGTGCGATCCAGCAGGAAGAAGAACCCGTTGCGGCTGGCCTGCGCGATTAATTTGCGGGGCTTTCCGTGAAACTCGGCATCAAAAAGAACCGGCGTCTGTGTTGCATCCCAATCATGGACGTCGTGCGGAGACGGCTGAAAATACCAGGCTAGTTTCCCCGTATCCGGATTCAGCGCCACTATCGTGCAGGTATAGAGATTGTCGCCGAGGCGGCCTTCGCCCGCGAGGACCGGGTTCGGATTTCCGGTGCCCCAATAAAGCAGATTCAACTGTGGATCGTAAGTGCCCGTCATCCAGGTCATTCCACCGCCGTGCGAAAGTGCGTCGTTGTCCTTGGGCCAGGTTTCCGAACCTGGCTCGCCCGGCTTGGGTTCCGTGTTCCAACGCCACTGGATCGCGCCGGTTTCCGGATCGCGCGATTCCAGAAAGCCTGGAAGGTCGGTGACGTCGCCGGAAACTCCGACGATGACGTGATCGCGCACGATGATCGGCGCCATCGTTGCGAAGTAATCCAGCTTGGAGTCGGCAAGCTCAACATCCCAACGAACAGTTCCGTCCTTGGCGTTGAGACAGACAAGGTGCGCATCGGGAGTTGTGAAATAGAGTGAATCGCCGTGCATGCCCACTCCGCGGTTGCCGATGTGATCGCCCTCCGATTTGCGGAAATAATGCCAGACTTGGCGCCCGTAACGCGCGTCTACGGCCCAAACATGATCGGGAGAGGTGAAGTACAGGATGCCGTTGACTTCGAGAGGTGTGGATTTGACTGTGTTGCCTCTCGTGCGGAAAGCCCACGCGAGTGTGAGAGAGCCGACATTGGTGGTGTTGATCTGGTCCAGCGTGCTGAACCGGCGCCCCGAATAGTCACCGTTGTACGTTGGCCACGTATCGGTCGCGGGCCTAAGCAACGCAGCAGGATCGAGACCCTGCGCCTGCGCGGCCGCCAAGAAGAAGAACGCTGCGAAAAAACAAACGACCGCTGCGACACATTTTTGCAAGATAGCCAATCGATGCTTCATGCGGGCTCCGATTGAAGACATTTTCTACTTTAGACTGTTCAGAAACGCGAACAGATTGTGCATGTCGGCGCTCGTGAGCTTAGGCAAGAGTTCGCGATGCGCCTTGAGCGGATCCTGGAGTTCAACCTTAACCTCGTTCCGCGGAAACGACCGGTACCAGCCGTTCTTGCCGCCTACGCGTATGGAGACGGTGAAATCGTCCATGTGCGAAAGTGTCCCGCTAATTTGCTCCCCGGAACCGAGCGTTAACACGGCTGCCACCGGCGGGTCGTCGGGATAAAGCATGTGCGCTTCGAGTTCGATCGAAGAATATTTTTTTGAGATTCCTGCGAGGTCACCGGTTGTGGAGTGGCAATTTTTGCATCCGCCCGGGCCCTCAAAAAAGGCCTTGCCCTTGTCAGCGCTTCCTGTGAGCAGGCGTTCCACAGGATAATCCGCAGGGACCCCGGAAGATTCGAGTGCCTCCTTCGCGCGGGCGTGGAGGAACGCGGCGATGTCGGCGATCTGTTCGCCAGCCAGGGGCAGCGGCGGCATTCCTTTGTCTGGCCTACCGTTGTGGACAACCTCGCCAATAAGATTTCCGTTTACGTCATGGGCAACGAGCGCAGAACGTACCAGATCTGGCCCGCGCGCGCCGGTAGCGTCCGCACCGTGGCAAAATCCGCACGCTTGTTGAAATTGTTTGTGCCCGCGCTCTACCTGCACTTGCTGGCGATCTGCCGGGGTTTGTGCGGAGGAATTCTTCGCGGCTAGCAAAAGCAGCAGCCAAATGCCAGCGATTGCAACTCGGGTCCATTTTCCCATAGTGGTCTTTTTAGTCTTCTTGATTTTCTTATGATGCGGAGCACCCATATTCTAATCAGGTGGGTTTTGCACGTCATGCAAATACTTCTGAGTGTCCCAATTACTTTGGGCAGCATCCGCTTTTAATCTTCAAGCGCGAGCCGCTCTTCCCTTAAAAGGTACCCGCTTGTGCCGGTCGCGATCATCCGGCCCACGAAATTCAGGATGTGCGCGGCTGCTTCCCGTGGACTCAACCCCCGTGCATGGATATTCGAAATCAAATTCCGATTCGCGTCCGTGTGCGAATCACGGGGCTGGTACGCAATGTAGGCAGACAAACTTTCCGCGGTGGCCAGGCCTGGACGCTCGCCAATGAGCAGCACCGCGACCCGGGGCTTGAGCAGTTCGCCGATTTCGTTGAGGATTCCCACTCGGCATTGATGGACGACGAACGTTTGGCCGACCGTCCAGCCGCGCTTTTTCGCTCCCTCGTAAAGCAAGGGGAGCAGCGAAGGAACCTGTGCGACCACTGCCGGAACAGACAGTCCGTCGCCAATAGCAATCTGAAGATCGCTGACAACTGCGTATCTGCATTTCAGGTCAGCCCGAGATTCATCAGAAAATTGCCGGCCCAGATCTGGACGCAACAGATATTCGTCTTTGCGGCTGGCTTTGGTGTGCACTTCAAACAAGCCCCAGCGCTGTACGAACTCAGTGCCGAAGTCTTTTGCAGGATTCAGCTCAGCGCGTACGGCATCTCGCGCAGCAGCGTGAGCTTCGCGCAGATCCAATTGCGTGCCCGTGCGATAAGCGGCTCCTGCGCGGCCCACAAGCAGGCGTGCCGGCGTCCGCGCTCGAATCTTTCGAACGATCTCGGGCAGGTCCGAATTGCTTAGGGACGTATTCCCTTCGTCTGCCACTCAATCCAGCCCTTGCAAGGATGACTCTAGCCCCTGCATCAGTTGACGGCGCGCTGGCGCTTCCAGCATGGCTGGCTCGCCATCGCGGAAGATGCCGGCCTCCTCTAGCCAAGTCAGAAATTCAGGAGCAGGCCGCAGCTTGAAGAGCCTCCGGACGGCCAGGGCATCGTGGTAGCTGGTGGATTGATAGTTGAGCATCACATCGTCGGATCCGGGGACACCCATAAAGTAATTGCAACCCGCCGCGCCCAGGAGCAAAAGCAGATTGTCGGCGGAATTCTGATCGGCGGCGGCATGATTGGTATAGCAGACGTCACAGCCCATAGGCAGGCCAAGGAGCTTGCCCATGAAATGATCTTCCAGACCGGCGCGGATGATCTGACGTTCGTCGTAAAGGTATTCGGGGCCGATGAAGCCAACGACGCTGTTCACCAGGAACGGGTCAAACACGCGCGCGACGCCGTAGGCGCGCGCTTCCAGCGTGACTTGATCCACGCCGTGATGAGCCTCTGCCGAGAGAGCGCTTCCTTGGCCCGTTTCGAAGTACATCACGTTCGAGCCTTTCCAGGCGACGTCCCGCCCGCGATGATGCTCGAGCACACGGTCGCGGCCCTCTCGCAGTGCGGTAAGTGAAACGCCGAAGCTCTGATTCGCCGCTTCCGTGCCGGCAATCGACTGAAAGAGCAGATCCACCGGCGATCCACGTTCCATCGCTGCGAGTTGCGCGGTGAGGTGTGCAAGACAACAGGTTTGCGTAGGCGCTTTGGAAAATTCGACGAGGCGGTCGAGACCGTGAAGGATGGAACAAACCGCCTCGACGGAATCCGACGCTGGATTCACTCCAATGACCGCGTCGCCGCACCCGTAGAGCAGTCCCTCAAACGCGGCGAGCAGAATGCCGCCGACGTCATCGGCCGGATGATTCGGCTGCACGCGAATACCAAGCACCCCGCGCTCACCCATCGTGTTCCGGCAGCGCGTGACATTCCGGATTTTCGCCGCAGCCAGGACAAGATCCTTATTGCTCATGATCTTCGCCAGAGCCGCCGCGACCTCAGGTATGATCGCGCGTTGCATCTGCTTGAGCTCCGCTTCTCCCGTCCCATCGTCCAGGATGTGCTCACGGAACTCGCCGACAGTCAGGCTCTCGATCGATCGAAAGGTTTCGCGGTCGAACGTTTCTAGGATCAGGCGGCTGACTTCATCTTTGTCTGGGTCGATCAGCGGCTGCTGGACAATCTCGTCGAGCCTGATATCCGCGAGCTTGCGCTTGGCCGCGACTCGCTCGCGCTCGGAGCGCGCCGCGATGCCCGCCAACTGGTCACCGGACTTCTCCTCATTGGCTTTGGCGAAGAGTTCTCGGAGATCGGAGAAAACAAAATGCTCGTGCATAAAGGTGCCGCAGCGACCCGAATCTCGCCGGGAACCGAAATTAGCATCATTCTCAGAGCAAGCAAAGCGGCTTGTCGGCCACTGAACCAAATTTGCCAGATCCCCCAGGCTCGGATGGCAAGTTGGCGTGCGCCGCTCCAACTCTGCTACACCTTGCACCAAAATGGAGCAGTGAGAACGGAGAGTGCTGCAAAATGGCCTCTAAAAATCACAGCATGTAATAGAATTAGAAACGGAGGAGTGGATGAGCGGTTGAATCCGGCGGTCTTGAAGTTTGCTAGGCAGTACTCTCACCTGATGCAAATCAACAACCTTACGGCACACGGTACTACATCGAAATGGGCTGTTTTGGGCGGCTGGGGCAGTGATTTGTGCAACAGAATGTGCAACGCGCAGAATTTTGTGCAACACGACTTCGCGCTCCTTTCCTTGTCGCGAATTGCTAATTCCTAATCCTGTTATTACGAACGCATAGAGCAGCGGACTCTTAAACTGAGGTCGGGCACGTCAAACAAACGAGATAGCTGAAAACTCAAGAGCTTAGCTCCCCTTCACAACCCATCACTGCCCATCATTTCCGATCCTACAACGCAAAAAGAACGCAAACTGAACTTGCAGTTGTTTCTCTTCAACGCCCAGCTGGCTGCGGTGCTCGTCCTTGGTATAGCGGCTTGTTGAACTAAGATTTCATCCGTGAGAACTATTTTGCTCGGCGGCGGTTTGGAAAACCGCTGCAAATGAGGTTCATCGAACGTTTCCGTTTCGATGTTTTGACCGTCGCCATCGGGGATGGTCAGCGCTGTTCGTCTATTGCGTGTCTTCAATGCGTTGATGAACATGCTGGTGACTCCAAAGCCTGAGACCATCACTGCTGCTGGAACGACGACGGCCAGCCGCCGCTCAACCACGGAACGCCCGGCCATTGCGGAGTAATCTGGAAGTCGGACTCCATCTCCACCACGGCGTACGGATTCCACGTCGAAAGCGTGTAGTAAATCTTGAGCGTGTTGCCCTGAATTTCCGTGAAGCGCCCGATCATTTCGGGAGCAAATGCGCCGGCGCGGGTCGTGAGCGGAGGATTGCCCGGAGGGACCTGCGGCCCAATCGTGGGTCCCGCCGGTCCTGCAGACGCGGGAAAGGTTGTCGTACCCGGAGGCAACGCCGTTGGACATCCATTGGCAGCGTTGCTCCGGGCGTAATAAAACATATAGCTTCCCAGAGCGCCGTTCTGGCAATCGTTAAAAATCTTCTGCGGAGTCGCCCACGGACCCCACGGTGCCGTCGCATAGGTAAAGTACACTCCCGCTTCACCTGGACTATCGGGATCGTTCGGATCGCCGGCCCGGCCGCCATCAAACGTCATCAGCCAAAGTCCCAGTCGTTGCGAATAGGTGACGGAAAGGTTGCCGATTGTCGGGTTGGATGGATCGAGATCAGTCACTACGGGGACGTCAGCTGCACCGTCCGACTGGCCCCAGGTTGGAAATCCGAGTTTGTCGGTTCCCGTGAAGTACACCGTACCCTCGCCACTCTCAAAGGTGCTCTTCGGAACGATCGACAGATAAATATTGCTTTGACGGTAGAGCCCGACTCCGAATATCGCTACGAGATCGTCATTGAAGCCGGGTAGCTGCGGGCCTGGGAAAAGCGGGAATTCCTGCATTGCAAGGTAAACGAAATGGCCTCCAGTATTGACGCTTGATATCGTGCGGCCTGCGGCGAAGGTCTGCGCCGCCGCGTCGAACTTCGTCAGAACGGAATAATCAAAGCTGTGATCGTGTCCGCTGCCTCCTGTCCCAAGCGTCCCGCTGTTCGCTACGATGTAAATTTGTCCATCGAGGCTGATTCCGGAGTTCGGGATGTCGTCAGCGCCCATCGGTAAATTCGTGCCGCAGGTTGTGTCGGGATAGCATTGCGAGGTCGGATAGACCGGCTGGACGACAAGCGCGTGGCTCGGGCTGCTTCCGTCGGCGAGAAAGTAGTTCAAGAGCAATCCGTCCTCGGCGCGCTGCGTCGTGCTCCACGCCATGGTATCGCCTGCTTGGTATTGAAACGAATTCTGAACTGCTGTCCACGGAGAATAATCCACCCCATCACCATGTCCGGTGGTTGCGCCGATGGTATCTCCAAAAAGAAAGATAAGCTGGCCATCGTGCTCGAACGAATAGCCGAGTCCTTGTCCGAGCACGTCAGCGCGAGTAACCGTTTGGCTCAACGTCGGCACGCACACAGGATCGGGATTGGTGATTTTGCCGGAAGCGTCCGCGGTGATCGTCGCGTCCCACACCGACCAGTCGCAATCGCCGTTGACTTGTTCAATTTTGTGCGTGCTGCCCGGTGTGTAGGTCAGCTGAACCTGCGGACTCCAGAAGAAGGGCGAGCCTTGCGCCGAGCTTCGCGAACAGCACAGCCCCGTGAATCCAGAAATCAAAATTGCGGCAAGAAGACAGCGTTTCATGAGTTTCTCCTGTGTTTATCGCGACCACGTTTCGCTGGACTTCAGGCGAGCACGCGGCTTGGTTCGTGAAACCATCGTTGTGGCCGGGAAGCCGTCGTCAAAATTGCGGGAATCACCACGGCCAGCCGCCGCTCAACCAAGGAACGCTAGGCCACCGCGGAGTAATCTGGAAGTCGGATTCCATCTCGAGCACGGCGTAGGGATTCCACGTCGAGAGTGTGTAGTAGATCTTCAGCGTGTCGCCCTGAATTTCCGTGAACCGCCCGATCATCTCGGGTGCATAGATTCCGCCGCGGGTTGAGAGAGGAGGATTTCCCGGAGCTGTCTGCGGGCCGATCGTGGGTCCACCCGGTCCGGCACCAGCAGGAAATGAATTCGTGCTGGAGGGAAGTGCGGACGGGCAGGCGTTGGCGGCCGCGCTTTTCGCGTAGTAAAAGACGTAGTTTCCCATCGCTCCGTCCCGGCAGGGATTCATGATCAATTGCGGCGTGGCCCACGGTCCCCACGGCTGGGATGCGTACGTGAAGTACACGCCTGAAGTTCCCGGCCCATCGGAGGCATCCGCACTCGCTGTTCTTCCCCCATCGAACGTCAGCAGCCAGAGCCTGAGTTGTTGCGAGTACGTCACGGAGAGATTCCCAATCGTCGGTGTCGACGGGGTCAGATCTGTCACCACGGGTACTACACTTGCATCGTCGCTC
Organism: Betaproteobacteria bacterium; assembly: GCA_903970165.1. Taxonomy (GTDB): domain Bacteria; phylum Acidobacteriota; class Terriglobia; order Acidiferrales; family UBA7541; genus Acidiferrum. The sequence continues at coordinate 30,603 of CAJCHZ010000035.1, forward strand.
GTGGTCCACGTCGGAAAGCCAAATTCATCGGTTCCCGTGAAGTACAAAGTTCCGGCGCCGCTCTCGAATCCGCTCTTCGGCACAATCGAAAGATAAATGTTGCTGTGCCGGTAGTCGCCCACTCCGAAGATGGCCACCATGTCGTTCAGCCCCGGAAGCGGCACATTCGGAAAGGGCGAGAACTCCTGCATGGCCAGATACACGAAATGCCCACCCATATTGGCTTGCGAAATCGTTCGCCCAGCCGCAAACGTCTGAGCCCCCGGGTCGAACTTTGTGAGAACGGAGTAGTCGGTAGAATGGTCGTGCATCGTAGACGTATTGCCGTCGCTATTCGTGACGGTCACCGTGGTCGTCCCGCTGCTGGCGACGATGTAGATCTGCCCGTTCAGGCTGATCCCGGAATTCGGGATGTCGTCCGCGCCCATCGGCAAAGCGGTGCCGGTTGATCCGTCCGGAAACGTCTGAGGCGTGGTATACATCGGTTGCACGAGGAGTGCGTGGTTCGGACTGCTGCCATTTGCGAGGAAATAATTAAGCAGTAGCCCATCCTCCGAACGCTGCGTGGTGCTCCACGCCATCGTGTCGCCCGCCTGATAATCAAAGTCGTTCTGCACCGTCGTCCACGGCGAAAAATCGACGCCGTTTCCGTGTCCGGTGGTCGCGCCGATCGTGTCGCCGAAAAGAAAAATCACCTCGCCTTCGTGCTCGAAGGAATAGGCCGTGTCCTGTCCCAACACGTCCGCGCGCGTCACTGTTTGGCTCAACGTTGGGACGCACACTGGGTCCGGATTCGCGACCTTGGCACCGTCAGGTAGCTGCGTGGCGTCCCACACCGGCCAGTCGCAATCCCCGGTAATCTGCTCGATTCTGTGCGAGGAACCAGGCGTGTAGGTCAATTGGATTGGTGGGCTCCATGGCCAACCCTGCCCGGAAGCTTGCGAACAGCAAAGAGCGCCAAGACCAAGAAGTAAGGGTGATAGGAAACAAGATCTTTTCATGCCACAACTCCGGGGTGACCAGGATGGTCTTTCAAAGTAGCAATACCGTGCACGAACTCTTGCGCATCGCGCATCTTTGCCCACCGTTAGGACCGTGATACGTTTCTTGGGTCTTCGGTCAGGGTGCTCGCGACGGGCAACGTCGAGCATCGTGCACGGATGGCCTTTGAAAAGTCTTTAGACAAATCTCAAAGATTTATCAGACGCGCTATGAGCCACAACATAAAGGAGTTATATGAGTTTGGCGCATTCCAGTTGGATCCGGAAAAGCGCCTTCTCCTCCGTGACCATCAGCCCATACCGCTGCAATTGAAGGCCTTTGAGACTCTGCTGGTTCTGGTGCGCCACGGCGACCAGGTGGTCTTAAAGGAAGATCTAATGCAGGCGGTCTGGCCGGATACGTTCGTGGAGGAAGGCAACCTCGCGCAAAACATATTTGTGCTACGCAAGACGCTGGGCCCCATGGACGGGGATCAGCGCTACATTGCCACGATTCCCGGTCGCGGCTACCGCTTGGCCGTTAAGGTTCGGGTTCTGCTCGTCGAGCGCAATGGCGCTGCCGCAAGTCTTCCGGAAGTCCATGCTGCCGAACGCGCCAACGCCGCCCCCAAGTCAGCCGTCGTCGCAGAGGCCGGCCCCAGCCCGATCATCCGCTGGGCGTTGGTGGTTTGCGTGTCGCTATTGGCCTTGGCCCTGGTGTTTATTTTTCTCGGTCCGGCGGTTCCGGCGCCGCGTGTAACGCGTATCCGTCAAATAACGCACCTGGGCACCTTGGTGCACAACACGCGCTTGATCAGCGATGGCCCGCGCATTTACTTCCGCGCGTGGCAGGGAAAAGAGCGCGTTCTTCGCGCGGTCTCCACCGAAGGCGGCCAAGTCATTTCCGTGGACAATCCCATCGCCGCCTTCGATATCGACGATATCTCTCCTGGGGGTTCGGAATTTCTTGAGACGGACCTCCAGGACCTTCGCCGGCTGCCGGATTCGCAGGGGCTGTACGCCAGCCTGTGGCGTGTTCCCCTGCCCTCCGGTTCGCCCCGCCCTGCCGGGAAGTTGCGGGCGACGGACGCCGTGTGGGCCCCGGATGGCCTCACGATTGCCTATTCGCTCGCCTCCAGCTTGTATCGCGCAAATCTCGATGGCACCGACGCCCACAGGATTGCTAAGCTCCCCGACGATCCTTTTTATCTGGCCTGGTCGCCGGACGGCAAACGCCTGCGCTTCACCGTCGCGGATTCCGCTCATGCCGCGCACGCCATTTGGCAAGCCGATCTTTCCACCAACACTGTGCGCCCGTGGATTCAGGACCTGCCTCACGCCGCGTACCCCTGGGCCGGAGGCTGGACGCCCGACCAGAGCTATTTTCTGTACAGCGCGCTCAACGATGGCACTCGAAATATCTGGGCCATTCGAGAGAAACGCGAATTTTGGCGGCGCCTCAATGCACAGCCGGTGCAACTCACCAATGGTCCTTTGAATTTTTATTTGCCTCTGCCTGGCAAGGATAGCAAGCACATCTTTGTGGTCGGGGAACAGCTCCGTGGACAATTAGAAAATTACGATGCCAAGAGGCATCAGTTTTCGGATTTTGCCGGGGGGCTTTCCGCCGATTCGGTCAGCTATTCCCACGACGGCCGGTGGATGGCCTACGTCGAATTTCCCGAAGGCAACTTGGTGCGCAGCCGCGCCGACGGCACGGACCGCCGCCAACTTACTTTTCCACCCATGCACGCCTTCATGCCGCAGTGGTCTCCAGACGACCGACTGATTGCTTTCCAGGCGTCCGCGCAGGCCGGCGCTGCCAGCAAGATTTTCCTCATTTCGCGTGACGGTGGCGCGCCTTCCTTGGCCGCTCAACCGTCGCCGGATCGCCAGAAGTATCCTTCGTGGACTTCCGACGAAAGCACCATTCTGTTTTCCAGTGCAGACGATTCCGAGTCCCAGCTGGAGTTGCATCTCCTCAACCTCAAGTCGCAAACTGTCTCGGTGCTTCCGTTGACCGCCGGCCTCGAGTGGGCGCAAACTTCACCGGACGGACAGCACGTCGCCGCCGTCAGAAAAATTTCCGGAGAGTTGCTGCTTTACGATTGCGCTTCGCACACCACGCAAACGCTGGCGAAAAAAGCCGCGTATCCGCGATGGTCGAATGACGGCAAATATCTGTATTTCAGTTCTCCCTATTTCGATGTCGAAGGCATCAACGGGGGCGTCTATCGCTGGGATCGCTCCACGCAAACGACCCAGTTGCTCGTGAAATACCCGGAATTCCTGCTCACAGGTGTCTTCGGCGTTTCCTATGGCGTCACCCCGGACGGCGCAATCCTGCTGCTTCGAGATACCACCACCCGCGATCTATACGCTCTTGATTTCGAGATGCCATAAGGCCGAACCAGGGCCGAAAGGGACATATCCGACGTAGGTTTGTCTGGAAACGGATTCACTTCGTCCACCGTCGCTCCTTCCGTCGTCTCAGCAGTTTCTTCCGGCGAATTGTGCCTCTCACCGGCCAGAGAGACGCGCTCTCGTAATTCTTGGATCTTCCGCTTTATCAACCATGTCCCGGCCTCCTGAAGCTGAGTCATGGAATGCGCCATCTATCCGTTCGGTCTCATCCGTAACGAAAAGCCCAGCCAGAATCCCTTTCGTTTGGCCGGAACTCGTAGTCAGCGAAGCCACCGCAGTTGCGAGAAACTCTCGTCGGGACTTCATCGATGCTCGTTTCTCCTATCAAGCGGTGAGAGGCCCTTTTTGAGGTCGCGCTGGGCCTTTCGGAAAGCTGTTATTTCGCCTGCGTCAACATACTGAGACGCAGCAGAAGCCGATCGACATTAGGTCGAAGTGCAGCAGGGAGCGACATTACGGCCTCCACTGTCTGATTCTAAAGAAACCGCGGGACCGTCTGTGTTTCTAACTTTCGTGGACTTTCTGGGCGAGTTCGCGAAACTCTTTGGCTTGTTTGTGGCTTGCCTTTACTTGTAGCTCCGCGAGTTGCCGGGATTTCTCACTCGGCATCTGCGGAACCAAAGCCTCAAGCTCAATTGCCGCTTCGCGGGCGTGATCGGCCTGCTTCAACATCAAGTGTTCGAATTTCCGCACTGACTCATTGTGATCCATAAGTTCCTCTTGCCGAAGATACACCCTTGAGGCTTGCCGAGATAGTGCTCTATTGGTCAGAAAAACGAGAAGTCCGCTGTTACGCTTGGGTCTCCTACTCTATGTATCAGGTCGGGCAGGGACTTAGCTTCTCTCAAAAAAGAGACCGCCGCTGACTACGAGACGCTACAACTTGTCAGACGGATGCCGGACACGGTCCGTCGCGAGTCCTGAGGCGGTTTGTAGTGATGCGCACGCCGGAGCCGAACATTTAAGCCCCGAAGGAGAAATCCGTGACAAATGAAGCGTCAGAGAATCCACGAACAACGCCACGAAGCATGTCGAGCGACCATATCCGAACCGTCACGAGCGGAACTTTCAGCGCGTGGGTTTTGGAAGCAAAGGGACCAATCGCGGTTGAATTCATGTCTTACGGCTGCGTCCACTGTCGCGAGATGGAACCCGTCCTTCAGCAAGTGGCAGAGATGGTGAAGTCCAAAGGGACAATCTTTCGGGTAAATACCGCGGACGACCAGCAACTGACAGACAGCTACCAGATCGAGGGCACACCGACTCTCGTCATGTTTCTGAACGGAAAGGAAGTTGGACGAGCCGAGGGACCACCGCCGAAAGTATCGAGTGTCCTGACCGCGGTGACGCATCCATTCGAGTCAAAAGGTTCGGCACACGCTGCGGCAAAGGCGTGAAAGTGAAGATATGACGACGGTGCCGCAAGTGGAAAAGCAAACAAACGCGGTCCTGTTATTTAACGACGAATGCGCGGTGTGCCGCCGAATCGGCAATTGGGCGAAGAAATCGGCAGTCGACAAATCGGGAAACGCGAGCATCGTCGTACGACCAATTGGTGACGATCCGGAAGCGCTGCGGTTGCTCAATCCGGAGCTCGACATATGGGACGCCTATGCCACGATTCATATTTTGATGCCCGATGGATCGATGAAGGTCGGAGGGGAAGCGGTTGCGGAGGTACTGCGGGATCTGCGCAACACCAAATGGTTCGCATGGATTTTCGCCGTCAGCATTTTCGGCTTCCGGCCATTCCAGCTGGTACTCAACCTGGCTTACGTCATTCTGGCGGACGTGCGGCCGATTTTCGGCTGCGAGAGCTGCGGCAAGCCAAGCTTCTGGGTGAGACCGATCGCACCGACCATCAAATGGGTGAGGTCCCTATTCGGCAAGAGTGGTGCGCCGAGTGCGGCTGCGCTTTTCTCTACGCTCTCAGCCAGAGGATCTCCACTGCTACCGCCCTCGAGAGAGACACCTCCACTAGCACGTCACTTTTGACGCCGAGAGTCTCCACCGAACGAACGTGGGAAGTCTGAACTTGCGTCAATCCTCGCAGCCAGAAAGAACAGTCGAGTCGGTGACTGTTCGCAGCATCCAGAAAGAAGTGTGAATTGCATGCCGGAAAGAATCCCTCACGACAACGCAGCAATTTATTTGGTCGGAGGCGGAATTGCCTCGCTCGCAGCTGCCGCATTCTTCATTCGCGATGGAGACATCCCGGGCCGCAACATCACGATTCTGGAAGAGTCTGAAAAAATCGGCGGGAGCCTTGACGCCGCCGGCACTCCTGAAGCCGGCTACATCATGCGTGGCGGCCGGATGATGGAGAGCAAATATGTATGCACCTTCGAAGTTGATTGAGCGATATGAAGCATTTCGCCGGTACGTTGAGCCCCGCTTGCCACTGTGGGACGTTGAGGTGAAAAAGGATTAGCCCATTGCTTGCTGCTCTTTCACCAGCCGCTCGCCACAGCTCTGCAGCCGACGCGAGGAGCCGTGGCGTCGAGAGACCTCTGCACCACGCGACGTAAGGAAACGAGAACCCACTGCTTCGGGAGAAATTCGGATCCCCAGTTCCCAACGTTCCGACCCAGTTTTGCTCACTTGTCTTGCTTCGTTTGGCTCGCTTTCCTTGCCAAGGCGCGCCGGAACAGGTCAGGCGCCTTCATGCGCTCACAGGTGCGCTTGAAATCCTTGGCAGGCCCTCTCCATTGCAACTCATCAATGGACCTGAACACCGGAACATCGACTCGAAGTGTCGCGAGAGTGCGAAACAGCAGTGCATCGTCCCAGCCAGCGAAGAGCGCCTCAGCAAGGGGACGCGCTCTCCGCAACGTCGGATCCCAGCGATGCCAGTCTTTCGGAATATCTTCCAGATGTGGATAATGCGAGAAAACCGCCGCTGCCGCTTTGGTTCCCCATCCCGCAATACCGGGGTAGCCGTCTGCAGTGTCCCCTACCGCAGCCAGATAGTCCGGAATCGAGGACGGTTTGACCCCGAACTTTGCGATCACGCCAGCCTCGTCACGCAGACTTTCGCGCCGGCGGTCCAGTTGTACGACTCGCGACCCCACGACGCATTGGCTGAGGTCCTTGTCGGGCGTGCAGATGATAATCCGCCCAACGCTCTTATCTTTAGCTGCTTTCGTCGCCGCCGAAGCAAGCGCATCGTCGGCCTCGAATTTGATCATAGGCCACACCAGCACTCCCATCGATTGCAGCGCTTTTTCAAGAATTGGAAATTGCGATAGCAGTTCCGGATCTACGCCTTCGCCAGTCTTGTAGTCCCGATAAAGATCGTTCCGAAACGACTCAATCACGTGGTCGGTCGCAACTCCTATGTGAGTGGCTCCGCCCTCAATCATCGTGAGAATCGATCCAAGCACGCCGCGAACTGCACCGATCTCCTGGCCCGAGGCGTTTTTGGACGACGGTACGGCGTAGAAGTACCGGAAGAGTTCGTAGGTCCCGTCAATGAGATAGATAGTTCTGAAACGGCCTCGGAGCGAGATCGCTAGCTGAGTCGGGTTCATGGAAGTCTCTAGCATGTTTTCCAAACCTCCGCCGACCAGAGAGTTTCCTTCGAGGCACGACAAGTCGACCTACTCTGAAGGCTGGTCAACCCCCATAATCGAGGAAACACTCAAACTTCGGTTCAGAACCCAACTCCCCGAGTATTTGTTACACCTGCCCCAGGATTTTTGCATTCTTTTTTAGCCGGTAGGAAGTGCTTCTTCCTCCGGCCTCTTCTTGTTCAATCACGCCTACAGCGATCAGCTCTTCTATATCCCTGAGAGCAGTCCGCGAGGAAGCCTTCGTTATTTTCATCCACTTGTCTCTGGTCAGTTTTCCTTCGAACCCGCTGAACAGTTTGTTCAGAACTTTTTTCTGTCGGTCGTTCAGAAATAGGTTCCTTTTCTTCAAATCTTGCCAGAACGATTCCTTTTCGAGAGTACTGTCTGAGATTCGACTCGATTGTTCAATGGATCGGCCGAGACACCCAAGAAACCATGTCAGCCATTCCGTGACGTCCAGCGACCCGGCTTGGGTCTTTTCAAGAACGTCGTAATAGGCTTTTCGTTCTTCAAGAATTTGCGACGACATGCTGTAGAAACGCTGTTGACTGTCGTCCGATCTGGCTAAGCACATCTCGGCGATGGCTCTTCCAATTCGCCCATTGCCGTCTTCAAAGGGATGGATCGTAACGAACCACAGGTGTGCGATTGCGGCCTTCAAGAGCGGATCTTGCTGTTCGTTCCCGTCCAACCACTCGAGGAACTTCTTCATTTCGCCCTCGATGCGCGCAGTCGCGGGCGCCTCATAGTGAACTTTGTGGCGACCGATTGGCCCTGACACGACCTGCATAGGGCCCTGACGGTCGTCCCTCCAAGCGCCTATGCGAAATTTATCCCCGGTCCTGCGGACTTCCGGAAACAGATCCGCGTGCCAATCGAATAGGCGTTCCTGGGTCAGCGGCTCTTTGAATTTCTGCGTTGCGTCCAACATCATCTCCACAACCCCATCCACATACCGGTCCTTGTGGGTCTTCAGTCCCCCAACCTCCAGCGCAAGCCTACGAGCGAGCGATGAGCGGACGCTCTCTGGATCAAGAACAACACCTTCGATCGCGCTGGATTTGATCGTTTCTTCCGTCAGCACTTTGAGTGTTGCGGTCCACTGGGACGCAAAACCGTAGCCCCGCATTTTGCCGAGCAATAGACCTTGATGCAGTCTCACTGCAGAGAGCAAAGGGGCAAGAGTTTTTGAATCCCAAGTGAATTGAGGCCAGCCGACAAGTTCGTGGATATATTTTCTCGCCATATGCTCGCCGCAATCTCGCCATATTCTCGCCATTAATCTCGCCACTGTCAAGAACCTTCCTGGTCGACCCACGAACAACCAGCCCAGGATGGTCCGGCAGTTCTGGTTGGTCATTCCTACGGCGGAGTAGTCGGGACGGAAGGGGGCAACGATCCACAAGTGGCCACTCTTGTATATATCGCAGCATTCGCACCAGACGCGGGAGAGTCCATCCAATCGTTGATTCAGAATCCAACTCCGGGAGCGCCGGTTCCTCCGATTCTTCCGCCGCAGGTTTTCTCTTGCTTGACCGATCGAAGTTCGTGGCGTCGTTCGCAGCGGCCCACAGTTGGGGGCATTTATGGCCGGTTCCCAAAAGCCTTGGGGGGTGCAGGCGGCGCCTATTTCTTTGATTTGGCGGAAAAACAATCGATCACCTTTACTCCACAAATTTCTTAACAGCCGTTAGCACGTGATAAATCAACGAGGAACCAAACGTCGGAGACAAGCGCGAGAAACTACCACGAGCGATTTCCAAAACCGCTCTCGAACACACCGTCGCCTTGCTTTAGGCGGTCTTTGACATGAGCCAGGGGAAAAAACCGAAAAGGATGCCCTACGATTTGCGCGGCGCGAAAAGGCGGCACGTCGCTGGGCCGGATTCCCGCGAAAGTAGGTTTACCTTGGTCGCTCCGAATGTGGGGGCTTCGATTCGAAATCAGTGGACAGGCTGAGTTCTTTCCAGGACCTTGCTTCTTCTAGGCGTGCGAGGTCGTTTTTCTCCGCCCCGTTGTACGCATCGCTGCCGAGCAACAGTCGCAATGGAGGTTTCTGTTCCTGCGTCAGTCGCACGATCGCTTGAGCCGCCTTTTTCGGATCACCGGGCTGCTTACCGTTGTAG
>CAJCHZ010000036.1 GCA_903970165.1 Betaproteobacteria bacterium
GGCCTGGGACACCAGAAACATGTCCGCTTGAGAACCAATGATCGTGGCGAGCCCTTCGCGAAAGACTGGATGGTCTTCGACACTGAGGATGCGAATCGGTTTTTGCGAAGCCGTCACCCTCGCTACCTCTTCGAAGCCGAAGTTGGCAATTGAGCCGCATCGCCCATTGCAGGTGCCAGTAAAAACGGCGAGTCTGCACTTTCCTGTGCCTCGCTTCAGGAATTCTATAGCAAACGACCGCCGATAGGCGTAAATCCTGAGTTCTGGCCAGCAAAGAACGGGGTTGGTCATCTTGAGACGCTGCTATACGATGGAGTGGATGGTTCGAAATGACTGCCGGAGGAATCCCCTTCACTCCGCTGGGTAGGTTGGATACAACCAGTCCAGGCGCGACCAGAGCGGCGAAAGTTCTCCGCGACGGGCGTCGCGTCTGCCTGATTCACGAACCGCGCTAAGGAAACGCGGTGGTGGGAACTCGCGCAAGTTGCGGGCATGAGCCCGCACTAATTCTGCGAACTCTTCAAAAAAAACACGGGGTTCAGCCCTTACCAGTATTCATTGCGATGCAGAATGGATCGCGCCAAAAATTTTCCGAAGAGCAGGCAGCTCACGGTCGGTCAAGTGGCGGAGGCAAGGGGATTCGCCGATTAAAGGCATTTCGGCAAGGTCTTTCGACGGTTTGTCGGCGTTACTCCCTAGAATTCCGCGCGAAACGTTGATACCCGGAGATTCACGGGACTCTTGAAAGTAGATCGTCGGCCTCAGTGGTTGTGCTGCTCGACCGCTTCCGTATCGGGCACACGAAACTTAATCGTTTCGCTGGTGATTACTTTGTGCGTTGGATCTGCGAGTTCGATGAGGGCTTGGTGAGGTCCCGGCGTCAATCCGGCCAGAATAATGGTTTGCCCACTCGCATCGACAAAGTGCCAGGGCAAATCGTCGACGGTGATGTGGATATGCCCAATACGCGGCGACACGGTGAGAGCGCCCTTTCCGAACACCGTCACCACGCGAAGATTCTCCGTCCCGGTATTGGATGAAGATACGGCCGAGCGCGAGCGGCTCCGGAAGCGGTGGATCGACGACGAGCTTCGGCGCCGGCTCATTTTCTATCGCCAAGAGCGGAGAGGGACCACGGATGTCCTTGGCGCTTTGCGCGGAGCTCTTGCCAGCAATGAGGCCGCAAACGGCAAAGGCGGTGAAGCAAAGAAGAAGCGTGTGCGTGATGAATCCCGTGGATCAGCAAGTAAGTAAGAGGCGTCCGATGGCAGACAGCCTCCCGTAACTATGCCGACGCTTTGCTTGCGCTATTGAAGAAAGCGAGCAAATCCGCGTTGATCTGGTCCTTCAGCGTCGAGGGCATGCCGTGCGGGGCTCCCTCGTAGAGCTTCAGGGTTGCGCCTTTCACGATTTTGGAGGAGCGGAGCGCAGAAGCCCCGATGGGAACGATCTGATCGTCCGTCCCATGCATGATGAGAGTGGGCACGTCGAACTTCTTTAGATCTTCGGTCAGATCCGTTTCAGAAAACGCCTTAATGCAGTCGTACACAGCTTTGTGTCCCGCCATCATGGCTTGGAGCCAGAAGAAATCTCGGACACCCTTCGATACTTTCGCGTTGGGCCGATTCGCGCCGTAAAACGGGGCGCTCAAGTCCTGGAAAAACTGAGAGCGGTCATGCTCAACGTTGGTGCGAAGTTCGTCAAACACCTTGATGGGCAAACCATCGGGATTGGCTGTGGTCTTCAGCATGAGCGGCGGCACCGCGCTGATTAGCACTGCCTTGGAAACACGCTTTGTCCCATGGCGGCCAATGTAGCGGGCGACCTCTCCTCCGCCCGTCGAGTGGCCCACGTGGATAGCGTCCTTTAAATCCAGTTTCTCGACCAGTTCGGCAAGATCATCGGCGTAGGTGTCCATGTCGTTGCCATTCCACGGTTGACTCGAACGGCCATGACCGCGGCGGTCGTGCGCAACGCAGCGAAACCCTCGATCGGCCAGAAACAGCATCTGGTCTTCCCAGGCGTCGGAGCTGAGCGGCCATCCGTGGCTGAATACTACGGCTTGGCCTTTGCCCCAGTCCTTGTAATAAATCGTAGTTCCATCTTTCACGGTGATGGTGTTCATCTTCGTTTCTCCTAACTTAGTCTCATGCGACGCCGAAGCGTTCGCATTTGATGATTTCTTCGCGAAAGCCAAAGTTGGCAGCCCCCATGCCGACAGCTACGGCAGCGCCTCCGACGAGAACTTCGCGTCGACTCAGCTTGTAAGTCTTTTTTTGGTTGCAGTGTTTTCCCGCTTCTTCACGAAGTTTCCTTGCCATCAAGTCTGGAGAGTTTTCGTCGAAGCTCTTCGTTTGCTTTTTGCAATTCCTCCATTTGTTTCTCGATGGGTTCTAAGACATCCCGAATTTCTTCTTCCGTGTATCGTGGAATGATGTGTTGCTGGCAATTCCAGTCAAACGCTTCAATCCGGATTACGTAGACTCTCTCGGTGACAGCTCTGTATTTCGGATCGCGGACTTTCGGAAGCCAGTCGTTCGCTTTTTCTCCCTCGAATATTTCGACTCGACCCAAAAGCTTCAGACGCAATTGTCTGGGGTAGTCGACCACGATGAGCGCGACTCGATTGTCTGTCAGTAAATTGCCGGTGCTGATGTACTGTTTGTTACCGCGAAAATCGGCGAAAGCCAGGGTGGTATCGTCGATCACCTTGAGAAAACCCTTTGGACCCCCGCGATGCTGAACATAAGGCCATCCACTTTCACCGAGGCTGGCCATATAAAAGGTATCCCGTTCACCGAGATACTCTCTTTCGTCGGGACCAAGGCCACCTCTCATCTCGCCGAGTTGTTCGAGCCGCGCGTATTGCCGGCGGCTGCCGTAACGCTCCTGCAGTGCCTTTACGGCCGGGGTGAAGACGAGCGAGCCGAAACTCTTGGTCATGGGAATCCTCGGGAAGCGCGGGCCGGCTCAATAACCAGCCCGCGGACTTCCGAAGAGGTTAGCGTGCGATTTTGTTCTTTGTGAGAAATGTTTCGATGCGGCTGGCAATCTCTTCGCCGTGCGTCTCGAGCGCAAAGTGCCCAGTGTCGAGAAGGTGAGTCTCAAGATTCTTGAGGTCACGGCTGTAAGGGCCTGCGCCTTCCGGCGGGAAGATGAAGTCGTTTTTTCCCCACACAATCAAGGTCGGCGGCTGGTTCTTCCGGAAGAAATTCTGAAAATCCGGGTAGAGGGGAACG
>CAJCHZ010000037.1 GCA_903970165.1 Betaproteobacteria bacterium
GAAATGGTGATGCCGGGAGACAACGTAAGCTGTGAAGTGACGCTGATCACGCCGGTAGCGCTCGAGAAGGGCTTGCGCTTCGCCATTCGCGAAGGCGGCCACACCGTTGGCGCCGGCGCCGTCGTCGAAATTATCGAGTAATCGGGTTCGCTGGGTAAAAGAGAGGGTTGTGGAATAAATAATGAGACAAGGCGACAAAATTCGGATTCGTTTGAAAGCGTACGACCACCGCATTCTGGACCAGTCCACGAAGGAAATCGTGGATACGGCAAAGCGTACCGGCGCGGACGTTGCCGGGCCGATTCCTCTTCCGACCACGATCAACCGCTGGACGGTTTTGCGGTCGCCGCACGTGGATAAGAAATCGCGCGAGCAGTTTGAAATGCGCACGCACAAGCGCCTGATTGACATTCTCGAGCCGACGCCGGACACGGTGGACGCGCTGATGAAGCTCGATCTTCCGCCGGGTGTGGACGTGGAAATCAAGGCGTTCGGTCACGCCGCAGCGAAGTAAAAGCGGCGCGGAGAAGTAAAGAAGTAAGAAGTAAGGAAAAATCAGGGGAAGCAGGACGCAGCCAATACCAGCCGGAAGGCACGCTGCGAAAGAGGGAAAAGGGAAATGCCAGTCAACGGAATTATCGGAATTAAATTGGGCATGACGCAGATCTTCGAGACGGACGGTTCGCTCGTCGGCTGCACCGTGCTGCAAGCCGGTCCGTGCGTCGTGGTGCAACGCCGGACGAAAGAAAACGACGGCTACGAGGCGGCGCAGCTCGGTCTCGTCGAATTCGTCAATCCGAAGCGCGTGAACAAAGCCATGACCGGGCACTTCAAGAAGGCCAATGTGGCCCCGATGAAAGTGCTTCAGGAAGTGCGCATCGAAGAGTCGAAAGACGAAACGAAGGTCGGCGACCGCGTGCTGGTCGAAAACTTTAAAGCCGGCGAGTTGGTGGATGTGAGCGGCGTCAGCAAAGGCAAGGGCTTTGCCGGCGGCGTAAAACGCTGGCATTACGCCGGCGGCGACGCGACACACGGCTCGATGTTTCACCGCGCGCCAGGCGGCATCGGCGGCAGTTCGTTTCCGTCGCGCGTGTGGAAGAACCAGCACTTTCCGGGCCACATGGGCAATCAGCGAGTGACCGCGAAAAATTTGAAAGTCGTGCGAGTGGATACGGACGAAAACCTGCTGCTTGTGCGGGGATCCGTGCCGGGGCCAAGCGGAACGTACATTTTTATCAGCAAGACGCGCAAAAAGAAGTAGGCGCAGCAGTCGTTATAAGCGGTGTGGGTTTTTAGTTTTCAGTCTGAAGAAGGACGCGAAATTATGGCGGTCGTCGACGTAGTCAATTGGGATGGCAAGAAAGTGGGAGAGGTGGAACTGGCCGACGCGATTTTTGGCGCGAAGGTGAATCAGCACCTGTTGCACGAAGCGTCGCGCTGGCACTTGCGCGAGCTGCGCTCGGGCACCCACAAGACCAAGGATAAGAGCGAAGTGAGCGGCGCGGGCCGCAAGCTGTGGCGGCAGAAGGGCACCGGCCGCGCGCGTGTCGGCTCAATTCGTTCGCCTTTGTGGCGCCATGGCGGCACGGTGCATGGGCCGAAACCGCGTAGCTACGGCTATGCGCTGCCGAAGAAGATGCTGCTCGGCGCGCTGCGCTCGGCTCTTTCGGCAAAGCTCGCGGAGCAAAAACTGACCGTGCTTGACGCACTCGAACTCGAATCGCACAAGACGCAAGGATTGCGTAAAGCGCTTGGAAAACTGAACGGCAGCAAGTCCGCTTTGCTGGTGTCGCACGGCGAAAACCGCAACCTGGAACTCGCCAGCCGCAATCTGGAAGGTGTGAAGGTTTCCGAGCCTCACGTGCTTCAGCCGTATGATGTGCTGCGGCATGATCTGGTGCTGCTCTCGAAAGATGCGGTTCTGCGGTTGAGCCACACGCTCGATCCGGAAAAGCGTCCCGTGGTTGTTCCGGACGTGGCCACCATCGCTCCTGCTGCAGCGCCGGCAAAAGCGGCCGCGCCAAAAGCAGCAGCGAAAAAAGCAAAGCCGGCCGCAGCAAAAGCGGCAAAACCGGCCAAGAAAAAGGGGAGGGAATAACTCATGTCTGCCCCGCACTATCAAATCATTCGCAGGCCGATCATCACGGAAAAAGGCCTGGGCGTAAAGGAAACGCAGCACACGGTGGTGTTTGAAGTTTCCGCTTCCGCTACCAAGACGCAGATCAAAGAAGCGGTTCAGCAGATTTTCAAGGTGAAGGTCGACGCGGTCCGCACCGCGAACTTTGTCGGCAAAATGCGCCGCCGCGGCCAGAACGAAGGCTACCGGCGCGATTGGAAGAAAGCATACGTCAAGCTCGCCAAAGACGAAAAAATGATCGAGTACGCGGAGAACCTGTAGTGCCGGGCCCCGGCGGGCGAAACGAGATTAAGTAAGAGGTAAGAGGCAGCGATGGGACTGAAGAGCTTTAATCCGTACACAGCTTCGCGGCGGTTTATCACCGTCGTGGACAAGAGCCACATCACCAAGCAGGAGCCGGAGAAGGCTTTGCTTGAGCCGAAGAAGCGCTCCGGCGGCCGGAATAACCACGGCGAAATCGTGGTCTGGCACCGCGGCGGCGGCCACAAGAAGCAGTACCGCCAGGTGGATTTTCGGCGCGACAAAGCCGGCATCCCGGCAAAGGTGGCCGCTATCGAGTACGACCCGAACCGCAGCGCCAACCTTGCGCTGCTGCATTACGCGGACGGCGACAAACGCTACATCCTGCACCCCGTGGGACTCGAAGTTGGCGCCACGGTTTCGACAGGCGAAGGTGCGGATATCCTTCCGGGCAATGCGCTGCAGATTAAGCACATTCCGCCCGGCACGATGGTCCACAACCTCGAGCTGAATCCCGGCCGCGGCGGACAAGTCGTTCGTTCGGCAGGCGGCTCGGCGCAGCTCTTGAGCAAAGAAGGCGACATCGCTCTCGTAAAGCTGCCTTCCGGGGAAGTGCGAAAATTTTCGCTGGAGTGCATGGCAACGGTTGGCCAGGTCGGCAACCTCGACCACGAAAACGAAACGTTCGGCAAGGCCGGCCGTACACGCTGGCGCGGTATCAAGCCGACGGTTCGCGGCGTGGCCATGAACCCGGTGGATCACCCGCACGGCGGCGGTGAAGGCAAAGTGAAGGGCAATCATCCGCAAACGCCCTGGGCTTTCCCGACGCTGGGCAAGAAGACGCGCAACAACAAGCGCACCGATAGAAACATCGTCGAGCGCAGGAAGTAAAGACGCAAAACGTAACAAGACGAGCGTGACGCAGCAAACGCTAGAAGCCGGGCGGTGATGCCAGAGCGGCCCGGTCGAGAGCAAACGCGATGAGCGCAACACGGAATGCAAGAACAGCAGGACGGCGGTCAGCGATACGCAGGGGCGCAAAGCGGACAGCGCGTCCCGTAAAGCGGGTAACAAAGCGCGCGGCTGCAAAGAACACTAAGCCGCTGCGTCCGGCAGGAAAAGTGGTGGTACCGCCGCCGGAGCCGGTTCTCTACAAGTTGTGCAAGCCGGGCTGGGCGGTGATTGTGGAACGGATTCCGAACGCGCAAGGCACCAGGTTCGTGTGCCCGTTTTGCCCGAAGTCGCACCGCGTTCCAGGGCCGGTCAGAGGTTTCAAGAAGATGCGGCGAGCGCAGTGGGGCCGCTTGCGCCGAGTGGAGGAATAGAGAATCGATGGCACGCTCACTGAAAAAAGGGCCGTTTGTTGACGGCCACCTGCGCGAAAAGGTCGAAGGGCTGAACACGCGTAATGAAAAGAAAGTGGTGAAGACCTGGTCGCGACGTTCCACGATCGTGCCGGAGATGATCGGCCACACCATTGCCGTGCACAACGGCAAGAAATTCATCCCGGTCTATGTGACGGAGCAGATGATCGGGCACAAGCTCGGTGAATTTTCGCCGACGCGCACGTTTAAAGGTCACTCCGTGAAAGCGGCGCTCGAAAAGGCAGCGGGGGCGGCTCCGGCGGGCGGCGGAGCACCAGCAGGAGGCGGCGCAGCTCCAGCGCCGAAGGCATAATTTATGGCTGACGTACAGACACAAGCACAAGCTGGCACGATTGAAGCGCACGCTATGGCGCGGCATGTCCGCATGTCGCCGCAAAAGGCGCGGCTCGTGATCGACCTGATTCGCGGGCAAAAGGCTCAGGACGCTTTGCAGACGCTGCGCTACACGCCGAAGCGCGCCGGCCGGCACATTGAAAAAGTGCTGCGCAGCGCGATTGCCAATGCCGAGCGCAAAGCGGAAGACTCCGGCTCGCCGCTCGATGTGGATGAGCTTTTCGTTTCCACCTGTTTTGTGAACGAAGGCGCGCGCTGGAAGCGTATTCGTCCCGCGCCGATGGGACGCGCGTTCCGTTACCAGAAACGCACCGCGCACATCTGGGTCGGCGTTGCCGAACACCATATGGCGGCGGCGGAACGCGTTGCAGCCAACCAGGCGGAAGCGGAAGCGCAGAAGGGCGCGCGCGGAACTATCCGCCGCGTTCGCAAAGCTTTGACCGGCAAAAAGCCGGCCCCCAAGAAGGGCAAGAAGTAAGGAGACCTATGGGACAGAAAACGCACCCTTACGGATTTCGACTCGGCTACAACAAGCCGTTCAAATCGCGCTGGTACGCCGACCGCGACTATGCCGAGCTGCTGCATGAAGACGTGAAGCTGCGCCGCGAGCTCAAAGAAAAACTCAAGAGCGCGGGCATCAGCTCGATTGATATCGAACGCGCTGCCAACAAGCTGGTGGTGCGTATTTACACCGCCCGGCCTGGCATCATCATCGGCCGCAAGGGCGCGGAAATCGACAAGCTCAAGCAGGACGTGCAAAAACGTACCAAGCGCGAAGTGCACATTGATATTCAGGAAGTGCATCGCCCGGAGCTGGATGCACAGCTCGTTGCGGAATCGATTGCCTTGCAGCTTGAAAAGCGCGTTGCGTTTCGCCGCGCTATGCGCAAAGCCGTGGATTCGGCGCTGCGTTTCGGCTGCAAAGGAATCAAGGTGCGCGTCGCAGGCCGTCTGAACGGCGCGGAAATCGCCCGCAAAGAATGGTATTTGCAAGGACGTCTTCCTCTGCAGACGCTGCGCGCCGACATTGATTATGGCACGGCGGAAGCGAACACAACGTACGGCGTGATCGGTGTGAAGTGCTGGGTTTATCAGGGCGAAAACGTTCCGAAGCGCGCCTCGAAGGTCCAGAAGGAGCGCGACGCGGTCGCGGCAGCATAAAAGTTTACAAACGGATGCAATGTAATACGCAGCCGGCGAGTTTAGGGAAGCGAGAACACAGCGATGTTGATGCCGAAGAAAGTGAAGTACCGGAAGCAGATGCGCGGCCGGCGCACAGGCAAAGCCTGGCGCGGCGGTAGTCTCGCGTTCGGCGATTACGGACTGAAAGCTCTGGAAGCGGCGTGGATTACCGACCGCCAGATCGAAGCGTCGCGCGTTGCCATCACGCGCTTCATCAAGCGCGGCGGCAAACTTTGGATCCGCATTTTTCCGGACAAGCCTTTTACCAAGAAGCCCGCGGAAACCCGCATGGGCAAAGGCAAAGGCGCGCCGGAAAAGTGGGTCTCCGTAGTGAAGCCGGGACGCATCATGTTTGAAATGGAGGGCGTGGACGAAGCCACAGCCAAGGAAGCCATGCAGCTCGCCGCGCACAAGCTGCCGATTCCGACGAAATTCGTAACTCGCGCGGGGAGTTTATAAGCCATGCCGAAGCGCATTGAAAAAATTCGCGAAGCGGGCGTTCACGAACTCGAAGCCCAGCAAAAAGAGCTGACCGAGCAGATTTTCCGGCTGAAGTTTCAGCTCTCGACCGGGCAGGCCGAAGCGCTCAAGCGCTTGCGTGAGTCCAAAAAAGATTTGGCGCGCGTCAAAACATTGCTCCGCGCGCAGGAAATTACCGCCACGCGGCAGAAAGCAGCAGGGAAGGCGTAATGACAACCGGAACACCGGCCGCAGCAGCGGCTACCACAGAAACCGGACGCGGCGAGCAAACCGTGCTCACCGGAAAAGTTACCAGCGCGAAGATGGAAAAGACCATCGTCGTGGAAGTGGTCCGGCTGGTACAGCACCCCAAGTATCACCGCGTGGTGCGCATCACCAAAAAGTTTTACGCCCACGATGAACAGCGTGAGGCGAAACAGGGCGACACGGTGCGGATTGTGGCTTCGCGGCCGCTTTCCCGCCTGAAGCGCTGGCGGCTCAAGGAAGTGCTGACGCGGAATGCGTCAGCCCAGTAAGCGGGACAGGGGAGCAGACCATGATTCAGATGCGAACCTGGCTGACGGTAGCCGACAATTCCGGCGCGCGGAAGCTGATGTGTATTATGCCTGTGGGCGGCGACGCCGGACTCAAAGCGGGTCTCGGCGACGTCATCACCGCGTCGGTAAAGGAAGCTACACCGGAAAGCCAGGTCAAGCAGGGCACGGTCGTCAAGGCCGTGATTGTCCGGATGCGCAAAGAGCGGCGTCGCAAGGATGGCACCTACATCCGGTTTGACGATAACGCCGCGGTTTTGATCAACGATGCCGGCGAACCCGTGGGAACGCGCGTGTTCGGCCCGGTGGCAAGAGAGTTGCGCGACAAAAAGTTCACCAAGATTGTCTCGCTGGCTCCGGAGGTTTGGTAGGCAATGACACTTCATCATCAAAGAGCCGAACGGCACACGCTCAGCATCCGCAAAGGCGACAACGTAAAGATCATCGCCGGCAAGGATTCTGGCAAAACGGGCCGCGTGCTTTCGGTCAACGCGAAGAAAAATACGGTTGTGGTCGAGCACGCTTCGATCATCAAGCGGCACACAAGGCCCAACCCTGGCAAAAACATCAAGGGCGGCATCGTCGAAAAAGAGGGGCCGGTCAATGTTTCCAACGTCATGATCGTCTGCCCCAGCTGCGGGAAGCATTCCCGCACCGGCCACAGCATTCTGCCGGACGGAACGAAAGTGCGTGTCTGCAAGCGCTGCAACACCACCTTGGATAAGTAAGGGCTCGTAGGCAAAGGACAAGGAACAGAAGAGAAATGAAGACGCGACTACACGAACGATACAGCAGCGAAACGGTGCCTGCGCTGATGAAGCGCTTCGGCTGGAACAACAAAATGGCCGTCCCGAAACTGTCCAAGATCACGGTGAACATCGGCCTCGGCGAAGCCAGCCAGAACGCCAAGCTGCTCGATACCGCTGCCGTCGAGCTCGGCCAGATTACCGGCCAGAAAGCCATCATCACGCGCGCCAAGAAGTCCATCGCCAACTTCAAAATCCGCAAAGGCATGCCCATCGGCTGCGCGGTCACTCTTCGCGGAGAAAAAATGTACGAGTTCCTCGACCGGCTCTGTAACGTGGTTCTTCCGCGCGTTCGCGACTTCCGCGGGCTGCCCTCGAATGCTTTCGATGGCCGCGGCAACTACACGCTGGGCCTCAAGGATCAGCTCGTGTTTCCGGAAATCGACTACACCCGCGTGGACAAGATCAAGGGCATGAACGTTACCCTGACCACCACCGCAAAGAACGACGAGGAAGGCCGTGAACTTCTCAAAGGTCTCGGAGTTCCCCTGCGCGTTCCTGGAGGAGCGCAATAAATGGCACGTCTCGCAAAAATCGCCAAAACGCACAAAAAGCCGAAATTCAAGGTGCGCGTTCGCAATCGCTGCCGTGTCTGCGGCCGCGCTCGCGGCTACATCCGCAAGTTCCAGATGTGCAGAATCTGTTTCCGCGGTATGGCGCTCAAGGGAGAAATTCCCGGCGTCGTGAAAGCCAGCTGGTAGGAGCTTTAGGAGAGTCGCCGCGTGAAGCGGCGCAGGAGAAAAGATGCAAACGGATCCCATCGCCGATTTTCTGACGCGCATTCGCAACGCTTCCGCCGCCAAGCACCAGCGCGTGGACGTGCCCGCGTCGAAGCTCAAGACAGAAATCGCCCGCATTTTGAAAGAAGAAGGCTATATCTCCACCTTCAAGATGGTGGACGAAAACAAGACGCGCAAGATTCTTCGCGTTTTCCTCAAGTACACCCCGGACCGCCGCAGCGTCATCACCGGCGTAAAGCGCATTTCGCGTCCCGGTTCGCGCCGCTATCTCGGTGCGCTGGATATTCGCCCGGTCGTGGGCGGCCTGGGTATCAACATCCTGACGACGCCAAAAGGCCTGATGAGCGGCCGTTCCGCTCGCAAAGCCAAGGTAGGCGGCGAAATTCTCTGCGAAGTCTGGTAGTCGAATTTGTAGGGGCGCGCTTCAGCGCGTCCCGTTCGAGCAAGCTGTAAAACGTTTCGAGTTCTTGGTTTTAAGCTCTTCGGAGATAAGGACGAACAGATGTCACGTATCGGACGCAAACCAATTCCAGTACCGGCGGGCGTGAAAATCGCTCTGCAGGCCGGCCAGGTGGATGTGCAGGGCCCGAAGGGCAAGCTTACCGTCCCGGTCCCGCACGGCATCAAGTTTGAACAAAAGGACGGCGTGCTCACGGCGCTGCGCGACACGGAAGATCATCGCGCGCTGCACGGTCTCGCGCGCGCGTTGGTTGCGAACGCGGTCCACGGCGTCACGCAAGGTTTCAAGAAGGATCTCGATATCGTTGGCGTCGGCTACCGCGCGGAGCTCAAAGGCAAAATCGTCGCCTTCGCGCTCGGCAAGTCGCATCCTATCGAGTTTCCGATTCCGGAAGGAATTCAGGTTGCCGTCGACAAGCAGACGCACATCGTCGTCAGCGGCGCGGACAAGGGCAAAGTAGGCCAGGTCGCAGCCGACATGCGCGCCCTCCGTCCGCCAGATCCGTACAAGCAAAAAGGTGTCCGCATCACCGGCGAACGTCTCAAGAAAAAGGCCGGCAAGGCTGGCGCAAAGGCAGGCGGCGCCGCCTAAACGAATTTGTAGGGGCACGATACATCGTGCCCGGTCTTGGCAGGATTTGAGATTTGTAGCGACACGGCAGGTTTTCAGTTTCAGGAGAAGAAACAGTGGCATCGGCAAGAGTTCGCAAGCTATCGAAAAATCTTCACCGCCTTCGCGTTCACGAACGCGTTCGCCAGCGCGTCGAAGGCACCACGGAGCGTCCGCGCCTCTGCGTGTACCGCTCGCTGGGCCACATCTACGCGCAGGTCATTGATGACCTCACCGGCAAGACGCTCGTCTCCGCCAGCTCGGTTGACGGCGAAACGAAAAAAGGCCTTAAGGGTGGCGGCAATATCGCGGCAGCTAAAGTGATCGGCAAGACCATCGCCGAACGCGCCAAAACTGCCGGAGTCAGCAAAGTAGTGTTCGACCGCGGCGGATACAAGTATCACGGCCGCGTCAAGGCGCTCGCCGATGCGGCGCGGGAAGCGGGGTTACAGTTCTAAGCCTATGTCGAAGCAAATTTTGCGAGACAGTTTAGCGGTACGCAGGCTCTTGGAGGTGAATCCGTCCGATTTGAAGGACGACGTCATCGCCATCAACCGCGTCACCAAAGTCGTTAAGGGCGGCAAGAATCTCAGCTTCTCGGCGCTCGTCGTCGTCGGCGACAGCCACGGCCATGCCGGATTCGGTATGGGCAAGGCGCGCGAAGTTCCCATGGCCATCAAGAAGGCCATCGAGCAAGCCAAAAAGAATTTGATCAAGCTGAACCTCAAGGGCAGCTCGATTCCTCATCAGGTTCTCGGACGCTACGGCTCGGCCCAGGTTTTGCTGAAGCCCGCTCCCGACGGCACTGGCGTCATCGCCGGAGGCCCGGTCCGCAAAGTGATGCAAGTTGCGGGAATTCATAACGTGCTAACGAAATCTCTTGGTACCTCCAACCCGCACAACGTGGTGAAAGCCACGTTCGCAGCGCTCCTCGGCCTCAAAGATGTCGCGCAAGTGGCCGAGACGCGTTCCAAAACCGTGGACGAAATCAGCGGCCGCAGCAAAGCCGCCGGTGAGAGTAACTAATGGCAAGCACAAAAGTAAGAAAATCCAGCGTGGAGCGCGTCGGTAAAAACGCCGGCGGCAAAGTGAAGATCAAGTGGGTCGTCAGTTTTATCAGCTGCACCGATGACATGCGCCAGTGCATCCGCGGCCTCGGTCTGCGCCGCATGCACCAGGTTGTCGAGCGCGAGGACACGCCCGCAATTCGCGGCATGATCCACAAGGTGCGGCATCTCGTGGAAGTGGTGGAGTAAAGCGATGGCAAAGAAAGTTTCCGGCGGCCGCAAGGCCTCCACAAAGTCGGGCGCGCCGAAGACGGTGTACGCTCTGTCGAATTTGAAGCCTCCCAAAGGCTCGCGGCACCGCAAAGTGCGCGTCGGCCGCGGCATGGGCTCGAAGCTCGGCAAAACGTCCGGTTCCGGCGACAAGGGTCAGAAATCCCGCCGCGGCTATTCGCGCCGGCGCGGTTTCGAGGGCGGCCAGATGCCGCTGCATCGCCGCATGCCGAAGCGCGGATTTCACAATCCGTTCGGTGTAACCTATTCGGTGGTGAACCTGGCGGAGCTGAACGTTTTTCCGGCGGGCGAAACTGTAACGCCGCTGCTGCTTCGCGCTCATGGCTTTGTCCGCCGCGCCACGGACCCCATCAAGGTTCTCGGCGACGGCGAATTGACCACCAAGCTGACCATTCACGCGCATGCGTTCAGCGCGTCAGCTAAGGAAAAGATTACCAAGGCAGGTGGCACGTTCGAAGTCGTGGTTTCGTAACGAAGTTTCGTAGCGAAAGTGTCGTAGCGAAAACGTCGTAAGGTGCGGGGAATCGCAGGATAACCGTATGAAACGATTCGTCGAAGCTCTCAAGAACATGTTCCGCATCCCGGATTTGCGGAACCGCGTCCTGTTCACGCTGGCTCTGCTCGGCGTGTACCGCATCGGCGCGCACATCCCCACGCCTGGCATCAACAGTGATGTCCTCACCCAGATGTTCAATCAGGCGCAAGGCTCCGTTCTGGGCATTTTCGACCTTTTCAGCGGCGGCAATTTCCGCAAGCTTACGATCTTCGCGCTCGGCATCATGCCGTACATCACGGCATCCATCATCCTGCAATTGATGCAGGTGGTTTTTCCGTATCTCGAGCGCCTGCAAAAAGAAGGCGAACTCGGCCGCCGCAAAATCACCCAGTACACGCGCTATCTCACCATTGTTCTCAGCGTGATTCAGTCGACCACTATCGCGGAGACTCTCGAAGCGACCAATGTAAGCGGCCAATCGCTCGTCTACCATCCGGGCTATGGCTTTGTTTTGATGACCATCCTGACGCTGACCACCGGCTCGGCCTTCATCATGTGGCTTGGCGAACAGATCAGCGAGCGCGGTATTGGCAACGGCATGTCTTTGATTATCTTCACGGGCATCGTCGTAGGCTTGCCCCGCGCCGTGGACGATTTGCGGGTCAAGGCCAGCACCGCGGCCTGGGGGCCTTTCACCGGCCTCGTCCTTATTATCCTCGTGGCTTTGATGATTGCCGTCGTGGCTTTCATCGTCTTCGTCGAAGGTGGCCAGCGGCGCATTCCCGTGCAATATGCCAAGCGCGTGATTGGACGCAAGGTGATGGGCGGCCAATCGTCTTACTTGCCTTTGCGTGTGAATTCCGGCGGCGTGATTCCGCCAATTTTTGCAAGTTCTCTACTGGCGTTTCCCGCTACAGCCGCGCTTATGCTCGGCTCTCGATGGGCGTTTTTGAACACCATCAAGGAACGCCTGCAATGGGGCGAGCCTCTCTATACCGTCGTGTACATCACGATGATTCTGGTGTTCTCGTTCTTCTACGTCGGGATTGTTTTCAATCCCACGGAGCTGGCTGACAACATGCGCAAGAACGGCGGCTTCATTCCGGGCATCCGGCCGGGACGCAACACGTCGGAGCACGTCAGCAAAATCTTGAAACGGCTCACGTTTATCGGCGCCGTCTATCTCGCCATCGTTTGTCTGCTTCCCGAGTGGATGATCGCGGGCATTCATCTCGATCATATCGGCTGGGGCATTGGCGCGTGGTTTGACCGCCACTTCCCGGTCTGGTTTCTCAAAGGTTTGGGCGTGCAGTTTTATTTCGGCGGCACGTCTTTGTTGATCGTGGTCGGCGTGGCCATGGACACCGTGCAGCAGCTTGAAGCACAGCTGGTCATGCGCAACTACGAAGGGTTTGCGCGGAAGGGCCGGTTGCGCGGTCGCCGGTAAGAGCATGTCGCTGAGCCCAGTGGTGCCGGAAAAACGGCCCGCGGAAGAGCTCAATCGCGCCGTGATTCTTCTCGGGCCTCCGGGCGCGGGAAAAGGCACGCAAGCGAAAAAGCTCGCGGCCAAGTATGCCGTACCGCACCTTTCGACGGGCGATATGCTCCGGGAGCACATCGCTGCGGGAACCGAGCTTGGTGCAAAGGCCAAGCCGATCATGGAGCGCGGCGAACTGGTTCCGGATTCGCTGGTGCTTAGGATCGTAGCGGACCGCATCGAGAAGCCGGATTGCTCGCACGGTTTCGTGTTTGACGGCTTTCCGCGAACCGTCGCTCAGGCGCATTACCTGGGCGAGTTGCTGAAGCAGCATGGGTTCCGGCGGCCGATTGTGATTCACCTGGTCGTGGATACGTCGCTGATCCTGCGGCGCATCACCGGCCGGCGGATGTGCAAGGTTGGCGGCGAGATTTACAATATTTATGAGCGCCCGCCGAAAGTCGAAGGGCGTTGCGATAACGACGGCGGGGAGCTGGCGCAGCGGCCGGATGACCGGGAAGAAATTGTAGGGCCCCGGTTGAAAGCGTACGAGAAACAGACCGAGCCGCTCGTTGCGTACTACACCCGGCTGGGATTGCTTTACGACGTGGACGCCGCGAAAAGCGTGGAAGAAGTCGAACAGTCGGTTTGGAAGACTTTGCACCTCGCGCGCGGCGGGCATTAGCCGCAAAGTGGAAGGGCAGCAAGCGGAAACGATGGCGATTCATCTGCGCAGTGTCGAAGAGCTGGAAAAGATGCACCGCGCCGGGCTCATCGTGCACGAAACTTTGACGGCGCTCCGGGACATGGTTCGCCCGGGGTTGACGACGATGGACCTCGAGAAGTTTGCCGAGGAAAAAATCGCCGCCAAGCCGGGCAAGCCCGCGTTCAAGGGATATCGCGGTTATCCTTGTACGTTGTGTACCTCCGTGAACAGCGAGATTGTTCACGGGATTCCGTCGCCGAAGCGCAAGCTGCGCGAAGGCGACATCGTCTCGATCGATTTCGGGATGGAAGTGGACGGATATTTCGCGGATTCCGCGGTCACTGTTCCTGTCGGCAAGATTCGGCCGGAAGTGAAAAAACTGCTGGATGTAACCCGCGAATCGCTGGACCGCGCGATTGATAAAATGCGCGCCGGCAACCGCCTCGGCGATGTTGGCCACGCGGTGCAGAGTTGGGTCGAGCAGCACGGGTATTCGGTGGTGCGAGAGTTTGTCGGGCATGGGATCGGGACCAAAATGCACGACGAGCCCAACCTGCCGAACTACGGCGAAGAGGGACGCGGCGCGCGGTTGCAAGAGGGCATGGTTATCGCCGTCGAGCCGATGGTGAATGCGGGCCAGCCGGCAGTGCGCATGCGGGATGAGTGGGTCGCGGAGACCGCCGATGGCAGCCCCTCAGCCCACTTCGAGCACACCGTAGCGATCACGGCCAACGGTCCGTGGATCCTGACGAGGCCGAAAGAAGTAACCGGTCCGTCGTGGTAAAGATTTGTTAAGGGCACCAAACATCGTGCCCTGGGCTTGGCAAGATGTAAGCACCACAGCGCAAGGTTTTTAATCCGGCGCTGGCAACGCAGGAGATTATGGCGAGACCCATTCGCGAGAAAAAAGAGAAAGACTCTGGCAATCCCAAAGAGGACGCCATAGAAGTTATGGCCACGGTCATCGAACCGCTGCCGAACGCCATGTTTCGCGTGGAACTGGAGAACAAGCACCAGGTGCTGGCCCACGTGTCCGGCAAAATGCGCAAGAATTTTATCCGTATTCTGGCGGGAGACAAGGTAGCCGTAGAACTCTCCCCCTACGATTTGACCCGAGGCCGAATCGTATACCGCTATAAGTAGTGGCGGGCCTTTAGGCCCGTCAGATTTGCGATTTTGGGTTCTGCGACTTTGGGAGGGGCTGGAACATCTAATGCCCCTGGCTTGTAGGGCTAATGTAGTGGCGGACTTTCAAGGTCCGCGACTCAGGAAGTGAGCAACAATGAAAGTTCGAGCATCTGTAAAACCGATTTGTGACAAATGCAAGGTGATCCACCGGCGCGGCGTGGTGCGGGTAATCTGCTCCAATCCCAAACACAAGCAGCGCCAGGGTTAAGGAGAAAGAATGGCACGCATCGCAGGTGTTGACCTTCCGCCGCAGAAGCGCCTATGGGTCGGACTGACTTCGATCTATGGCATCGGGCAGGAACGCGCGAAATCGATATCCGCCAAGGCCGGCGTGGATCATACGAAAAAGATCAAGGACCTGACGGAAGACGAAGTGAACCATCTTCGCCAGGAAATTGAAAAAGAAGGCCGTGTCGAAGGCGATCTCCGCAAGGAGATCCAGATGAATATTCGCCGGCTGATTGAAATCCAGGCGTACCGCGGAATCCGTCACCGGCGCAATCTTCCGGTACGCGGTCAGCGCACCCACACGAATGCGCGTACTAGAAAAGGTCCGCGTCGCGGCGCAGTCGCAGCGAAGAAAAAGGTCACCGGCAAGAAGGGCTAATCGAAAACGTGGAGTGTAGGGGCACCCGCCGCGGCGGGGGCCCCATTCGAACAGGATTTTTGAATTTGGCGTAGTGCGGATCAGATTTCGAGCGACACGAAACGGAGTGAACAGTGCCAAAGGAACAAAAAGGAGCAGTGCCGGACGCAACAGCAGCACCAGCGAAACCGGGCGCGGCAGCAACAAAGCGTAAAAAAGAGTTCAAGAAGAAGCGCGAACGGCGCGTCGTGCCCCACGGCATCGTTTACGTTGCCGCGACGTTCAACAACACGCAGATCACCATCGCGGATTCGGATGGCCGCGTGATGTGCTGGTCCTCGGCGGGAGCCATCGGCTTCAAAGGCTCGCGCAAGGGCACGCCGTACGCCGCACAGCAGGCTTCGCTGGCTGCCGCGGGCGTGGCGCGCGACCAGTACGGCATGAAGAGTGTGGAAGTGCGCGTGAAGGGTCCGGGTTCGGGGCGCGAATCCGCCGTGCGCGCGCTCGCCGCAGCCGGGCTGCACATTGTTTTGATCAAGGACATCACGCCGATTCCGCACAACGGCTGCCGTCCTCCGAAGCGCCGCCGCGTTTGATTTTGCAGTAAGCGAGTGATGAGATTTTGCATTGCGAGGTCTCATGGCTCTAGTAAATAGAGTAGTTTGTGGAAACAGAGTAGATGGATCGGGAAGAAGGGTCGCCAAACCTGTAAACCGATCGTCACCTGAGTTGAAGGAGAAAAAAGTTGGCAAGACACCGAGATGCAGTCTGCCGCCTGTGCCGCCGGGAAGGGCAGAAGCTATTTTTGAAAGGCTTGCGGTGCTTCACGGAGAAGTGCGCGATTGAGAAGCGCAACTTCGTTCCGGGACAGCACGGGCAGTCGCGGCGCCCCAAAGTTGCAGGTTACGGTTTGCAGCTTCGCGAGAAGCAAAAGATGAAGCGCGCTTACGGGCTTCTCGAGCGGCAGTTCCGTAATTACTTCGAAAAGGCCGTTCGAACCAAGGGTCCGACCGGCGAAAACCTCATCATCACGCTCGAGCGGCGTCTGGACAACGTGCTATGGCGCGCAGGACTGGCCTCATCGCGTTCTCAGGCCCGGCAACTCGTGCTGCACGGCCATGTCCGCGTAAACGGAAAGAAGGTCAACATTCCTTCGTTCCTCGTGACCGTGGGGCAGGAAATCGCCATAAAAGAAAAAATGCACGCCAACGCTATGATTCTTGAGGCTCGAAATGTGGCGCAGAGCCAGAGTGCAGTACCGTGGCTCGAACAGGACCGCGAGCAGTTCAAAGCGAAAGTGGTGGCGATGCCGAAGCGTGAAGACGTGCAGACACCGCCATTCAACGAGCAGTTGATCGTTGAGTTGTATTCGAAGTAAGCGGCGGGTAGTACGAGAAAGAGCGGACGGCCTGAGAAGGACGTCCCTACGATAAACCCCGGCGCACGGGCGCCATTGAATAACAAGGCTGGCGTGAGAACGCCACAGTTTTGGGGGGCCGGCGAGTGCGGTCCCAGAAGGAAGGAACACGATGTGGAAGGGCTTTCAGAAACCGAAGCGACTTGCATCCGAACTGGAATCGCTGACCGAAAAGTACGGGCGCTTTTCCGCGCAGCCGTTCGAACGCGGATGGGGCACGACCGTTGGCAACACGTTGCGCCGCGCGCTGCTGAGCTCGATTGAAGGCGCTGCGATCACGGCGGTGAAAATCGAAGGAGTGCTGCACGAATTCTCCTCGATTCCCGGCGTGGTCGAAGACGCGACGGACATTATCCTTAACCTGAAGCAGGTGCCGATCAAGCTGAACACCGATCTGCCGAAGACGATTTTCTTCAATGTGGATCATCCTGGGCCGGTGACCTCGGCACAGATCGAGGAAGACGCGGACTTCGCGGTGCTCGACAAGAGCGTGTACATCGCGACGGTCAGCGAGGGCGGCAAGCTGCAAATTGAAATGCGCGTGAAGAACGGGCGCGGGTACGTGACGGCGGACCGCAACTACGACGAAGACCTGCCGATCGGCTACATTCCGGTGGACAGCGTTCACTCGCCGGTGCGCAAAGTCAACTACGCGGTGGAAGCAGCGCGCCTCGGCCAGATGACCGACTACGAAAAGCTGATGATTGAAGTGTGGACAAACGGCGCGATCACGCCACAGGACTCCATCGGCCTGGCCGCGAAGCTGGTGAAGGATCATATGAGCATCTTCATCAACTTTGAAGAGCCGAGCGAAATAACGGAGCTGCCGCAGGAAATCGCGAACGATCCGCGGCTCGATCATTTGGACCGTTCGGTGGAAGAGCTGGAACTTTCCGTGCGTTCCTACAACTGCCTGAAGAACGCCAACATCCAGACGATCCGCGAACTCGTGCAGAAGAGCGAGAACGAAATGCTGAAGACGAAGAACTTCGGCAGGAAGTCGCTCAACGAGATCAAAGAAATACTGACGAAGATGGGCCTCAGCCTGGGCATGAAGTTCGACGAGCATGGCCGGATAATCTGGCCGCCGCTGCCGAGCCAGACGGCACCGCCGCCCAGCGAAGATACGATTGGCGGCGGGCTGTAGGAGAGTTGAAGGTTCAAAGTTGAAGAGTTCTTTTTGAACTCTTCAACTTTTGGACAGCTACGTTAATCTTTAGCGGCTGGCCATGACGGCTCAGTCTTCGGGATAAAAGGATAGACGATGCGGCATCGCAATTCTGGATCAAAACTTGGACGCAATCCTTCGCACCGGCGGGCTACGTTGCGTAACCTGGTGACGAACCTGTTCGAGCATGGGCGGATCACGACTACCCTGGCGCGGGCAAAAGCAGCGCGGCCGGTGGCGGAGAAAATTATTACGCTCGGAAAGCGGGACACGCTGCAATCGCGGCGGCAGGCGGCGGCCTACATCATGACACCGGCCGTGACGGCGAAGCTGTTCAGCGAGATCGCGCCGAAGTTTGCGGACCGGGCCGGCGGGTATACGCGCATCATCCACGCAGGGTTGCGAGTGGGCGACGGGGCCAAGGTGGCTATTCTTGAGATTCTTGGCTATGAGTTGAAGAAGAAAGAGAAGAAGGAAAAGGCCAAGAAAGAAGAACCAGCCGAAGCGGCCAGTTAGCCGTCGCCGAGCCGCAGATTTGCAGGAGTTTGCGGCTACTCACAGAAATCCAGGAGCCCGCTTCGAATTTCGAAGCGGGCTTTTTGTATTTTGACTTCGTTGCGGGAACGTTGCTGCCCTAATTTTCTCGAAGAAAAGTCAAAACCCGCACCCTGACAACGAAGCTGTGAAGAAACTCTTCGGGCTTTCATTTGCGAGGACTGGCTCCAGTTCTGGGATTGCTTCAGCTACGAGCAGAAAAAACCCGCAAATTCGTCCCGCAAAAGCAGCAAGCATAGCGAAACCATACCATGCGGATGCCGGGTGGCCCGGGGGGCGAGCCGAAAAGGTATTTGTGCACATGAGGGCTGTGGAGAGAATATCACTGAGGTATTTTCCGGGGAAGTATAGCGAGGGCGCGTGGCGCACACTTTGGTTTTACAAAGGGTGCGGGTTAAAGGACGGCCGTTTTGCGCGGGCGGCCTTTCCGGGTAAATGGGTTGGCGGGGCCGCCGGTTCGAGTGGGACGCGCTGAATCGCGCCCCTACAGACTGAAGGGACTGAACGGAGAAGCGAAGCCGGAGCTTGCCTTCGAGACGGCTGTGGCGCAAGAGATGAGAATAGATGGGGCGATCGAGGGCAGAGAGGCGCAACCGTGGGGCAAGATCGTCTGCCATTTGCTTCCAGACTTCGGCGGCATTGGGGGCGGCGTTGGGTATTCTGTTTTTCATGGTCGTGTCCTTAGGCGTAGGAAAAGCGGCAGCAAGCTGCCGCAGTCCAAAGCGAGAGCCGAAGTGGATGCGATGGCGTGAAACGAAAAGAGGCGCAGCTTCCCTGGCTTCCGGTCCGGGTAGGACTGCGCCTCTAAAATGCCGTTGGGGCAAGCATGGTGTTTTTAGTATGAGGGCCGGAAGGTAGCTGAAAAGCTATCCGTAAAATGAGAAAAGAGAATTACGCCGATGCGTAATTCTCTACCAAGAGAGTGGAACAGAATCCAGAAGTATTGCGATAGGTATTTTTTAAATTGAAGCGGGTCTCTCCGCCGCAGGCTATGGCATCCGAATTACTCGCCCTTCGGCTCCCAAAGCTCGATGCGGTGGCCCTCCGGGTCCATCACCCAGGCAAACCTGCCGTTGGATTCGTCGTCGATCTTGTCGTCGACCTTTACGCCCTCTTGTTTGAGTTGCGCCAGCAATTGCTCGAGATTGGCGACGCGAAAATCCACCATGAACGAAGAGGTGTCAGGGCCGAGATATTTCGTGGTCGACGGGAAAATCGAGAATGCCGTCGCGCCAACGGTCTCGGGATGGTCCTTGTCGCGCCAGCGAAAAGGATAGTATTGCGGGGCGTGCTCGCCTTTGCCCGCGGCAACGAGGGCGATGCCCAGGTGCGTGCGATACCAGTCGGCCAATTTCGCCGGGTTGTCCGCTTTGAAGAAGAACCCGCCCACACCGGTCACCCTGGGGGCGTCTTTTGCGTCGCTCGAGCCTCGCGCCGATTGCAAAAGCATTCCCAGCGCGAAACTCAAAACAATCGCGCAAGGCGTCGCTAGTCCGAATTTCGATCTCATCCATTCCTCCCAAGTAGCTAGGACTCTTTGTTCGTCTTTCTCTCGTGTTTCCGCGGAAGAAGCCAGCTCGCCGCACGCGACTTATGAGGCAGTGGTGGCTGGGGCCGGGAAATGCTTGTCCAGCCAAGCGCGCCATTGGGGTTGATCACGAGTCACTGCCGCTTCGGATGTCGGGCCGAAGAGGTAGAAATTGACCGCGGTCATGGACGAACCGCCGAAGGACATGGCATAGAGGAAGGCGACTCCGGGGGCAGGCTGATCGACGTGCAGGAGCAGCTGATTGTACTTCTCGTGGCCAGCCAGGAACACGGTGCCGGAGACGGGAGGTACGCCGGGGAGGGAGGCGCGATAGTCCCCTACCTTTGCGTCGGTGAGGTTGAGCGCGTTAGCCAGAACATCCCAGGCTTCGTCGGCAGGGGTAGAAGAAAAGCTGAGTTCGTGGATCGCGTGGACCTGCTGATCGCGGTAATGTGTGAGGACCAGTTTGAGAATGGCGAAGAAGGTGGGCCAGCCGGATTCGGTGCCGGTGAGCTGATTGTCCCAATCGTCGGTGTCGGCGAAGAGGCTTTGCACAACACGGACGATGCAGGTGCCGCCGGATTTCGCCTCGACGAACCACTCGAAGGCCATCGGGGGAGCTTCCGAGCCCAGTTCGCTGCTCTGTTTAGCAGAGTAATGCGGTGGATCCCAAGCGGTGATGGTGGCGTCGGATTCCATGCCGGGACCGAAGTCGAGCGACATTTTGCCGCCGACGCGTTCTTCCGTTTTTGCAGGGACGAACCAGGAGGAGATTCCGTTGGAGGTATTAATAGCGCGCCAGACTTCTTCGGGGGTGCCCGGAACTTCGACTTCGACCTGGATGGAACGGCGTCCGTTGGGTTCTTTTTTGATTGGCATTGCTGCTCCTTATTTTAGTTCGACTCTGAAAAGCCATGCGGCGGATGGTGGGCGGCTACATCTTGCGCGCCTGCTCTTGGGAATTCTGGGCCCGCGAACTTTGTGGTAGAGGATGCGCGACGGCGATCAGACGGTGCGGGCGGCCCTCGGGCGCGGATTCGTCGTGGTAGCGCGAAACAAGCCCAGCGACCGCGGCGCTGAATTCGTGAGTGAAAGCGGCGCGTTCGGTGGCGGAGCGAAAACGGATGATGGCGTCGACGGAGAGCGTCGGAAGGCGCTTGTCGAGTTCGGCGGAGCGGCGAAGCAGATCGCCGACTTCGCGCACGATGCGCGCCGCGAGCGCGACCAAGTAGCCCGCGGAGAGGCGATCGGTCCCGCGCGCGTTGGGATCGGCGCCGACTGGGCCCATCGCGGCCGGCGAAACCATATAAGAAGATGCTGTGGCGACGAACAGGCTCTCGGTGAGGCCGCCCCAATGGCGTTTTTCGGCGACGCGAACGAGTGCGTGGGATTCCAGGGCGCGAAGGTGGTAACCAAGTTTTTGGCGAGGAATCTTGAGGCGAGCGGAGAGCATGGCAGCAGAGGCGGGCTCGGAGAGTTCAGAGAGGATACGCGAGCGAACAGGGTCGAGGGCCACAGTAGCGGCAGCGGGATCGTGGATGACTTCGACGGGAAGCATGTGGTGAAGAGATTGGAGCATTGACAATATTTATTGTCAAGAGGGATTTTGTGCGGATTTTGCGGCGTGAATGGCCCCCAAAAACAATTCAAGCTGTGGATGAGGCCGAAAGCGCTTTCGAACGGCGATTGGAAACTGTTGGCGTGCCAGTGCCGTTGGATTTGGATTTTCCGTTTTTGCGTTTGCCTTGGTGCTGCCAGCCGCCAAGATTCAGAGCGATGGACATGCAGGATTCGCGGAGCGAGTCGGCTTGGGCGCGGTCGGCGATGGCGCGGGCTACGACCATGCCGCCTACGCAGAGGGAGGCGATGGCTTGGGCTGTGGAGGGGCGGAGCGAGCGTTGGGCTTTGGGGAGGCTGCGGTCAAGGACATCGACCATAGCTTGAAAAACGGTTTGAAAGGCGCGCTTGGCGCGAGGGCCGCTGCGGGCCACGTCACTGGGTAGCGCGACCATAGGGCAGGAGTTCGCTACGTTTTCGAGATGCTGGTCGGAGAGATAGGCGCGGATGACCTGCTCGCCCGCGCTGGGGGAGGTTAAATCCACTTCGACGCCTTCCCAGCAATTCTTCCAATGGGGGTCGGTGAAGAAGCAGCCCAGAACTTCGGCGTAGAGATCGCTTTTGCTTTGAAAATAGCTGTAGAAGCCGCCGTGGGTGAGGCCAGCACCAGCCATGACTTGGTGTAGAGAGACGCCATCAAAGCCATGGCGATTAAAAAGTTTGCGGGCGCTTTCGACGATTTTTCGTTTTACTTCCGTGCGGTGGCCAGAGGGATAAGGCATAGACGGTCCTCGTTTTGGAATTCCGGGGTCATCTCTATCACGATGCTTGTCAGCGGTAAAATATTATGTTGAACATATTTTATGGAGATGCTTCGATGCGGGTGCGCGGGACGAACCGCATGCGAATTGAGGCTTAAATACGGAGGCAATTGATGAGTGAACTGGGGGGTGTGTTTCAGAGCGAGTTAGGACGGAGGGAATTTTCGCGGCGCGTGGCTTCCATGATTTCGGTGGCAGGGATGGGCGGAGGAGTCATTTTTGTTGCGGGCGATCTGGAAGCGGCGGGCGCGCAAGCCGGCGCGGACGGTATTTCGCACAACAACGATGCCATTCACCAGGAAGTGGTTTTCCATGCGAGCCGGAAGCGCGTGTATGAAGCGCTTACGGACGGCAAGCAGTTTGAAAAAGTGGTGCTGCTGAGTGACGCGATGAAGTCGAAGATGGTGCAGAACAGCGCGACGACCATGGGGCCAGAGGCGGGCAGCGCGTTCAGTACGTATGGAGGATACGTCAGCGGGAGGCAGATCGAGCTGGTGCCGGGGGAGAGAATTGTGCAGGCCTGGCGCGCAGGCTCATGGCCTGAGGGAGCTTATTCGATCGCAAAATTTGTGCTGACGGAGCAGGGCGACGCCACGAAACTGGTGTTTGACCATATCGGTTTTCCTCCGGGAACCGCGGAGCATCTGGCTTTGGGCTGGAAGGCGAATTACTGGGAGCCCTTGGCAAAATTTCTGGCATGAGCTCGGCGAATCGAGCAGAAGCCGCCGGATACATGGACCCAACATTCTCCGCGTCTACACAGGGATAGGGTTGCGGTTGGCGAATTGGCGCTGGTGCCAGTAGGGGTAGATGGGTTGCGTGGCGCTGGCGGCGTCGAGTTTGGCGATTTGGTGTTTGGTGAGATTCCAGCCTACTGAGCCTAGATTCTGGCGGAGCTGTTCTTCATTGCGGGCTCCGATGATGACGTTGGACACAGAGGGGCGCTGGAGAAGCCAGTTTAGGGCGATTTGCGGGACGGTTTTACCTGTTTCTTTGCCGACTTCTTCGAGCGCGTCCACTACTTTGCAGAGATGTTCGTGTTCGACGGGGGGACCGAACTCGGCGGTTTTGTGCAGGCGCGAGACTTCTGGCATGGGACGGTTACGGCCGAGTTTGCCGGTGAGGCGGCCCCAGCCGAGCGGGCTCCAGATGAGAGCGCCAACTTTTTGGTCGAGTGCGAGAGGCATCAGCTCCCATTCGTATTCGCGGCTGACGAGAGAGTAATAGACCTGGTGGCCGACGTAACGCGCCCACCCGTAGCGCTCGGAGATGGAGAGCGACTTCATGAGATGCCAGCCGGAAAAATTGGAGCAGGCGATGTAGCGGACTTTGCCGCTCTGGACGAGGGTGTCGAGAGTTTTGAGAGTTTCCTCGATGGGAGTGAGCGCGTCGAAGCCGTGCATGTGGTAGATGTCAATGTGATCCACGCCGAGGCGGCGGAGGCTGGCTTCGCAGGATTCGATGAGATGGTGGCGTGAGGAGCCGAGATCGTTGGGGCCTTCGCTCATGGCAAAGGTGGCTTTGGAAGAGATGAGCACGCGGTTGCGTTTGCCAGCGATGGCTTTGCCGAGGATTTCTTCGGAGAGACCTTTGGAGTAGACGTCGGCAGTGTCAAAGAGATTGACGCCGGCGTCGAGGCAGATGTCCACCAAGCGCGTGGCTTCGGCAACATCGCTACGGCCAACGGCTTGGAAGAACTCATTGCCACCACCGAACGTGGCGGCACCGAAGCTGAGTACGGGGATTTGAAGTCCGGAATGGCCGAGTTGTCTGAATTCCATAATGCGATTATAGATGCGTTTGAGTATTTCAAGGGTACACGAGAGAGCGGCAAAACCCGGAATCAGATCGCGCGAAGAATGACGAGGGTCATATCGTCGCTTTGGGGGGCGCCGGATGCGTACGCGTCGGCGGATTTGATTATGCGAGTGATGATTTCTTTTGCGGGGAAGCCATTGCAGGCCTTGATGGCGTCGATCAGGCGTTCTTCACCCCATTCTTCCAGTTGAGGATTCATGGCTTCGCTGAAGCCGTCCGTGTAGATGACGAGCAGATCGCCGGGCGATAGAGTGGCGCCGGCTTGTTCGTAGCTGCATTCGGGAATTAAACCGACGACCGTGCCGCCGGCTTTGTCGAGGCGCTCGACCTGGGGACAATTCGAGGCGCGCGCGCTTTCGGCGCTGCGCACGAGGATCGGCGGGCAATGGCCTGCGTTCACATAACTGAGCCGGCGAGTGGCTGGATCGAATTGCGCGTAGAAGAGCGTGGCGTAGCGGTCTTCTGTGGAAGCATCGTAAAGCATTGAATTGACGCGAGTGATGAGGCTGCCGATGTCGTCGCCGGCGCGCATGGCGTCGGCGCGGAGCGAGGCTTGCAAACTGGCCATCGTAAGCGCGGCCGCGATACCTTTGCCGGAGACATCGCCGAGGGCGACGCCGAGTTTGCCTTCGGGAAGCGCGAGAAAGTCGTAGTAATCGCCACCCACACCGAGAGCGGTACGGCAGAGGCCGAAGTAATCGAGGCCGTTGATTTTGGGAAGATGCTGCGGAAAGAGGCGTTCCTGAACTTCGCGAGCGATTTCGATTTCGCGATTTAGTTTTTCGCGGCCGGCAATTTCGTGCGCAATAGCGGAGGTAAGTTCGGCGTTGGAAAGAGCGAGGGCGGTTTGTGCAGCGACGGATTTAAGGACACGAAGGTCACTGCCGGAATAAGGAGCTTCGGCGCGTTTTTCACCGAGACTGATGATGCCGAGGAGTTTTTCTTTGACGCTGAGCGGGAGAAGAACCTGGGGCTGAAGAGAAGTTAGCTGGCGGCGTTCCTCTTCGGACACCTCTGGACCGTTAACCCAGGATTTCTCGTCATCCAGAAACATGCGTTCAGGCACTGCTTGGCGTTTGAGTTGGCGAACCGTCAAGCTGGATTCGAGGAAGTCGGCGTCGAGAGCGCCAGGATAACCGAGAGCAAACGCGGGGCGGTAAGAGCCTTTTTCTTCGAGAAGAACGGCGACGCGGGGAACATGCAGAGATTCGGAAATTTTTGTAGCCACACGCTCGAGCAAAGGTTGCTTTTCCACGATCGAGCGAACCTCTTCGCTGAGAGCTTCAAGCATCTGCTCGGCGTTGTAGGCGTCGCGGAAAAAGCGGCGGTCGAGCCACTTGCGGGCGAACTCGGCGGCTCGACGTAACCAAATAACAATGACTACTCCCCAGGCGATCACCATGATTCTCTGCAGCTTGCTGCGTGTCGGATCAAGGCTCAGACTTACGGCCGTCCACAAGACGACAAAACCCAAGAGCACTTGAAGGACACGAGTGCCTGTAGTGGCGAGACCATATTGCAAGCCTTGCCGAATGACGACGCGGACGTCCATCGCGCGGTGCACGACGATGACATACGCCAGCGTGATGGGAAAGAGAAGCATCAGCGACAGGCTGGAAAGCACGAACCATTCGGGAAAGATTTGCTCGAGCTCGCCGCCCTTGATGTTCTGCGCAATAAAGAGAACGCAGGCGGGGGCCATGCTGACCGTCGAACCTATATAGAGCAAACGGAGGCGGCGCTTGGCATCGGGCGTCACGGCCTTACTCATCTTGGCGGAAATGCAGGCAAAGAAAGCGCCGATGGCTGCGAAGCTGAGCAAGAAGTCAAGCCAGCTCACGTGATCCAGGGCCGCAGATAAGGAAGCTACCGAGGCGAAATTCTCGAGTTGGCCGAGGCCCACGATCACGTTCAGTACGGACGATGTAATCAAGAGCGCTATGACGGTACGCTTGGACCACGTCCACCAGGCGGGATCCTTCTCAGGGAAAGTCTCGGGAAAGTACAAGCCGAAAAGCAGCATGAAGATTGGCCAGGTGTTGCCGATGGTTAGACGATATCCTTCGGCGATGTCGCGAACGATGGGCCCCCAGCTCTCGACCCCCGCGCTGTAAAACACTGAGAAAAACAGCATGATCAGGCAAAGGCACCACGCCGAAGGATCTCGAGGGCGAACGGCCGCGACCCAGAATCCCAGCAAAATGCAAAGGGTGGGGACCATGAGCTTCACGAGCAACAGGGAGGCGGCGGCCAAACCGATGGGAGGGGCGGCGGCATGTTCGAGTTCAATGGTTGCCGAGCGTGGATTGGCTTCTCCGGGGCGCAGGAACTGGAAGGCGAAGGGGTCACCCGGTTTGGCCGTGCGGATGACTTCACCGAAAACAGCCAGTCCGGTAACCGGGTGGCCGTTCACTGTAAGCAGAATGTCGTTGTTTTCCGCGCCAGCCTGACGCGCGGGCTTCCTCACGAATTGAAGAGTTGGGCGGCCTTTGTCGTAAATGGGCGTGAACGGATAGGCAGCGGCCTTGATTTGAAAATAATTCGGGAAGGCAAATATTGCCGAGCGAAGATGATAAGAGGAAGCAAGCGCGAAGAGCAGCGCCAGGCAGACGTATTGGAAGATGGGCGGCTTCTTAGTAGTCGTCATTGTGGGTTCGAGCCGTCATAGCAAAATCAAACTGGTTTCGGAATAATACGCCATTCAACCAGGATTAGTGTCTCGCACGGTAACATTTCCCGCCGTTGACTTGGAAGTTGGGGAAACCTAGAATCACGCCAATATGATGGAGCCGTCCTCCCTCGCGGGCCGGACGATTGGACACTACCGAGTCGCGGAGAAGCTGGGCGGCGGTGGGATGGGTGTGGTCTATCGAGCGCATGACGAACGGCTCGATCGCGACGTCGCGTTGAAGGTGCTTCCACCGGGCCTTCTTGTGGATGAGGCTGCGCGAAAACGTTTCCATACCGAGGCTTTGGCGCTCGCCAAGCTGAACCACCCTTCAATTGGTACAGTCCACGATTTTGGGAGCGAAGATAGGGTGGACTTCCTTGTGATGGAACTCGTTCCCGGCGTGCCTTTAAGCCGCAAGCTGCAAGACGGCCCGCTCAATGAAGCACAGACACGAAGGCTCGGCGCTCAACTCGCCGAAGGATTGGCAGCCGCCCACGCGCAAGGCGTCATTCATCGCGACCTGAAGCCGGACAACCTGCACGTCACCCCCGACGGGCGTTTGAAAATCCTCGATTTCGGCCTGGCGAAACTTTTGCGTCCCGAAGCGGAAATGGATCAGACGCAGAGCGTCGACGACACGCGTTCTGTCTCTGGAACGCTTCCGTACATGTCGCCCGAGCAGCTCCGAGCGGAAGCGATCGATGCGCGAGCCGATATTTACGGGGCTGGAGCGGTTTTGTATGAAATGACGACGGCGCAACGCCCTTTTCCGGAGAACCAGCCGACGCGATTGATGGACGCGATTCTTCACAATCCGCCGCCGCCGGTGCGTTCGCGCGGGGGGAGCGTCTCGGCATCGTTGGAATCGATCATACTCAAAGCGCTTGAGAAAGAGCCGGGGAGGCGGTTTCAATCCGCGCGCGAGCTTTTGGTTGCGCTGGAATCCTCGAACGTTGTCGTTGCGCCGGAGCCACGTTCGAAGTGGCCTGCACGGGGAGTGGCCGTACTGGCGGCGCTGATTGCGATTTTGATCGCTGGAATAATGATCGGGTCGAATGTAGGGAAGTTGCGAGACCGCCTGGCAAGCTGGTTGCATTTTGGAAAAACCACAGTGAAACCTGGAATTTCGACGGCGCCGTCGAGGCGCTCGGTCGCCGTGCTTGGTTTCAAGAATACTTCCGGACGCGCCGAGGCGGCATGGCTCTCGACCGGACTTTCAGAAATGCTGACCACGGAGCTGGGGACGGGCGAACATCTTCGAACCATTGCGGAAGAAAATGTCGCGCGAGCGAAACTGGATCTGTCTCTCGGCGATGCGGACAGCCTGGCGAAAGACACTTTGTCGCGCGTCCGCGATAATTTAGGCACAGACTACGTGGTGCTTGGATCGTTCGTGGTTCTTGGCAAGGAAGCCGACGAACAAGTTCGCGTGAACATGTATCTACAGGACGCGCGCACCGGAGAAACCATTGGGGTTGTCTCCGAAACAGGAAAAGAGGCCGAACTTTTTGAACTTATTTCGCGCGCCGGCCGTGATTTAAGAAGCAAACTGGGTATTGCCAACATCTCGGATGCCGATGCGTTCCGTGTTCGCGCCGCGATATCTACCAACACGGAAGCGTCGCGGCTGTATGCAGAAGGACTCGATAAACTGCGGGTTTTTGATGCGCTCGCGGCGCGTGACCTGCTTGAAAAAGCGGTCGCCAGCGATCCGAACTACGCGCTGGCTCACTCGGCGCTTTCGGCTGCATGGACTTCGCTTGGCTATGATGCGAATGCAGCCGACGAAGCAAAGAAAGCCTTCGACTTGTCGGGGAACTTGCCGCGGGAGGAGCATCTTTCGATCGAGGGGCGGTACTACGAGGTCACGCGCAACTGGCCTAAGGCCATTGAGGTCTATCGCGCGTTGTGGACCTTCGCGCCCGACAATCTGGATTATGGCCTGCGCCTCGCTCAAGCGCAGACTTCCGGCAGCCTGGACAAGGACGCTTTGCAAACTGTCGAATCCTTGCGAGCCTTGCCGCCGCCCGCTTCCGATGATCCGCGCATTGACCTTGCCGAGGAATCGGCGGCTCGCGGCCAGTCAGATTTCAACCGCGAGCTGGCCGCGGCAGTGCGGGCTACGGAAAAAGGACAAAAGCTTGGAGCGCGATTGTTCGTTGCTCGCGCTGAATTGGCACAGGCACGCTCCTACTACGGCCTGGGTGATCTTCAGCAATCGCAGGCGACCGCCGAAATGGCGCGCAGAATTTACGCCGAGGCGGGCGACCGCAGCGGGGAAGCCAGCGCGTTGCTTAACCTGGCAACGAGCAATTACGATCACGGCGACCGCGCTGGGGCGCAAAAGATGCAGCGGGAAACGTTCGAAACCTGCCGCAAGATTGGAAATAAACGGTGCATGGCGGATGCGCTGAACAGCATAGGAATCGGTTTAAAGGATCAGGCGGATTTCGTGGGTGCACAGCAAGCATATGAGCAGGCAATTCTCCTCCGGCGGGAAACGAGCAACAGGATTGGCGAAGCCGTCGAAGTGAACAACATTGCTGTCCTGCTTTACGAGCAGGGCAAGTTTGCTGCGGCGCGGAAAGAGTATGAACGATCCCTCGGCATCGCTCGCGAGATCGGCGAAAAACGCGGAATCGCCCGCGCGCTAACCAACCTGGGAATTCTGCTCCATGAGCAGGGGCAGATGGAGGAGTCGCGCAAGCTGCATGAACAGTCGCTCGCGATTCGCCGGGAGATTGGCGACAAAGCCGGAATCGGACTCGGGCTTAATAATCTCTCAGCGACCCTCCTGGACGAAGGCGACCTGCCCGCCGCGCAAAAGGCGCTCGACGAGCAGCTGCCCATTTTTCAGCAGGCCAATAATCAACGCGGCCTTTCCTACGTGCTATTTATCCAGGGCGAGGTGCTCGAAGCCGAAGGAAAACTGGATGAAGCCCGCAAGACGCAGGAGCAGGTGCTTGCGACGCGGAATAAGCTGGGAGAAAAAACGACGGCCGAGGACAGTCTCCTGGCGCTCGCTCAGCTTTCCATCGAACAGGGCCGCGCAGCAGAAGCCGAAACTGCCGCGCGTCAGGTGCTGGAGCAGGCGAAAGCAGAGAATGCGCGCGGCAACGAACTAGGCGCGCGGACTACGCTCGCACGAAGCCTGCTG
Source organism: Betaproteobacteria bacterium (assembly GCA_903970165.1). Taxonomy (GTDB): domain Bacteria; phylum Acidobacteriota; class Terriglobia; order Acidiferrales; family UBA7541; genus Acidiferrum. The sequence goes on from CAJCHZ010000037.1 coordinate 29,349, forward strand.
GCGCAGGGAAAAGCTGCCGAAGCGGAGACGGAGATTCACACCGCGGAGACTGCGGCCGCTTCCGCGGAAGGCCGTTTGCTGGCCATGCAAGTCACCACGAGCGCGGCGCTCATTCACGCTGCGAATGGTAAGGCGGCGGAAGCTGCGAGAACCCTGGCCAGTGTCCTTGCGGAGGCCGCGAGGCTGCATTGCGGCAAGTGCGAATTGGATGCGCAGCTGGCGCTGGGGCAGGTCGAACTGAAACAGGGAAAAAAAGCGGCGGCGCGGGAACGTCTATCGCATCTCGAGAACGACGCCGCGGCCAAAGGATTTCTGCTGATTGCGCGCGAAGCGCATGAGGCCGCCAACAAATAAGACGACCCTGACTAAGACGGGACCGCCGAATCGGAATCTGCGGTTTCTGATGAAGCTCTGCGGAGCCTAAACCAAAGCCAGAGAACGGCGAACGCGAAGAACGCGCCGATGGAATCGAGCAGAGAATCGTAGGGTGAAGCGGTGCGGCTGGCGACAAATGCCTGGTGGACTTCATCAAGTATGGAATAGCCGGCCGCCACGGCGAGCGCAGAAATTCCCCAGGTCCATTGCCAGCCTTTGCGATCGCCTCGCACGCCGCGAAAGATCAGCATGCAAAAAATAAAATATTCGGTGAAGTGCGCGCTTTTGCGGATGACGTGGTGAATATAATCGAACTGCTCTTCAGTGAGATGCGGGACAAACCAACTCAAGACCGGCGAGAAGATCGTGGCGGTGTTCGCGGAAGAGAAGGAGTCGGTGGAAAGCGTAAAGATGATGCAAGCCCAGACGAGGGCTGGCCACCACGCGCGGAGCCACGCCGGGATTAAAAGTTTTGGCAGTCGCGGCTGCATCTCCTCGAGTTGCGGTGCGGGACGCGGGTTGCGCCAGGGTTGTGGGTCCGACAAAGCTTGGTCTCCGATTCCAATATTTAGTTTAGCTGGCTTGGATTACTTTCCTGCGACGGATTTGTTGCGCGTCGAAGAAGAGTTATCTTTGCCCGGGGCGGAAAAGTGAGCTGGGAAAAGCGGAAGCACGGCTCCCGCACCCCAGATTACTCCATGCGATAGTTGGGCGCTTCGCGCGTAATGATGACGTCGTGCACGTGGCTCTCGCGGAGGCCTGCGGCTGTGATGCGGACGAAGCGAGCCCTTTCCGTGAGTTCTTTCAGAGTAGGCGCTCCCACGTAGCCCATGCCGCTTTTTAGGCCGCCGACCAGTTGGTCCGTCAACGCACCTAGAGAGCCTTTGTAGGGCACGCGGCCTTCGACGCCTTCCGGGACGGATTTGCCGCGCTCTTCCGTGTCTTGCACCGTTGCGTAACGGTCGGAACCCGCGTCCATGGCGCCCATCGAGCCCATGCCGCGGTAGGACTTGAAGGTACGGCCTTGATAGAGAATCGTTTCGCCGGGAGATTCTTCCGTGCCGGCGAAGAGGCTGCCAATCATCACGCAGGACGCGCCCGCGGCGATGGCTTTGGTGATGTCGCCGGAATATTTTATGCCGCCGTCAGCGATGATGGGGATACCCGTGCCTTGGGCCGCGCGCGAGGCTTCCACGATGGCGGTGATTTGCGGTACGCCTGCCCCGGTCACAACCCGCGTGGTGCAGATCGAGCCGGGGCCGATGCCGACTTTCAGGCCGTCAATGCCGAGATGGATGAGATCTTTCGCTGCTTCGTAAGTGGCGACATTACCGGCGATCAACTGCACCTCGGGGAGACGGTTGCGAATTGCGGCGATAGCTTCCATCACGCGGGACGTATGGCCGTGAGCGGTGTCAATGGCGAGAACATCGGCTTTGGCTTTGGACATCTCGACAGCGCGTTCGAGGTAATCGCCGGTGGCACCGACGGCTGCGCCGACTCGCAAGCGGCCCTGATCGTCTTTCGCGGCGCGGGGATATTCGCGCTTTTTCTGGATGTCTTTTACAGTGATGAGCCCTTTGAGATTGAAGTCCTGGTCCACGACGAGGAGTTTTTCGATGCGGTGGCGTTGTAGGATGCGCTCGGCTTCTTCGAGCGTCGTGCCAACGGGGACAGTGACGAGATTGTCCTTTGTCATCACGGAGCCGACGAGTTGCGAATGATTTTTTTCGAAGCGCAAGTCGCGGTTGGTGAGAATTCCCGCGAGACGCGTACCGCGCGTTACCGGCAGGCCGGAGATGCGGTACTTGGTCATGATTTCCAGGGCTTGGCGAAGCGTGATGTCCGGCGAGATGGTGACAGGGTCCACGATCATCCCGCTCTCCGATCGCTTGACGCGGTCGACTTCCTCGCCTTGCCGGTCGATGGGCATGTTGCGGTGCACCAGGCCGATGCCTCCCTGGCGTGCGATGGCAATGGCCAGGCGCGATTCGGTGACGGTGTCCATCGCGGCGGAAACAAGCGGAATATTCAGGGCCAGCTTGCGCGTGAAGCACGTGCGCGTGTCTACTTCCGCCGGCAGCACCGAGGATTTGCCGGGCAGCAGCAGCACATCGTCAAAAGTAAGACCCTCGGGAATCGGACCGTCAATCATTCCAACCTCGCGTATGGATTTTGCGCCCTAAAACAGCGCAGCCCAGCGGGTGCCCGCCGGGCCGTCAAATGAATTCATCAGATTGCAAAAATCTATCACTGTGAAACTTCTATTGTAGGGGGCATTAGAATCGCGGTCAAGTTGGGCCGTTTGGCCATTTGGCGGTAGTGGTGAGCTCCGGCTGCCGCGTTGGTCTAGACTTAGGCGATTGGTTCTGAGTGGATTGGCCTAATCCGCTCGCAGCTCTGCCATACCGCTTCTAATCCTGCTCGCCGAGAGTCTGGGCGAAGGTTCTGCCGTAGGGGTAAAAAAGTTCTTTGCGGCCTTCTTTCCAGGCGGCTCTGAGCTCGGGCGTGGTAATGTCCCAGTCCGGTCGGCATTTCTTCGTTACCGCCCGTAAATCCTGGCGGAGATCTTCCATGGTTGGGCGACCGAAGAACCAGTAGCCGTTGTAAATTTTATAAATAACGAGGCCGGGCTCAAGAACGATAACGTGGGGGATCATCGGATTGTGCAGAGGATCGGTGTATTCGGCAATGTCCAAATCTTTCTGGACGACGCGGCCCGGGTCGGACAGAAAAGGCCAATGGGCGCCGACGCCGGTTCGAAATTCGCTGGTCTCGGTGATGTTGTCCGTGCTGATCGTGGCGAGGCGGCAGTAGGAAACTTCGATTTCGCGGTAGAGTTGAACGAGCAGCTCCGACTGGCGGCGGTCCTTCGGGCAAAATCCTCCACGGCTCAAGACGAGGACCATCGGGTGTGGTCCTTGTAGTTCGGAAAGCCTTCGACGTTTCGCGGTGTGGTCGAATAGTTCGTAGTCGGGGAAAGTAGCTCCTGTAACGATATCCGGTCGCATCAAGACTCCTTGTTGTCTGGGATTTCCTGCTTCCATTCACATGAAATCAATATCACAACTTCCAGACCAAGTCCTGATCAGTCGTAACCAGAAACTGACCCGGTACCAGCTTTGGAGGAGCCATCAGCAGATGACCAGGAGGCCAGCTCGCCGCCGGCTTATTTCTTCGCGCTCTGCGCAACTTGCGTCGCGTTGAAATTGTTCAGGTAATTCTGCAATTGCTCTTTGCGGGCAGGATTCTTTTCGTTGGCGATCATGACGTCGACGATTGGAGCGAGAAATCGGCCGTAGCGATTAAGGGTTGCGCTGTCGCTGGTCACAAGCGCTTGCTCGACAGCGGATTGCGTGGCTGGCGTCGCGAGTTCCAGGCGGCCGACGAAGACGCGCACCATTTGTGACGGCGCTGGATGAATGGAGAGCGGCAGAATCGCATCCACGAACTGGCGCGGAACGATATACAGAAGCCGGCTGCCTTCTTCGAACCACGAATCGCCCCACGTTTCAAACATAGCTTGCGCTTCATCCTGGTAGAGGCCCTCGGCCACCAGCGCCTCCACGACGGCTTGCTTCAGCGAATCCATGTCGGAGTTGAGTTCAGGAGCATTAAGGGCCAGCTGTGAGGCAGAGGAATCGACGAGACGAAACCCCAGCTTGTCACCGCGGCGCTCGAAAAAGAGTACTTTTCGGATTTGCTGATCAGCAAGATTTTCGGCAACCACACTCCCGTCCCCATTCATTTTCACAGAAAAAGGGACGGAGAACGTGGAGACGCCGCGATAAAAAAGAAATTTCTCCGTCTGAATGCCGTTCGAAGTGTTTATTTGCAACGGAGTCGCTGCGGTTTGCCGCGCAGCGTAATAATGATTCGCCTTCTCGTCTCGCGGAAAATCGGCGGAGCTTCTCGGTTGAAGCTGCACGGATTCCCAGTCGATGCTCCCGTCGGGGTGTTTTTGATAGAGGTTCCAATCGCTGAAATTTGCATATTTCGGAGCCACGGCGGAAATGGGGTAGACGCGGCTCGCATGCGGATACCACTCCGTTATAAAGCCCTTGGAGAAGGAGACATGCACCGAAAGCGTGGTCTCGCGGTTGGTATAGAAATAGAGCACTGGCGTTTCCATGCGCACCGTTCCGAGCAGTCCAGCCTTGAGGTTGACGCCGGCAAAGTGCTCGACGAAGGACGGAAGGTCCGCTGATCCAGTAAGGGGCAGCCATTGCACCGCTTTGCCTTCCTTGCCGGCAATGGAGGTGAACGTTCCCCATTCGTGCACGGTCAGATAGGGGTCGGATACCGGGGAGGAAGACTGAGCGCGAAAGAGGCGAGGCGAAATAGCCAGGAGGGTCGCGACAACAAGTGCGCCGGTCAAAAATCGAAGTTTCATGGTTGGTCTCCTTTGCGTGTCGGGTAGGTTGACGCAAAGGGAAGCGCGAGTGTTAACAAAGTCCGCGCACTCCCATAAAAGGCCGCAGGACCGCCTACCTGGCAGTCTTGCCTCGAGAAGATGCCTGCTCTACAGTGCATTCATGCTCTGGGAACCGCGAAAATTTGAGCCTTACGTCCTGCTAAAAAATGGCCATGCCATGACCATCGCCGCGGCGTTCGCACGCAGGCGCTTTGCATTGCCACCCGCGCAAGACCGGCTATTTCAAGTGGACCCCGAGTCGCGAATCCTTGGTCGTTGCCATTGGCAACCAGAAAAGCGGCGCGATGCTCCGCTGATCGTGATTGTGCACGGGTTGGAGGGTTCCAGCGAGTCGAACTACTGTCGCGGGATAGCGGAGAAGGCGTTTCATTTGGGCTATCACGCCGTCCGTCTAAACCAGAGAAACTGCGGCGGCACGGAAACGCTGACGCCCACGCTCTACAACTCCGGAATGAGCGGCGATTACCGCGCGGTTTTTGAAGAACTAGCGAACGGAGACGGCTTTGAACAAATTTTCTTCGCCGGCTATTCCATGGGCGGAAATTTGGTCACGAAAATGGCCGGAGAGTTTGCAGAAGCCGTGCCGAAGGCGCTGCGCGGAGTTTGCGCTGTCTGCCCGGCCATGGACCTAGGCGCCTGTGCCGATGCGTTGGAGCGCCGCGACAACTATTTTTACCAGCGCCATTTTGTAAAAGGCTTGATGGCGCGCTACGCGCGAAAAGCCCAGCTTTTCCCGGAGCGCTATTCCATGAATGGTATCGGCTCGGTCCGCACGGTTCGTGAATTCGACGACAAGATTACCGCTCCGCACTTTGGATACAAGGATGCCCAGGATTATTACGACGCCGTCGGTGCAAAAAAGCTCGTAGCGCAGGTGCGTGTGCCGATGCTCATGATTACCGCACAGGATGATCCGTTTGTGCCGTACGATCTTTTCCTGCGTGCGAAGCCGGAGCAAAATCCCGCGATTCGCTTCGTAACGCCGCAGCACGGAGGCCACTGCGGTTTCATATCCAATAAAAGCGGCCTGGAACGATTTTGGGCTGAACAAGCCATTGTCGAATTTTGCGAAGCGCACAGACGCGGCGCCTGAGGCGCGCGATCATCAACCCAGCGGTTTTTCCAGCGAAACCTGGAATTCCTTGGTCAAAAGCTGCGCAGGCCCATCCGCCATAATCACCATGTCGTCTTCGCAACGCATCCCAAACTCGCCAACAACATAAATCCCTGGTTCGTTTGAAAAAGTCATTCCAGGCTCGAGATTCGTCGTGCTCCCCTTGACCAGATAAGGATGCTCGTGCCCGTCCAGTCCAATGCCATGTCCCAGCCGATGCGTAAAATATTTATAGCCGGGGCCATACCCGCCATTCACGATGACGGCGCGCGCCGCATCATCCACCGTGCCCGACAATCGCCCGGCACGCGCGGCATCGAGCGCCGCGTCCTGAGCTTTGCGCGTAAGTTCATACGCTTTCAAAATTTTGTCCGAGAGCTTGCCGAAAATTCCCGTTCGCGTAACGTCGGACTCATATCCATCCACGCTGCAACCACCGTCAATCAAAACAACGTCGCCCTCTTTTAATTTTTGTGGTTGCTTGGTTCCATGAGGCAGCGCTGCGGAAGCTCCCAGCAAAACGAGCGCGCCGCCGCGCAAACCCATTTTTGCAAAACCAGCTTCCACGAGATGGCCGATGTCCTGTTGCGACATTCCCTCTCGAAGCGCGGCGAACACCGGTTTGTAAACAGCAAGAGTAGCTTCGCAAGCCAGACGCATCAGTTCGAGTTCGTGCGCTGATTTGTGCGCCCGGCAAGCAATAGTTACCGGATCGGCGGAGACATACTCAAATCCCGGCGCGGCTGCACGCAGATGATCCGAGTACGTAAAATAAGCGGTCTCTTCCACGCCCATGCGGCCGGCGCGGACACCCTGATCGGCAAGAGCGCCTGCCGCGAGCTTTGTGGGGCTTTCGTCCTCCTGCCACACGCGAATTTCGATCGGAAAGCGCAACTGCTCCCGCAGGCGGCCTTCCTCGAAACCCGGGCAAACAAGCACGGGCTTGCCCGTGCGCGGAAGTACCAACCCAACGAGCCGCTCGCTCAATCCCCAGCGAATCCCCGTGAAATAGTAAAGCGAAGTCCCGGGAGCAAAAAACAGTGCGTCAAAGTTGGGCTTCAACTCGGACATCAGCTGCTGCGCCCGCGTCAGCCGGCCGCGAAACTCCTCCGCGGTGATGGGCTTGGCGCGGTCCCCAAACGGTTTCAATCCGGAAAAGTCCGCCGCGGGCTCATCTTGCGGCGGCTCCGCAGCGCTGTTTGCACCGGTCGCGAGTGCAAGAGACGAAACGGCCGCGGCACTTTGTAGGAACCGCCGGCGTGTGCTGGACGAATTTGTAGGCATCAGTGTGTTCTCCATGGTGGAGAAAGACCTTTATCTGGCGAAGGCAGGTGTTGTCAAGGAGCTGCAAAAGAAACCGCGAGAAGAAAAGTAGCGCGCAAAGCGACAAAAACTTTCGAGGCGGAACTACTCCATGCGAATGGCCTGAATACTCTTTCCTTTGACCTTCACTTCGATTCCAAGCGGCGGCCGAAGATCCGAACCCTGCGCAATGGCCCCGCGCACCCACACATTGCCGGGCAGATTCGTCAGCTTCGTCGGATCGAACACCGTGCGGTTGCAAGGGTTCCCTACCATGGGGTGTTTGGCGGCTTTGAAATCGTAATCGGTCTTTAGCTTGTCAAGGTCCGTGACGTACTCCATCTGGCAATTTCCGTAGGGAGCATTCAAAGAAAAAGCCCAGTAGGCGCTATCCTGCGATGCGGATCCTCCGGGCAGGCGAATGAGGAGCGCCGGCACATTCTCTCCGGTCAATCCATTGCGCATGAAAAATTGTTTGGAAGACCAGGGTTGTGCCATTTCGGCGACGGTCGCGATACCGGGATCCTGCTCCGTCGCGTGGGGCAGCGCTGCGTTGGGGTCGGGCGCAGGCGAAGGGACTTCAATCCTCGGCGGAGGTTCTGCCGGCGGAGCCTCTATGTGTTTCGGGCGAAGCATCCAGCGTGCCCCGATAAAAACCACCAGCAGGACCACCAGGAGAGCACCCACCATGCGAACGGCGGGATTGCTCAAGGGGCCGCGGTTCGAGCCCGGGTGGACTCCCGGTATTTGCGGCATTTCTGCCTTATAGCGGTCAGGTGGGGACTGGTCCGGCATTTTGATCTATTTCCATCTCTTCCGTTTAACCGATTTCTCGTTCCGCCCAATCTATTCCTTGATCCTGCGGCTATCTTATCGGGGGAAGGCAATTGACTCAATTCTCGATTATTGTAGAGCGTGCGACCTTGCCGAGCAACACAAGGTATTCCGGAATTGAGGTAAGACGCAACCGTTGCTCCGGGTCAACTACCAAGATCCTTACCCTTTCCGGCAGTGCTCTGTTGGTGAGAAGGTTACAATTTGCGCGGCAGCGCTTGTCTACAGCGCCCGAGGTCTCTAGTCTAGTAGGGAGCAGGGGAGGGCTGGCTTCCTCGCCGAATAGCATGAGTCCCGAATCGCGTGGGGGCGCGCGGGCATTTGTCCGCAGCCTGAACATCTTATTGAAGTTCGCGCGGCTCTATGAATTTGGCCACGTGAGAACCGCGGCGCAGTTTGAAACCGCGTGGAAAGAACTCCGAGGTGCGCTTGATGAGAGCGTCGGAAGCGGCCTCCTGCTTGGCGCTTCCGGCAACCAGATTTTGCTGGACGGCGTGCCGCTCGGCGCGTCCGCCGGCGAAAAAAGCTTCGCGCAGTTGCTGACCGGTTCTGGAATTGCCAGCATTCATTTCTCGCCGACTCTGACGCAACCGCAATTCGCCCGCTTCGTTCGCGCATTTCCCAGCGGCAATGCCAAGCCAGCTTCTCTCGCAGAGCAGTTGAAGTCCGCGCTCGCCGGTGAAACCAGCATCAAGATCAATGAGATTCGTTACGTAGCGGAAGATTCCTCTGTCGCTGGAATCAAAGTCGCCGCGCAACTGACTGCCAAAGCCCTCGGCGCGCAGGGCGAAAAATTCAAGGACTTCTTCGAAGACCCCAACAAGCTTCTCCAGATGATTCTCGCCGCGGAAAGTTCGCGCGGTGGCGGCGTGGGTGGTGGGGGAACCGGCCCAGGGTTCGGTCCTGGTGGGGGCGGATCAAGTGGTGTTCCCGGCGGCGGAGGGACCGGCGCGGGGGGATTTGGTACGGGGGGAGGCCCCGGATCGGCAGGCCAGCCAGGAAGCCTCTGGGATAGCGGCGTCGGTGGTTCCGGTTCGGGAGGTGGCTTTGGCACCGGCACTGGTGCAGGTGGAACCGGATTTGGTAGCGGCGGCGGTGCTGGCTCAGGCCCAGGCGCCGGCCCAGGCGCTGGTGGCGGCACGGGCGGCGGTTCGGGTTCGGGTGGCGGGGGAGTCGGAACAGGCGGTTCGGGGACCGCAGCGAACGGCGGGGTCGGTGCCGGTGTCGGCACAGGAACGGGTACGGGCGGGGGTGCTGGAGGCGTTGGCGGCGCTGGTGGTGGGACCGGCGGCTCAGGTCCAGCCGGGTCAGAGGCCTTGCCGCCTGGCAAATGGCTGACCGCTTCCGCATTGCTTCCACGCGGCCCTCTCGGCGGAACGCCGGGCGCAGCGGGCACCGGGTTGACCGCGGGGTTAAGCGCGGGGTTGAGCGCGGCGATGGGCGGCGGAGGCGGTAGCGCCTATGCCGTCGAAGAAGCCGATGTTCGGGCTATGCTGGGCCTCTTCGCGCAGCTCGGAAGATCCCGCAAGGATCCCGACGCAAAAATGGATGCCCCGACATTTCAGTCGCGCTTGAGCTCCATGCCCGTGCGCGCGCAATACACATTGCAGCAAGCTTTGGCAGGCCTGGCGGCGCAAGCGCCTTCGGAAAAAGCCGACAAGCCCATGTTACTGAAGCTGGCCGAACACGTGGCCATCCGGTTTGCGCTCGACAGTTACGAGCGCGGCGAACTCCGCGTGAACGCCGTCAAGCAACTCCTCGACCGCATGAATTCGGAAATTGAAGCCCTGCGCAAGATTCTCGGCTCACAGGAAGAAATGATGGCCCAGGCGGGCCTCTCGGTGCAGTCCTACACCGAGCTGCTCGACCAGGAATTCTGGGAACAGGTTCCCGAAGAAAACAAGAAAGAAGTCCTCACTTCGGACGAAGCCTGGTGCGTACCTCCGCGCAATGTCCGCGCTTTCCTCGAAGACATGCTCCGCCGCGGCGAGTTGAAAACCGTGAACGAAATCCTGATGAAGTACGCTGCCTGCGTTTCTCTCGAAGCGCCCGAGGCTCGCCGTACCACGGCAATCGGTCTTTCCGATTTGGCGGAGCTCTATGGCAGCGGCGACGGCAGCGCGCTCATGGAATCCATCCGCAAGCTGGGAAATCAGTTGGCTATCGAGCGCGAACCGGAGCTGCAGACCCTGATCAGCGCCGCGTTTGTGCGCATGAGCCAGGAGGCCGCATCCAAGCGTTGCTATCCCGCGATGCAGCAGGCGCTCTCGTCTCTCGACAATATCGAACAGCAGCGCCCCGGCTCGACGCAAAGCCTTCGTCCGCGCATCGGCGCCGAAGAGCGCCTTCCGGAATTCATCGAGGAAGCTCTGCGCTCCGGACATCTTGCGGACGGCATGACCGAAATCCTCGGCTTGATGCCCAAAGCCACTCTGCATTACGTCACCAGCCGTTTTGGCCACTGCGGATTCCGCGAAGACTGCGAAGTGCTTGGCCAGATCGTCCGCGGCCTGGGCGAAGACTGCACGCACCGCTTGCTCGAAATTCTGCAAACCGCGCCTGCCAACGAGGCAGCCGATACCATCGGCCTCCTCAGCCATTTTGCTCCCGACGCCATCGCAAAAATTCTCCCCGTGCGCCTCAGTCAGTGGCCGCGCTCTTCTCACGATCGTGCCGTGCGCCAGCTTTCTTCCGCTCCATCCGAGGAGCGCGCCAAACTCCTCGTCGCCCTTTACGATTCACTGGATTCTTTGATCCGGCCCCTGGCCATCGACGAAATGGGCATGAGCAGCCAGCACGAATGCATTCCCAAGCTGGTCGAGCTTGCGCAGAACGATCACACGCCTCCCTATCACCGCCTGAAAGCTCTCGAAGCGCTGGGCCGTCTCCGCGCTTCTGCCGCCAGCCCTCTCATGCAGCAGATTATGGACGCCCGCCAGGTTTGGCGCTGGGTTTACCCAACGGAATTGCGCATTGCGGCGGCGCAATCCCTCATGCGGCTCGACCCCACCATGGCCCTGGAAAAGCTCAACGCCAGTGGACTCGAACGCAAGGACTTGACGCTCGATCCCACCGATCCCGAGCCAAACTCCTCCGTGATGCGCCAGCGGCGTTATGCGCGTTTGAAACTCAACAAGAATTTAATCGCCCTGACCACCAACCTCCGCGAAAACTTTCGCTTGTCTATCCCCGAACTCAATCTCGGCGGCGGCATCGGCGCCGGCGAACGCCATCTGGCGCCGGGTTCGCTTCTGTCGCTGAAAATCCCGCATGGCGTCCGGCCGATCAAGGCCCAGGCTATCGTTCGCGGCGCGCGTCCACAGGCCATGGCCTTCGAATTTGTAGACATGGATATGGAAGACCGCTCCCGGCTCCGCAAGCTTTTGCTCGAGCTTGGTGGCCTTCCCCAAATGGCCGCGGTTACCAATCGCAGCAGGCGGCGTGGCCGCGTGGCAGTCAGCAAGGGTTAGCTCGTTTTTTGGATTGACGTTCGTCCGTCAGCGCGCAGCCCTCCTTCTCACCTGTACTCGTCTGGATCCACCCAGTCCGTTCGAGCAGGTCTCGCACCCGTCCTCTCGACGGCTTGCAGCAGAGGAACATAGAACCTCTGTACCATTGCCGCCCCCTGTTCATAACCCTAGGGTACTAGTCAGGTAGTCCCATTGCGGGAGACCGAAGATCTGAAATGTTAGCGAATTCTAAAACGACTTCCGCACGGGCCTTCGTAAGAAGCCTTAATATTCTCTTGAAGTTTGCTCGTTTGTACGGCTATGACCACGTCCGCACGGTCGAGCAGATGGAAATTGCCTGGCGCGAGCTGCGCACCGCCATCACTGGCTCGGATGCCGGATTGCTCCTCGGTGCCACTGGCTCGCAGCTCCTGCTCGACGGCGTGCCGCTCGAAGGCTCTCCCGCCGAAAAACAGTTTGCTCAGCTGCTCTCTGCCGCAGGTCTCGCCAGTATTCAGTTCTTCCCCGCCGTCACACAGCAAGAAATAGGCAAATTTGCGCGCGCTTTTCCCACTGGAAAAGCGAAACCCATGGAACTCGCCAGGCAGTTGAAAGAGGCGCTTGCCGGAATGAAAAGCATCCGTCTGAACGAAATCTGTTTCGTAGCCACGGATTCGCGTTTGAAGGACGCCAGCATGGCGGCTCAGCTTGCGGCTGCCTCTCTTGGGGAAGATCAGGACGAGTTCAAGAAATGGCTCAACGACCCGCAGAAATTGCTGGAGATGATTGCCGCGGCGCAAGGCTCAAGAGGCGGAAGCGGATCCGTTGGAACTGGTACCGGAATGGGAACTGGGACTGGCACCGGAACAGGCACCGGAACAGGCACCGGCGTGGGGACCGGTACGGGTAGTGGAACCGGCACGGGAGTTGGGACGGGCACGGGCGTAGGCAGTGGCTCAGGGACAGGCGGTGGCACTGAACTTGGAGTTGGAACAGGCGGCACCGAAAGCACGTCTGGCGGAAGCTTCTACTCCGGTGCACCGCTCATCACAGGATCAGGCATTGCCGGCCAGATCGCAGCCGCAGCCGGAGCGGCTTCAGGCCCTGGACCCGCTGGCGTCGGCGTAGGTTCAGGTGGCCCGCCGAGCGGACCTTGGCACGGAGGCGGCACAGCCGACGCTCCGAGCGAAGACGAAATCTACGGAATTTTGGGCGCCCTGACCAGCTTCGGCAACATGAGCACTGGCCAGAATGCTGTCGCTGCCGCTGCCGTCTTCCAGGACCAGATGGGGCAACTTCCTGGCAGCGCTCAGGACACCCTAAAGCGGGCTATTGCCGGCCTCGCCGCGCAAGCTCCTGAAGGCCAGCCGGACGAATCCGTCCTCGTAAAACTCGCTGAGCATCTCGCCATTCGTTTCGCGCTCGAGCGCTTTGAAAGCGGCGAAGTAAAAGTCAACGCCGTGCGCCAAATGCTCGATCGCATGAACTCCGAGATCGAAAATCTCCGCAAAATTCTCGGCTCTCATGAAGACAAGATGACCGAAGCCGGAATGATGGTCGAGTCTCACCGCGAAATTCTCGACCGTCAATTCTGGGCTGCCGTTCCGGAGAGCGGCAAGCAAGCCGTTTTGCTTTCAAACGACGCCTGGTGCATCCCGCCGAAAAACGTGCAGTCTTACGTTGCCCACTTGATCGAAACCGGCGACGCCGCGCAAGCCATCAGCATTTTGCAGAATTACGCCTCCTGCGCCGAAAGCGATGAAGCCGACGCACGCAAGAAAACCGCCCTCGGCCTCTCCGAAATGGCTGAACTTTACGCCAAAGCCGACCCCAAGCTACTCGGTGACGCCCTACGCCACCTCGGTCTCCGACTGAACGTCGAGCACGACGCCGAACTCCAAACGCTCGTCAGCGCCGCGTTCGTCCGCTTAAGCCAGGAAGCTGCCACCAGCCGCTGCTATTCCGTGATGGAGCAAGCCCTCGATTTAGTTAACGGCGTCGAAGCGCAGCGCCCCGGCGTCGGCCGCAATCTGCGTTCCAAAATGGGCATCGAAGAACGCGTTCCCGAATTTGTGGACGAAGCCCTGCGCGCCCGCCAGGCCGCCGCGGGAATGACCAACGTCCTAAAAATGCTGCCGCAGGCCGCCATGGAGCAGCTCGGCATGCGCTTCAACCGGTGCGGCCTGCGCGAAGACGCTGAGCACGTCTCCAATCTTGCCGCTGACCTTGGCGAAGAAGGCCTCCAGTATCTGCGCAGTACCATTCGTGGAGGCCCCCACCAGGACGCCGTCGAAATGGCCGGCCTGCTCAGCAAACTCGACCCGCAAGCCGTCGAAGTTTTTCTGCCGTCCCGCATGAAGGATTTTCCAAGAACTTCGCAGGACCGCATCGTGCGCCAGATTTCCGCTAGCGGCGCTCCCGGCCGTTGCCGGATTCTTCTCGAACTGTTCGATCACGTGGATCCGCTGATCATGCCTCTGGTTCTGGACGAAATTGGCGTGACCTCCGATCGCGAAGCGCTGGGACGCTTGCTCACCATCGTGGATGGCGATTTGCCTTCTGGCGGTGGCGCGTATCTCCAGGTAAAAGCCATCGAAGCCCTCGGCCGCATTCCCGCGCCCGAATCCATCAACACTCTACGCCGCGTCATCGAAGCCAAAAGAATGTTTGGCTGGCAGCACCCGCAGGAACTGCGCATCGCCGCGCTGCAAGCGCTGATACGCCTTGACCCCGCCCTGGCGAGAGACTTCGTCGGCAAAAGCGGCATCGACCGCGACGATCTCGCCCTTGCGCCGCTCGATATCGTGCCCAACTCTAAATTTGTCCGCCAGCGCCGTCACACCCGCGTTCGCCTTCAGAGACCTGTCACGGCCTTCAGCACCAACCTCAAGGAAACTTGCCGCCTCGAAATCAAGACCGCCAGCCTCTCCGGAGGCTTGGCCACCATCAGCAGGCACCTCGCGCCGGGAACCCACGTCCAGCTGAAACTCAATTTGGGCCTTCGCAACGTCCACGCCACCGCTCTCATGCGCGACTACCGCGCCCAGGATATGTCCTTCGAAATCGTGGACATGAACCTCGAAGAACGCGGCAAATACCGCCGCCTCCTCGCCGACAATCAGTCGCAACCCTCTGCCGTTGCCGATGCTAAAGTCCAAAGTGCATCCGCCGAACCGTCTGTTCAGCCGTAGCTATTTCCCCGTCTCCGCCTTGTTCCGCCTTGTGGACCATCTTGGCGCTGGCGCATCCAACCAGTTAGAATAGAATGTTTGCACTGGCTGCCGAACACCGGCCCGTGTCTTCACGCTCGTAACGCACCGCCAGGAGACGGCGTAATTTCCCATGGATGTCGCCAAGACAGTTGACGCAGTCATCGCGCGCTTTATCGGTACCAAGCACGAGCGCGACATCAAGAAACTCCAGCCGCTCGTCGCCGAGATCAACGCGCGCGAAGCCGAAGTCCGCGCCCTCAGCGACGAAGACCTCAAGCTGCGTTTCGCCGAACTCAAGTCCCGCGTCCAGGAACCGTTGAAAGAAGCCGATCCCGCTGACGCCTCCTACAAAGAACTTCTGAAGAGTACGCTCGATCCCGTGATCGTCCCTGCCTTCTCTCTGGTACGCGAAGCAGGCCGCCGCTTCCTCAACATGCGCCACTTCGACGTGCAATTAATTGGCGGCATGGTCCTGCATGACGGCAA
>CAJCHZ010000038.1 GCA_903970165.1 Betaproteobacteria bacterium
ACCAAAATTCGATCCCATCATGGACGCAAAGCCGCCAGCCTTTGCCACTCCGCCGCGACCGCCACAACCGCAACCCCGCGCTCCGTTTACTCCGGAGCCTGCTCCCGCTCCCCTCAAGCCCGGCGAACTACCTTCTTTCCCCGTTCGCTCCCCGCAATTCATGCCAGCCCCGGCCGCGCCGCCTCAGCCAAAGCCAAAACCGCTGGCGCCAGCCCAGCCCCGCCTCCAGGATCTTCTGGCCAAAGATTTGCAGCCTCTCTACGCTTTACTGGATGCCTCGCGTGAACCGAGCGTCCTGAAAGTTATCCTCGAATCAAAAGAAGAGCATCAATCCCTCTACGAAGGCGCACAGGGCGCGCAACTCGCTCACTTCGCCCCGTATCTTGTGCGCGTTCCCAATAAATCGCCCTTGATCGACACGCTCGCACAGCAAGCCTGGTCCAAAAACTGGGGCATCTTCGTCACTAGCGACCTTCCGCTCAAAGAGCTCCGCCCCCATTTCCGCCGCTATCTCAATGTAAAATTGCCCGATGGCCAGCAGGTTTACTTCCGCTACTACGATCCGCGCGTCCTCCGACTTTTCTTACCCACATGCTTTCCCGAAGAAGCAGATCAGTTTTTCGGCCCAGTGAAGCATTTCTTTATGGAAGCCGAAGACCCCAAGCTAGGCCTCCACTTTACCCGCAGCCCCAAAGGCGCCGCTGCAAAGGAGCTCCAACTTGCTCCGGCCTGAGATCAACCTGAATGAACTTGCGTTTGCTCGCACAGCGAGGGCGGTAGGGCAGGCGAGATCGCGAAAGCTTCTCGCCACAGAGCGCTGCTAACGTCATGCTAACCATCCGCAAAGAACAACTGGCCGTCTTCGGGCCTGTAGGGCAAAAGGCCTTCGCAGATCGCATTATCGCGCATCTGAAAAAAGTCTTTCCCGAGCAATCCGAATCCCTCGGCGAGCCAAAACTCCGCGAAACCATTCAATACGGCACCCAGCGCGCCGCCGCCTACAAAATGATTTCCGAAGTGGACGTCTGCAAATACATCGATCTGATGATTTTCTACGGCCGCGACTTCGACAAAGACCCCAATCTTCCCTGGGCCCAATCCATCCTGCAAAATCGCGCGCTTCGCAATCCCACCGCGAAAATCGAGCGCCTGTACAAAGCCGCCAAAAAACGCGAAAATAAAGCCAAACCCGGAGCAAATCCATGAGCAGTGCCGGTAGCCCGCTCGAAAACGCCTCCAACGACGCCAATCAAAACATGAGCCCAGCTCCCGCCGGCTCTCCATCCTCGTCCTGCGGCTCCGATTCTTCTTCCGACTCGCCTTCGAATCAAACTGTATCGCCGGATAAAACGCACTGGATCGCCATCCAACTGGTAGATGAGCAACAACGCGCCGTACCCTTCGAGGACTACCGCATCACCCTTCCCGACGGCACCGTCGTGGAGGGCAGTACCGATAAACACGGCCGCGCCAAAATCAGCGGCATCGATTCCGGCAACTGTAAAGTCGCGTTTCCCGAAAGGGACGCCAGGGACTGGAAGCAGAGTTGAGCCAAATAGGAGGCTCCCCATGGGCCAAACGCATACCGTCGAGCAGGGCGAATTCTTGTCAAGCATCGCACTGGACTACGGTTTCTCTGACTTTCATACCATCTACGATCATCCCCAAAACGCGGACTTTAAGCGGAATAGGCCGGACCCTAACGTTATCTATCCCGGCGACCAACTTTATATTCCTGACAAGGCGGATAAGCAGGAGTCCGCTGCAACGGACCAGATACACAAATTCCAGATAAAGAGCTCAAAGCTCCTTCTTAAAATTCGATTGAAAGATGTGGAAGACAACCCAATGGGGAACGAACCTTTTACCCTGATCGTTGGCAACCTTCGAAAGAAGGGCACTACCGATGGAGGCGGACTCTTACAGCAGGAGATCCCCGCCGACGCGCGAGAGGGAGAACTGAGGTTGGACAAGGCCCATCTCAAGTGGAATCTACGCATCGGATATCTCGATCCGGTAGATAGCCACGGCAATGACCCTGCTATCATCACCGGTATTCAAGCTCGTCTCAATAATCTCGGTTTTCTCTGTGGTCCAGCAGATGGCGTGCTCGGGGCACGGACTAAGAGCGCTCTTGAAGCTTTTCAAAAGAAGTTCGGCCTTGGAGTTTCCGGCACACCCAACACAACCACTCGCTCAAAGTTGGCGGATTTGCATGGCTGCTAGTCCTGTTCGCTTCGGGTTCTCTTTCTCTCTGATCGCTCCTTGTATCTGCGAACCCTGCCTGCGCCATTTTGCTGTCGGCAACGTCGTTGCCCGGGTTCGTCCTTTGAACGCGGGGGGGTGCTACATTGTTTGAACTGGCTCATCTTGCCCCGAATAGTTTGAATACTTTGGCCGTTCCCTCGGTTTTTATCATCGATCTGTACATCGATTCTGCCACTCAGCATGCGCGTCAGGACGTCTATATCGTGCTGAATGAAGATGGTTCGGAACATCAGCGCCATACGGTTGCTGACGATGCAGTACAGGGCGACGATAGGATCACTCTCGTCTTCACCGGCATGCGCAAAGGCCTTCGCTATAGCCTCATTGTGGACGAAGGTTCGGAGGGCTCCTACTACGTCTTTCATAACCTTCTATTGGACGACCTTCTTGACACAGATGCCAATCCCGATTCCACCGTTGACGCTGCAGGAGACCAGCCGGAGCCTGACAAATATGATTCGATGGCGCTCGAAGATCAGTTGCCAGATATCCCGGATGACTTACGCGGCCACCAGCCATCGGGATGGGAGATCGCCGACCTTCCTCCAACCGAAGGTGCCGGCGAGTCTATTGTCTAAGGGGGTAGAGTATGCACATCAGGGCGGCACAGATGGTGCCCATCGAGATTCTTCAGGACGACATGGTCGGATTTGAAGGGAAGCTCCCTTTTCCGCCCGTGCCCAATCTCTATGGCAAAACGCTGCTCACCGAGAAGGTTATTTGGGGCGAAATTTGGTTTGCAGATCGCTCCAAACGCGGCATGTGGCATTCCGGCTATGTCAAAGACGGGGCTCTTTACATCATCCAAACCGCTCGCGAAAAGTTCAATTACAACCGCAAACATGATCGCCAAATTCCAACGTTAATGCCTCTCGGCACCTATAAAGTATGGCTCGACGCTTGGATTAGGATGGGCGACTACATCTACGAGAGCGATCCGCCCTTCACCACTGAACCTGTAAACGGCAAGCAGAAGCGATGGAACCCCCCGGATCTACCGGCGCGGAAATACTGGCAGGAGGTTAAAATCACCGCGCCCGCCCAAAGAGGCGACCCTTGCCGGCTCCGCTTGCGCAGTCGGCGTTTCCATTGGATATATCGGCTCAGCCGTATCATCGACGCTCTTGACCGCCTTCTGTTGTCTCATGAAAAACTGGTCGCCAACGTAGCTAAAGCCCGAAATCTTGCGCAATACCTGCGTCAGTTCCTCAGTGTCCTCTATGAGTCCGGCTATAATATGAATCACATTCACATTGAGGATCCGTCCGACGATAACTCCAAGTATTTCTGCGACATGCAGATTCGCCTGCTAAGCACCTTCAATGCCTGCTCCAATTTCATCAATTATGGAGTTTGCCTAGAATCGCAGGCACCTATTCCCGAGCGCAAACACATTAACAATCTCGCCAGCCTGGTTTGGAATCTCATTCATAATTCAGCCTTCGGCAAGGAAGTTGCCCACTATGACCCCGTCTTCGCAGAAGAACATCGCGTCTTGCTTTCTCGTCTCGGGTTTATCTTCAACCGCATCCCGAAGGTTTTCACTTCGGTTTCTCCCGTGGACCAATATCAAGTTCGGGTGACGGGCGAGTCTTTCGACTACGGCCGCGCATTTGCCTGCGAATTCACTTTTCCCTTCTTTGAGAAGAAGTTCGGCGACGCCGGCAAATTTCCCCTCGCTAAGGGGCTTTCGTCCAAGCCTGCGAGCACTGTGGATGCCATCAACTCTGCCCGGCGGTATACGATTTCCATGCTAAATGCCGCTTCCATATTCGTCTCGAAGGAAAACATAAGTTATAAAAAGATGTCGGACATTGTCGGCAAGCAAATCAAGGTATGGGACGAGCTTTGGGGTGTAGCCGGCAAAGAAGACGATCTGGTTTTGCTGTGCGATGAATATATCGAAAAATATAAGCAGGCGGGCAATTCGGATTGGGTGCGGAAAGTGCTGGGGAATCGGGATCTTCTCCAACGCGACGCGACTCGGGCGATGGCCGCCTCGGACCCTGATTTAGCCAAGATACAGGAGGAGTTCCGGGTCGAAACCGAGAAGCTCGAGAAAGGTATCGAGTACAAGCGCAGAAAAGCCCTCGATGTTTTTAAGGAGAGTGATCCTGCATTCGCGGGTAGCGTCCAGGCCATTGAGATTTTTGTGAAGTGGGCGGTATTTGTGTCTGCTTGGAATGCATTTCGCGAAGGAGCCGGTCACGCATCCGACGATCCTTGGTGGATAGGCAAAGGAATGAAAGCAGTTTTGAAGGGGTTGGATGCTGGTGGCGCGACTCTGCAATTTATCGGACTTCATAAAATTCTCCGTGCCGTTTGGCTATCCGGTGCTGCCGGTGACGCAGCTGGGACCGCCGCAAAAGTAACAGCCAGGTTGGAAACACTGAGCAAGGTTGGCAAGGGCATGGGAGCCATGGCAGACGTAGGGTCTGCTATTGTTTTCAGCTATGACATTTTCGTGACGCACACGTATGGTGATGAACTGCTCGAAAAGTACCCGCGTGAGGATGCCGTTTCGGTATATGGATTTCATCTCGTCACTTGGGCAGGGAAGTGGCTCGTTGGCGTCGGAAGCAGTGGGGGAGTATTCAGCAAGTTGCCGATCTTCGCTGCTCTTCAGGGGGTAGGCTATCTGTCACAGTTGATTGGCGAATTCGGCGAGGCGATGGCAGCCTACGGTGCTGGTGAACACAAGCACTTTCATGATGTTCACGAGGAACTTCTGACTACTGCTAGCCAAGTGGCTAGTGATGTCAGGTCTCGCGGTTGGCCCGCGGAATTCTATCCCCGAGAGTCTATGGAGAAAGTCCGCGAAGCGGCTAATAATTTCAAGTGGAGACCGGTCGATCCAAAGCTTTTCAACGCGCGTCTCGCGCCTCCTGTGGAGGATGGAGACTAATCGAAATGGACACAACCTCGAGAACTAAGCTCAACGTCTGTGGCGTAGGATCGCAAGCGGGAAAACAAGATGGGTTTACTTCTTGAAATTAAAGCCGGCCCCTTCGAGGGAAAGAAAATTCCCCTGACGACCGGCCAGACCGTCACCATTGGCCGCTCGGCCACGCGCTCCGACTTCGCGCTCCCTCACGACACGTTCATGTCCGGCTTGCACTTTGTTGTGGAGTGCGGTGCGCAGGGCTGCCGCGTTGTGGACCGCAAGAGCAGCAACGGCACATTTCTCAATGGCGCTAAAATTCAGGACGCCATGCTCGCCAACGGCGACGAAATCAAAAGCGGCCAAACCATTTTCACGGTAAAGATTGTTGCTGACGCAAAACTCGCCCCCTCAACTCCGCGTCCTGATGCCGTCTCCCCAAGAGAACCTCAGCGGCCTGCGTCCACTCCTGAGCCGCGGGTTGTGCGCCCTCCCGCCGCGGAGCCTCCAGCCCTTTTTGAGGCGCACCGCGCCGCGCGGCCTCCCGTTGGCGACCCGCCAGTCTCACCGGACGCGCCTCAGGCCGTGCGACCCTCACCCGCGGATTCTATCTTGTCTCCCGCCGAACCGTTCCATCCAGATGATCATGGCGTCCCGCCGCGTGCCACTCCTTCCACACCCGCTGAACCGCCTGCTCGACGGCCATCATCTGCCGATCACGCTTCGCAACCGCCTGAACTGCGCGCGGAGAGCGCGCCGCCGCGTCCGGAGGAGCCGCCACGGGTTCACGCCATCCCCAGGCTGCCCGTCGCCCCTCCGCCGAATCCTGTGGCCGCTTCGCCGCTTCACCCAGTCTCTCAGCGACCGGTTGATCGGGCCGTCGACCGCCCTGCCGACCGCGGTCTCCCGCGCTCCGCAGGCGGCTCACGAGAGGCCGCCTTTTCCGTCATGGGGTGGTCGTTTCCGGCTGCGCCACCGGAGTGGATTGTGCAGGAGGGGTTCGGCCTGCAACAAACGGGGCACGAAGACTTTCCGAGCAGCGTAGCCGCGACCGAAGAGGCGCTCGGCGGAATTACGCTACCCCAATTTGTGGAGTCTCAGATCAGCACGCTGCGCGGCTATCTCCGCGATGCCAGGATTGAGCCGACGATGCCGCCGCGAGTGGGTGGCGCGGATGAGAGCATGGCCGTAGACGTGCGCCACTCGACCAAAGATGGCAGGGAACTGGTCTATCGGCGAATCTACGCGCGTAGCGGCTCTTCCGTCGGGGTCCTAACCGTAACAACGCTGGCGGATGAGCTTCCGCAAGTTCTGCAAAGTCTGCAGCCGCTCCTGGATGGCGCAGCCTTCCATTCCACCGTGAACAACTGAGAAAAGAGAACGGCGCTGGAGATTTGTGGCTGGTGGCCGCAGGTTTCCGCGTCGTCATCCCAGCTCCCACCTAAAAAAGAAACGGGGAAGGCCTTACAGGCCTTCCCCGTTTTCTTCGCGGCTTCGCGGGGACGAGATCCGCGTGATTCATTGCGTGGGACGGCGCCCCTCTGGAGTTTAGAACCGGAACCGAATCCCCAGCTCGATGGACCGTGGCGTATTTCCCTGCGTATTTTCGACGCCCCAGAGCGACGGTGCCGAAAGGCTCAAGAACGGATCAAGCAGTTGGTCGTGGTTGAAGACGTTGGTAAAGATGGATTGGAATTCCGCGCTGAAGCGCTCGTTGATGTGAATGTTCTTCTTCACCTGGAAGTCCACGTTCCAGAAAGGCATGCCGCGAAGCGTGCCAGCACCGCCGGCGCCGCCATCGAGACCGAGTATTGGGTCGCGAACGCAACCAAAAACGGCGGCCGGGTTGGCAAACATGTTGACGTTTCCTGCGGAGCCGGGACCCGTAGTGGGCGCGACGCCATTGTGGCGCGAGCTGCCAAAGTTATTGGCGCAAGTCAGAACGGCGTTTTCGTCCGCGGCGAAGTCAATAGCATCCGCCTCGCCAAAGGACTGTCCGTCGCCGTTGCTGGTGTTGATTTCGAGCGGCAAGCCGCTTCCCGCGGTGAAGATGGGCGCGAAGGACCACCCGCCGAGGAGACGACCGACCACGCCGTGTTGGGCCTTGTAGAAGGGTGGCTGGTACACCAGCAAAACGTTGTCAACGAATTTGCGGTCAAAGGGCTGTAAGCCGTAGCCCGCGCCGATGTCGTAGGGATTCACGGTAGTGAATGAACTGCTGGCTTGAACCACGTTTACGGTTCCGAGCGCCTTGCTGAATGTAAAGTTCTGCTGAAGCGTCAACCCGTGCCAGTCGGCCATTTTCAACGTAACGAAGCCAGCGTTGTAATTGCCGTAGACGAGGCTCGCGTTGACGGCCACGCCAGAGGTCAGTTGGCCGTTGGCGCCGAAGGGCGAGCCGGCGATCGGGCTGTTCATCATGGTGCGGGCGAAGTTGAAGCCGCAGGGTTGAGTGGGGCT
This sequence comes from Betaproteobacteria bacterium, assembly GCA_903970165.1. Classification (GTDB taxonomy): domain Bacteria; phylum Acidobacteriota; class Terriglobia; order Acidiferrales; family UBA7541; genus Acidiferrum. The sequence continues at coordinate 7,610 of CAJCHZ010000038.1, forward strand.
GCAAGTGGCGCCGCCCTGATCCAAATCGCTCCAGAGGCTCCAGACGTTTTGTATGCCCAGGTTGCCAGTGCCGTTGTTGCCTTCGTTCACGGCGACGGCCTGCGTGCAGCTTGCAAACCCGGTGCAATAGCCGGTGCCCGCCAGGGCTTTTTCAAAGAACGGCTGTGGCGTTACGGCTCCTACGTTCCCAACACAGCCGCCGCCCGCGAGACCTGCAACCGACCCGCCGCCGCAATATTGCAATTGCAGGTTGGCGTAGGCTTTTGCAAAGGTTTGTCCACCGAGAGTCATCATCGTGGGCACCGCATTGATCATCAGTGGCTGATATTCATGCGTGATGCGGCGGCCGATGTAGCCCACTTCGAGGATGGTTTTGCTGTTGATCTGGCGCTGGATGGTCAGGTCGAACTGGTCTGACTCGTCGGGACGGAAATTCTTGTCCAACGCCTCGCCCGTAGCTGCGGCAATGGCGTTGTAGCCGGGGAAATCCGGTTGGGGAAGAGTCGCGCTCGGAGTTGGAAGCGGAGCGGTCAACCCGTCTGTGCCAATGCGGAAAGCATTCAACGGAGTGGCCCCCCCTGTTCCGGAACAGGTCCCGTTACCGGTGATGGAGCTCTGTGGGTCTATGCACTGTACTGGCTGGATGAGGCCCGTCCCGAGCAAAGGTACGAGCACGAGGTCGACGCCGTTCAGACGTCCATAAATTCGGCTGTAACCGCCGCGGATCACGGTCTTGCCCTGGCCTAATAGGTTGCCAAGGATTCCGTCCGTATAGTTGGGATTCCAGGCAGCCGCAATGCGCGGGCTGAACGAACCATAGAAAGGGTCGTAAGGATACTTCTGTCCGCTGCCCGTGTTGCCGACGAGGTCGAAACCAATTTCCGGATTGTAGACTTGACCCTGCAACGCCGCCTCTTCGCGTTGCTTGAGGTAGGCTGCCACATCAATTTGCTGGCCGCCCTGATCCACGAGTTCAACCTGGCGTCCCTGCGATTCGACCGGAGGCATTTCCAGTGTCCAACCCAAACCGTAAGTGATCGTGAACGTTGGTTTGACGCGCCAGGAATCGCTGAAGTACACGTTGTAGTAGGGAATGGTGCTCTTGTCTTCTGCCGGCGTGAGCGGGGGATTCAATGTCAGGTTCGGCCCGCTTCGCGTATAAGCAATCTGGGCGATGGTGACAATTCCCAAAGCCGCCGCGTAGTCTTGCCCAAACTCGACCTGGTTCGCGGTGGGCACGGTGCCCGGAATAATTCCGGTCAAATTAAGACCCGAATTGACGTCGTTCGATAGCTGGTAAACGGCCTGGTTGTTGATACCGCCTCCGTTGTCCGTGCGCTGGTGAAAGTCCCAGTTATGCTGATACGTTCCGCCGAATTGGAAGAGGTGGCTGCCATGCAACATGCTGACGTCATCCCGGACCATGTTGTCTTTTCCATCCCAGAAGCGCGTCCGGGTGTTCTGCGTGTTTACGTTGTAAGGAGTAAGAGCAAATCCAGTAGCAGAGCCTCCTTCGCCCAAGGGTTCAAGAGCTCCGGACAAGCCAGAAAGCTGCGGAGGGTCTCCTGCGGACCCCCACTGCCAGTAGTTCCTAAGATAGCTATAGTGCAGATCGTTCGTCACATTGTTGGTGACGTTGGTGGTCAGGGCTGCCACATAGAACCACGGCACCTGAGGCCGCTCGGAAAGGGAAGTGGGAGTTCCACCTGCAATCGTATACTGGCTGTCCGTGGTGCGATCTAGCCGGAAGTAGCGGTAGCTGCTCATGAAGTGCCACTTGGCTCCAAAATCATGATCCAGCCGAGCGACGCCGAAGTTGCTGGATTGAGGGACGGACATGTTACCCGTGAAGACGCCAATGTTGCCGCCCGCTGGTGAGTTGTCGCAAAGCGATAGGCCGTTGCATGCCGTCGTGTTGGGCAGCGGCATTTTCGCCCACAGCTGTTCGATTTCAGAATTGATGCCAATGCCCCGCGGATCTAGATTTGTTCCCGCATACGTAACGCCGTTGTAGGTTACGGGGGTTGGATTCAGGTTGTAATACTGGCCGCCGAAGTAGAGCAGGCCAAGGCGCATGGAAGCTGTGGGAGTGTTGTGGTTGATGGTTTCGGAATCGGGGAAACGGTAGCCTTCAAAGTTGGCAAAGAAGTAGGTCTTGCCGCCGAGAATCTCTTTAGGAATGATCGGCCCGCCAGCGGCCGCGCCAAAGCGGCTGTAGTGGAAACTCGGAACCGGAATGCCCGCGGAATTATTTTGGAAAGTGTTCGCCGACCAGTTGTTGTCCAAATAATATTCGTACAGCGTTCCATGCCAGGAATTGGTGCCGCGCTTGGTGACGATGGAAACCTGCGAACCGGCTGAGCTGTTGAAGTCCGCGGTCTGGTTGGTGGTGCTGACCTTGAATTCTTCAACGCTGTCGATCGGGGTGGGCATTACTCCCGTAGGCCCGCCGCCCGCATTCCCTGTGACCTGCGCCGAGATGAGACCGCCCGTAACGTCACCCGCAAAGCTCGGCGTGTAGATGTTCATGCTGCCGTCCATATCATTGGTGTTCTGGCCGCCATCGAGTTGGAAGGAATTTTGGTCCATGGCCACGCCGGCGACGCTGCCATCAGGCGCCACACCTGGTTGCAGGGTGAAAAACGTGCTCGCGTCGCGGCTCAAGCTGGGGAGCGAGTCTAGGGCCGTACCTGTAATGGTGTTGCCGACCGTGGCGTTCAGAGTCTGGAGTTCCGCATTGCTCGCCGTGACCTCAACGCTCTCGGCAACGGAACCAATTTCGAGCGTAATGTTCAACGTCAGGGTCGTTCCCACGCTCACCGCTTGGTCCGTGATCTTCGATACCCGAAATCCCGTCTTATTGATCGAAACGCTGAAGTTGCCCGCGGGCACGTCAACGAGAATGAATCTCCCGACGTCGTTCGTTGAGGCCGAACGCGTCGCGTTCGTGGACAGGTCCGTCAGCGTGACGAGCGCGCCTGCAACCGCTGCTCCCGATGGGTCCAACACTGTCCCTACTACCTGGCCGGTGGAGGCGCTCTGCGAAAAGAGCGCTGATGGAACAAAAGCGAGCAAACACAACAGGCAACCGATAATAAAGATGCGTCGCTTGCTAGACATTTAGCATTCCTCCAATGGACTGCATTACGGCTAATAAATTTCAGGAAAGCGAATTCGCGCGGCACTCGAACCGCGCGATGTAATCGCAGAGTGAGGTGCAAGCGAGATACCAATCAGAAATAGTCCCGAGGTTGATTTATTTTCAAGCACTTCGGAGGAAGGCACGAAATGAAAATATGAAAACGCGAAGTGCGGCGAAATTGTCTTGCGTTGCTAAATGGGCGGTTCGCACCAGCCAATTTGGACTTGGTATCGGGAAGGTGTTGAGACGTCCCCGGCTGACAAAAGAATAGATAACTCCAGAATTTGGGAGATGTTGGAAAAAAGAACGTAGTTCGCACCGAGTTTGGTAGGAGTAACCGACTAAATTTTGGGAATGAATTATAAATTGATTCTAAAACGTGGAGGCAGAGAGAGCATTTGTCCGGTAGAAGGACCCTTCAACTTGGGGCACTCAACAGGCAGGCTCGAAATGCGGTGCTAATCTTCGATGAAGGAATCAATACCGATCCAGGACTGGGCCAGCAGCTTCAAATTGTTTTTGTACGTTCGCGAAACCGTGTATTCCTTCCCATTCGCGATACGAAGAATATATTCGCCCGTGGCCCCAGGGCGGATCTCCTGCACCCAGGATGCATTCACAAGTACGGAGCGGTGAATCCGTACAAATCCGTAGGCTTTGAGTTTTTCTGCAATGGCGGTGATGGATTCGCGAAGCAGATTGGAATCCGAGTGGCGCTGTAGCAGGACGTAGTTGCCCTCGGCTTCGACCGCAAGAATGTCCTCTGGATTGAAGAGAAGAATTTTCCCCTTCGTCTTGACCGCGATCCGCACGGGCTTCTCCGGTGTAGCTTCCGGCCGTGGCTCGAACTCCGCAATGTTCTCGGCCGATTCCGGCGCAAGCGCGCGAATCGGAGGAAGCAGGGAAGCGTCTACGGGCTTGTCTGCGGACAGCTTGATGGAAGCTCCATCGGTCTGCCCTCTAAGGAAGTCGGTCATATTTGTCCAGAACAAAGCAGTATTCATTGCTGCCGGCAACCCGCAAATGTCTACACTTCTTAAGGGCAAAATCACCCAGTCTATCTTGCCCCTTAAAGAATCGGTCGTCGCTCAAATTCAGCCGGTCACGAGCAAAAACGTATGAAAATGCCGGAGAGCCGCCGTTTCAACTGGCATCCCTGATCTGCTGGGGCGACACTCCCAAAACGCGGCGGATATGCAGCGCCAGATGGCTCTGATGGCAGAAGCCGTGTTCGAGGGCGATTTGGCCGATAGGCAATTTGCTGTTGCGTAACTGTGCGGCTGCGCGCTCGACGCGGCGGCGAATCAAATACTGATGCGGCGGCATGCCCACGGATTGGCGAAAGATTGTCTTGAAGTGCGAAACGCTCAAGCTGGCTACTGCCGCAATCTCGCGCAGTTCGAGGTCTCGGGAAAGATTGTCCTCGACAAAGCCGAGAACCTCTTTTAATTTGCGAGCCGGAAGTGCGGTTTTCGTCGTTCGGTAGGGACGCGCCAGCGAACTGTGATATCGCACAATGCGCGCGGCCAGCGCCGTCGCGAGCGAGTCTCGATAGAGGCGCCCGCAAGGATAGCCGTTTTCCATTTCGGCCTTCAACGCCCAGGCGATGTGCTCGATTTGCGAGTCGCGCGTTTGAAAACGATTGGTCACCCGCAGTTTGGATGGATCATCACCGGACTCTTCCGCAACGCGCTCGAGCAGACGCAGCTTCAATCCGATAACCAGGGCCGTGTCGGTGCTTTTGATTTCCCAGAGGCCGCCGACGTTCGGAGGAATGATTTCCAAATCGCCGTGAATGTTCTTGCCGCGGTGGCGCTCTCCGGCCCGCCGGCAATCCACAGCAACCGAGGGACCAATGTGCAGCGAAACGAGAACGCTCGGGGAGCCGCTGAATTCGATGATTCCTGGCCGGTCTTCGATCAGGCTGAGACGCAGGTTCTCTGTTTGGCCGACGATTTCGCTGGGGGGAGTTTCCGAGGTTCTATATTGATGGTAGTTTCTTGCAAATACACCCATAACGGGCTTCCCTTTTGCAGAAGCGCCGGCCTCTGCCCGATAACTCCGCATTCTCCCAGCCCATGGTCTGGACGGGACGTCTAGGAGCTTCTGGGCCGACTTCCGCTCCACTTCGGCTTTTGCCAATTTGGACGCAAGAATTAAGAAAACGTCTCACATAATTTGATGAATTCTTTATGCGTTCGCAGGGGCCCGAACTCGCCAAGTAAGGGCTCGCGGGGCATCGCAAGATTTCGAGGGCGCCCAAAAATGGCTCACCCGGATTGCCGGCCAACGATGAGACGGATCCTCGATCAAAGGTACAATCTATAGGATGCGTCAGTGAAGTGATGGGGAGTAGTGAGGACCCGTGCAGAGCGAAGGATTGGATGGCAGTTCTTTTTATAGGGGATACGCGGCCATAAGGAAGATGATTCCCAGTGCCTTTGGTGGGCGCGGAACCGCAGACGGATCTTCGTTCTTGTGCCCTAGCCTGGTGGTTGTCCTCTGTGCCGCGCTTGGTGCTTTTGGCGTGCCCGTGTGCGCTCAGAATCTGACATTCAAAATTCCCCCGCAGAAGATCCCGCTCAAAATCAAGGAGCAGGCCGTTACCATAACGGCCTGGGGAGTCGTGTCTTTGCAGGTAAAAGATAAAGACACCAGCGCTTTCAAACTGGAACTCGACGCCGACCTCTCCGAATTGCAGCAAGACATGACGGACCTGCTGAGCAGTCAGCTGGATAAGGAGGATGCTTGCGGCGAACGGATCGCCATCCAACAAGCCCAACTCGTACCGGTTCCACCGGCTAGCCTTGCGACCGTGCAACTGCACTATGAACGATGGGCCTGCGCGAAAATCCTGGGAAAAGATAAGTCCAAAAGACTGGTGGGCGGAAACGCATTGATCGAAATAAAACTGACGCCTGCCATTGAGAAAGACAATACCGAACTGCGATTGGTGCCCGAGGTCGGAAAGATCGAAGCGGATGGATCACTAGGCGAACTTTTGCGCTCGGGGACTCTCGGTGACATGCTGCGCGACAAAATTCGCTCTTCCATTCTTTCGGCCCTGGAAAAAGGAACGAACCTGAGCGCGACGCTTCCACCGGCGATTCAAGGCCACGCCACGATTCAGAATGCGGAATTCAAAGACGCGGGCGGCGGAAAGTTGCTGGTCGTGCTCAATGGCGAAGGCCGGATTAGTCAGCAGGAAATTCAAGCCCTTTCCAAACAGATTAAAGAACGCGTTGCGGCGAAATAAGAATTCCGCCGGCACGCACACGCACCTGCGAAATTACGCAACACCCGGCGCTCGGCATTCCCGCGAAAATCCAAGGAAAGCTTATACGCTCCGGCTTATGCGGCAAGAAACGCGCTGAGTTCCGAATTAAACCCATCGCGGGCTTCGATGTTCGAGAGATGCGCGGCATTGAGCTCAACATAACGAGCGCCGGGGATTTTTTCGGCGAGGAAGCGGCCTTCGTCGGGAGTGGTAGCGGGATCCTGAGCGCCGGCGATGACCAAAGTTGGAACGCGAATTCCGCAGATGGTTTCGCGCGCATCAAAATCACGGACGGCCGCACAGTTGGCAATGTAGCCGTCGAGGTCGGTGCTTTCGAGCATGCCTAGCGTTGCCGCCGCAACTTCGGGAGAGCTTGCGCGGAAAGCGGGCGTGAGCCAGCGTTCCATAACGGCTCCGGAGATGGATTTCATTCCTCCTTTTCGGGCCGCTTCGATACGGGAGTTCCAACCTTCGGCATTTCCAATTTTTGCGGCTGTGTTGCAAAGAATCAGTTTGTGGAGGACTTGCGGGGCGTGAAGTCCGAGCCACATCCCGGTCATCCCTCCTTTCGAGAGGCCGCAAAAATACACGCGAACGAGCTGCAGGCTCGCAAGGAGAGCCAGTACGTCTTGGGAAAGCTGCTCGATATGGTATGGGCCGGGCGTGGTGGAAGACTGGCCGTGGCCGCGTGTGTCATATCGCAAGACGCGGAACTGTTTGCGAAACGCGAGCGCTTGCTGATCCCACATCGAGAGATTTGCGCCGAGCGAATTGGAGAAAATCAGTACGGGCGCGTTGGCGGGACCCTCAAAGTCATAATAGATGCGGACGTCGTTTAATTGCGCGAAGGGCATGGCACTCACTTTGTGCGGGATTTTTTCTTCTCTCTGCTGGACTCGCTCGTAGCCAGAACGCGATCGATGAATTGGTCAGCGACGCCCAAATAATTGCCGGGAGAAAAGAGGCGGTCCAGTTCTGCTCCCGAAAGAGCCGACTTGATGATGGCTTCTTGCGCGAGGATAGAACGAAGTTCCGCATGCTGGGATTGCGCTTGTTTGCAGGCGCGTTGGATGATTTCGTGGGCTTCGGCGCGAGGAATTTTTTCGGCCAGAGCCATGGTTACGGCTTCCGCGAAAATCAGACCGTGTGTGATGTCGAGATTCTGACGCATGCGTGAAGCATCAATTTCCAGTTCCGTGATAGCGCTGGTCAGGTGATGCAGTGCGCCCGCGGTCAGGCGGACGATTTCGGGGAGGGTTTCCCATTCGGCATGCCAGCCGCCCAAGCCTCGTTCTTCTTCCTGGACCATCGCGGAAAGCATAGCGCTAACGAGCGCCGGGACGCGGACAGCCGCGGAAAGTACGACGGCGCTTGTGACTGGGTTGCGTTTGTGCGGCAGCGTGGAAGATCCGCCGCGGCCATCCGCTGACGGCTCGAAGAGTTCGCCAATTTCGGTTTGTGTGTGCAGAGAAATGTCGCGCGCGATTTTGCCGAGCGTGCCCGTGCACAGGCCAAGGGTCGTCGCGATTTCCGCCATGCGATCGCGATGGCTGTGCCAGGAAAGGTCGGGCAAGGGAAGCTGCAAATCCTTGGCGAGATTTTTTGCGACGTCGAGGCCCCGCGTGCCAAGAGCCGCCATCGTGCCGACTGCGCCGCCGAATTGAAGGACCAGACAACGCTCTTGCGTTTCCGCGAGGCGCGCGCGGTGCCTTTCGATTGAGTCGAGCCAGCCTGCTACTTTGAAGCCGAAAGTTGTGGGCAGAGCCTGTTGCATCCAGGTGCGCGCGGGGACGAGCGTGGCGCGATTCTTGTGAGCCATCCCGCCAAGCGCGACCGCCAAATTATCGAGTTCGATCGCGATGAGAGCCAGCGCCTGGCGGAGTTGGAGGACTCGGCCGGTGTCGATGGCGTCCTGGCTGGTGGCCCCCCAATGGATGTGGCGGGCGGAGTTTTTATCTTTTTGGGCGACGAGAACGGTGAGCTGTTTGATCAGCGGAATTGCGAGGTTGCCCGCGTTTGCGGCGGCGCGAGCAATTACGGTCATGTCGTAAAGTTCCGCGCGGCATTTTGCTTCGATGGCTTGGGCGGCGGTTGCGGGAATGAATCCGGCGCGAGCTTCGGCTCGGGCAAGGGCTGCCTCGAAATCGAGCATGCCCTGCAGCGTGGCCCGATTGGAGAAGACCTTTTCGACTGCCTGGGAGCGGAACAACGGGTCCAGCAGGTTCATGCGGTGAGTGTAATCACTCCCACGCGGGAAACAAAACGGTTTCATTGGAACTTTGTAATGGAGATAAACGGTGCGGCGCCAGGGAATGTTAGCTCAGGGAATGTTAGCGAGCCCCGGCGACGGGTTCGGAAAACTAGACGCGTTCGAGGATTAGCGCGATGCCCTGACCTACGCCGATGCACATGGTGCAGAGCGCATATTTGCCGCTGGTGCGAAGAAGTTGGTAGAGAGCCGTCGTGACGAGACGCGCGCCGCTGGCACCAAGCGGATGGCCAAGGGCGATGGCGCCGCCATTTGGATTTACGTGCGAAGCGTCATCGGGGACGCCGAATTCGCGGAGAACCGCCAGAGCTTGCGAGGCGAAGGCCTCGTTTAGTTCGATGACGTCCATCTGACCGACGGAGAGATTTGTCCTCGCCAGGACTTTGCGCGATGCGGGGATTGGACCTATCCCCATGAGGCGCGGAGCTACACCTGCGGTAGCCGCGGCCAGGATGCGGGCTTTCGGAGTGAGGCCGTGACGGTTGGCGGCGGATTCCGATGCGATCAGCAAGGCGCATGCGCCGTCATTGATGCCGGAGGCGTTTCCGGCGGTCACGGTGCCGCCTGGCTTTACGACGCCTTGCAATTTGGCGAGCGCGGCAAGGGTCGTGTCGGAGCGAGGATGTTCGTCGGCCCTGAACAGGATGGGCTCGGCTTTTTTCTGCGGAATGGGAACTGGAACGATTTCCTGTGAGAGAAAACAGTTACGCATAGCGCTTGCCGCCCGCTGCTGGCTTCTGAAGGCGAAGGCGTCCTGGTCTTCGCGCGAGATATGAAATTCTTCGGCGACGATTTCGGCCGTCTCCGGCATGGAGTCGACGCCGTATTTAGCTTTCATCAGCGGATTGATGAAGCGCCAGCCGAGTGTGGTGTCTTCGGCTTTCAGGGAGCGGGAGAAAGCGGAATCCGCTTTGCCCATCACGAAGGGAGCGCGGGACATGCTCTCGACGCCGCCCGCGATGATGAAGTCAGATTCACCGCTTTTGATAGCCCGGGCGGCGGTGGCGACGGCGTCCATGCTGGAGCCGCAGAGGCGATTTACCGTGGAGCCGGGGATTTCCTTGGGCAGTCCCGCAAGCAGCAACGCCATTCTGGCGACGTTGCGATTATCTTCGCCGGATTGATTAGCGCAGCCGTAGAAGACGTCGTCGAGGGCGTTCCAGTCTACGGAGGCGTTACGTTCCATCAAGGCCTGGATGGGTATGGCGGCGAGATCGTCGGTGCGAACGGAGGAAAGAGATCCGGCGTAGCGGCCAATAGGGGTTCTAATGGCGTCGCAGATGTAGGCGTTCTCCATCGGAAAGAGAGTATAAAGGACGAGGCAAATGAAGAATAGGCCCCCTTGCGTTTTCCGTAAGTGTTGCAGATAAAGGACTTATGGAAGCCGTAAGTCCTTTTGGATGCAACACTTATAAGCTGGTCATTAAGTGTTGCATCTAAAGGGGTTAACCTCACTGTGGGTAGTGCTCGAAACGCGGCTCGGTTGGAGCTAGCCTATATCCTAGATTAGGAGGGAGCGATGAATTTGGCGAGAGTCTTGTTGACCGCAGCCGTCGTTTGCCTGGCGGTGGCAGTCGGAGGGGCGCGGGCGCAGAAGACGGGGAGTGCGAAGGAGGAAGTCACGGCATTGCTGCGGGAGTTTCTGGATGCGGCCGGGCGAGGGGACCGGGCGGTGTTCGACAAGTTTTTTGCTGAAGACGTGATTTATACGAGGGCTACGGGAGTGGTTACCACAAAGGGTGACATCATGGCCGCTCTCGGGAAACAAGGGACAGCCACCGATGGAAAGAGCACCTATTCCGCTGAGGATATCACCGCACACCAGTATGGCGATGTGGTGGTGGTGGCATTTCGGCTCTTGGGCCGCACGGTGGGCAACGACGGGAAAACGGAGACAAACCTATACAGGAACACGGGAACGTTTGTTCGGCGGCATGGGAGTTGGCAGGCGGTGGCGTGGCAGGCGACGAAGATCAGCGAGCCGATTAAGACGCAATAATTGGGGCAATCGGAGTGCTTCGTGGAGTCTTCCGACGATTCCGAATGTCCGAAGCTCTCTGGGAATTTTAATTATTTTCAATGAAAAAGAAGCGTGGAGCGCTAAAGTTCTTTGGCGAGCCGCCGATGGGAGCTTTGAGCAGAATGCTGAACTGCGGAGGGTTACGAGTTCGGCTTGGACGGGCAGTATGGTCAGCCAATGCGGCAAGATCTGCGCTGTCGTGGTGTGCGCCCGCTTGGAACGTTGTTCCTAAGCGGGGCAGTTTGCGTCTGTTTCCTCGCAGCTAACTCCTGTCTTTTCAGTCCCAGAACATTCGCCCCTTTGGCCATCGAATCGCAGTTACGCGATGCAATTGCGGGCCGGAAAATTTTTCCGACTTGACCCGCGAATTCCGCAACAGCGGGTTGTTTGCAGAAGTTTTGTTTGTCGAAGTTGTCTATCGAAGAATTTGTTTACGGCAATTAAGTTTGCAAAGGCAAAGCGGCGTCTAGCCGCCGCACTCCATAGGGGGAATGTCCATGGCTGCCGCTGCGACACCAACGTTTGTCCGGTTTCAGAAGAGCATTTTGGTTGCCAGTGCGGATTCGTCGTTTCGCAGGCGGTTGATGAAAAGCAGCGCGTGCGCAGGGTCGCTCAGCGAGGAGGCAGTTGGCGGAGCGCATGCGCTGGCGAAGCTGGCGCAATTCACCTGCGACAGCGTTTTGCTGGACAGGCATTTGCCGGACCTGGATTCGACGGAGGTCGCCGAGTTGATTCGGCAGCGGTACCCGAGCACGGAAGTGAAATTTGTGGATTCGAAGCTCGACGTGGCGCAACCGGAGGAATTCAGCAGGGTGACAGGATTTGAGAACGGGAAAGCGAATTCGGATAACTCTAATCGCTTTGGCAGCCCTCATCCGGCGGATAGAGACGAGATCGGACATTCACGCTTGCGTCTGAATCCGGCCGTTGCCGAAGTGGCGGAAACGCTGCCGGGAATGCTGGGAACGAGCCGAGCAATGCAGCAGGTGTACCGAATGGCGCGCATGGTAGCGCCGCGCGATACGACGGTTTTGATCACGGGAGAAACGGGAACGGGAAAGGAGCTGGTAGCGGAAGCGATTCACAAGTTGAGCCCGCGAGCGAGCCACCCGTTTGTGGCAGTGAACTGCGCGGCGATCCCAGAGTCGCTCTTCGAGGCGGAGCTGTTTGGATACGCGCGCGGGGCGTTTACGGGAGCGGTCCAATCGCGGTTGGGACGAATTCACGTGGCGCAAGGCGGGACGCTTTTTCTGGATGAAGCAGGCGAAATGCCGCTGAGCATGCAGGCGAAGCTGCTGCGTTTTTTGCAAAACGGGGAAGTGCAGCGGCTGGGGAGCTCGGATGTTTATCGCGTGGATGTGCGCGTGGTTTGCGCGACAAACCGCGAATTGCTGGAGCAGGTACACGCCAAGGAATTTCGCCAGGATCTGTATTACCGGCTGGCGATTTTTCCGCTGGCGGTCCCGCCATTGCGGGAGCGCATGGAAGACATCGGCATTTTGAGCGAGCACTTTTTGTCGCAGCTTTCCGCTGAAAACAAGATGGCCCGCAAGTATCTGACAACGCAGGCACTGACGCTGCTGCAACAATCGCGCTGGGAGGGAAATGTGCGCGAGCTGCAGCATGCCATTGAGAGGGCGTTCATCCTCTCCGGAAACGAAGATGAATTGCGCGCCGAGCACTTTCAGGCGTTCAGCGAAAGCGTCCGGCTAAGAGAAATTTAAGCCGTGAACCAGAGTTCCGGCAGAAAGCGTGCAGCGACCACCACGATGACAAATATGCCCAGGACTCGGCAAGTAACGGCCAGAGCAGCGATCGAGATGAAGGGACGCGCGGCGGCGCAGGAGAGCCTGACGCGGGCGTTCCTGACGTTCACGCAGGCGGCGGGATCGCTGGAGAAGTCGTATACGCAATTGCAGGCGGAAGTCGCGCGATTGCACCGGGAATTACAGTGCGCGAATTCGGAGCTGGAACGAAGTCTTGAGGAGAATGCTCGAGTCCGCGCATATCTTGCGCGGGTGCTCGAAGACTTACCGTGCGGGGTGCTGGTGGTTTCCGCGGATGGAGCATTGCAAATTATTAATCCGGAAGCGCGGCGGCTGATGCACCTGGCCGCGGATTGGGTTCCCGGACGCCGAACGACGGGACTGCCGGAGACGTTTGCGAAGCTGATAGCGGAAGTGCCGGCGAACAGTTTTTTTTCGGAGCAGGAATGGACCACGGCAGAGAATGGCGGCAATCGTACTATCGGCATTCTGCGCGCGAACGTTAATGAAAAAACGAACGAGTTGGGCGACACCATTTGGATCGTGCGGGATCTGACGGAACAGAAGAGGCTGGCAAGCGAGCGCGAATCGGCGCGGCGTTCGGTGGCCCTGGCGGAAGTGGCGACGCTGCTTGCACACGAAATTCGCAATCCCCTCGGAAGCCTGGAACTTTTCACCGGGCTGCTTGCGGATGCGACTTCGCAGATGCCAGAAACGCGGCAGTGGGTGACGCACCTGCAGGCAGGCCTGAGGGCGCTGTCGGCGACCGTCAACAATGTATTGCAATTTCACAGCCAGCCATCCACGCAAATGTTGCCTACGGAATTGGATCGCCTGGTTGGAGAAACCATGGATTTTCTGACGCCGCTGGCGAGGCAACGCGGGCAGGAGATCAAGATTGATAACCGGATTGGAAAAATCGCGACACATGCCGATGCGAACCGCCTGAAGCAGGTGTTCTTTAACCTTTCGCTGAATGCTTTTCGAGCGATGCACCCCGGAGGAAAGCTGGCGGTGAAACTACATTGGGCGCCACAGTTCCCCGGAGGGTTGGTTCAGATTGATTTTTGCGACGAAGGGCGGGGTGTCGCGCCAGAACTTCTGGACAAAATTTATGAGCCTGGGTTTACGACGACGCCAGGAAGCCCCGGCCTGGGGCTTTCGGTCTGTAAAAAAGTGATTGAACAGCACGGAGGCGAGATGCGCGTGCAAAGCAAACCGGATTGTGGCACTACCTTTTCGCTGTTCCTGCCAGTTTCAGGAGCCCACGCATGAATAACGTTTTGATCGTGGACGATGAAGCGGCTATGCGGGTAGCACTGGAGGCGAATTTCCGGCGGCGAGGATGGTTCGTGCAGACGGCGAATAGCGTGGGCGATGCGCTCGCAAAGTTTCACAGCGCGCCAAGCACGCTGGTGGTGACAGACATGCGCATGCCGGACGGCGACGGTCTACAGGTGATGCAGGGCGTGCGGACATTTGTGCCGGACACGCCGGTGATTCTGCTGACGGCCTACGGGAGTGTGCCAGATGCCGTGCAGGCGATGCGAGACGGGGCTTGCGATTATTTGCAAAAGCCGGTTTCGTTCGAGCAATTGGAAGCGACGGCGCAGAGGGTGCTAACGCCGCGCGGTCCGGGGGCAGAAACTGGGGCAAGTTGGGAGGGGATCGGTAATTCGCCGGGATTTCGGAGCGTCATTGCGCGGGCACAGCGAGTGGCGCAAACCGGCGTGGATGTTTTGATTGAGGCGGAAAGCGGGACAGGGAAGGAACTGCTGGCCCGGCTGATCCATCGCACGAGCCCGCGCGCCAGCGGGCCTTTCGTGGCCGTGAATTGCTCGGCATTCCCGGAAAATCTGCTGGAAAGCGAACTCTTCGGCCATGTGCGCGGCGCCTTTACGGGAGCGAATACGGCAAAGCCCGGCAAGTTTGAGCTGGCGGATGGCGGAACGATTCTGCTGGATGAAGTGAGCGAAATGCCGCTGAGTTTGCAGCCAAAGCTGCTGCGCGTCCTGCAGGAGCGCGAAGTTGATCGGCTGGGCGACACGCGGCCGCTTTCCGTGGACGTGCGCGTGATTGCCACGACGAATCGTTCGTTGCGGGCGCAAGTGGATGCGGGGCAGTTTCGTGCGGACTTGTTCTACCGGTTGCACGTCGTGCCGCTGCAGATTCCGCCACTGCGGGAACGGCGCGAGGACATTCTTCCCCTGGCGGAACATTTTCTTCGAAAACATGAGGAGGGAACTCGGCCGGGAGCTTACCGAATTTCACAGGAGTTTGCGGAGCAATTGGAGAATCACAGTTGGCCGGGAAATGTGCGAGAGCTTGAGAACGCGATTCGGCGGAGCCTAGCGCTTGCGAGCGGGATGACGCTGGGGCCGCAATCGCTTGAGGCGGGAAGCGCGCCGGGAGCCGCGCAGCAAGCTGCCGCGCTCAAGCCCGGAGTTACGCTGCAGGAAGTGGAACGGCAGCTACTGGAAGCGACGCTGGCGTCCACGGGCGGGAATCGAACGCGGGCCGCGGAACTAATGGGTGTGAGCCTGCGAACAGTGCGCAATAAGATTCGCGAATACGGCATGCCCGCGAGGAAGGCTTCATGAGCTGGCTGAACTCCACTCCGTTGATGATGCTGGAGCGGTATCTGGATGTTGTCACCATGAGGCAGACACTGGTTTCGACCAACATCGCCAACGTAGACACGCCGGGCTACCACACGCGCGACGTGGATTTCCGCGGGGAGTTACAGAGGGCGATGAACGGTGACGATACGAGTTTGTCGAGCCCATTTGTGTTGCCGGTGCGCGGGTTGATCGCGCGTCCCGATGGCAACAACGTAAGCGTGGACCGCGAATCGATGCTGCTAGCGGAAGTGCAGCTGCAGTTTAAAGCGGCGACGGCGATTATTCGCTCGGAATTTTCAGGACTGAGCACGGCAATACGGGAGGGACAGTAACCATGAATTTATTTCGCGTGATGGAAATTAGCGGGTCGGCGCTGCTAGCGGAGAGATTGCGCGCGGAAGTCGTGACCGCAAACCTCGCCAATGCGGAAACGACGCGCACGGATTCGGGCGGTCCTTATCAGCGCATGCACGTTGTTTTTGGGGCGCGGCCTGCGATTCATGGGGGTTTTGGGATGATGCTGGCTTCCTTGGCGGATATGCACGCGGAAGATGTGAGGGTTGTAAACGTGGTCGCGGACACGACGCCGCCGAACCGGCGTTTCGAACCGGGGCACCCGGACGCGGACGCGCAAGGATATGTTTCGTACCCTTCGATCAATCCCGCCGAAGAGATGGTGAACTTAATGGGCGCAGCGCGAGCCTATGAGATGAATGCTTCGGCGGTGACCAGCACGAAAAACATGATTCAGTCGGCGATTACGATACTGAGTTAATTGTTTTGCGGAGGGAGACGGCGATGGGAACGACGATACCGGGATTGCCGCAAGGAGTGTTGGATTCCACGGGACAGAGCGGGCTGGGCCTGCAGAGCGGAGGATCCGGCCAATCGGACTTTATGAAAACACTGAGCAACGCAATGGATCAGGTGGGACACCTGCAGTCGGAAGCGGATGGAAAAGTAGCGCAACTGCTCAGCGGCAGTGGGCAGGATGTGCACTCCGCGATGATTGCGGTAGAGAAGGCGAGTCTTGCCTTTCAGATGATGGTGCAGGTGCGAAATAAAATCGTGGCGGCCTATCAACAAGTGTCGGGGCTGCAATTCTAGATTCACAAGAACCGGTGTAACGGCAACCGTCCCCTGGCGTCATGGAAAAATTCTGGCAGCAGATCACGGCATTTGTAAAAGGTTTGAGCGTCCGGCAAAGGATTACACTGGCCGGCAGCGCGGTGACTGTAGTAGGGATTATCTGCTTGTTTGTTTACTTCCTCGGCGGAAATCATTACAAGACGCTCTATTCCGGGATGGCTCCAGCGGACGCACAAACGCTTGCGCAGCGGCTGAGCGCGCAGAATATCTCCTATCAAATCAGCAGCGATGGAACGGCTGTGCTGGTGCGTTCGGATCAATTAGATCGCGCGCGCGTGGAGGCGGCTTCTCAAGGCCCGCTCGCGAGCGGGCGCATGGGATTCGAACTTTTTGACAAGCCGAACTGGTCGGGTAGCGAGTTTTCGGAGAAGGTGAATTACCAGCGAGCTTTGGAGGCGGAGCTCGAACGCACGATTCAGACAATGAATGGCGTGGAAGCGGTGCGTGTGCACCTGGTGTTGCCGCACGAATCGCTTTTTACCGACCGGGAGCATCCCGCAAAGGCAGCAGTGGTGTTGAAGATGCAAGGGTCGCGGTTGAACGATCAAGTGTCGGCGTCGGTGGCGAATTTGGTTTCGAGCGCGTGGGACGACCTGTCGCCGCAGAACGTCACCGTTGTTACCACGGACGGAGCCATGGCGAATCAGGGGCATGGCCATACTGGCCTGGTTCTTTTGGGGAATCAAGATCTAGAGACGACGCTGGCGGAGCGAGTGGTTCAGACGCTGGCTCCGTTTGTCGGCAACGAGCATGTGAAGTCCAGCGTTACGATTGATTACGACCCGACTTCCGGAGAAAGCACGCAGGAACTTTACGACCCGGAACACACGGCCGTCTTAACGTCGCAAAGATCGCAGGAAACTGTCGGGGACCTGGAGCCCGCCGGAATTCCGGGGACACCGAGCAACGTGCCGAATTCGCAGGGAAATGCCGCGGCTGTCGCGCAAGCAAAAGCCGCGAATACAACGCAGGGCATCCACACCGAGAGCACAACATTCGCCGTCAGCCACACGACGCACCATTTTCTGGAGCCTCCCGGTCGAGTAAAAAAACTTGCGGCGGCGATCCTTGTGGACGACGTGATGGAAATAAAAACGGACAACGGGAAGACGCAGGAAACGCGGCGCAAGCGGACCGATGATGAAATGAAACAGATTGAAGCGCTGGCGAAAGCGGCGGTGGGATTTGATGCGCTGCGCGGGGATCAATTTTCGCTGCAAAACGTATCGTTCACGGTGGCGCCGACGGATGCGGTGCCGCCGCCTGGAAAAGTGCAGCGAATCCTGATGTTTGCGGAGCGCTGGATGGGATTGTTCCGCTACGTTGCGCTCATCGCCTTGTTTGCGGTGGTCTACCTGCTGATTTTGCAGCCGGTAAAGAGGAAATTTATGGAAGTGCTGGAAGGCCCGGCTCACGCGGCGTTGCCTGGAGGGACTCGGACGGTTGGCGGGGAGCACGGTGCGGCGACCGCGGTTCTTGCTGGAGGAGAGGGTCCTGCTCCGGGACTTCCCGCTGAGGCTGCCGCCGGCTTCGTGAGCGATGTTCAACAGGCCGTTCATCTCAAGAAACAGCTTTTGAGCAAAGTTCAGGAAGATCCCGAAGCGGCCAACAAGTTGGTGCAGAACTGGATCCGGGAATCGGAAGGCGGGTAATGAGCGCTACGGCGGAAGAAAAACTGGATGGAACGCGTAAGGCCGCGATTTTCCTGCTGCTGCTTGGCGAGGAGGTGGCAAGTAACGTTTACAAAAGTTTGACTGACGCGGAGATTCGCACTCTTACAGAGGAAATAGCCGGACTGGGAGCGATTTCGCCGACGATGGCGGCGCGCGTCCTGGGCGAAGTACACCGGTTGTTGGACAATCCCCACACGCTCGGGCGCGGCGGACAGGAGCCGGCCAACAAGATATTAACGAGAGCGTTCGGCGAACAGGGCGCCAAAGCTTTTCTAGCCGAGGCTACAAAGGCGCAGGAAGCGGACGCGCTGCGCCTCGACAATTTACAAAAGACAGACCCGCAGCAGCTTGCCAAATTTCTGGGAGGCGAACACCCACAAACGATTGCTCTGGTGCTTGCGCACTTGAACGTGAAGACGTCGCGCGCAGTACTGATGCTGCTGCCGGAAAAATTGCGCGCCAAGACAATCAAAAGGATTGCGCAAATGCAGCAATTCTCGCCGGAGATGGTCAAGAAAATCTCGAAAGTGCTACACCAGCGCCTGACGAGCATCGGCCAGCAGAGCCGGCGGGCATTCGGCGGAGTGAAGGCGGTCGCGGATTTGCTCAACCAGATTGAGCAGGAAGCGAGCAAAAATATCCTGGGAACGATTGAAGAGGACGACGCGCAGTTGGCCACTTCGATCCGCAACTTGATGTTCACGTTCGAGGATTTTCTCGAAGTGGATGACAGCGGAATGAGGGAGTTGCTGGGACAAGTGGATAAGAAAACGCTCGCGACGGCACTGAAGGGCGCTTCGGAAGACTTAAAAAACCATTTTTTCAAGTGCATGTCCTCGCGTGCCGCGGGAATGCTCAAAGAAGACATGGATTCGCTCGGGCCACTGCGGTCGCGGGACGTGAGCACGGCTCAACAGGACATTGTAAATACGGCGCGAAAACTCGAAACGGAAGGGAAGATGTTCCTGAAGGCGGAGCAGGAGGAGTCTTATGTCGTCTAGCCGCGCGTCAACGCAGCAGGCAGAAGCCCACACCGAGCCGTTTACTTACACTCCGTATGGCGACGGAGCGGAGCCCATAGAAGGGGACGCTGCAAAGGTTTCGGGCAACCCCAAAGTGAATATGGAGCGAATCCTCGAGCAGCGCGAAAAGCGAGGATACGACCGCGGTTTACAGGAGGGCGAAGACCGCGCCCGTAAAAACTACGACCAAAACCTCGCGGCATTAAGGACATCGGTGGCCAAGGCGCTCGAAGAGTTTAAAGGGCAGCGAGAAACCTACTTCGGGCGCGTCGAGCCGCAAGTGGTCCAACTGGCGCTGGGCATCGCGCGCAAAATTTTGCATCGTGAAGCACAGATGGATCCGCTGCTGCTTGCCGGAATGGTGCATGTTGCGCTGGAAAAGATCGATCAAGGCACGCGTGTGCGGCTGCACGCCCATCCGGACGAGACCCATTACTGGAACAGATACTTTGCGGAATTCGGATCTCTTCCCAAGGCTCCAGAGATTATTGGTGACGCGACGCTGCGGCACGGCGAGTGCGTGCTCGAAACCGAAGTCGGCAACACGCAAATCAGCCTCGAAACGCAGCTCAAGGAAATCGAACAAGGATTTTTCGATCTGCTTGAGCAGCGCCCGCAGGTACGCTGATGGAGGAATCCGATATTCTCGGACCGTATTTTCGCAGGCTGGAAGGATTTTCGACGCTTCGATGGACCGGCCGCGTCACGAAATCTATCGGATATCTGGTGGAGTCGGAAGGGCCGTTTTGTTCGGTGGGCGAGGGCTGCGCGATTCTCACGGAAGATGGCAGGACCTACTACGGAGAAATTGTCGGATTCAGGGGACGCACCGTATTGTCCATGCCCTTGGAACGCCCGAGCGGAATTCGCTATGGCGACCGCATCGTCTCCCGAGGAACGCAACCTTCTTTGCGTGTTGGGCCGGAAGTGCTGGGGCGGGTGATTGACGGTTCGGGAAGACCTCTCGATGACAAGCCCACGTACCCGGCGCGCGACTACTGGCCACTTCATGGCGATCCCCCGCTTCCCCTTGAGCGCGTACCCATTCGCGAGCCACTGGGCTGCGGTATTCGCGCCATTGACGGAATGCTGACCTGCGGGCGCGGCCAGCGTGTGGGAATTTTCGGAGGAAGCGGCGTCGGAAAGAGCACGCTCATCGGCATGATGACCCGGGCCACGTCGGCGGAATTGACGGTACTGGCGCTGGTTGGCGAACGTGGCCGCGAAGTACGCGAGTTTTTGGATGAAGCGATTGGCGCGGGAGGGCTGGCGCGGTCGGTAGTGGTCGTCTCGACTTCGGACCAATCGCCATTGTTACGTATTCGCGCGGCGTTGGCGGCCACCACGCTCGCGGAGTATTTTTCCGCCCGCGGGAAAAGCGTTCTGCTCGTCGTGGATTCGCTTACGCGGTTTGCGATGGCCCAGCGCGAGATCGGTCTCGCGGCGGGGGAACCGCCCACTGCGAAAGGTTACACTCCCTCTGTATTCACGCTGCTGGCGCGCATTATTGAGCGCGCCGGAAACTTTTCGAACGGCAGCATTACAGGTTTCTATACCGTGCTGATGGAAGGCGACGATCAGCAGGATCCATTGGTAGATGCAGTCCGCGCGCTGCTCGATGGGCACGTGGTACTCGACCGGCGGTTGCACGCGCAGGG
>CAJCHZ010000039.1 GCA_903970165.1 Betaproteobacteria bacterium
AACTTCCGATGGCCAACCCTATTTCGTCATGGAGTATGTCAACGGCCCATCCATTACGAAATATTGCGATGGCAAAAAACTGAAAATCCGGGAACGCCTCGAGCTCTTCATCAAAGTCTGCGAAGGCGTTCAGCACGCTCATCAAAAAGACATTATTCACCGCGATCTGAAGCCCTCGAACGTTCTTGTCACAGAAGTAGACGGAAAACCCTTTCCGCGCATCATCGATTTCGGTATTGCCAAAGCAATCTCCCCGCAGCCCGGCGCTGAGCACACTGTGTTTACGCAGGCCGGCTCGCTCGTGGGAACGCCCGGGTTCATGAGTCCCGAGCAAGCGGTTGCACCCGGTACTGTGGATAGGCGAACCGACATCTATTCCCTTGGCGCCATCCTTTACCTCCTGCTCACCGGCACGCTGCCCTTTGACGACACGCGTTGGAAACATCGCCCCCTCGACGAAGTCTTGCGCCAGCTCCGCGAAGACGATCCTCCCAGCCCCAGCACAAAGCTCGACCAGGACAAAATATCGACCGGCGCCTCCGCCGAACGCCGCGGTATCGCCCCGGCTGAACTGACTCGCCTCCTCCGCGGCGATCTTGATTGGATAACTTTAAAAGCTCTCGACAAAGACCGTTCCCGCCGTTACGAGTCCCCTGCGGCATTAGCCTCAGATGTAAATCGCTATCTCAACTACGAACCTGTTCTTGCCCGTCCGGCCGGTCTCGGTTACCGCCTCAGCAAATACGTCCGGCGCCACCGCGCCGGCGTCACCACGGCCGCCGTGGCCGTGATCCTCATTCTTGGTTTGCCGGGAGCCAGCTACTGGGTCTTCGATCGTTACTTTCGCTCGCCAAAATCAGCTCTTGCGTTTCAAAAACGCGATTGGATCGTCGTCGCCGACGTTGAAAATCTCACGGGAGACCCACTTTTCGACCGCTCGCTGCAAACGGCCCTCGTTGTCGGCATTCAACAGTCCCAATACGTCAGCGTTCTTCCTCCGTCCCGCATTCAAGATGCCTTGCGTCGCATGCGCAGGGAGCCCGGAACCCGTCTGGACGAGCCAACCGCTAGCGAGTTGGCCCTTCGTGAAGGCGCCAAAGCCGTTCTCGCTTGCAGCATCTCCGAGGTCGGCGGCACATACTCGCTCACCGCGCGTCTGGTGGAACCACGCAGGCACACCGCCGTTTTGACCGAAACCACGCTGGCACATGGAAAAAGTCAGGTGCTGCCCGCGCTCGACTCCCTGGCGAAATCCGTTCGCCAGAAACTGGGCGAGTCTCTCAGCGGCATACAGAAACAGGGCATTCCCCTTTGGGATGCAACCACTTCATCGCTCGAAGCTCTGACTCTCTATCTCCAGGGCGTCAAGCTCGGCTACAGCGACTCCAAAGCTGGCATTGGTCTCATCGAACAAGCGGTTGCCATTGATCCGGATTTCGCTTTGGCTCACGTGTATCTGGGCTCCCACTACTACCGATCGAACAACCCCGCACTTGGCGAAGAGCACTTCGTAAAAGCCATGAGCCTTCTCGATCGCCTTACCCTTCGTGAACAACTGTGGATTCGCGCTCAGGTCGAAGACTTTCGCGGCCATCGTGAACAGGCCGTGCAGTACTACGAAACCTACTTGACGGAATACCCCGACGACTACCCGGCCCGCTCTCGCCTCGGCTGGGTGTACATGGCCACTTTTCGTGATTACGACAAAGCCACCGAAGCCTTCCAGACTGTCTTGCGGGACAATCCCCAGGACGACTCCGCCTACATTAACTTGGCCACTTGTTACAAGGGCATGCGACAGGCTCAAAAAGCGCTGGAGTATTACCGGAGAGCTTTCGAAATTAATCCAGATGACATCGTCGGAACCTACGTCAATGCGGAATATGGAGCGCTGCTGATCCAAAACGGAAACATCGCCCAAGCGGCTGAGACCTTCCAGAGAATGATCGACCAGAAAGCCGACTTCAAAAAGGGTTTGGGATATCGGTCCCTGGGCATGCTCGACATTTACCAGGGAAAGTTTTCCGAGGGAATTGCAAATCTCACGCAAGCCATAGTCATCCATAAGGCGGGAGACCAAACCGAGAGCGAATACCGCGATCACTTTTTTCTTGCCTCCGCCTACCGCACCAAAGGTCTCGAACAGAAATCTCTCTCTGAACTCGAAACAGCCAAAAACCTGCTCGCCAGCGGCCATTTAGGTCCAAGTTGGATCGGCTATGTTGCAAAAGCCTACGCCCGTGCCGGCAAAACCGAGGTGGCAACGAAACTCTTGAACGACGCAATTAAGATGGCACAGGATCCCACCGCTATCGCCGGTGTGGACCGCAGCGGGTCCGCTGATCAGGCCGCCATTTCCGTTATTAAGGGAGAGCTCGCGCTGCGAGCTCGCAAACCTTCCGAAGCGCTCGAGGATTTTCAGCTAGCGGATCAAATCGATTCCGGCACCTTGACCGCCGAATCGCTGGCCAATGCGTATTCGGTTCTCGGCAGGCCCCAGGATGCCGCCCGCGTTTATGAGGACGCCTTGAGCCACGAAACATTCCAGCTTCTGCGCGAGGGGCAGGAGTATTGGATTCTCGCGCACTACCAATTAGGCAAGCTCTACTTGGAGTTGGGCGATGCCGCGAAGGCCAAACAGTATTACGAGCAATTCTTCGACATCTGGAAAGCTGCTGAGCCTGACATACCCATCTTGCGCCAGGCCAAGGCGGAGTACGCTAAATTGAAGTAATTCTTCTTCTGGATTTCCTTGCTGAGTTCCCACACAGGTCCGACCTCAGACTTCATCTGGGACTTTTTTTTACGCCAATCCCAACACCAACCGGTCCATACGTTTGCTCACATCGCGCAAGTACGCTTCGTCGCCGCCATCCAGTTCGGCTATCACGCTGCCTGAATATCCGACATCGGAAAACGCTTGCCTTACCGCGCTCCAATCGACGTCCCCGTCCCCCAGGTTCACCCAGGAATATCCGCCATCCGTGCGCTTGAAATCTTTCAAGTGCACCTTGTAAATGCTCTTGCCCAGTGTGTGAATCCAATCCTGGGGATAACCGTACAGCACCACATTGCCGACATCGAACCACGCTTTGATCCACGGGCTCTGAAATTCTTCAATGTACTTGTTCATTTCCAGCGGGCTCAGCAGAAATTTGTTCCAGACCTCTTCGATGGCGATCACTACCTTCAAACCCGCCGCCATGGGGATCAGTTCCCGTATCTGCTTTTGCGAACGTGTCCACGCATCGCGATACGTGGTCTGCGGATTCACTACCGCAGGCACCAGCAGCACCGCATCCGAACCCCAGAGCCTTGCGTTGTGCAAGGACGTCCGCATGCCCTCCATGCATTTCGCCACAACTTCTTTGTCCCCAGATGACAGCGGATATTTCCAGTGGTCCATATTCATCACGGAATCGATGCGAATATTTGCCGCATCCGCCGCCTTTTTCATCTCCTCAGCCTCATGTTTGTCCGGCGTCGTCGGCGCCTGCACCACCTCAAACCCAACATCCCGTGCCAGCTTGAAGCGGTCCGAGAAGCTCATGCGCTCCGGCAACATGTCAAAAACCAAGCCCTTCTTCACCGGTAACACGGTTGCTGCCTGCGAGCCGGAAACTTTCGACCCAGCAGCCGCAAGCAGCTCTTCAGACATCGCGCCGCCAAACCCCATAGCGCACGCCAGGACAACCCCAGTCTCCAGAAATTCCCGCCGCGATGTTCGCCCCATCGATTCCCTCTTCTCTACGCTCTCTGTGTCCACTGTGTTAAATCGCACCGTCCACTTCCATCGCATCTCGCACAAGACTCTCTGCGAATCTCTGTTGGCTT
This sequence comes from Betaproteobacteria bacterium, assembly GCA_903970165.1. GTDB lineage: Bacteria > Acidobacteriota > Terriglobia > Acidiferrales > UBA7541 > Acidiferrum. The sequence continues at coordinate 3,835 of CAJCHZ010000039.1, forward strand.
GCGCCTCCGCGTTATCTTCGCTCTTTATTTTTTTGGCACGCTACCCGAGCTTTTTCAAATCAATCCGAGACTCCCACTCCTCCTTCGACTTCCACTGCTCCTCCCACGTCACTTCCCTCCCCGTGTAAGCCGCCGTCCGCGCCATCATGCATGACACCGCCGACTCCACTCCCTTCTCCGCCTGATTATGAAATTTGCCGCTCACAATGCTCTCCACGAAGAGCTTCTTCTTTTCTTCATCCGCCTTTTCGAGGTTCGACGTGAACTTTCCCGTTGCCGAAAATCCCTGCTCATCCTTCACCGGAATCAAGGGCGCCTGCCACGGTTCCTCACCCCAAATGCCCAGCGGCCCCGTATACGGCGACTGCGAAGTTCCCTTCGTCCCAAAGAATCTCTCCGTGACGTCCCACCAGCCCTTTGCAAATTGTGTAGAACTGAACGTCACATCCACTCCCTCGGGATAAGTAAACACCACGTTGTAGTTTCCGTAGACGTCGCCGTCTTTCGGACGGCCAAGCCGCCCGCCGGTCGCCGAGACTTTCACGGGATGCGCTTTCAAAACCCAGTTGCAAATATCAATCACGTGGATGTTCTGCTCCACGATAATGTCTCCGGAAAGCACGCGGTCATACACCCAATTGCGCAATCGCAGCTCGGTCGGAGACGCTTTCTCCCACTTCGGCCGGTCCAGATACCCCGACAAATAATGCGCTTCGCCGCACACAATATTTCCCAAAGCGCCGCCATGAATCCGTTTCACCAACTCCACGAACGGGGGACAATCGCGAATCTGGAAGCCCACATCGAGGCTCAACTTCCCTTCCGCGCTCTTGCCAATCTCAATTACTTTCTTTGCGCCGGGCACGTCCACTGCGACAGGTTTCTCACAGTACACATGCTTCCCCGCAGACTCGACCGCCGCCAAATGCTGTGGATGAAAATACGGCGGCGTGGCAATCACAATCGCGTCCACCTCTCGCGACGCTGCGATCCGCTCGAAAGCTTCCGGTCCAACAAACAACTGCGACGGGTCTATAGCCGCGTAGCCCTTCGCCGATTGCATCTTGTCAAACGACGCGCGCGCCACATCCAACTGGTCCTGAAACATATCGGCCAGAGCCACAACGCGAGCCCCGCCAGTCTCAAACATATTGGTGGCGTCCTCAGTCCCCCTCCCGCCGCAACCAAGCAAACCCACGCGCACTTGCGAGTTCGCTTCCGACCCCCAAACCCGTGCCGCCGGTATAAACATCACTCCTCCCACCGCCGCTGTAGTCCCAATGAATTCTCGCCGTCCAACTTTTTCTTTCATCTCTCCACCTTTCCAATCGCGAGCTGCGCGCGCACTATTTGCTGTTTTGCTCACGCATCGCTGTATCATATCAACGGCACACCCCGCAACATCACGGGGGGCTCCGCCCCTACACCACACCCACCATTACTAATATCGCTATCGCATCAAAAGGAGGCTAAGGGTTATGGTCGCTCGACAAAACTCAAACCGTCAATGGGTGGCTGTATGAGCTGGAGATTTAGCAAATCGTTCCGAGTCCTTCCCGGGGTCCGACTGAATCTCACGGCAAGGGGGTTGAGCGCGTCAATTGGCGGATCGCCATGCAGTGTAAACGTTGGCCCCCGAGGCGTCTACAGCAACGTTAGTATCCCCGGGACTGAGATATCGAACCGCCAACGACTGGATGTCCCCCACAGCGATCAAAACGCTGGGGTCTATCTCGTTCCGCCGTTTCTGACTTCTCAGCAAGCCAGCCATCCCTTTCACCCGCAATCGCGCCCGTGACGGAGATCCGCAGTGCTAGCACAGAGTTGCTAAACAGCCAAAATATGAACCGTCCGCATCGACGCCGACGTCCTAGCCTGGCTTAAGCGCTCCGGCCCCGGCTACCAGACGCGCATCAGCGCTCCCCTCCGCCAGGCCATGCACCCAACACGACACGGCAACCGCAAGAAGCGCCGCCCCTAACCGTGGCACAGTCTTCAGTCTGTGCCTGCTCTTTCTCCGTGAAGCCTCTGCTAGCTCTGTGCGTGCCGCTACCCGATGAGGTTCTGCAAATACTCCTTCGCGCCGCGAACATCCTCCATTTGCTGCGGGCCGGAAATTTCGCGCTCGATGGTGACGGCTCCTGGATATTTCAATTCTTTCAGGCGTGCGATGATTCTTGGAAAGTCCACCTTGCCTTTGCCGATGGCTACTTCTTCTCCCAAATCTTTCGGATTTGTGGGCCACAGGCCGTCTTTTGCGTGAATTCCTTGCACGTAAGGCGCGAGAATCTCGATCGCGTCTACCGGGTTGGCTTTGCCATACAAAATCAAATTTGCGAGATCGAAGTTGACGCCTTGATTGTCCAAGCCTACGTCGCGAATGGCGCGCACCAGAGTGATGGGAGTTTCCTGTCCTGTTTCGTAGCGAAAATTCTGGGCGTTTTTCTTGCAGTACGCGGCGACCTCGCGCATTGCGGCGACTGTTTCCTTGTAAATGGAGTCGTTAGGATTTTCCGGGATGAAACCGCAATGCGTTTGCACGGCGGGCACGCCGCACTGCTTGGCGAACTCCGAGGCCCTTTTGATGTGGGCAATGCGCGCCGCACGCGTGTCACGCGGGACCAGGCCGATCGTCACCGGCCCCTCGTAAAAATCCCACACTTCTTTCCCCGGTCCGCCGACCACGATCGACGTGGCTTCGATTCCGTATTTCGCAAGCGCTTTCGTCAAATGCTCAGCCAACCCGTCTTCAAACTGTTCGACATACGCCTGGCATGTCGGCAGCCCAAGGTCATGTACCTTCGCCAGCGCCGCGTCCGGATCTTTGCCAATGCCAACGATGAGGCCCAGCCGCAGCGGTTTCCTGCCTTCATTCCCAAACGCCTGCTGAGGCTCCCAGGCGGTTTCCATTCCACCGTCGAACGCAAGCGGCCCATCTTTTTCCAGAGCCAGGGGGGCCAACGACGTCTCCGCTTGCGCCAACGCCGCGCTTCCCTGCCCGATACTCGCAGTCAACGCCACCGCTGAAGCCTGCAAAAATCTTCTGCGATTCTGTTTTCTCATTTTAATTCCTGGAATCCGCCAACATGCGCCGGGTCATTTGTTCCACTGGTGCGCGGTCATCCGTGAAGATCACCGCGCCGGGCCGCGATTCGAACTCCACCATCTCGGTGACCGCTTTTCGCGCCAACTCTTGTACCCAAGGCGGCCCGGCTGCGCTTTTCAACGCCGCAACAGTCTCCGGCAAATCACGTTTCTCCGCAAACGCAAAAAGCAGGTGATTCCCTCCCTGAGTGGAGAGGCGTTGCACGGTGGGAAATACCTGACGCAATGTGGCGCCCATGGCTTGCAGCAATTCCTGTTTCGGGCTTTTATCCAGCACGTTTACGATCAGCACGCCGCCTGCGGCGAGGCTCGAGCGCACCATGGCAAAAAACTCGACGGTGGTCAGATAAAACGGCACATAAGGCCCGCCTTGAAATAAATCAATGTGTACGATATCGCTCTTCATCGGATGCGCGGCGAGCCAAGGCCTTGCGTCCGCAATATGAACGCGCAGCCGTGGATCATTCTGCGGCAACCCAAAGTATTCTCGCGCCACGCGCACTACTTCGGGATCAATCTCGACAGCATCCACTTCAAGCTTGGGCGCAACCGCGCGGCTTGCCTGGATCGAGCGGCCGGCTCCCATTCCGAGAACGAGCAGATTGTTCGCAGGAACCAGCACCGGGCCCAGCGAAAATTCGTCGAGGTAATAGCCTGAATTTTCGCTCCCCACCTTTTCGATTGTCTGGAAGTAGCGCGGATCGTTGAGCACCAGCCAGCGCAGTCCGTCGGCCTCGAATACGGCGATGCGGTTGTATGCGGAGTCGCCGCTCCAAAGAATTCCCTTGGGCGGAGGAGGAGTCGGAGCGATAAAAAGCAAAGCCACCGGCAGGGCAAAAAGAGCGGCAGCCTTTCTTCCGAGTGCTAATCCTGCGCCGCCAACGACGATAGACGCGGCGCAGAGGATTTGCATGGTCGTTCGAGTGCCGAATCGCGGCACCAGGTAAAAACTAGTGACCAGCACACCCACAATGCTGCCCCCTGTGGAAAGCGCGAAGACGCGCCCCACCGTGATTCCCACGTGTCCACCGCGCACGAGCAGGCGAATCACAAACGGCAGGGTCATTGCGAGGGCTGCCATGGGCGGAACAAAAATGATCACCGTTGCCGCCACTGGCCCGAGAAAATCGCCTGACTGCCACAACTTAAGAAGCACCGTTCGAACAACGAACACAATTCCCAGTTGATACAGGCCGCTGCCCAGAATGATGGAATAGAGAACGGTGTCGGAAGACATGCGATCGGCAATCCACCCGCCCAGGCCGTAGCCGACCGCCAGCGCCAGCAGCACCACAGAGATCATACTTCCCCAGACGTAAATCGAATTGCCAAAGTAGGGTGCGTACAGGCGGAATGCTGTCAGCTCCATGGCCATGATGACAGCGCCGGTAACCGCAGCCGTGGCTATCCACAAGAACGCCTTGCCGCGGCTCGGCGAGCTGTTTTCTGAAAACCAATTCACTTTGTTTGGATTAGAAGAGTCGGACGATCCCACAAATCTATATATATTCCACGGACAGGTGTATCGTCAATTAGAAGTGGCCAGCCGTGACCTTTCTTTACTATCAACCGGCGCTTCCGCTAAGTGAATCCTCAACTCTGGGCTGACGAGATAGGGTTTCTTTGCCTCTGCACTCCGTTTCTGCTATCTTCAGCGCCGTAAGGAGAGAACGCGAATGTCAGTAAACAAAGTGATTCTAGTCGGCCGGTTGGGCCGCGATCCAGAGACGCGGTATACGGGCGGCGGGCAGGCAGTTGCCAATTTTTCGGTTGCCACGGACGAATCGTACAAAGATAAAAATGGCGAACGTCAGAAACGCACGGAATGGCACAAAATTGTCGTCTGGGGCAAGCAAGCTGAAATTGCCCAGCAATATCTAAAAAAGGGCTCGCTGATTTTCATTGAAGGGCGCATCCAATCTCGCGAGTGGCAGGACAAAGAAGGGCAAAAGCGTACCAGCTTCGAAATTGTAGCCAACAATTTTCGCATGCTGGGAGGTCGAAGCGACGGTGCCGCAGCCGGTGCAGGCGGAGGACGCTCCGGGCCTTCTGACGACATGGAATCGCACGCTGCGCCGCATGAAGACTCCTTCGGCGGTGGTGGGCACGCTCCAAGCGGTCCGGAAATTTCCGATGAGGACATTCCGTTCTAGGGAGCCCGACCTCTCCTGTTTTGTCTAAATTTCTGGGGGGCTGCTCTACGCAGTGAGTCCGCTCGCAGGAAGAACCGTGGAATGGAAATCACTGGAACGGAGCACTACGTGACAACGAACCGCCAGCTACGCCTGCAATCGCGGCCCAAAGGCTTGATTGCGCCAGGCGACCTTCAACTCTCTGAATCCGCGCTGCCGGAAATCGGCGAAGGCCAGGCGCTCGCGAAAGTCAAATACCTATCGATTGACCCGACCATGCGAGTCTGGATGGCGACCGACAGCTATCTACCGGCGGTAGGTATAGGCGAAGTTATGCGCGGTGGCGGCCTGGCAGAGATCGTCGAATCGAAACACGCGCACTTCAAAAAGGGCGACAAAGTTTTTGGAATGACGGGCATGCAGGAATATGCCGTGATTGAAGCGCAATCCAGAATTTCCTACCAGAAAATCCCTTCGATTCCCTTTGTTTCGGATACAGCGTTTTTGGGCGTTCTCGGCATTACCGGACTGACCGCTTATTTCGGAATGACGGAAATCGGCAAGCCGCAAAAGGGCGAAACCCTGGTTGTCTCCGCCGCCGCCGGAGCCACTGGCAGCGTCGCCGGCCAGATCGGCAAAATCCACGGCTGCCGCGTCGTGGGCATCGCCGGAACGGACGAGAAATGCCAATGGTTGACCAGCGATCTCGGATTTGATGCCGCGATCAATTACAAGCATCCCGACTGGAAAGAAAAACTGGCTGCAGCCACACCCAACGGCGTTGACATCAATTACGAAAATGTAGGCGGCGAAATTATGGAAGCGGTCCTGGGCCGCATGAATCTGCACGGGCGGGTCATCATCTGCGGCTTCATCTCTGGCTACACGAAAGAAGTCCCCGAACAGATCAGCCTGGGTCTCTTGATTGTCAAACGCCTGAAAGTGCAAGGATTTCTGATTCTGGATTACGCTTCGCGCTTTACCGATGCCGCCATGGAGCTCGGGAAATGGAAGATGATGGGCAAACTGAAAGATCGCCAAACGATAGTGGAAGGCCTTGAAAAAGGCCCGGACGCCATCAACATGCTCTTCACCGGCGCCAATACCGGCAAACTAATCGTAAAAGTCTGAAGTAATAAGTGGACGGGTAGAAGGTTTTACCGCGGAGGGGGAGGCGGGCCGTTCTTCTTTCGTTCTTCGTCCATTTTCTTGAGAAATTCGTCGAACTTGGGTTTCTGTTCCGGGGTCAGGATCGCACGAATCTGATCGCGCCCCTTTTGGTGTGCCTCTTTCAGCTGCGCGTCGGCCTGGTCCTGCATTGCTTTGTACTGCCCATGTAATTGCGAAAGAATAGTGTCGAGTTGCTGGCGCTGGTCGTTCGTCAGTCCCAACTCACGGCTAAGCTCCTCAACTCGCTTAGCACGCCGTTCAGCCTCGCTCAACGGAGGATTGTTCGCGGATACGATGCTGCGGTGGCCATAAAAATAGCCAAAAACACCGCCGAGACCCAGGCCCAGGATGAACACCACTGAAATCCAGATAGCAGCCTTCTGCTTTGCGGAACTCTCGTTCATCGAGTCCTCTCCGCCAGGCTCACGAGAACATCGTCGTTATTGGCGGGCAGGGTGTTGTCGGCGATTGGCTCACCGGTGATGTCCGTCGCCACCGGCTTTGACGGAGCCGAGGCTGGCTTTTGGTACAGCCAGGTGCTGGCCAGAAGCAAAGCGACCGCGGAAATCCAGGTTAAACGAGCAGCAAGCCTTGGCAAAAATGTAAGCGTATCCGCGGCGCGGGCAAGTTCTGCCTTGCGCGCGGCAATCGCCGCCATAACCCGGGTAGCAAACCAAGGGCCACCCAAATCGGCACTGGAAGGCATTCCAGCGAGCAAAGCTCGCGCGGCGAGAATGTTTTCCGCCTCAGCGCGGCAATCCATGCATGCCGAGACATGCTCCTTTTCCACGTGGGATAGCGTGCCCAGTAGTTCCGGCATTTCTTTTGCGCCGGCCGCAGCGCTCGCGACATCCTCAAGCCGCATCTGAACCTCACGGCATCCCATCCCAAGATCATTCTGCAGGCTTTTCAATTTCCGCCTCCTTCCACCACATCTTCAAACTATCTAAACTCTTGCATTTCCAAAATCAAGGCTCGCATGGCCTATTCGCCGCGCTTGCGCACCTTATGGATGATCCTGCGGCGCGCGCGGAACAGGCGAACTTTCACCGTGTTCGCGTTGAGGTCCATGATCTGCGCGATCTCTTCCACCGCAAAACCTTCCACTTCCTTCAAAATCAGCATCAGGCGATCCCGCTCGTCGAGGTCTTCCAAGAGGTTCTCGACGCGCTGCCTGGCTTCCAGGCGGTCGCTGATGTCCGGCCCGCCCCCGCCTTTTTCTTCCACGGCAGTCATTTGCCGGGCCTGCTCTTCGCTCAAGTCGGACTCATAAACCAGCGGCCGAACTTTCTTTTTGCGCAACATGTCCCAGCACTCGTTGACCGTAATCTTGTACAGCCAGGTGCTGAAAGCAGCGCGCTGATCGAAACGCTTCAGCGAAAAATAGGCTTTAACAAAAACCTGCTGGGCGATATCTTCCACGTCTTCCCTTCGCCGTAAGATGCCGCCGGCCACTGCAAAGACGCGGTGCTGATGCCGCCGAATAAGCTCCTCGAAAGCCTCCTGGTCTTCGGCTTGGGCCCGCCGGACCAACTCCCGGTCGTCCAAACCGCCTGCCGCTTTCGCAGCAGCAGCTTTGCCCCCCGCCTGTCCGGCGGGAGACCCCAGGGGCTCTACTTTTGGGACGCGTGCCATGTCATTCCGGTTACGTCTAATCTACAGTGTTTTCCGTAGCTTGCATCAAGTGTTTCAATTGCCGGGCGCCAAGTTTCTGCTTGCTCTGCCCGTATCTACATGGAATAATGCCGCCATGATTATAGGTGACCGTCTTCGCGCACTCCGCGAGGAAAAGAAACTCTCCCAGGGCGACATCGAAAAGCGTACAGGGTTGCTTCGTTGTTATATTTCCCGCGTTGAAAATGGCCATACAGTACCGGCGATTGAAACGTTGGAAAAACTTGCGCGCGCTCTCGAATGCCCACTCTATCAACTCTTTTATGACGGTGAGGAACCGCCGCAGTTGCCGAATCTTCCCAAGCGAAAGTCGTCGGATGACATCGCATGGGGCAGCGTCGGAAAAGATGCACGCTTTCTCAACAAGCTTCGCCGCCTGTTGAGCAAAGTGGAAGAAGGAGACCGCAAGCTCATTCTGTACATGGCGCAGAAGATGGCGAACCGGTAGGTCTGCGACGATTTCTACAGAGCATGCTGTTGAATAAGGGCCGATAAGGAGGCCGCGTCGCGTCCCTGCGCGGCCTTGATCTTTTTGTGTTTCATTCTGGAACACGATTTCTCTTTCCCGATTTCTCTTTCCCGCCGCACCTTCCAGCAGTTCCCTCTTCCTCGGGACGCTCACTCCACCAATTCATTCCCACTCGATGGTGCTTGGTGGTTTCGAACTGATGTCGTAGACCACGCGGGTGACGCCACGCACCTCGTTGACGATTCGTGTCGAGATGCATTCGAGCACTTCTCCGGGCAAACGCACCCAATCGGCGGTCATGGCATCGTCGGATTCGACGACGCGGACGGCTACTGTGAGGCCGTAGGTACGATAATCGCCCATAACACCGACGCTGCGAACTGGAAGTAACACAGCGAAGGCTTGCCAGACTTTGCTGTAGAGCCCGGCGCGGCGGATTTCCTCGACAACAATGGCGTCTGCTTCCTGTAGGGTAAGCAAGTGTTCGCGGGTGATCTCGCCAAGGAGCCGAACGGCTAATCCAGGGCCCGGAAACGGATGTTTCAAAAGAATCTCGTCCGGTAGCCCCAGGTCGCGGCCAATTCGGCGAACTTCGTCCTTGAAAAGGTCGCGGAGGGGCTCAATCAAGGCAAAAGGCATGTTTTCGGGTAGGCCGCCGACATTGTGGTGGGTCTTGATGGTGGCGGAAGGGCCCTTCACGGAGACGGATTCAATTACGTCGGGATAGAGCGTTCCCTGTACCAGCCAGGCGATTTCGCCTTGGGCTTCGCCCGTCTGGAGTTTCTGAGCCTCCTCGGCGAAGACGGCGATGAATTCCCTGCCGATGATCTTGCGCTTTTGCTCGGGGTCCGTGACACCAACCAGTTTGTTGAGGAAGCGGTCGGAGGCGTCCACCCCGATTACGCGAAGACCCAGGCGGTCGCGCAGCATTTCCAGCGTGTCTGCAAACTCATTTTTGCGAAGCATTCCGGTGTTCACAAAGATGTTGGTCAGGCGGTCGCCCAAGGCGCGATGAACCAGGACCGCGGCGACGGTGGAATCCACGCCCCCGCTCAGGGCGCAAATGGCACGGTTGTGGCCGACCTTCGTTCGAATGGCTCCGGTCGTTTCCTCGATGAAGGCTGCGCCGCTCCACTTCCTTTCCGCGCTGCAGACGCGGAAAAGAAAATTGCGCAGCAAGTCCGTCCCGCATTCCGTATGGTTCACTTCGACGTGAAATTGCACGGCATAGATCTTGCGCTGGGGATCTTCGAGTGCGGCGATGGCGTTGTCCGTATGCCCGGTGGCGTGGAAGCCGGTGGGGACCTCGCGGACATGGTCGCCGTGGCTGTTCCAGATGCGCAAGGATTCCGGCACGCCTGCAAACAAGGCTGATTCAGGGGAACCGGGGCCGCGACTCACTTTCAGATGCGCCCGACCGTACTCCCGGCGCTCGGCCTTTTCCACCTTGCCGCCCAGTGCGTGCGTAATCCACTGCATGCCGTAGCAAATTCCCAGAACGGGTATGCGCAGGGCCAGAATGCCTGAGTCGCATTTGGGAGCGTCAATATCGTAGACAGAACTGGGGCCACCCGAAAGCACGAGGCCAGCAGGTTCAAACTTGCGGATTTCTTCGATCGACGCGGTACAGGGCAAAATGGCGGAGAAGACTTGTTGTTCGCGGATGCGGCGGGCGATGAGCTGTGTGTATTGGCCACCGAAATCCAGAACCACCACGCCGCCAAGCTCGGATTTTGGCTTTGGTTGATTTGGTTTCATGGTTGCTCCCGTTGCCATTTTCCCTCCGCATTTAGTGATTCCACATGGCGAACCTAAAGGTTTGCCAATACAGTTAAGGCGCAACGACCTCGGTTATAGGGACGCTGCAATGCGGCGCCCCTGCATGAAAGTCGTCGGCGCTCACTTCACCACCAGGTTCAGGAGCTTGTTCGGCACGAAGATGACTTTCACTATTTGCTTGCCCTCGATGTGGCGAACTACTCCGGGATCGGCCTTGGCTTTGGCTACCACCTCGGATTCGCCAAGCCCTGCTGCAACTTGGATAGTGGCGCGGACGCGCCCGTTAACTTGCACAGGCATGTCAATTTCGTCGTCTTTTGCCATCTCCAGCTGTTGCTCGGCTAGCACGGGCCAGGAAGCCTTCCAGAGACCATCTTTGTTGCCGAGCATCTCCCACATTTCTTCGGCGATGTGGGGCGTCATCGGCGCCAGTAGCAGCGTCAAAATTTGCAGCACCTCTTTGCGAATCTCGGGGCGGACGCCATTTTCCAGCGGCTCGGCCAGATAGATCTCGTTGGTCAGTTCCATGACCTGGGCAATCGCCGAATTGAAATGCCAGCGCTTCTCGAAATCCTGCGTAACCCTCAGCATCGTTTGATAGGTGAGCCGGATAAGATCGCGTTCCTTGTCGTTCATACTCGCGGCGTCGAAATTCCAGTTCTTGGCGTCGCGGATCGCAGGGGCGTGCTTGTCGACCAGCCGAAAGACGCGGTTCAGGAAGCGCCAGGAGCCTTCGATACTTTCTTCGCTCCACTCCAGGTCTTTTTCAGGGGGCGCGGCAAAAAGCGTATAGATGCGCCCCGTGTCCGCGCCATATTTTTCCGCCATCTCTATCGCGCCGACCACGTTCCCGCGTGATTTGGACATAGCCACGCCGCCCTTTTGCACCATCCCTTGCGTGAACAGACGAGCGATGGGTTCGTTGTGCGTGACGAGCCCGAGGTCGCGCATGACCTTGCACCAGAAGCGCGAATAGAGAAGGTGGAGGATCGCATGTGTGATTCCGCCAATGTACTGGTCAATCGGAAACCAGTAAGACACCTTGGCACGGTCGAAAGGCACTTTGTCGTTGTGCGGGTCGCAGTAGCGATAGAAATACCAGGAGGAGTCGACAAACGTGTCCATGGTGTCGGTCTCGCGCCGCGCCGGGCCGCCGCACTTTGGGCAGGTTGTGTTCACAAATTCTGGAGTCGAGGCGAGTGGTGATTCGCCTTCACCTGTGAGCTTCGGATTCGGCGGCAGCAGCACGGGTAGATCGCTATCCGGCACGGGCTGCATGCCATGCTCCGGGCAATAAACTACGGGAATTGGCGTGCCCCAATACCGCTGGCGAGAAATTCCCCAGTCTCTGAGGCGAAAGACGATTTCGCCGCGGCCAAAGCCTCCTTGCTCGGCGAAGGCGACCATTTTCTGGATGGCTTCTTCCGAGGGGAGACCGCTGAAAATCCCCGAATGAAACGAAACGCCGTAATCGCCGAAAGACTCCTTCAGGGATTTTTCGTCGAGAGGAGTCCCATTCACAGGCTGCACGACTACGCGAATCGGAAGGTGGTATTTCTGGCAAAACTCGAAGTCGCGCGCGTCATGCGCTGGAACGGCCATGATTGCGCCCGTGCCATATTCCATCAGGACAAAATTGCCGACCCAAATGGGAATTCGTTCGCCGCTGAAAGGATTCAAAGCGTGGCGCCCAGTAAAGACGCCCACTTTTTCGGCGGTCGCCAGATCTTCTGTTTTGACGGAGGTCTGACGCATCTGGGCAAGTTGCGCTTCCGCTCCACTGCGAATGGAAGATCCTTCCAGGAGCTTTGCGACAAGCGGGTGAGTAGGTGCAAGGATGATGGCGGTTGCGCCATAAATCGTGTCAATGCGCGTGGTGAAAATCTCGATAGGCGGAACGCCAGCCACATCGCAAACGTTGAACTTCACGCGCGCGCCCTGCGACCTGCCAATCCAATTCCGCTGCATGGCGATGACGCGCTCGGGCCAACTGCCTTCCAATTCCTTGAGCTCATCCACAAGCTGGTCGGAATAGGCGGTGGTTTTGAGGAACCATTGTTCGAGCTCGCGCGTTTCCACCAGGGTGTCTTCGTGGCGCCAACAGTAGCCACCGTTCACAACCTGTTCGTTGGCAAGCACCGTGCAACATTTGGGACACCAATTCACTCGGCTCTTCTTGCGGTAAGCCAGCCCCTTTTCCAGCATCCGGAGAAAGAACCACTGATTCCAGCGATAGTATTCGGGCTCGCAGGTGGAGATTTCGCGGCGCCAGTCGTAGCTGAAACCAAAGCGCCGTAATGTCTTCTGGAATTCGGCGATATTATTGTTGGTCCAAACGCGGGGATGCGTGTTGTTCTTGATCGCCGCGTTTTCCGCAGGCAAGCCGAAGGCGTCCCATCCCATGGGGTGCAACACGTTGAAGCCACGCATGCGCTTCACGCGCGCAACGACATCGCCAATGGCGTAGTTGCGCATGTGGCCCATGTGCATGGTGCCGCTCGGATACGGCAGCATTTCCAGGACGTAGTATTTCGGTTTGGAAGGGTCTGCTTCTGTTTCGAAGACGCGGGCTTCGGCCCAGCGCTGTTGCCACTTTGCTTCGATTTCCTGTGGTTTGTATTCCGCCACGCCTCGCTATCCCCTCTTGCGCGATTTCCTGGACTTCCCTGCCGGCTGCGTTTTCTGAGCGGCGGGCTTGTGAGCTTTTTCCTTTCCCGACGATCCTGCATCCGCTGACGTTTCCAGCTTGTTTTTGGCGCGCTCCACTCTCCTGGCTTCGGAGGCTGTCTTCTCCTGAATTCTTTTGATGGCCGGGGTGAGCATTGAAAAACCTTTTTCCGCCGGTGGCGCTTGCGCGGCCAGGCCCGCGAGTTCCCAAACCTTGGCAACGTTCCGGCGATCGTCGCCCGGCTGGTCAATCGGCGTTTCCAGAATGAATGCCCGCCCAACGAGCCCTTCCGGAGGGATAGTGCCAAGCCGCGGATGCGTCAAAATTCGTTGGAATGCTTCCGCGCCGATTTTGCCTTCGCCGACGTTGGCGTGCCGGTCCACACGCCCGCCCAACGGAATTTTCGAGTCATTGACGTGGAAAACCGGGACGTGTTCGAGGCCAATGGTGTTCTCCACCATGTCCAATGTAGACGTCAGTCCGGCTTCGCTTTTAATGTCGTAACCTGCGGCGAATAGATGTGCGGTGTCGAGACACGCCGCCACGGGAACATCTTTCAGACCAAATAGGATTTCCGCCAGCTCTTCCAGCCTCCAGCCAACGGCAGTGCCCATCCCGGCTGTGTTCTCAATCAAGATGCGCAGATTGCCGAGGTAATCCCGTTTTGAGCTTTGCTTTACGGATTCGATGACGGTGGCCACTGCTTGCTCGACCCGGGCGTCGCCCCGCGATCCTGGATGTACCACCAAAAAATCCGCGCCAAGATCCAGCGCGCGCACCACTTCGTCATGGAATGCCTGGATCGAACGAGTCTGCAGCATAGCCTGCGAAGCCGCAAGGTTGATGAGATAGTTCGCGTGAATGACCAGCGGTCCCAGACCAAGCTCCGCGCGGCGCGCGCGAAAAGCCGCGCCATCCACTTCCGGAACGCGCGCGGGACCTCCCTGCCACATTCGGGGACTGGCCGAGAAGATCTGCAGTGCGTTGCAACCCAGCCTGCGCGCAGATTCGAGTGCGTTCAGGTAACTTCCCGCAGTGGACGTGTGGATGCCGATGCGCATGCTTCCGTCCATCCAGGTCGGAGGCAGCGGTTCAGGCTCAGGTTCCGGGCGATACTCGTCTTCAGGATCGAATTCCGAGACGTGTGTGAGTGGCTGTTCAGGCATTCCCATGTGGAAAATCAACCTATCCTTAAACCACCTATTCTACCACACGCGCCAAATGCGCCCCCAGCAGCAGCGAAAACACGGGATGTGGGAGCCCCTCTCCCGCTTTCGGGGATTACAGCGCGCAAAAACCCTGCCGGCATATGCTCCTCTCATTTGCGGCGCTGCGTCGCCATGCCGTAGACTAGCCTCTTGTCTAAACCACAGGAGCCCCGCTGATGCTGGTCGTCATGCAGTCTCACGCCACCGAAGAACAAATTCGTGGCGTTTGCCAGCGAATCGAGAGCCTCGGACTCAAAGCCCATCCCATCCCCGGCACGGTTCGCACGGCCATCGGCATCACCGGAAACAAAGGCGCCGTTGACCTCGGCGTTCTCGAATCGCTCCCGGGTGTGATTGAGTGCATTCCTGTCAGCAAGCCATACAAATTGGTCAGCCGCGACACGAAAGAAGAAGACAGCATTCTGCGGATTCCGATTCCAGGCGGAGAAGTGCTTGTCGGGGGCAAAAAGGTTGCAATGGTTGCGGGCCCTTGCGCCGTAGAAACGGAAGAGCAGTGCTTTGCGATCGCCGAACGCCTAAAGGGTTCCGGTGTCCGCCTGTTTCGCGGTGGTGCTTACAAGCCGCGCACCTCGCCCTACAGTTTCCAGGGCCTGGGTGAACCTGGACTGAAGATTCTAGCCAACGTCCGCAAAACCTACGGCTTCGGCATCATCACCGAGGCTATCGACAACGAGAGCCTCGACCTCGTCGAGGAATACGCCGACGTGATCCAAATCGGTGCCCGGAACATGCAGAATTTCTCGCTCCTGAAACGCGCCGGCCGCGCCAAAAAACCGGTCCTGCTGAAACGCGGCATGTCCGCAACGCTCGACGAATTCCTCATGGCCGCCGAGTACGTCCTCTCCGAAGGCAACTACAAGGTGATGCTCTGCGAACGCGGCGTGCGAACTTTTTCTGATTTTTCGCGTAATACGCTAGACCTCGCTGTAGTGCCCGCCGTAAAGAAGCGTAGCCACCTGCCGATTCTGGTTGATCCGTCGCACGGCACCGGCAAACGGCACAAAGTCCTACCGCTTTCGCGCGCTGCCATAGCCGTAGGCGCGGACGGATTGCTTGTCGAAGTGCACCACGAGCCGGACAAAGCGCTGTCCGATGGCATGCAATCGATCTTGCCAGAGGAATTCGGCGAATTGGTTGAAGAAGTCCGCCAAATCGCAGCGGTCCTGCACCGCGAAGTGAATTGAGCCGCACCTCGTGAGTCGCATCTCGTGATCCGCCGCCGCAATCTCCGCGTCCATTTCCTGACCGCGATTCTCTGCATTTTTGGAATCGTCGTGATTGCTCGCGAGCACCGGCCCTCATTCTTGCGCCCGGACTTGCGCCTGAATGCCTACGTATCAACCGCCGACGGGGGCGTAACCGTAGTCGACCTGGTGAAACTGGCAGCCGTCGCGCGCGTTTCCGTCGGTCCAGGCCTTTCTGGCATGCGCGAGCATCCTAAGCGCGCGGAAATCTGGGGCGTAAGCTCCAAGGGCGGCTATGTGTGGGTCATTAACGCCCGCATTAACCAGGTCACAGCCCGCATCCCCGTGGGCCCGCTTCCCTACGCGATCGATTTTTCTCCGGACGGGGGCCGCCTCTATACGACATCCTCAGGCTCCGACACGCTGCTCGCCATCGATTGCCAAACGCACAGTGTGCTGGCCCGCACCCGCACCGGCGCAGAACCCGTCCTGGCTCAGGTTACGCCCGACGGCAAAAACGTGTTGGTCTTGAATCACTGGGACGCCACGCTGGGGATTCACGACGCGGCCACATTGATGCTCAAAAGCACTATCAGCATCGTTAAGCAACCCGAAAAAGTAGCCGTTCTCCCCGACAGCAGCGTAGCCTTCGTCCTCAGCCTCACCGAGCATCGTCTCTCGGTTGTTGATCTTCGCCGCAGACTCCTCATAACGAATCTCGAACTCGACGGCACTCCCTCTGACATGCTTCTCAAGCCCGACGGCGGCGAGCTCTATGTCATCTCCCCGGAAGCCCACGGCCTTCAGGCCATTAACACATGGACTCACGAAGTCGGCGACTACATGGTTCTCGGTTCAGCTCCTACGCGCGGCCTGCTCCTCAGCGATGCCAGCGAACTCTACGTTTCCGACAGGGCCGCCAACCACATCATCCCGGTGGACATCGTAAACCGCACCATTCTCCGCGAACCCGGCACGGGCAAAGAGTTCCCAATCCAAGCCGGCCAGTTCCCCGGCGTGATGCGCACCGACCCCAATGAAAGTCTGCTGATCGTAGTGAATCAGGCTTCTGCGGATATTGCCGTGATCCGAACGCGCACGAACAGCCTTCTTACCATGATTCCAGTTGGCGACCACCCGCAGGACCTAGCCGTCAAGCTGTTTTAGTTGGGCAGACACTCTAGTCTGTCCTCATTTCTTGTTCTCCTATTTCTAAATCTTACTCGTATCGCAACGCTTCCATTGGACCAACCAACATGGCCCGCCGCGCCGGAAAATAAATAGCCAAGAAAGCCACCGCCGTCAAAAGCACTCCCACTCCGGTCAGTGTCACGAAATCGTTCGAAGACACCTTGTACAGCAGTACAGCAAGCTGGCCATTACCCGCGCAACTGCCAGTGAAGTCACGCTTCCTCCGAAATGACCAAGAACACACTGCAGCCAAAATCTTCATTCGTGCCGCAGCGCGACGATAGGATCAACGCGCGTTGCGCGGCGCGCCGGGATGTAGGATGCCGCCAGGGCCACACGGCCAAGGAGCAAGGGCACAAGAAGAAACGTAGGCGGATCGGTCAGGCGAATTTCATAAAGGAGATTCCGGAGAAAATGCGTCAGGCCAAGCGCCCCTACAACTCCGAGGGCAATACCCCCGTCCAATTACGCGAATTCCCTGCCCCAATACCACCCGAATCACATGCCCGCGCCGCGCCCCCAAAGCTATGCGAACACCAATTTCATGCGTTCGCCGTGCCACAGAGAACGCCAGCACGCCATAGACACCAATGGCTGCCAGTAGGAGCGCCAGGGCGGCGAAAGATCCCAACAGGGCGAGGCTGAAACGTCGGCTCGCCGTGGATCGGCTGATCACATCGTTCAGGCTTCGCACACTTCCCAGCGCGAGTTGCCGCGCGCTTCACGGCACTCTTCTTTGGCCCGAGCCATTGCCCCGAACTCCAGTCGCGCGCGCCGATGCGCCTCTTCGCTCGTCACTCCCCGCCGAATCAAATCTACTGAATAGGCTTCCAAATGGAAGCGAAGTTCGGCGTCCATCTCACGTTCCATCCGATTACGGCGGAGAGTTGCATCCAACCACGAGCGGAGCCGCCTCCAAAACATCACACTTCCTCCGGCTTGGCACCCAGAATTCCTGCGATGACCTCCGCCATGCGATTCCAGTTATCCGTTTCGCTTTGCAGCCGCCGTTTCCCTGCCGCCGTCAGACGGTAATACTTCGCTTTGCGTTTGTTTTCCGATTCGCCCCATTCGCTGGTGATCCAACCCTGATGCTCAAGCCGGTATAGGGCCGGATAGAGTGACCCTTGCTGAATTTCAAGACGGTCCTTTGAGATTTGTTGAATGCGAAGAAGAATGCCGTAGCCATGCAAAGGCCCGAGTGAAGTGGCCTTCAGGATCAGCATGTCAAGAGTGCCCTGCAGAAGTTCGAGTTGTTTGTCCAAAGGGGCCCTTCCCTAGACGAACTAGGAATGTACCCCTGGTCTCCTAGACTGTCAAGGAGAAGGTGGGGCCAGCATCTTTTAAGACATCAGTTTTTGCGTTTTGGAGTTGGCGCGATTCAGCCCCCGGCGGCAACTTCCAGGTGTTTAACTACTGCCTTCCAAGGCCCACGCCGAATTTTCTTCGCCCAGGTTGACGTCCAAAAATCCCTCGGCAGGCAACACATCTACTGGCAATCCGCCATGCCAAAGCGCCACGCCAATCCTTAGCTTTGTTTGCCCCTTCAGGTTCATCTCACTGCGCCGGATGGCGACTTCCAGTATCCGGTCAAACGAAGCGTCCGCAACGGTCTTCGGGTTGAGCAGGCACACGCAGCCTTTTTCCACCGCGAACTCTTTCATGCGCCCGCGCTCCAGCTTGATGACAATCGTGATTTCCTCGGCCGCGCCAATCGTGACTCGAAAATCCGAATCCTCCAGTTCTCCGAGCAGATCAAGAAACGGATCCACTCGCACGCAAAACCGGTCCTCCTCAAATCCATAACGCAGCTCGTGCAGAAAGAAGGTCCGCCCGTGCATCGCCCCGCCGCGTCGCTCAGGAGAGTAAAGCCCTGCTCCCAGCCACTCGAAGTACGACGTATCTCTCCCATCCACTGCAATCTTCAGAAGGCTCGTTGGCGCAAGCTGCAAAGCGTGCTCCGGCTTTCGTTTGATGGGCTTCGCCAGTTCCTGAGGAGCCATCTGCCCCAACGCCAGGTAAACCGCCGTCAAGTGCTTGCGATAAAGGGCGTCGAACTCGGCATCGTTCGCGGTGCTGTGTTCCGGCCCAAACCACCAGCACCAGTCGCTTCCTTCGGCAGCCAGCAACGATTCCAGCGCCAGTTTCAGGGCCGTTTCGGCCGGGGCGCCTTCCACGCCTTTCTTTCGGGCCTGCAAAGCCAAGCTATAGGCTTCGCGTGCATCCCAGAGCAACTCCCACGCCGCCACGTCTTCTCCATGCCCGATCCACACGTCGAAATTTGCGTTAATCCACGAAGCTGGAAAAATCCCGGCATTGGTGGGCACATCTCCGGCGGCGGCAATCGCCTCGCTGGCCGTTAGCGCGCGAAAATCCTGGTCCGCCTGAATTCGCCCGTAGAATTCCCGAAGAAATTCACGCCCATTTCCTGGGTAATATTCCCATGCGTTTTCCCCGTCCAGGAATAAACAAACCGTTAGCGGCTGTCCGGTCTGCACGCGCTCACCGATATCGCGTAATCTGCCATGCAGATCCGCCGCGGCGTCTTTACCATTCATGCGGCTATAGACGAACCCGATCAAATCCGAAAGATGGTGATCGCGGAAGAGCCCTGTAATGGACTTTCCGCCCAGTTGCACCCTCAATGGTTTGTACAACCGTTCGGCATTCGCTGGCAGCCCTCGCGAATCGCGAAAGAAACCTGCGTTCAGAGTTCTTCCGAGGACACCTTCATCCGTGCCAAACCACTGAAAACCTTCTTCGGCGGCAATGGTCATGGCTTGATCGGAAACCGATCCCTCCGATGGCCAAACTCCCATCGGCTTTGTTCCGAAAACCCGTTCATGATAGGCGCGCGCGCGCTGCAACTGTTCGCGCGCATCTTCCGGATGTCGGTAAGCCCGCCGCGGGAGCGGGGTGGCGGGATTAGCCACGCGCGCAACATCGGAATCGCAAATCAACGGAAGAATGGGATGATAAAACGGCGTAGTGCTCAGCTCAATTTGCCCTGTCTCTGCTACTTTGCGGTATTCCGGCAAAACCAATCCAAGCAGCTCCAACTGCTTTGCTTTCAGCGCCGCCTTATCTTTCTCGGTGAACTCTTTGCCCTTGTTTGCCAGCCGGCTCACGACGGTATCTTTTTCAAACCACGTTTCTTCCATCCATGCCAACTGCGACAGAAGCTGCACGTCCCGCCAGTCCCTCTCAGTGAATGACACCTGCGCCTGCGCGCCCCCTGCCGGCTGCGCCCATTCATACAGCTCCACAAACCGCGGCCAGCGTGATATCAGTCGATCGTAATTTACCTGGAACGCCCGCGCCAGAATCTCCGCTTTGTCTTCCCGCGTCAGTTTGTCCGCTGGCTTGAAAGCCAGGTCGAACCACGGCTCGTTAAAATTCCCGCTGGCATACTCTTCAAGCTGCATTCCCAGAGAAGGCACCACGTTGAAGGTGGCATGAAATTCTGGAAACTCCTTGAGCATCGCCACCATTCCCCAATAGTCCTTGAGAGCGTGAAGCCGCGTCCAGGGCAGCACGTACCGCTCTGTCTCCGGATCGCGGTACTGCGGCTGGTGCATGTGCCACAGCATCACCACGTGCACGCGGTTCATCGCTGTCCTCTTTCCTGTAGCCGCCGCGAGGCCGTGTTACACTCACCGTTCGCGCCATGCGCATCCTCGATCGCTATATAGTTCGTGAAGTTTTTCGTCACGCACTCCTCGGACTTGCCGTTTTCACGTTCGTTTTCTTCGTTCCCCAGCTTGTGCGCCTGATGGAGTTGTTTGTCCGGCACACCGGTTCTGGCAGCCAGATCGTCGATCTTTTCCTTTGCATTTTCCCCGGCGTGCTCACTTTTACCCTTCCCATGGCCGTCCTGATTGGCGTTCTCCTTGGTCTCGGCCGCATGTCCGCTGACAGTGAAATTATCGCCCTCACCGCCCTGGGCATCGGCCGCCGTCGTATCCTCCTTCCCGTGGGAGTACTTGCCCTCGCCGGTGCCGCACTCACCCTTTGCATGACCCTGTGGCTCGGCCCTCTGGCAGTCCACAAATACCGCACTCTGGAAACCGACCTTCTCACCTCCCAAGTCTCTTTTGCAGTCCAACCCCGCGTCTTTGACGAGCGTTTCCCTAAACTGGTCCTCTACGTCAACGACGTTTCTGCCAGCGGTACCCAATGGCACGGCGTATTTCTCGCGGAAGCCGGTGGAGAGAACGGCTCGCAACTCACCCTGGCGGAGAATGCGATTGTAATTGCCGAACCCAAAGAGGGCAAGCTGGAGCTTCACCTGCGAGGTGGAACTACACACGAGTTCTCCCGCGAGGATCCCGACCACTATTCCGTAACCGCTTTTGGGCAGAGCGATTGGCCGATTGAGGTAAACGGGCTGGTACCCTCCGAGCCCAGGGAGCTAAGCAATTCCGAACGATCCTTTCGCGACCTCCTCTCCGCCAAGGGCGCTAGTTGGCGTGAGGCACGAGTTGAACTACATCACCGGCTTGCGTTCCCCGTCGCCTGCCTGGTCTTCGCACTCGTCGCCGTGCCATTGGGCACGCAACCACGTCGCGGCGGGAGGGCGGCCGGCTCGCTCCTCGCTGTCATCATCATTGCTTCCTATTATCTTCTTACGGTTATCGGAACCGGCATGGCTCGCCAAGGTACGCTCTCCCCGGCGGGCGGTATCTGGGGCGCAAACATCCTGCTCGCCATTCTTGGTGCGACCCTACTGCCCAGAATGGAGCAGTTTCGGGGCGAGAGCCTCTGGCTCAACCCCACAGCCCGCTTTCGTACCTGGGCCAGGCTCTTACGCCGCAGAAAGGCCCGTGCCCGCGCCGCTGCGGCTGCGTCCGTGGTGCCCAATGGCGCGGAGACCAACAACGGCAATGGCAGTGCGCAAACCGTGCCATCCAGCGGCAGCTTCCCCCGCCTGATGGATCTCTATATCCTCCGCCGCTTCTTTTTTCATTTCACGATTCTTATGGCCGCGTTTATTTTCCTTTTCGAGGCCTTCACCTTTTTCGAGCTCCTCGACGACATCGCTCGGCACCGCGTCCCTTTCCTCATCGTCGTGGATTACTTCCGTTACCTAACGCCCTTCCTCGTCTATAACCTGGCTCCCCTTGGGGCCCTTGTGGCTGTTCTGGTTACGCTCGGAGTGATGAGCAAGAACAATGAGGTCGTGGCCTGTAAAGCTAGCGGAATCAGCCTTTACCGTCTGTCTCTGCCACTTCTCATTGCCGGGCTTACCTTGGCCAGCGCGATGATCCTTCTGGACGAGACGTATTTGCCTTATGCGAATCAGCGTCAGGACGCCTTGCGCAACGTTATCAAAGGGCGTCCAGCCCAAACCTACGCCCGTCCGCAGCGCTGGATCTTTGGGGAAAACTATAAAATATACAATTACGACCTCTTCGACCCGGCTCAAAGCCTCTTCGGCGGCCTCAGCGTCGTCGAAATCGATCCGATTACCTTCCAGATGCGCCGCCGCATCTTCGCAACCCGCGCCACTTGGTCCCAAAGCCAGAATTTGTGGGTCCTCGAGGGTGGCTGGGTGCGCGATTTCGCCGACGGAGCCATCACCCGCTATGATCGTTTTCTGGCAACTTCTCTGCCGGAGCTTTCAGAGCCTCCCAGCTATTTCAACCGCGAGGTCCGTCAAGCCTCTCAAATGAATCTTGCCGCCCTTCGCCGCTATATCGAAGGCCTGCACGAAGCGGGATTCGATGTCGCCAACCTGACCGTCCAGTGGCACGTCAAACTGGCTTTCCCCTTGATTGCCCCGGTCATCATGCTATTGGCAATCCCGTTCAGCCTGCTGGTGGGCACCCGCGGGGCCGTCGGGGGAGTGGCCATAGGCGTTGCCATCGGCATTGTCTACTGGATGGCGGCCCGTCTACTGGAAGCCATGGGTGGCGTCGGCCAGTTGCCACCGTTTCTGGCTGCATGGTCCACCGACATCACCTTCTTCTTTATCGGACTCTATTTTTTCTTTAAGATGCCCACCTAGAAAAACAAAGAAGCCACCGAACACGCAGGAAACACTTGAGATCCTGCACGTCGGCGGCTTCTCCTGTATATCTAAAGCAATACCTGAATTTAGCCGACTGGCTTAATACAATCCCAGTTCTTCCGCCTAACCCTCTTAAAGTCTTACTAGAGGCAGGCAGCTGTCTTCCAGGCCTACTTACGTTTCGACGTCTTTTGAGACTCTTCTTCCACCGCTGCCTGCGCCGCAGCCAAACGTGCGACGGGAACGCGGAAGGGAGAGCAACTCACATACGTCAACCCGGTCCGATGGCAGAATTTGACGCTGTCCGGATCGCCGCCGTGTTCACCGCAAATACCCAGCTTGATTCCCGGACGCGTTTTGTTCCCTTTCTCCACAGCAGTTTGGATGAGTTGGCCGACTCCCGACTGATCAATCGTCGCAAACGGGTTCTTCTTGACGATTTCCAATTCCTGGTACGGGCCAAGGAAGGAACCCGAATCGTCGCGACTCATCCCAAGACAAGTCTGGGTCAGGTCGTTGGTGCCAAAGCTGAAGAACTCCGCCGTCAGTGCGATTTCGTCAGCGGTGAGAGCTCCGCGCGGCACTTCAATCATTGTGCCGACGAGATAGCTCAGCTTTACTCCTTTCTCTTTCATCACTTCGGCGGCAATGCGATGCACGACCTCGACTTGCAGGTCGAGCTCTTTCTTGAAGCCGACCAGCGGAATCATGATCTCAGGATTTACTTTAATCCCCGATTTCTGAACATCCGCCGCAGCCTCAAACACCGCGCGAGACTGCATTTCGGAGATTTCCGGATACACGATGCCCAGGCGGCAGCCGCGGAATCCTAGCATTGGGTTGAATTCGTGGAGTTCCCGAACGCGTTGCTTGATTTTGTCCGCGGGCACTCCCATCTTCCTGGCAAGCTCACCTTGCTCAGCACCTTCGTGCGGCAGAAATTCATGCAGCGGCGGGTCGAGGAAGCGAATGGTGGCTGGCATACCCTTCAATTCCTTGAAGATGCCGGCGAAGTCTTGCCTTTGATATGGCAGGATTTTGGCTAGCGCTGCTTTTCGATGTTCGAGCGTGTCCGCCAGAATCATTTCGCGCATGGCGTCAATGCGATCACCTTCAAAGAACATGTGCTCCGTGCGGCAGAGGCCGATGCCCTGCGCGCCAAACGCAACGGCATGGGCTGTCTGTTCGGGCGTGTCGGCATTGGTGCGCACGGACATGCGGGTGGCTTTGGCACACCAATCCATGAGCTTCTTGTAGTTCTGATAGGTCTGGCTTTTGCCCCCATCGAGAGACTTCTCAATCAACACTTGAACAATTTCGGAAGCGGCTGTCGGGATTTGGCCTGGGTAAACCTCCCCTGCCGTGCCATTGATGGAGAGATAGTCGCCTTCCTTGTAGGTCGTACCATCCACGGTCATGGTCTTCGCGGCGTAATCGATTTGCAGAGCAGCTGCGCCGCAAACACAGACCTTGCCCATCTGCCTGGCAACGAGCGCGGCGTGTGAACTGACGCCACCCTTTGCCGTGAGAATCCCTTCCGCAGCAATCATGCCGCGCAAGTCTTCTGGCGAAGTCTCATTGCGGACGAGCAAAACCTTCTCGCCCTTCTCGGCGGCTGCGACGGCACGTTCCGCGTTCAAGTACATGCGGCCGGAGGCGGCTCCAGGACCGGCCGGCAGACCTTTTGCAATCACCTTGGCAGCCGCGACGGCTTTGCGATCGAATATGGGCGCGAGGACCTGGTCCAGCTGATCCGCGGGCACGCGCCGAATGGCGGTCTTCCAATCAATCAGCTTTTCCTTTTCCATCTCCACGGCAAAGCGGACCGCAGCTAGGCCGGTTCGCTTGCCGCTGCGTGTTTGCAGCATGAAGACTTTGCCGTCCTGGATGGTGAACTCGAAGTCCTGCACGTCCTTAAAGTGTTTCTCGAGGGTTAGCCGGATCTTCTCAAGTTCCTGAAATGCCTTCGGGAGGTGATTCTTGAGCTGTGCTACGGGTTCTGGTGTGCGCACGCCGGCGACGACATCTTCGCCTTGCGCGTTGATAAGAAATTCTCCATAGAACACCTTTTCGCCAGTGGCCGGATCGCGAGTGAACGCCACGCCCGAGCCGGAGTTGTCCCCCGTGTTGCCGTAGACCATCGCTTGCACATTGACGGCGGTGCCCCATTCGGAAGGGATGTTGTACTTGCGGCGGTAGACAATGGCGCGATCATTCATCCACGAACCAAACACGGCGCCGACGGCGCCCCAAAGCTGCTTCCACGCATCTTGCGGAAACTCAGCACCCGCGCGATCCTTGATGAGCTTCTTGAAGCGAACGACGAGCTCCTGGAGGTCTTTGACTTCCAACTTCGTATCTTCAATATCCGAGTGATGGCGTTCCTGCTTGAGCTCGTGAATTACGACTTCAAATGGCTCGTGGTCTTCATTCGGGCGTTTCTGAACTCCCATGACCACGTCGCCATACATCTGAATAAAGCGGCGGTAGCAGTCCCAAGCAAAGCGCTCGTTCTGCGTGGCCTTTTCCAGAGTCAAGACCGTTTCGTCGTTGAGGCCTAGGTTCAGAATCGTGTCCATCATGCCCGGCATGGAATCGCGCGCGCCTGAACGCACGGAGACGAGCAGAGGCATGCCGGACTTGGCGCCAAACTTCGTACCCATGATCTTCTCGACTTTGGCCATGGTGCCCTTTACTTCCGCCTCGAGAGATTTTGGATACGTTTTTTTGTTTCCGTAGAAGTACGTACAGACCTCAGTGGTGATGGTGAAGCCGGGGGGTACGGGAAGGCCGATGCGGCTCATCTCCGCCAGACCTGCGCCCTTGCCGCCGAGCAGTGGCTTGTTTGCGCCATCCCCTTCCGCTTTACCTGCGCCAAAAAAATAGACCCATTTTTTCACGGTTCGCCTCGTCTTGAATTTGCTGGGGCGATTTCTTAAACAGCACGCTGTCCCCAGCAGTAGAAATTCTGGTAGCTAATTGTCGGCACGCCGACGCTTAGTCGAATTACAAACTTAAAGTAAAGCTTTATCGTCTCCTATCGCCGCTCTTCTCCACCTAGTTCCGAGAAATCCGCGATCGTCGTGAACTCGCGCAGGATTTCCGAGAGCAACGCCAGCCGATTTTTTCGCACTGCTTCGTTCTCCGCCATCACCATTACCTGTTCGAAGAAGTCGTCCACCGCTTTGCGCAACCCGGCAATCGCTTCCAAAGCTTCTTGGTATCTCCCTGCTCGCTTCTCCGCCTGGACCTTTGCCGCCGCAGTGCGAACGGCTGAAAACAAATCGCGCTCGGCAGGACTTTCAAAAAGGTCCGGCTGAATGGCGTGCGCCTCTTCTTTCTTGAGGTTGGCCTTCTCAAGAATATTACGGATGCGCTTGAAGGACACGGCGAGCGGCTCAAAGTTCTTGGACTTGCGAATCGCTTTCAGGGCGACGAGGCGCTTGTGCGCGTCCACCAGATCCTCGGCACCAACTCGGAAGACAGCGTTAACTTCGTCGTAGCCAAACTTCTCTCGCTCGCGAAGAACGAACTTTGCGCGATCAAGCAGGAACTCCAGGACTTGTGTCTCTTGCGCCGCGGTTACTCCTTTTCTGGGAGGGTTCGCATGCAAAGCTTTTGCAGCCGCTCCAATCGCGAGCGACAACGAGACCGGTAGCTTCCTTTCCAGAATGATCTTCACAATGCCGAGCGCCGCCCGGCGCAGCGCATACGGATCGCTCGAACCGGTCGGCACCAATCCGACCGCGAAGCAACCAACAATAGAATCCAGTTTGTCCGCCAGAGCGACGGCGCAGCCTGTCAGGTTTCTTGGGATCGGATCTTCGAGGCCCACCGGCCGGTAGTGATCGTAAATCGCGTCGGCCACGTCATCTGGTTCGCCCTGTGCTCGTGCGTAGAGCCCGCCGACGATTCCCTGCAACTCCGTAAACTCGCGGACCATCTCCGTAGCGAGGTCGCATTTGCAGAGTTCGGCGGCGCGGTCGGCTTCGGCCACATGAGCCTGCAAGATGCCGCTGCTGAACCATTGCTCGGTGAGCCATCGCGCGATGGCGCGCACGCGTTCGACTTTGTCCCCGTAGCTGCCAAGCCGCGACTCGTACGTGACGCGTTCGAGCTTGGGCAAATAGTCGGCGAGCCGACATTTCTGGTCGGTCTCCCAAAAAAATTGCGCGTCCTTAAGGCGCGCCCGCAAGACTCGTTCGTGCCCCGCGCGGATCAACCCTTTTAAATCCTTCGGAAGGTTGATGACCGCCAGAAAATGCGGCGCAACTTCCCCACTCCGTTTCTCGACAGCAAAATATTTCTGGTGCCCGCGCATGACGGTGATCAGGATTTCATCGGGCAATGACAAGAACGCCGGGTCGAAATCACCTTCCAGAACGCTAGGGCATTCGTTCAAGTAGGTGACCAGCTTGAGCAGTTCCGCATCTTCGTGGACTCGGTACCCGGCGCGTTTCGAATAGGTCGCCAATTCTTTCGCGATCTTCTCCTGGCGCCTCGAAGGGCGAACGATCACTCCATTGGCCGCCAATTTTTTTTCATAATCCGCGAAGTCCTTCACGCGGAGCGGCCCTTTGCCGATAAAGCGATGGCCGATCGTGGTGTCGCTCGCGCTGACTCCCGCAAAGGAAAACTTCAGCGGCTTGCCATTGGCCACGGCGACGATCCATCGGATCGGCCGGATGAAGCGGGCCCCGTCAATGCCGGTCCAGGTCATCGAGCGCGGCCAGGTCAGATCGTGAATGACACGCGGCAGAATCTCCTGAAGAATTTGCTCCGCCGTACGCCCACGCTTCAGTTGCTTCGCAGCGAGGTACTCGCCTTTGGGCGTCTTGACGGTATATATGTCGGCGAGCGGCAATCCCTGCTTTTCGGCAAAACTCAGCGCCGCGCGTGTCGGCTTGCCGACAGCATCGTACGCCACGCTCTTCGGCGGACCGGTTACCTCGTTGACGACGTCGGCTTGTTCTTCACGAACGCCGCGCAGCCAGGCGACGAGCCGCCGTGGCGCACTAAACGTTTCCACGGTCACGCCGTCCGAAAGATTTTCTGCCGCGAGAAGTTTTTGAAGATTCGCGCGCAATTCCTCTTCGGCCTTTGGTAACATACCGGCCGGAATTTCTTCGCTCCCTACTTCAAGCAATACTTCCACTTTCTTATCCAGCTTCTTCTCAAGCACCTTTTGCTTCGCCGGACTCATCCGCGCACCTCGCGGCGCAGCGCCGGACCGCCAATTTGTTCAAGATAGGCGGCAGCCGTCTGGCAAGCGACGGTTCGAACGCGAGCCATGAGCGCGGCGCGCTCCGTGGTCGAAATAACGCCGCGCGCGTCCATTAAATTAAAAAGGTGCGAACACTTCAGGCAGTGATCGTAGGCGGGAAGAATTGGATAGCGCTCGCGCTCCTTCCCTTTCGCCTCGGCAAAACCCTTGACGAGCTCCCGGGCCTGCTTTTCATGGGATTCGAATTCGGCGCGAATCGCGATAGAATCGCTACGATTGAAACTGTATTCGGAGAATTGCTGCTCTTCCGCCAGACGAATGTCGCCGTATTTCGTATCCGCGGACCACTGCATGTCGTAAACACTCTCCACGTCCTGCAGGAAAGCGCAGATGCGCTCCAAGCCGTAAGTAAGTTCGACGGAGATCGGATCGAGGTCTATGCCGCCACTCTGCTGAAAGTAAGTGAACTGGGTGATTTCCTGACCGTCGAGCAAAATCTGCCAGCCAATGCCCCAGGCCCCGAGAGTCGGCGATTCCCAGTTGTCTTCTTCAAAGCGGATATCGTGCTCCTTCAAAACGATGCCAATAGCGGCGAGACTCTGAAGATAGACGTCCTGCACATCCAAGGGAGATGGTTTCAGGATGACTTGAAACTGCGTGTGCTTGTAAAGACGATTGGGGTTTTCGCCATAGCGCCCGTCGGCGGGCCGACGGCTGGGTTGAACGTAGGCAACGCGATACGGCTGAGGGCCGAGCACGCGCAAAAAAGTTTCCGGGTGCATCGTGCCTGCGCCAACTTCCACGTCATAAGGTTGCTGCAGGATGCAACCCTGCTTCACCCAAAAATGAGAGAGTTTCAGAACCAGATCCTGGAAGGTGAGCCCGATAGATTTTTTCTCAAGTTTTACTTTAGCTGTCAAGTCGTCTCCAAAAGCCTACGCGTCGTCAATTGTTTTTCGGTGTGATGCTCGATCCAATTCAGCGCGGCCTCGCGCAACTCTGCGGCGGGCTGTTTCATCGCCGGAAGGAACTCCATCTTATCCAGCTTCTCTCCAGCAAACCGCTCCGCCAATTTTCGCCCTTCCAGATGCAAGGGTTTCATTCCCCCTCGGCGGCACTTCACGCAAAACAATCCTGGCTCCCACGGCGCATGATAGGCCGCCTGAGATTCAAAGGCTTCGCCTGAGGCGGCGCAGCGGTCGAACTGCGGCAGATAGCCCCCGAGCCGCACAGTCCAGAATGCGAAGTAGCTCAGCGGCAATTGCCAGTCTCCGGTGCGTTCAATCTCGCGCACAGTAAGCAGCAACAGGCGGAACATGGAGTCGGCAGTTTCACGTTCCGGCAGCACTTGCTCCGAGACTTCGCTGACGACCGCCAGACCGGTGCTTAGCTGATAGTCGCTCTGCGACTTGTGAAAGGATTCCAGCAACTCACACTGCTGGATTCGAACCAAGTCGCGCGTTTCCTTCTCGATGTACCAGAGCTGGACATGCGACAGAATTTCCAGCGTTGAGCCGTAGCGGTTCTTGATGCGTCGCGCGCCGGAAGCGACACCCCGCATTCGTCCCGAGGTGCGGCCGAAAAAACTCACCAGGCGATCGGCCTCACCCAGCGAAAAAGTCTTCAAGATGATGGCTTCCGTTTCCCTGGCAGGCATGAGCTGTCGGCGCGCCGACGCTTTTCCGAACGATGCAGAGAGTACGTCCGTTTCGCACGCACACGCAGAGTTAAATTTATTACCACACACGCTCGTAGGGCGCAATGTCTACGTGGCGCTTTGCGAAAAATTTGCAGCATATGGAGCGCGGCAGCTTGCTGCCGCTCTCGCATTTAGAACGACCCGGACCATGCCCTGTTGCGTTGAAATAGCGCTCGCCAGCTAACTCTAAAGAAAGGCGGCGGCAAGCTGCCGCACTCCATGCCCGCATTTTAAGCGTGAGAATGATATGCGCCGGATTCTGTTAACCAGCACTTCGCCGCACATCACATTATCGGACGCTGTTTCGTCTTAACTTGCTTTGCATTTTTCTCCTCTTCCGTTACTCTGCACGACGACTCCATGCGCAAACTACGATTCGACATTCTGGGCATCGGGGAAAATGCCACGGACACCGTTCTCCGCCTCCCGCACTTCCCCGCTCTCGGATCCAAGGCGGAACTCCTCAGTGCCGAGATCATGCCCGGCGGGCAGGTGGCTACGACAATGATTGCCTGTCAACGCTGGGGACTGCGAACGCATTATGTAGGTTGCGTTGGCGACGACTCCGCCGCCGAACTGCACCGCAAAGAACTGCGGCGCGAGGGCGTTCACGCCGATCTGGTCGCCGTGCCGCGCTGCATGAGCCAAATGTCCTTTATCCTGGTGGACACCAAGTCTGGGGAACGCACCATCGCCTGGATTCGCGAACCCCGGCTGACCGTGCCGCCCTCTTTCGTACAGAGAGGCTGGATCACATCAGCGCGACTCCTCCATGTGGATGGCCACGACCCCGCAACGACCAGCATCGCCGCGTCATGGGCCCGCGCATCGAGGATCCCGGTGGTTGCCGACCTGGATCACGTCGCTCCTGGGCTGTTGCGGCTTCTGCCGTTTGTCGATTACCCCGTCACGTCGAAGGAATTTCCGGTCGACGCCAGCGCCGGCGAGCAGGACCTGCTTAAAGCATTGCCTCAACTGCAGCGAAAGTATGGTTTTCGCGCCATTTGTGCAACGCTCGGTGTGGACGGCGCCCTCTCTTGGGACGGCAACTGTTTCTGGTATGCTCCGTCGTATAAGGTCCGGGTGGCGGACACGACGGGAGCTGGCGACTTGTTTCATGCCGGCTTCTCGTACGGAATCCTGCAAGGGTGGGACATGCAGCGAATACTGGACTTCTCCTGCGCTGCGGCCGGATTGAATTGTGAGACTCTGGGGGCGCGGGGCGGGATCGCCAATCTGCAGAAGATTCGCAAGCTACAGGGTGCGGGGCGGCGCAATCGAGCGCGCTACTCTCCGGTGCAACTGGAACGCGCGGCGGCAGCTTCGATATTCAAGAAACGTTCTTAGAAGCCTTTACGCGAAGCAATTCATCTTACTTGTTACTTCCGGAGACTGGACGGAACCACCTTAGCGAATGTTCATCCCTCTCAAAGACCTGAACCCGCGCCGGACCTATCCCGTCGTCAACACGCTTCTTATTTTGACCAACGTAATCGTGTTTCTTTATGAGCTGACCCTAACGCCATATCAATACAAGGTCTTCGAGACGGCCAACGCCGCCATACCGGCGCGCATTCCGGCGTTCCTCCACGGCCATACTGGATTTGAAACCGCGTTTCTACCCATTGTGACGAGCATGTTTTTGCATGCCGGTCTCTTGCACATAGCCGGGAACATGCTCTTTCTTTGGATCTTCGGAGACAATGTCGAGGATTACTTCGGTCATTTTGGCTACCTGCTCTTTTATTTCGTCTGCGGAATCGGGGCAGGGCTTCTGCATATAGCGTTCAACTATCACTCCTCCATACGGGCGCTCGGAGCCAGCGGGGCCATTTCGGGGGTGATGGGAGCCTATATCGTGCTCTACCCCCGAGCGCAGGTGCTCACACTTGTACTTATTTTCCTGCTGCCGCTGCCCGCGTTTATCATTTTGGGAGTCTGGTTTCTGCTGCAATTCATGGCCGGCATCAACTCTGTAGGCATGGCTGCTACCGGAGGCGTTGCCGTCTGGGCACACGTTGGCGGATTTTTGCTCGGGATGCTAATTACTTTCATGAGCTTGGGCGGGCAGAGAGAAGGCCGGAGGCGCTATTCGACGCAAGAAAATATTTAAACTTTTACTTTCGATTTAGTTTTAGAGGCTTTTCTCGGCGTACTTTGCCAGCCAGTCACCGACTTCAACTGTTTGTTTCATTCCGCCGAGGTCAGGGGTTACAAAGCTTTCCTTCAATGCGGATCGCACGCCTTCGCGTAACACTTGAGCTTCAGGTTTCCAGTCGAGAAAATCAAGCATCATGGCGGATGCCAGCACAGAGCCAAAGGGGTTGGCGATTCCCTTTCCAGCGATGTTCGGCGCGGAGCCATGGACCGGCTCAAACAGAGAGGTTCGTCCGGGGTGAATGTTGCCCGAGGGCGCAAGCCCCAGCCCGCCGGCCAGTTGTGCGCCAAGATCGCTCACAATGTCGCCGAAAAGGTTGCAGGTCACGATGACCTCGAACTGTGACGGGTCGCGAACAACTTCCATCGCAAGCGTATCAATATAAAGGTGCCGTGACTCAATCTTGGGATACTCCTGCTTCAATTCTTTAAAGACTCGCTGCCAGAGGTCGTGCGCATAGGTCATGGCGTTGGACTTATCGCTCATACACACGCGGTTCAAGCCGTTCTGGCGGGCGTAGTCGTAGGCGTAGCGGATAATGCGTTCGACGCCTTTACGGGAATTTACGTCTTCCTGGACAGCAATCTCGTCCGCAGTTCCCTTTTTAAAGAACCCGCCCATGCCGACGTACAGGCCCTCGGTATTCTCCCGAAAAACCATAAAGCGGATGTCCTTCTCTTTTCGATCCCGGAGCGGGGTCAGGCGGTCCTGGAGCAACTCGACGGGCCGGGCATTTACATAAAGGTCCAGCTTGAATCGCAGCCCCAGCAGAATGTCGGCGGCGTGCTGGTTGGAAGGAACCCGCGGGTCTCCGAGTGCGCCAAAAAGAATGGCGTCGAACTCGTCGCGCAGCATCTCAACAGCACCCGAGGGTAGAGTCACGCCCTCTTTCAGATACTTATCTGCTCCCCAATCAAGCTCTACGAATTCTAGAGGCCGTTTCGCTTTTGCTGTGGCCGCCCGAATCACCTTAACCGCCTCAGGCGTTACTTCCTTGCCGATGCCGTCGCCAGGAATCACCGCGATGCGCGCGGCTTCCCCACCCCAGCGCAGCGGCATCTTTCCACCTGGATTCGTCGGTTTAGGTGTCATGATCAGACCAACCGTTCTTTTCGCACAGTCAGTTTGTCAATCAGATCAAGCCGCGGCTCGAAGCCGATGCCTGGCCCCGTCGGCACGCGAATCGTGCCTTGCGAGGAGACGGTCACTTCCGGCTCGATAATGTCTTCATGCCAGTAGCGTTTGCTTGCGGTCACGTCGCCGGGCAACGTGAAATTGGGCAGCGTCGAAAGAGCAATGTTGTGCGCCCGGCCGATTCCCGCCTCCAGCATTCCGCCGCACCACACCGGCATGCCAGCATTCTGGCAAAGATCGTGGATGCGCCGCGCCATCGTATGCCCGCCAACGCGCCCCATCTTGATGTTGATAATCTTGCACGCGCCCAAAGTAATCGCCGCCCGCGCCTGTTCCTCCGTATGAATGCATTCGTCAAGGCAAATCGGCGTCTCCAGCATTTTCTGCAGCTCTACATGCGAGAACAAATCGTCCCAGCCTAGCGGCTGCTCGATCATCATCAGATAGAAACCTTCCAGCTGCTTCAGAAGGCGCCAATCCTCCATGCGGTAAGCCGAGTTGGCGTCTACCATCAACTTCGTGCCTGGAAACTCTTCGCGCAAACGCTTCACTTGCGGCAATTCTTTTCCCGGCTTGATCTTGATTTTGATCCGCTGATAACCCGCCGCAAGCTCCCTCCGCACCGCCGCAGCCAGTTCATCCAGGGAATCCTTAATCCCAATCGAAACGCCGCTCGAAATTTCCTCGCGTGTCCCGCCAAGCAACTTCGCCAGCGGCACTCCCTTCTGCTTAGCCTCAGCGTCCCAAATCGCGGATTCCAGAGCGGCTTTCGCCATGTTGTGCCCGCGGATCGGGTCGAGCAAGTCCGCAATATCGGCGGCCGCGGCAAACTCTTTTCCCCTGAGCATCGGCCAGACGAACTCGCGCAGCATCAGCCAAGCCGTGCCTGAAGTTTCCGGACTATAGAACGGTGCGTCCCCTGCAACGCATTCACCCCAGCCAGCCACTCCGTCCGTCTTCGCTTCCACCAGAATGATGTGCCGCTCTTCCATCCGCTCGTTGCTCGTCTGGAACGGAGCAATCAGCTTCATCCGAATTTCCCGCAGTGTGACTTCTTCTATGCGCATCGCTTCTCTTTCTCGTCGAAACTAAAAATCGCTCCACGGCTCCAACAAATACGAGGCTCCGGTAGCGCTCCTCCGGATGCCGACCGCGGCATATCCGCGCGCAAACCATGCAGCGAACTCCTGGGCGACGCGCGCTTGTACCTTCGCCACCTGCGCCCTGTCGTTTTGCTTCCAGCCATCTAATTCGGAAGGCAGCTCGATCTTCGCGGCCGCCTCCTCGGGATCCTTAGTCAGTTCCTCGATTGCCGCCACCACGCGCGCGGAGTCCAACCGCCACTCTGCCGATAGCCGGTCGGTCGGCAGCCCCAGGTGCAGCGGACTCGACGTCAATCCGTAATGATTCGGAAGATATTTTCGGGCAATTGCGCCAAGCCGGTTCAAATTGAAGTACCCATTGCGCGTCTCGAGGGGATCAAACGTCCAAAGAACCAGCCTAATTCCCCGCCCCAGCGCCTCTTCCCGCTGAAAAAGCTTCAGCGCCCGCCCAACACCCCGGTCGCGATACTCGTCCAGCACTCCGGTCATGTGCGAGTGCAGAAAAACGGTGCCGTCTCGAAATCCTGCCACAGCTAGAGTAAATCCCACCATTCGCTCGCCGTCGAACGCGCCCAGAACTTGCCCGCCAGTGTGCGACGCCACTACAAATAGCGTCACCGGCTCGACTTCCAAATCCTCTTCCCCCCAGATTTCCTTCTCCAAGGCAACGCACCGGTGAAATTCCTCGATGCCAGAGCATTTTCGTACGACGATCCCATCGCTCATCAAGCTTTACGCCCTTTCGCAGCCATCGTCTTGGCATCTCCCTCAGCCCGCTTCGCCGTTTCCCAGAACTCTTCCATCTGCCCGCGAGGAATATCCGCCAGCGCCTTCCCGCCGCGCAACGCTAGCTCTTCCATTCGGCGAAACCGCGAGGAAAACTTCGCATTGGCCTTCTTGAGAGCAATCTCCGGATCAATATGCAAAAACCGCGCCAAATTCACCGTGGCGAACAGCAAATCCCCCATCTCCTCTTCCGTCCTGGCAGTATTCTTCGCGCCAATCGCCCCGCGCAACTCGCCAGTTTCCTCGTTAATTTTCTCGAAAACGCCTTCGACGTTATCCCAATCAAAACCAATCCGGGAGGCCCGCCGCGTCAAATGAAGCCCTTCTAACGCCGCCGGCAAAGCCTTGGAAACACCGTCCAATAACGATGCGGGCTTTTTCTCTTTCTCAGCCCCCTCCGGCTTTTCCTTCCCTGCCGCAATCCGCTCTTCTTTCTTAATCTGCTCCCAGTTCTTGAGGACTTCCGCCGAATCCTTGGCCCGCTTCTCACCAAAAACATGCGGATGCCGCCGCACCATCTTGTCGTGTACCTCGCGAATCACATCCGAAACGGTGAACCGCCCCTCTTCCTTCGCAATCTGCGAGTGAAACACGATTTGCAGGAGCAGATCGCCCATCTCCTCTGCAAACTTGGCATCGTCCCCGCCTTCCATTGCCTCCAAAACTTCGTAGGCCTCCTCAATTAAATAAGTTCGCAAAGTGGCATGTGTCTGTTCGCGGTCCCAAGGGCATCCATCCGGCGCTCGCAGCCGCGCCTGCACAGCCGCCAGCTTCTCGAACCACTTCCCGGCGGTCAAACGTGCGTCTTTCGACGTCGCGCGAGGTCTCGCATGAGATGACGCCACTTGCCTTGCCTTCGTACTTGCCATCTTCTTTTTGCCAGCCATTGCCCTGAGGGTCTCCCAACCATGCAACAAACGTTACACTCTACGGCGCGCCGCAAACTTTGACAAGCACGCTCCCGCAATGTTTCTGAACATAGCACTATCTATTCGAAGGTCTCAGGACACAAATTTCTCTGATCCTTTTGGCCGTCGCTGGCATCGAACGCATGCGGGAAAGGCTCACCTCGTCCAAGAGGAGACGATTCACATGAAATCATTACGAAATCTCTTGCAAGAAGCTCAACAAAACAAACGGGCCATTGGCCACTTCAATATTTCCGACCTCGTTCTCGTAAAGGCAGTGTTCAGCGCCGCCCGGGATCTGAATGTTCCTGTCCTGGTCGGGCTATCCGAGGGCGAGCGCGAGTTTGTCGGCACCCGCCAAATTGCAGCCTTTATCCGCGCTCTGCGCGACGAGTTTGACTACCCCATTTATCTCAACGCCGATCACACGCACTCTCTCGCGAAAGGTGTTGAGACAGCAAAAGCCGGCTTTGATTCCATCGTTTTTGATCTGTCCGCGCTCCCCTTCGAGGAAAATATCCGCCAGACAAAGCAAGCCGTCGAAGCGCTCAAATCGATCAACCCCGCGATGCTGGTCGAAGGCGAAATCGGGGACATTGGTTCCGGCTCAGAAATTCACGACAAAGCTCCCGACTTGGCTAAAGGCCTTTCTTCCCCCGAGGAGGCTAAACATTTTGTGGAAAGCACAGGAGTGGACATCCTGGCTCCCGCAGTCGGCAACATGCACGGCATGCTCAAAAGCATGGTGGCGGGCGAAACGAAAAAGCACCTGCAAATCGATCGCATCGCCGCCATTAAGCAAGCCACGGGAGTCTTTCTGACCCTTCACGGCGGCTCCGGTACAGAAGACGCAGATTTCGTCCGGGCCATCCCCGCAGGAATCAACATCATCCACATCAATACGGAACTTCGCGTCGCCTGGAGACGCGGCGTAGAAGAAGGCCTGGCCAAGAATCCCGATGAAGTCGTGCCATACAAGATCCTGCCGCCCGCCGTTGACAGAGTGAAAGAGGTAGTCGCATCTCGCCTCAGGCTTTTCAACGGTGAGCAGCACTTCGCCCACGCGAAGTAGAGAAAGTGGCACAGGCTTCAGCCTGTCCGCGGTTTACGCATTGCCAAAAACAAAACCGGCGAGCCTCTGACTTAAGGGCGCGCCGGTTTCTAAAGTGACAATCAGCTGACATCCATCCTTAGTGCGGCCGGTGGTGTTCTTCCGCATGCGCGTGACCCTCGCGCATATTCCGCCGTTCCGCTTCGCTACGCCGAATCAATTCATGCCCTTCCGCGCGCCGACCGGCATCCCAGCGCCGCACTCCCGGTCCCCAGCCGGCATGTACATACACGCCTCGGTTTACCCAGGTCCGGCCCCAGGGTCGGCCGGCAATGAACACGGCGTGTCCACCCCAGTCAAAGTAGTGGGGGTAGCCCCAGCCCCAGGGATGAAACCACGCGCCAATCGTTACGCCAAATCCAAATCCGATAGCCCCGCCAATAAAAAACCCGGGCCGAGGCGCAAAGAAAACCACTGCCGGATCATAATAGGGCACCACAACGAACTCCGGATTCACAGGCTCGATCGTAATGTACGGTCCGCCGCTTACAACAATCTGCCCATTCGTGCGCAGGTAGCCGAAATCCTTGGCCTTCTGCCGCTCTCTCTGTACGGCGTCCATTACATCCTGACGCTGTGCCAGAAATGCGTTCCCCAAGTCGGTAGTCCAATTCATATCCGAAGCCATCGTGTCCAGAACCGATGGGAACGGCAGAATGGCTTGGACGCTTGGATCCCAAGGCAGTTGATCCGCAGTGATCGCGTTGGCCAGCGCCTGGCCGCTCAAATAGTGATGCTCGTCGGCCCACTTGGCGGCGTCGGGAATATCATTCGGATACGTCGCGGCAGTCATAACCTGTGCCAGCAGTGAATCGGGGTACAGCGCGACTCGCGAGACCAGCTTGTCCAGCTGTTCCGGCGTAAAAGACGGCGGCGGCGCCTGATCCTGCGGCGAAGGAACCCGGTCTGTAGACTGTGCTAACGCTCCGTCCGGCAAACAGCCCAGGAGAAGCGCCAGTGTCAGCAGGCATGCAATTACTTTCGTGGCTTGCTTTGTGTAAAACATTTGCTTCCTCT
The DNA here is from genome assembly GCA_903970165.1 of Betaproteobacteria bacterium. Classification (GTDB taxonomy): domain Bacteria; phylum Acidobacteriota; class Terriglobia; order Acidiferrales; family UBA7541; genus Acidiferrum. The sequence continues at coordinate 41,586 of CAJCHZ010000039.1, forward strand.
CTCTCTCTAATTTCGCTCGAGCCTGGTTTTGAAACTTTCCTGCGTATTGAAATGCGCAGCCGCTCGATTTGGTTTCAACTTCTTCCTTCCTCTTCCACTTTCTATAACACTCGATTTTAGGAAAACTCTCGATACCCGTCTCTACAGGAATCTCCCGATGGCCGCACGCAACAAGCGCCACAAATCTAAGGAGTAGCGCAGCCGCAAGGAACTTACGCTGTTCTTTTTAGCTGCGTTTAACTGCGGCTCTCTCCCTTTGCGATACACTTTCCGGGAAACCAGGATCGGCTTCAGACCGTCCAATAAATAGCTGCTCCGTTAGCTGGCACATGAAAACGGAATGAGAAGGTGCGACACAGCCTCGGTTTTCCCCGCGCGATTCACCATTGCATTCGCTTTGCTCCTCTGCGCACCGGCCGCACCCGCAATCGCCGCACCGATACCGCACGGCACGCTGGAACTTTTCGCTGAAAATTCCTGGGTCACTCCGGGGCACGACTTTTCTCTCGGCCTTCATTTCCAGCTCGAAAAAGGCTGGCACATCTATTGGATCAATCCAGGCGATTCGGGCGAGCCGCCTCGCGTCACCTGGCAATTGCCAAACGGTCTAACCGCCGCTCCAATCCAGTGGCCTGTTCCCCGCCGTCTCGGAACTTCCAGCATCGTTGATTTTGGTTACCAAGACGCCGTGATGCTGCTCGTGCCGATGCATGCGGACGCCAGCCTCGCAACAAAGACACCGGCACAGATCGCGGGGGAAGTAAAACTTCTCGTTTGCCGCGAGCTGTGTGTCCCCGGCAAAGCGCAGCTCTCCTTAACCCTCCCGGTCAACCCGGAGGCGCCTGTGCCGGAAGCGCGAACGCGTGATTTGTTTGCGGCCACGCGCAAATCTCTGCCGCGCCCCGCCCCGGCGAGGTGGAGTTTTCGCGTGGACGACACAAAAGACTCCTTCGAATTAATCGCCAGCGGCGGCAGCCACATCGCAAGCGCGGCATTCTTCCCCTTGGCCGAATCCCAGATTGATAATTCCGCGCCGCAAAAGGTCGTGCCGCGTGCTGCCGGCTTTCGGCTAACCTTGCGCAAGTCGGATCAGCTTCTTAAACCGATCCAGCACCTGAACGGTGTGCTTGTTCTCTCCGCAGATCGGGCCTACGTTATCGATGCGCCCGTCGGAGAGCATGCCGCCGCTGGAGCATCCGCGTCGGGAGTTGGCAGCCATTAGCAACAATATTGAAGGAGGCACCACAGTCATGAAACGCTCGATTCCCGGTCCGATGTTCCTCATCCTCGCCACTTGCGCCGCTCTGCTGTTGATTGGCGCCGCCAAGGTTGGCGATACCGCTCCAAACTTCACCGCTACGGCAAGCAACGGCAAAATCGTTCATCTCTCCGACTATTCCGGCAAATATGTCGTTCTCGAATGGCACAACAAGGGCTGCCCCTACGTCGGAAAGCAGTACAACAGCGGCAATATGCAGCGGCTGCAAAAGCAGTGGACCGCTCGCGGCGTCGTCTGGCTCACGATTATCTCTTCAGCCCCAGGCAAACAGGGCTATGTAACCGCCGGCGAAGAAAACGCCTACCTGGCGAAAATGCAAGCCGCGCCCACGGCCGCGTTGCTCGACCCAACCGGCGAGATCGGCCACCTCTACGACGCCAAAACTTCCCCGCACATGATCGTCATCAACGCGCAAGGCACCGTCATCTATAACGGCGCCATTGACGACAAGCCCACAACCGACCTGGGTGACGTCCCCGGCGCAACCAATTACGTCAGCCTCGCTCTCGAACAATCCCTCGCCGGCAAACAAGTCGCCACACCCGCCACCCGCCCCTACGGATGCTCTGTGAAATACTCCGATTCCTCCCATTAACACGGAATAAACGCCTAGGCCGGCCCGGCCACGCATCGCCATGTGATGAGGGCAGATCGAGCGTATTTCCCTGAGCGTTTCCTTCCAAACCGTTGACGAAACTCTCGTCGCTTCCTAGACTGAAATCCATATTGTCAGTCCTTTTGCTTGCCAGAAAATTGGAAATATGTCAGATGGCATTTCTCATGAGCAACTCCACCAATCTTCTCATCGCACTGGTTGGCGGCGGAGCCATGTTCAGCTGGGTGATATATGCTCTCGTCTGGTTGAAGGTCGCTCACGCGAGTCTGCGGCGGTTACTCGCGGATAGGTTTTCTGACCGCAAGTGCCCTGTCCCCATCGCGCCGGTTCAGAAGACCAAACGTGGCCCGATTTCATTGTACGAGGCCTACCACGACATCGCCGACAGCGGACTCGTACTGCTGATCGGGAGAATATCCAGGGGGAACGTGATCTACAGTACTCCGGGGGGCGTTATGACTGGCGGGCCTTCTGCGCCGTGGGCTTTCGGCGTATTCAAGCCGGGCGGCGGGCCTGATTTTCTCGAACGAGTGCGCAAACAGCGCCACGTCGTCCTTGCGACATTGATCGATGGCGGCGCTCTTGTTGTCTGGGACGACCGCCCCTCGCGGACCTCTGTGCTGAGGCACCTTGACAAGATGCGCTGAGCGCGTGGGAAGAAATCCGAGACGTGCCCGGTGCTAACGCCGCCGTAATTGTCGCGCCAGTCGCGCTTTCAGCTCCGGCGGCGCAGTCGAGCTAGCCACTGCCGCGCGAACGCTCGCATCACTGTCGAGCCCGAGCGCAGTCCATATCTCGACGGTCGCGTGGGGATTGCAGGCGACGCGGATCCTGACGCTGGTGACAGGATCCGTCGTCAGGTCGGCGAGTGTTGATGCCGGAGTGATCCGATTTGACGCGACACCTTCCCTCACCCCGACGACGGGATCGTTCGCCAGAGCGGCCAGCACGGAGGCGGGCGTCGCAGGATTTCCCGCGACGAGAGTTCGCACCAAAGCATCCGCATCACCCGCCAGCTGGGCGGCCATCTCCGGGGGCGCTAACGGATGACTCGCGAAGATCCGTCGCACGTCCAACGTATCGGTCAGCCACTGCATGCGCGGTGGCAGGCTGCGATTCCCCTGCGCCTTGAGGCGCACACGGGGATCGTGATCGCCGGCCAGCAGCTCGAGAATCGCAAGTGGACACCGCACACTCGCCGCGGGTGCCCATCGCGCATCGCTGCGCTCGTCATGCGCCAGCAGCGCAAATAAATCGATATCCGCGTTCTTATGGAGGGCGATGTCGAGCAGCATCTGCGGATCAGCACCCGGCACGATTCGCTTTAACAGGGCCGCCGGCGCCGCCGGGTGCCTGATAACCAATTGGCGGGCGTACCTGCCCCATTCCGCGAGCGGTGCCAGCTCCTCGGCCGGCAGTGTCGGATCAGCCGGAATCGGCTCGCGCAGGCGAGCGGACGGCCCGCGGCCAACCACGGCCCCGTTCCAGTCGCGGTATTCTTCCTCGGGGCCGTCGTGGCGTGCGTAGGGCGCATCGTATGCACCCAGGCGCATCAGAAATCGCGTGATCTCCGACTCGTGATCGTCGAGCAACTCTTCGCGGCGGTCAACATCGTACACATCGAGCGCTTCGCGAAGCACCCCGAGCTTCTCGGCGTCCATCGCTCAAGCCTACATCAGATTCGTGGAAACCCGGGAAAACGTCAGCCCGGCTCTCGAACGGAAACCGGGGATTGCCCCCATGTTTCAATTGTGATTAATGGCAGAAACGGAGTGTTCCTCTACTTTCGTGTTAGTGTATCGACTCCATGGAAATCGACGCTACTTGTCCGAAATGCAAAGCGATAGTTCGAATAGACTATGCCATGACCGATGAGGAATTTTGGATGATGGTAGAGCAGAATGCCCATATGGTCGTTATGCACAGAAATTGCAGCGGAAACAGCGGCGATTGCCACTGGTCACTTACCAGTCAGAATAAAAAGCACCTACTGAAACAAAGGTTCGAAGGACGTAAGTTTTTCGAGCTTTAGTGCCGCAGCAGCCATCGCGCGTTTGAAGCGCGAGTCGGAGCGCATTGCACTCTGACGGAATTCGAAAGAACTTTTCCGCAATTTCTTCCTGACTATTCGACCTTGTTTGCTTTGAACCAGGATCGAATACGCTCTATCCCCTCATCGGTTCGGGTGGAGCTGGAGTAGACGCCCCAACTCTTCGGAGAGTAGCGCAATTGGGATTGTTGTTCGTCGGTTAGCGTCTCTCCGTTACGCATCTTGGCTCGCAACTCACTTCTCGCCTGAAACCCCTTTTCGAGATCATTGGCAATTTGTTTGGCAGTGTGTTCGAAAGCCGTTGACTTGAAAGTGGTGGCAAAAGGTTCGCCATAGGAAACTATGTAGCCGTCAATTCCGGCCATTTTCAAGAAAGTCTCAAGTTGCTGTCTTCCTTTGATAATTCCCATACTGAATAGCTCGGGACCAAACTCGTTTGCCGCTGCAAGAATTGCGACTTGTTTTAGTTCGTTTAAGGAAATGAGGACAAGTCGAAGGTTGTCGTTTGGAATTGTCATCGTCCGCAACCCTACTTTACCCCCTCCTAAGAAGGCGACAACAGGTGCTTGTGTCCAGACAAGCACTTGATGGGGCTACTCGTGCAGCACCACACTCAAGAGAGAAGCGTTGATTTGAAGTCCGCCGTTGTACTTGATGAAGCCCAATTTCCGGAACTTGTTCATGAAAAAATTGACTCGTGAACGCGTTGTGCCGATCATCTCTGCCAGCGTTTCTTGCGACATCTCGGGAAGGACTCCCTGAGGTTGGTTTTCTTTGCCGTAACGAGCCAACAATAGAAGAGTGCGGGCGAGCCGCTTCTCGCTCGAATTGAATAACTGGTTGATCAGGTCAGCCTCGATTCGGATGTTCCTTGCCAGCACGAACTTGATGAACAGGTCGGAGAGGCCATGCTCCGCGTTAAGCACCTTGAACATTTCACCTTCTCAATGATGAGCCCAGTCGTGGACATAATCGCGGTAGCTGTTCCCATACGTGAGGGTTGGCCTGCCAGAGAACCCTTCGCCAAAGAAGTCGCCCGGCCCCAAGCATTTCATGGCCGACGCCGTGAACTATACGCTCGGCCAATGGGAGGCGGTGACCGTGTTCACGACCGGCGGCGCGGTGCCCATCGATAATAATGTTAGCGAACGAGAGATGAAGCGCGTAGTCCTCAATCGCAAAAACTCTATTCGTCGGCAACCCTCGCGGCGGAAGGACCGCAGCGATCCTGGCCAGCTTGACCAGCAGCTGCTGCCGGCGTGACATGGACCCACATCTCTATTTCATGCCACTGCTGGTGAATCTCCCGACCTGGCCAGCCCGCGACCTCGACGCCTGGCTTCCCGACCGCTGGAGGCAAGCTCATATCGCCCGATGCGCCGCTTTGGGGATCCCGATTCCTCCCAGTCCCTAGCCCCTGCACTTCACCTATCGCTCACGAAATTATGAGTTATACCTACCCGATGTGCAATTTTGAACAGACAGACGGTCAGGCCGAGTCATAACTTACATTTGATAGTGAGACTGCGAGCTAAGTCCGCGATGGCAGTCGCTCCGGTGCCTCCGGGGGCGTCATCGCGGACTTCCTTATCCCAAACAGATGGTTTTGCCATGTACAAAGCCTCTTCTCAGCCTCAACTCGCTGGTTGTCCCCATTGCGGCGGCAAACAACTCTTCCGTTCGAAAAGAAGTGGCTTAAGAGCTTGGTTCTTTCACCATGTGTTGTTTCAAAACCCTTATCGCTGCGCGGACTGCGATGCGCGGTTTTTTCGCTCCTACCACCGCCATCATCGCAAGGACCAACTGCACCAACATCACGCCTGAGCCATCACCGCAGGCGATTAGTCAGCGAACCGGACGAGCGGATTTCAGCTGTAAGGCGGGTGGGTCACCCTTTAATTCGAGTTTTGTACTTGACGGCACCGCACCCTTCGGCGGGTGGCCCGGGGTCGAGAGAATAAATAATTGTGAACATGGTATCGTAGAAAGAGTATCACTGCTGCACTTTCCGCGGAAGTATTGAGAGGCGGAGGGTGCCCAAGGTTCGGTTTTTGAAGCTGGGTCCTTGGGGTTGACATTCTGTTCCTTGGACTGACCGGATGAAGGCGTCGGGACTCTTTAGAATGACGCGTTGGTTCGACATCAAACAGATGACCTTATGCCACGCTGGACTACTCGGAAGGCATAGGGAGTAAACCCAAAACTAAGAATTACTTTCGCCTTGTCCGGTATTCCACACCCGTGAGAGGAATGAGCGTAGAATAGATGCAGGTCACGCGTGAACTCTCAAAGACAAGCAGGTATGCCCAGCAAGATCGTCGATTATCATTTGGATGAATGCTTCGACTGGATCGCTGATCTGGAGTGCGGGCATCAGCAGCACGTCCGGCACAATCCGCCTTGGACTAATCGGCATTGGGTAACAACGCCTCAAGGACGGTATGAGCATCTCGGTTTCGAATTGCAGTGTTCGGCCTGTCCAGCGCCCTTGCCCTCGGTGAACTTGCTCTAGAGTAATTCGGACACGGAAACGAATAGGTCCGTCGTTTAGCATGAATCCATCAGCAAAATTCGTTTGGCAGGTCAGGAAAGGTAGAGCAAAGTCGGCCAAATGCAAGAACTACAATTGTCGCCAATCTAGTGGGAAGCTTCGCAAGTTTGAACGAAGGGGCCCTGATGACTGAGTACGTAAACGTCCAGTACGTTGGTTTCGAAGCGAAAGCGTTCGTGCGTGAGTATAGCTTTATCGTGCGGCGAGCCGCGGACGTGACCAGCGAATTTACCCTGACAATTGGAAACGAGGCATTTCGTTCCCGGCGTGTGCGTTTTCAAGACGCTGCCGAGATTTGCTCACTCAGGCTCCATCGCGAGCTTGCTGTTTTCGGAAATCATCCTCCGCAGGCGCATTACTGTATCAGCGAGACAGACCTGGACGACTACCGAAGCGCTCACGCAACAAAGGCCTGGGGTTACCCTTATAAGCCAAAGGTTTCGCGCGTTATCTAGCTTGGCTACCGGCTCGCAGAGGCATCATGGCACTCGACATCATCAACAAAAACATAGATGGCGTCATCGTCGTCCATCTGGGCGGCACTATATTCTTTGATGAGGAGTCAAAATCTCTACGCCTCTATGTCAAAGACCTGTTGGGCAAATCCCGCCATATCGTGTTGGACCTAGGGAATGTCGCTCGAATCGATAGCAGTGGCTTGGGGACTCTTGTGGCTCTATACGCGTCGGCCCGGAAGATCGGCGGTGACATCAAGCTCGCTAACCTCGGCAAACACATAAAGGAAGCACTGCAGATTACAAGGCTCGTGACCGTGTTTGACATATTCGACAAGACAGAAGACGCGGTCGCATCTTTCAAGCGGGCCGCAGCAGCAGGGTAATCACCCACACCGCACTACGTCTCAGCATTTCCTTTGGGAGCGATTCGCGCTTGGTCGAGAAACAGTCTTTGCCGTCTCGCCAAACTCGCCAAGTTCCGCACGTCCCTCACGGGATCAACGTCCGCTCCTCCCTCTTCGCCTTTCCCTTCAGCGCCATTCCCGCCCGCAGAAGACCCGTGCTAAACTTATCCAGACAATAATTCACGAGGATCGTCCCTTTGACTGACAACAAGCACGACCATAAATCCGAAGAGTCCTTCCGCGTCATAGACCGCCGCCCCTTCACCTCCGAGGGCGAACCGCGCAAGGAAGCTATCGAAGAACGCGAGCGCGAGGCCAAACGCGAAGAAAAGCTGCAAGCCGCGGCAAACCCGGTGCCCGCGCCAGCCACCGCTGCGAAACCTCCGGCGGAAACGCCAAAACGTTCCTCCGCCTTCGAAAATCTCATCCGCATGCTCGGCAGCAACGCCGCGATGGTTCTTGGCTCGTACACTGACCCTCGCACGGGCCAGCCCATGATCGATCCAGACGCCGCACGCGAACTGATTGACATGCTCGACGCGCTGCACGAAAAAACCAAAGGAAACCTCGCACCGGAGGAAGACTCTCTCCTTCTGGACCTGCTGGGCAAATTGAAAATGGCTTACCTGGAAGTCAATCAAGCCCTCGCTGCTCAGGCTGCGGCTGCTGTGCCTGGCAAAGCCAAGTCGCGCCCGTAGAGACTCCAGAGCGCGCTCTTAGGCAATAGCCAACGCCGCTCTAATTAAATTTTGGACATAAGTTTCAACTTTTCGGTTCATGGCCTCGCTTCCGCTAAAAATCACCGTCCTCGGCTCCGGCACCTCGATGGGCGTCCCGTCGCTGGCATGCCATTGCCCCGTGTGCACTTCGGCCGATCCCCACGACAACCGCCTGCGCCCCTCCCTGCTGCTTTCCCGCGGCGGCCAGAATGTGGTCATTGACACTACCCCGGACTTCCGCCAGCAAGCCTTGCGCGCAGGGATGGAGCGCCTCGACGCAGTCCTCCTCACCCACGGTCATGCAGACCACATTATGGGCTTCGACGACATACGCCCTTACAATATCCGTCAGCACACGACGCTCCCCGTCTATTCGAACGAAGATACTTTTCGCATCGTGCGCCGCGCCTTCGCTTATATTTTTGACGGCTTACCCAAACTCAGCACAATCCCCAGCGTCAATCTCATTGAAGTCAAAGAACCGTTCGAACTGCTCGGCATTCCGTTTGTTCCTATTCCGCTCCTGCACGGCGACATGGAGGTCCTCGGCTTCCGCTTCGGACGCGCGGCCTATCTCACCGACTTTAGTTCGCTGCCGGATTCCTCGCTCCCGCTCTTGCAGGGCCTCGATGAACTCATCATGGATGCTCTTCGCGACATTCCCCATCCGATGCATCAAACCGTCGAACAAGCCTTAGCCCTCGTCCAAAAGTTAAATCCCCGGCGCACCTGGTTTACGCACATCGCGCACGATTTGCCCCACGAGCAAACCAACGAGCGCCTTCGCAATCTCGGCCATTCCAACGTCTACATGGCCTACGACGGCCTCGAAATCGAGGTTAACGTCGACGAGCCCTGCGCCGCGCAGCTCGAAACCCATGGCTCCTTTAACAAATCCCATTCCCCGATTGCTTCCCTTTCTTCTTCGGAAGCCTGGGCCGCGCGTTACGGTGCCGCAAAATGTGGCAGCACGGTCGCCATCGGCAATTTTGATGGCATCCATCTCGGCCATCAGACCATCCTCCGAGCCGCCGTCACCCGCGCGCACGAACTCCGCGCCGTGCCCACCGTTCTGACGTTCGATCCACCCCCGCAAAAAGTTCTACGCCCGGAGTCCGCTCCCCTTCGCATCACCACCATCGAGCAGCGCGTCGCTTGTTTCGACACGCTTGGCCTCGCCGCGGCCATCATTCTGCCTTTTACTCACGAACTTGCAAAGCTCTCCCCGCAGGAATTCGTGGACCGTATCCTCGTCCGCGATCTTCACGTGCGCGCCGTTTTTGTGGGAGAAAATTTTCGCTTCGGCCACAAACAAGCCGGCGATGTCAGCGTTCTTCAAGAACTCGGCGCCGAACACGGCTTCGATGTCATGGTAATTCCCCACGTAAGCCATCGCGGCGAAGTCGTCTCCAGCACGGTCATCCGCCGCGAAGTCGCTGCCGGGGATGTAGCGCACGCCGCTCGACTTCTCGGCCGGCCCTTCTCATTGACTGGAAAAGTCGTTTCTGGCACCGGTACAGGCCGTCGCTTCACATTCCCCACGCTGAATCTTGCAGCGGAGCAGGAACTCCTCCCCGCCCGCGGCGTCTACGTGACGCGAACTCGGCTCGCGAGCGAAACGCGCAGCCTGCGCTCGGTCACAAACATAGGCCTACGCCCCACTTTCAACGGGTCAACCCTTAGCGTCGAGACCCACGTCATCGAACCGTTCGGCGAAGCCACACCCGCCCGCATCGAGGTGGAATTCTGGAATCGCCTCCGTGACGAAAAAAAATTCAGCGGCCCCGAAGAGCTTCGCACCCAGATCGCCCGCGACATCGCCACGGCCACCCGCTTCTTCGACCTCCTGGAATCCATCCGCTCCACCCGCGCGCCCATCCCTGCCGGCGACAGCTAGCCGCAGACCGCGGCGAGCTGGTATTTGTTTTGTAGAGCCGCGCTTCAGCCCGGCGCGTGTTGACGCGGCAGGGGAAGGGCTGTGAAGCCCGGCCCCTACACCTTCAAACCAGGGTCCTTAGGGTGACCCACCGTTTGCATGAGCCAAGGGCGCAAACGATCGGCCACCCAAGGATAAAGGCGCTGCCACCCTCATAATCCCGATGCACGCGCTGCGCCCTTGGCGAGCGCGTGCATCGGGTATTCTAGCTTCACGGAACCGGGACTGGAACGGCGGATGAGGCGACGTGCGTCAATAACCACCGTCCGTCGATTTTTTTGGCTTCACCGGCAAGATCTACGTGGCTCTTGGCTGTCCAAAACGGCTGGCCGGTAGCTGGATTCAATGACACGTCGAAGTAATGGCATTCGAAATACACCGATGATTTCCATTGGCCGTCATCATCCTTTACAGGGACATACTTCGTCTTGTACGCCGGGGAAAGCGACACAAACTTATTGGCTGGCTGCAGCCCGCCGGAAACATACTTGAAGAACGTGCAGAGCGTGCCCTGTTGACCGGTGGCAGAGGTGTCGAGCGAAGGTAGAGGGCAACTTTCGGGATCATCCGGATCGCCGTTGCCGATATAATTTCCTGCCGTGGTAGTGGTGTTGACGACCGTGAGTTCGGCGTCTTTCGTCCAGATCGAGAGTGCTTGGCGGATTCGCTGCGTTATCACTTCCTGCGAATCGCCATTTATCGGATCGTGCACGCTGACGGCCGCGTGAAAGGTCGCGTGAATTTGCTGTTCGAGTTCAGCCGCTTGGGCCAGTTGATCGTGATCGTCCCGCCAGTCGCCTGAATGGACGGCTCCTATGTGTGCTACAGCCGTCGCAGTCAACAATGTCCCCGCGAGAAGTACGCTGGTCAGCGCTGTCATTTTCTTGAACGTCGATTTCATCTCCGTCTCTCCTTTGAGTGTTGCCTCAAGTTCATTTCGCTCCGTGCTTGGCGTCCAGAACTATCGCCAAGCGGAAATGCTGGGGCAGAATGCGGAAGCACAGGCTGCTGTACAATGCGCTGCGCATCACTTTCTGTTCAATTCTTGAGCATCAGCTAACGCCATCGTGTGTAAGGACTTATCATCTAGAACTTATAAAGATTAGGAATTGACCCCGTCTTTGGCGGTCTGCTAGCATCGCGGTATTTCCTCGGATTCCTGTGAGAGAGTGACCAAATGCCCTCTTCGGTCGACAAGTCAGGACGGGTATCGGGTGGCAACTCCCACCGAGTGGCCTTCGACCGTTATGAACTAGACCTGGGTTCAGGGGAATTGCGCAAGGACGGACGAAGAATCCGATTGCAGTCGCAGCCTTTTCAGTTGTTGGCGCTGCTAATCGAGAACGCCGGGGTGGTAGTGACGCGGGACGAAGTGTGTCGCGCCCTTTGGCAGACGGATACCTTTGTCGACTTCGATCACAGTGTGTCCGCCGCGGTGAACAAGATTCGCGAAGCGCTGGGCGACTCTGCGGCAAATCCACGATTCGTGGAAACACTGCCGAAGAGGGGCTACCGTTTTATCGCCGAAATCAGGCCGGAACTTCCGGAAGCTGCGGCCCCTTTGTTGGACGCCGTCAAGCCTTCCGCAACTACGCCGAAAAAGTCCCTGTGGTTTGGCGTGCCGATAGCCACGGCACTCGCAATCGTCCTGACTTTCTTGACGTTTCGGCCCAGCGCGCGACCCGCAAACCTGACTCCCGTGCCTTTCGCGACCCTCCCCGGAGCTAAGATCGCTCCAGCCATCTCCCCCGATGGATCGCGAGTCGTGTTCGCTTGGGATGGTGATCTGCAAACGGGTAGGGGCTTCGATCTGTACGTCAAAGTTATCGGCAGTGAGTCGCTCTTGCGCCTCACCGAACATCCCTCCGAGCGGCTCAGTTCCACGTGGTCGCCGGACGGCACGCAAATAGCATTTCAGCGCATCGCGGGACCCGATACCGGGATTTATGTAGTGCCGGCGCTCGGCGGCCCCGAGCGAAAACTGAAGTCGACCAAGGTATCTCACAACCACGCTGCGCTGATCAGTTGGTCGCCTGACGGAAAATGGATCGGTTTCGGTGAGCCCCTGTCCGATAGAGATGAAGACCGCATCTTTTTACTCTCAACCGAGACGCTCGAAACCCGGCCGCTTCCTCACAATCCACGATGCCTGCATGAGGCCACCCCTACGTTTTCACATGGCGGTAAGGAATTGGCCTACGTCTGTGTTGTCAATACCAACGATTTCGAATTGCAGATAATGCCTGCAATGGGAGGCTCATCGCGACGCGTCTTCGCATCCTCGGATTACCCTACCGGAATCGCATGGTCCCCCGATGACAGAAGATTGATAATCTGCGAATCGGGCGATAGGGGATCCGGACTCTACGAAATAACGATCTCCGACGGCTCCTCCCGCCGCCTCCTCTTCCAATCCGGTGCGTGTTTGCCGAATGTTTCCGCAAAATCCGACGAGCTTGCCTACACCTTCAGGTCGGGTCGCGTGGAAATCTTGCGAAAGGATCTGCTTCACCCAGAAACGTTTGCACTAAAGCTCATGCCCTCAACTCGGGCACAAGACGGCGCGCTATACTCGCCAGACGGCAAGCGCATCGCGTTTCAGTCGGTTCGCGCTGGTGTTCAGAGCGTTTGGATGAGCGACGCGGACGGGAAGAACCTGGTGCAAATTTCGAACTTGGGTGGCTTTGCCGGAAGTCCTCGCTGGTCGCCTGATGGCACGAAGCTTGCTTTTGATTTCCATGATGGTAATCGCCACGAAATCTATGTCGTAAACATTGAGGAGCTCGTTCCCAGAAGGCTGATAACCAACATAGAGCATGTGGCCAGGCCGAGTTGGTCGCACGACGGCCGTTGGATCTACTTCACGTCCTACGAAACGACCGGCCATAAGATCTATCGCTGCCCGGCGACGGGTGGAGACGCCACCGTTCTGGCAGGCTTGCCCAATGTGACTGCCCCTCAGGAGTCATTCGACGGAGAGACGCTCTATTTCGCCGCCCGTGGGGGCGCCACGGAGGTACTAGAAATATCTCTCAAACCGCCATTCAAACAATCGCCCGTCGAGGGGCTTCCGGTGGTTGACGATTCCACGCTCTGGACGGTCGTTGCGGGAGGCATTTATTTTGTCCCTAACGAAACTCACCTTTCCGTCCAGTACTATGAATTCGGCACCCGGAGAATCCGCGAAATCTTCAAGGTAGAGAAAGAATTCGGCGAGGGCCTCTCGATATCACCTGACGGCCGATACTTCGTGTATTCCCTAAATGAGCGTCAGGACAGCGACATCATGCTGATCGATCACTTCCAATAAAGAGTTCGTAACCGCCATCCTCGCTCCCTTGGCCATTCCTCGATCCTCGAAAAGTGGGAACGGAAACTTGAAACTTGGGGAGAGACGGAACGCTTCCTGTAATTTTTGATTCGTTCGACGAGAAAAATGATCAGCAAATTTATTGGAAGCGAGCGAATAATGAATCGTGAGTAGTGGGCAGTGAGTAGACAGAGCCGGAGAAGAGTGCCCACCGTTTGCAGGAGAGAAGGGCGCAAACGGAAGGCCACCCAGGAATAAAGGCGCTGTCCACCCGCCTTTTGAGAAGATGGCCACGTCGGAGATTACATTCCTATTCTTGACGACTCAGGGAAGAAAGAAAACTGCATATCGTTGGCAAGACGGCCCCTTAGCTCGGAAATGCCGTTTTGACGAGTTCCACAGCAGCTTTCGGATCAGCAACCTCGACGATTAGCTCATTGTATCGTTCGTCCTTCAACTGGATCACTACCGCGTTATCCGGATTGTGAACATCCCAGAAAGCCCTTTGGCCGTGTTGATAAAAAGTACCGGCAGTGAGGACTCCGGGAATGTTAGTCCCTGGCATTTTTAGCCCGTGCCACCACCCGTGCGCTACGGATGGATCGGCCTTAATTTCCACTATGTTCGCCAGTGGGATTTCGAGCGAACCCTTGAGTGTCCCCAGCTTGTCGATTCCCTGCACGTGCAACACGAGATTGCCATTGGAAATGGATACGTCAACCATGCTGGCGGAAAATCGCTTTCCTGCGATTTGGATGCCTTCGCGCGAGCAACGCGATCTGCAGATTCTTCTGCGGCACCGCGATCAGTTCGTTCGCATTCGCACCCGCGTGCAACTGAGCTTGCAAGCGTTGGCACTCAGTCATGGGCTACGCCGAGGCCATTCCTTGTGGACCCGCGTAGGCCAACACACCCTGCGTGCGCTTGGGAGGGAGTTCGAAAACGTCATCATGGTCGTAAATGACCGAAGACATGTTTGGTGGGCTACACCAGCGCGAGGAAGCGAAACGGATCGAGCAATCGGATTAGAGCAAAAATCAGAACGGGACTCCTGGGCAAAGTGCTCGCTGCAAAAATAGCCGCTGCGCTCATGCACGGGTGTCTGGAGAAAAGTCGAAAAACCTACAGAATCACTCTTGACATGGCCGGCTTCGTTAGACGTGTCCACATATTTCTGTCCACATATTCCCCCATATTTCCTAGGCATTCTCTGCTCCACCCGCCGACTTGGGTGGTGGGCAAGGATCGCGTGCCCTCTTGCGACTGTGCGGAACCGAACAGTATTTACACCCGCATCGAAGGAATATTAGAAGGCGTGTCCGGGAACCTGACAGCGGAGGTGCAGCCCGGATGCCCGGGCTTGCCAAATTTGCTGGTTCTCCGGATGGCCAAATGCGTAACTGTGCAGAATATCGTGTCACACCTAGCATTATGGATACCCTTCGAGACGCGACGCGTTCGCGCCACGCGCAACTGAGTGCCAGTCCGGCCATGTCGCGACTGTTCGACGTTGGATACAACGTGGCGGAGTATCGTAGTCATCTGGGCCGATTACTGGGTTTTTTCGAGCCGCTGGAACGCGCCGTGGCCTGCGGAGCCGATGTCGCCGGTTCGATCCCTGCTTTTGAGAGATCAAGCGCTTTGCACAAGGATCTGAACACTATGGGCGCAACGCCAAGCGACATTGCCGCACTGGAGCGGTGCCGCTGGGTTCCCTCCATCGATCCCGCGAGTTTATACGGATATACCTACGTGATTCTGGGTTCTATGATGGGCGGTAAAATCATCGTGAAGCGATTGCGTTCTGTTCTCGGACCGACAGCAAGCTTCCATTTCTATGGCAACGGAAATGGACGCCCTGAAGCGCTCTGGACTTCATTTTGCTTGGATTTAGAGAAAAATGGAAAGCACAACGTGGAGGCAATTTGCGCAGCGGCCGTGGGGATATTTGATGCCTACGCGGCATGGTTATCAGAACCGTCTCTCCAGTCTGGTAACTACTGATGGAGCGTTTAGCTGAGCCCAGCAATCCGAAGCCTGACCTTGCCAAATGCGCTTTGGAACCGATTCAAATCATAGGGCACATTCAGCCGCACGGCCTTTTGTTCGCGCTTTCCGAGCCCGATCTCTTCATAAGGCACGTCAGTACCAACATCTCTGCTTTTCTGGGGATGTCTCCGGAAACCTTGCTGGGATGCTCGTTCGAGACGGTCCTCGGACTGCCGCAGTTTGAGGCGTTTCGGTCTCAAATATTGAGCGACCAACCGCTTTCGGCGAAGCCTCTTGCCATCCCGCTCAACGGTAGCACTGTCGAAGTGCACTGCAGCGTCCACCGTTATGACGGCGTGCTGATTGCTGAACTTGAACTTTTGGGCGGAGCCTATTCGCTCGAACCATTAAATCTTGCGGCCCATATCCAAACTCCAATCAAGGGCATGGAGCAGGCCGCAGGCATTGTGGAGCTCTCGCGGCTAGCCGCGGCTGAAATTCAGCGACTCAGTGGATTCGACCGCACGATGGTCTATCGATTCGACGAGGATTTCAACGGCGAAGTGATCGCCGAAGCCGTGGGCTCCTCGCCAGTCGTGTACCTCGGTTCGCGGTTTCCGGAAAGCGACATTCCAAAGCAGGCGCGACAGATCTTCCTGCTGAATCCCTCGCGGTCAATCGCGGATGTCGATGCAACACGAGTACCCATCATTCCCGAGATCGGGCCGCTTACCGGAAGAGCGCTGGATTTGACGCGCTCATCTCTGCGGAGCGCCTCACCCATACACCTCGCATATCTGCGCAATATGGAGGTGCAGTCATCCATGACTGTTTCTATTGTTGTAAAGCAAAGGCTATGGGGACTTATGGCATGTCATCGTGCCGTGCCTCACCGCCTTGATCCTTCGACCCGCTTGGTCTGCGAGCTGATTGTGCAGGTTTTCGCCTCGCAGCTCGCTCTGCGCATCGACAACATCGCTTTGGACTCTCAGCTGACCTCCCGCAGGATGCTCGAGAACTACCTAGCGGGCATTGAATCGTCCGAATCGCTGGTCCACGAAGGACACTTTCAGAGTTCTCATCTCCTCGATCTTCTGGCTGCGGACGGAATGGTTTCACGTCTTGACGGATGCGTATCGTACCAAGGGATAACCGTGGATGAAAATCTGCTGCTTCCGGTCATAGCTAGGTTGCAGACCCTCTCGGTACGAGGAATCGCTTTTTCCAATGCGCTCGGTGCGTTGGCCCCCAGCGCCCAATCCTATGCGAGTCAGGCAAGCGGAGCGATGTACATCGCACTGAAGGGTGGAACTGGCGATTATCTTCTGCTGTTACGACGGGAGCTTGTAGAGACGGTTGTGTGGGCTGGGAACCCCGATAAAGCGATCAATGTCGATGATCTCGGCAATTTGCATCCGCGCGCATCGTTCGCGAATTGGAAGGAAATTGTACGCGGCCGCAGCCGGGCCTGGAGCGAACTCGAAATAGAAAATGCCTCCTTCGTGCGCGAGCGACTGCTCCGTTTGCGAGAAGCGCAAGAGTTGCACAAGTCCGAAAAGCAAGTTCGGTACCTGGCAAGCTATGATCCACTGACAGGCGTTCTCAATCGACATTCCATCCACCAAAAACTGGACGAATGCGTAAAGGAAGCGGCGGCCAGCGGCTCGTCTCTCGCCGTTCTGTTCATCGACCTTGACCACTTCAAGTCTGTCAACGACCGTTACGGGCATGCCGTGGGGGACGAGATTCTCAAGATCACCGCCAAACGGATGCAGCATCAGTTGCGCCCCGGAGACATCGTCGGCCGGTTGGGCGGAGACGAATTCATCGTCATCCTGGTCGGATTAAGACAGGAAGATGACGCGCTGAAGGTCGTGGCTCGCATTCTGAGTGCCGTCGAGAAGCCTCTCGAAATCGAGAACGAAGTTCTTGTCCGTGTTACGGCCAGCATCGGACTCAGCCGATTTCCCGTCGACGGTACTAGCGGTGAAGCCTTGATCAAACGGTCGGATATGGCGATGTATCGTGTCAAAGGAGGTGGCGGCAATGCCTTCGAGCTCTTCCGAGTGGATGATGCCAAGGGGGCCAGAGGGATCACTAGCAAGTAACACTTTGACGGATTCCGCGATCCCGCCAGCACCTGACAACTCCCACTGCTTCGCGGTGGCGCTCGCAAAGGTCACGTGAACGAAACCCAACGGGACTTTACCTTCAGATTCGGCCCCGTGCGACCCGCCCAAGACGTAAATGGCCCGTATTTTTCGGAAAACTCTTTGCTTCAGTATTTGCATCACGGTGGAGGGCGTTCCCTGTGCGTGCAAGCATCATTCAAGGCAGTCCGGGCCACCCGCCAAGGCGGCCCCTTAGCCCGGCAATGCGGTCTTGACGAGTTCGACAGTAGCTTTCGGGTCAGCAACCTCGACGATGAGCTCACTGTATCGCTCGTCCTTCAACTGGATCACTACCGTGTTATCCGGATTGTGAACATCCCAGAAAACCCTTTGGCCGTGTTGATAAAAAGTACCGGCGGTGAGGACTCCGGGAATGTTAGTCCCTGGCATTTTTAGCCCATGCCACCATCCGTGCGCTACGGATGGATCGGCTTTAATTTCCACTATGTGCGCGAGCGGGATTTCGAGCGAACTCTTGAGTGTCCACAGCTTGTCGATTCCCTGCACGTGCAACACGAGATTGCCATTGGAAATGGATACGTCAACCATGCTGGCGCTCCTGTGCCATTATGAGCCCATTTGGCCTGCGCGCAGCCTTTGGACAGGTGGCCAAGGACTCTTCGTTAGTTTGGGGGTGGGTCTTGGGTTTGGGTTCTCTCTAGTCGATCAGCAGAAGCGAGTGAGTAGCGAGTGGCGAATACATAGGACAGAACCGGAGAAGACATTCCACTCAATCCATGTTCCCGATTCGCAACCAAAATGCGCCGTAATCAACTCCCTGAACTTCAACTCCGCTCAACAAAGCTAAAGTTCCTCCTCCCACCGCCGATAAAGGTGCTAACCCGGGGGCGCCGCTCCCTCCTTGGGTGTACTCCCTCTTTTCAGCGCAATGGCTCCCTCCCAGAAAGGCAACTCCGTTAATTTCGAGCCTATGAATGCCTCCATCCGCAATCTCCCTAGGAATCTTCGAAACGTGCTATTCCTTGCCTGCAGCAGCTTGCTTTTCCCGCCCGTCAACTTGGCACAGTCCACCGGGCCCAAACCCAACGACACCTCCGCAGCGCCGTCAGACCTGGGTTCCCTCGACATCGAACAGCTTATGGACATCAAGGTCACCACCGCTTCTCGCTTCTCCGACAAACTCTCCGATGCTCCCGGCATCATGTCGGTGGTCACCGGCGATGAATTGCGGCGGTTCGGGGGGAACACGCTGGGCGAAATATTAGACCGCGTCCCCGGGTTCACGCAGTCCAGCCAATATTTCACGGACCGCAGCCTGGTTGCTGCCGACGGAGATCAGACCAAAACTTCGGGCGCCCATATCCTGTTCCTGATCAACGGGCGTCCCACGAGAGAAGTGATGGAAGGGGGCGTTATTTCCGATCTACTGGAATCATTTCCGGTGGAGATCCTCGAGCGCATTGAGATCATTCGTGGACCGGGCTCCGTTCTCTATGGCTCGAACGCTTTCTCAGCGGTGGTGAACCTGATTACGCGCAAGGCGGACCGCAACCAGGCCAGCATCAAAGGATTGGTCGGCCCGAACGGTGCTCTCGAATCCTCAGGACACTTTCTCTATAACCGTGGCGATTTCAACATGGAGGGCGCTTCCCAGATTCACGAAGCACCCAATTGGAACTTAACTTACCTCGTTCCCCCTCCCCTGCAACACAACCCTGACGCGCCACCCGAGCCGCCCTACCATGACACCACGATGTTTGATCGCGGCACCGGCGATTATCTGGGGATGAACTACAAGGGTCTTAGTTTCATGTCCGCTTTCACCGAGTGGCAAACAACAGCCTTCGTTCAAGGCGCCGTTGGGGAAACGCGACAAACACGAGACTTTGCCGACCTGGGATACGACTTTAAACCCCGGGACAATTGGGACATGAGCTTCCACACGACCTACACGCGGACAACTTTTTTGACGTGGGACTATCCCTACACCGACCGTGATTCCAACGAAATTGTCGGCGAATGGACGAACCTGATCACCCTGACGTCCAAGGATCGCCTGACTGTGGGCATGCTTTTCGACCGCATCGCCGGGCTCGAGGTGGCCAGCATCGACCACCTTGCGGAGGACGCGGGGGGCAATCGTCCCTCGGGCGGCTTCTACGCCCAAATCGATCACCAGTTATTGCGCACGGTGAAATTGATCGGGGGTCTCCAATCCAATAAATTCGCGGGCATCCCTTTCTCGACGGTTCCGAGGGCCGGCCTGATCTGGAGCCCATCGCACACCGCCAGCGTCAAGGTGCTCTACGGCGAGGCCTTCCGCCCGCCCAGCCTGGACGAAACCACCCTTAACATCCCTGACATCCACGGCAACCCTAACCTGCGTCCTGAAATCGTGGAAACTTTTGATCTCGGCTTGACTTTGCAGTACTCGCGCCTTGAGCTCGGCGCCGACTATTTTCATGATCACCAGATTCACAGCATCATCACCGTTGGCGAAGCCCCCATTTCCTACTCAAACCTTGGCGGCGTTGTTTTTGACGGCGTGGTCGGGGAAGGCAAATATTATTTTCGACGCGGCTTCTTCGCCCAAGGGTCGTTCATGTATCAGACCAATCACGATCAATCCGGGGCCAGCAACGTGACTCCCATTCCCAATTACGGCTTCAAGACCGGCGTCAGTTATGAAAGCAACCACGGCTTGGTCTTGGGCCTTTTCGATGTTTCCGACGGAAAAGTCATGCCCTATGCTTTCAATGTGAATCCTTTGACGGGCTGGCGCCACAGCCTGAATGCGGAAGCGCATCTGGACATTTCCAGGTATTTGCATTTCCCGGAAAAGAACTCGATTGCAATCGCGGCCCATGCCAATGATCTGCTAAATCAATCCGTTTGGCTCCCGGGCTTCGGCTTTTTCAACATCGACAGCATTCCGGTGCAGCAAGGCCGCACCATCTACGCCGGATTAGAGTTCTCGCACGGCAAGCGATAGGCAAGCCCTATGGATACCAGTGACTCTCCAGCGCACCGGCCCTTGCTCTCCCGCGAGCCACCGGCTTCACCAAGCAGGCCCGCACGCCCGCTTCGGTTTTCGAATCCTCAGAATTTTCTCTCTCGCGCTCCTCCTCGCCACTCTCCCCGGCTCCCCACCTCGCTCGTATGCCCAAGGCAAGGGCGAATACGAAGTCAAAACCTACTTCCTCTTCCATTTTGCCCAGTTCGTCGAGTGGCCCCCGGACGCCTTCAAGGATGCCAGCACTCCCCTCACCTTCTGCACCATCGGCGACGACCCCTTCGACGGCGCCTTCGAACAGGTCATCAAGGGAAAGAGCATCACTACCCACCCTCTCGAGGTGCAGCACCTCAAGGCCCGCGACCAAATCGCCGCCTGCCAGGTTCTCTTTATCGGTTCCTCCGAGAAAAAACACCTCGGCGAAGATCTAGCCAGCGCCGCCGGCCATCCAATCCTCACCGTCGGCGAGACCGACAATTTCGCTCAGAATGGCGGCGTCATTGGTTTTCTGATGGAAAACGAAAAGGTCCGCTTCGAAATCAACCTGCAATCCGCTGCCAAAGCCAATCTCAAAATCAGCTCCCGCCTCCTGATTCTCGCCAAAGATGTCATCGGTAAAGTCCCCTAACACCGAACACCGAACACCGAACACCTAACACCTAACACCTAACACCTGACACTTCCCCTCCCCCAACCTCCTCCCAAATTCCGCTGCAATGCTCCGGCGCTGCAGCATATCGGGAATCACTTCTGGGCCTGCCGACGCCCTGCAGCTCTCCTGGGCGCCAATCTCTCCAAATCGTTAGCCGCCTAACGGCAAGATCAGCGACCAATTGCAGCGTCAAAAGCCGGCTGGGCGAAGCTTGCCAGCCGCTAGGTCCTTCAGGGCGAGGAGGCGGCCGTCGAGTTCAGCAGCCGTGAGTCGGCCCTTGCGGTAGAGAATGCGCAGAAAGTCCGCAGCGGAACGGTCGCACTTGCCGGTGTTGCATTCGATACAGCAGGAAACCAGGTTCCGGTAAGAATTGCGCCCGTGGCGGACACGGGGCACAACGTGGTCCAGGCACCGCACATTAGCGAGAGTCTGCCGGAGGCAGTAGAAGCAACTGCCGCGTTCGCGATCGTGAATGGCTTTGCGGAGCACCCAGGTTTTCCAGAAGTCCCTGGTTTCGATATTCGCGACGGAACACTTTTCGACGGCCCCATCCGGGATCGCAAGGCATTTTCGGGCAGCCGCATCTCGGCGGCATGTCTGGAGCGACTGAAGAAGGGTGAACCGACACCACTGAAACCCTCGGAAGGGACGGGCCTTCTGCCAGCCCCGCAGCCACAAAGCCCGATCGCAACAGCGCAATTCACGGTTGCCCTTGATGATGAAGATGCGAACTTTCTTCTCAAAAGCATCGTGCTGGGCGAATACTGGTGATACTCCCGCCCCAAGTTATCGGCTCGCGTGGGTATTGGTGTTCGCTGACGCCCAAAGAAAACCAGAAGTCCATTCGATCGGCAAATTCATGGGGAGCAAGTGAGTAGTGGGCGGTGAGTAGATCGGACAGAACCACAGAGCGAGACCGTCGAAGAGGGAGTCGCGAATATTCGGGAAGCGATCGGGCTCTACCTCGAGAGCTTGGTGGAGGATGGCTTGCCCATTCCCACAGAAGATATCCTGATTAAGCCGATTGAGATTACTGCCGGGTCATAGACCCACCCAAGATGCGGTCGATCTGCCGAAGGTGGTTCAAGCCGGTGCCGCTTCCAAGCGGCCGAACTCCTCGACCGTTTGCCGTCCGCATACCTCGTGAACCCCGTAAAACCCTACCCACCATTTGCATGAGACAGGGGCGCAAACGGTAGGCCACCCAGGAATAAAGGCGCTGCCACCCGCCGCCTCTGGAAATACAAATTATTCCCACATGCTTCGAGAATCCCAGCAGGCCTCACCAGGCCGCGAGACGCACGGTGGTGGAGGAGGATTCATCACCGATTCAATGTAGGCGTCAAAAAAGGCCACAGGGCGAATACGACTAGCAGCGAAAGCGCCGCCCTCTTTCGCGCCCGATGCGCACCAGAATCTTCCAGAAGGAGATACACAGAAGGTTAGACACCGTGAGCGAACTAGTTACCAAAGTCGAACAGCGGTAAGGCTACAGCTACCACAGTCGCAACAACTACGGAGGCATCTTGGCGAGACATTCCTCGCAGTAGCCGCCTACTTCCGTGCGCGAAACCGTTACCTTCATCTTAAAATCGCGTGCGATTTGCTGTTTCAACTGCTCGTAGAGACGGCTCTCAAACTCTCGCACCTTCCCGCACCGGAAACATGCCACGTGGATGTGTTCGCGAGGGCCATGGCTCTCATAGTAATGCCGGTCCCCACGCAGGTGGAGAAGGTCCAATTCGTCGATAAGCCCTTGTTTTTTAAGAAGGTCGATCGTGCGATAGACCGTGACCAGATGCACGCCCGGATCAATTTTCTGCGCCCGCTCCAGGATCTGGTCCACGTCCAGATGCTGCTCAGCGGCATCCATCACCTCAAGGATCACCCGCCGCTGCCGCGTCAAACGTATCCCACGCCCGCGGATCGCCTGCTGGAGCTTTCCAGTCGTCTCCGAAGTATTGATTCGCTCGCCCGTTGAAACCCGGCGCGCCGGCGATGCGGGCATTTTCGCCTCCTGGCGTGTGCCGATCTGGCGGTTAGGAATGGCTCGTTAGCCGCCGCAGGATGTCATGGTACATAACGATCGCGAATATGACCAACAGAAACACCAGCCCGACCTGCACAAAGCGTTCCTTGAAGCTCAGGCTCATATCGCGGCGCAAGATCCCTTCGATGGCCAGCAGCAGGATGTTTCCTCCATCCAGGATAGGAATTGGCAAAAGGTTCAGAATACCCAGGTTAATGCTGATCAAAACCATCAGCGAAATCACATCCAGGGGGCCGCGTTTTACCGCCTTCCCTGCCATGCTGGCGATTCCAACAGGTCCCTGAAGCTGCTTGATCGAAACGCGCCCGCTGAACAGCTTTCCAACGACGTCTACGGTCCTCTGAATGGTGTCCACCGTTTCCGAACCCGCAAAGTGCACGCTCTCGCTAAAGCTGACGCGTTTGTAAGCGCTTTCGTCGCGGTAGGTGACACCGACCTGGTATACGTTTTCGCCCATTTGGGCGGCATCTTTTATCGGCGTTATGGAAAGATGAACGGGCTGCCCCTTACGGTCGATGGCAATGTCCATGGGCTGGCCGTTCGAGGATTGCGTGACCTCCCGGAACTGTTCCCAGTACTCGATAGGCTTTCCGTTTACGGAGACGATCGTGTCTCCCTCCCGCATCCCGGCATGGTCGGCAGGAGTTCCCGGGCCGACCTGGTCGATTACCGGACGAATCGGCGCGTACCCAAAAATCTTGCTCGGCTCTGCACCATCCTTGGCCGGGATTTCCACGGTTCGCCGCGCGCCCGCAGCTTCCACTTCCATTCGAATCGTCCCATTCGTTCCGGCTTGCTTCAGCGCAACCAGCGCCTGCTCCCAGGTCGAAGTTGGGCTTCCATTCACGGACAAAACAGTGTCGCCCACCTTAAGCGGACTCGAACTCGTTCCATCGGTGGGTGGCAGCTGCGTCACATGGACGGGAGCATTGAGGTAAGAGGGATAGGGCACTCCCGCGATGGTAAAAAGTCCGGTCAAAAGAAATATCGGGAAAACGAGGTTCACGGCTGGCCCAGCGAACGAGATAAGCGCCCGCTGCCAGCGTGGTTTGCTCATCAGTTCGTCGGGCGCGCCGGTTGGCGGCTTTTCCCCCGAATCAACTTCGGAGAGGTCTTGTCCGGCCATTCGAACGTAGCCGCCCAGAGGCAGCGCGCTGACGCGATAATCCGTGGGCCCTTTTTTCCAGCCGAAAAGGCGCGGCCCAAACCCGATGGAAAAAACGTCCACGCGCACGCCACACAGACGCGCCACGACAAAATGTCCCCATTCGTGGATCAGAACCATTACGCCGAGCACCAGCGCGACGCCAACCAAGAGGTAAACCGCATCCATGTGTTCGCTTTTCCCTTCCCGCCGCGGTTACGAGGCCGCTATGGCGGTCGCTGCCAATTTGTTTACTTCTTCTTTCGCGATGCGCCGGGCTTCCGCATCCGCTTCGAGGACATCTTCCATCTTCGCAAACTTTACCCGCGGCGTGCGCCCCAAAACGCGTTCGATGACTTCCGCGATTCCCAGAAATGGCAGCCGTCGCTCCAGAAACGCCGCCACAGCAACTTCATCCGCCGCATTCAGGGCACACGGCAGTGCCCCGCCCTTCTTCATTGCTTCGCGCGCCAAGCGAAGGCAAGGGAAACGCCGTGTCGAAACTTTGGAGAAATCCAACCGCCGCAGTTTGCGCCAGTCCAACGCCACCTGATTATTAGACGCTAAGCGCTCCGGATAGGTTAACGCATATTGAATGGGCAGGCGCATGTCGGTTGGGCCGAGTTGCGCCAAGATCGAACCGTCCACGTATTCCACCATGGAGTGAATCGTGGACTGCGGGTGAATCACGACGTCAATCTGGTCGGGGCGCACGCCAAAGAGCCAGCGCGCTTCGATCACTTCGAATCCCTTGTTCATCATTGTGGCGGAATCAATCGTGATGCGGTTACCCATTTTCCAGTTTGGATGCGCGAGGGCCTGCTCCGGTGAGACGCTCTCCAGTGCCGCCAGCGGCGTTTTGCGGAAAGGGCCGCCGCTTGCGGTCAGTACGATGCGCTTCACTTCGGCATGCGTTCCGCCGCGCAAACATTGGTGAACGGCGTTGTGCTCACTGTCCACTGGCAGCAATTCTCGCCCGGCCTTTTTCGCCGCGGCCATCACGAGTTCGCCGGCGGCCACGAGGACTTCTTTGTTGGAGAGCGCGACGGTTTTTCCGAGCTTTACCGCTTCGTAGGTTGCTTCCAGCCCTACGACGCCTACCGCTGCGGAAACCACGATGTCGGCTTTGGAGTGTGTTCCAACGGCCAGCATGCCTTCGCGGCCGTGGTGAATTGCGGGCAGCGGGGATATTACTTTTGCGCGGAGCAAAGCGGCTAGTTCATCTGCTTTCTTTGCATCACCGACAGAGACTAATTCGGGTTTGTGCCGCTCGATCTGGGCAGCCAATTCATCCAGGTTGCCTCCTGCCGCCAGCGCGGCGATGGCAAATTGTTCGGGCAGCGCTTCGACCACAGAGAGACACTGCCGTCCGATAGAACCTGTTGAGCCTAAAATGGCCAGCTGTTTCAAAGAACTCTTCTCTTCCCCATTCGCGTTCGAAGCAAGGCAGGACAGACTTCCCCGTCTGTCTTCACAAGTGTTTTTGGAATACCCAGTGGCTCTACCTGCTGGGTAAGTAGACCCAAATCCAATAGTACCAGACAACTGGAATTGTCAGAATCAAGGCATCAATCCGGTCCAGGACACCGCCGTGCCCCGGGAGGAGTGAGCCGGAATCCTTCACCCCGGCACTGCGCTTATAAGCCGATTCGAGCAAATCGCCTGCTTGCCCGGCGACGTTGCCAACAAGGGCCATCGCCAGGAAATGTGGCAACGGGATGTTCACGTATCTGGCAAAAACCAACGCAACCAGCAAAGCACCTAGAATGCTTGCGGCGCTGCCTTCCCAGGATTTATTGGGGCTCAGAACCGGAGCGAATTTGTGCTTTCCGATAGCTCTGCCAACGAAATAGGCGGCTGAGTCGCCAACCCACGTAATAACCAGGACAAAAAAAAGCAACGCCGGTCCCAAGGTTGGAATCCCGTGAAGCCGAATCGCCAACGACAGCGGAAGAGCAACGAGGAGCAGGCCGCTTGAACTGATTCCGGCCGCCGGCAATGCCTCTACCATGGGGCGCTTCGTCCAGAGCGTCAGCACCGCAACGCCGATCAGGAAGATGAAAAAAATGTCGCCTACAGGCGATGGAAAATGAAAGTTGGATTCCGCGTAACGAGCCATCCACTGGCGAAGAGCGCCTCCATCGCTTGGGATGCCGATGTAGTCGATGGAAGGCAGACTGGCGGCCCACGCTTGAATGAAAACGAGCAGCAAGGCGCAACTTGCAGTCCAGAAGCGATAGGCTCGGTGGCCGATAGCATCGCCAAGGGCGAAATATTCGAAGAGCGCAAGCAGCATAACGAGTGCTACGGCTGCCGCGAGGGCCCAGGTCGGGGCCCACAAAACCAAACCAACTGCAAATGGAATTAGAACCGCGGCTGTCGCCACGCGCTTCCAGGTCATAGAACGGGAATACCTCGAAGAATCATTCGATACATCTCATCATATCGTGAGAAATAAATCACGGGGGAGACGCGCAAAGTTGTGAGCTGGGGAGTGGACGCGCTGGCGAGGGGGACGCGCTGAAGCGCGCCCCTACATTCCAGAGTTGCATTCCAAGATTAATTATTCGCCGACTACGCGGGCGGACTCTTCAGGTTCGGACTGGCCTTCGCGTATGCCACCGTAACGGCGTTCGCGCTTTTGGAATTCGACGAGGGCTTCGAGCAGGCGGGCACGGCTGAAATCGGGCCAGAGCGTTTCCGTCACGAAAATCTCTGCGTAGGCAATCTGCCATAGCAAAAAGTTGCTGACGCGCATCTCGCCGCTCGTGCGAATGAGCAAATCCGGGTCGGGCAAGCCGCTGGTGTACAAATGACGGGAGAGCATTTCTTCGGTAATCGCCGCGCTCCCTGCGTGGCCGTTCTGTTCAGCCAGAATAGCGTTCATGGCATCTACAATCTCGGCGCGGCCTCCATAGTTCAACGCGATACAGAGGACCATGCCCTGGTTTCCAGCGGTGCGCTGCATGGCGTCGCGCACATCTTCCTGCACGGCCATAGGAAGGTCGTCGGTGCGGCCGAGGAACTGCATGCGAATGTCGTTTTTTTGGATCAGCGGCATTTCCCGGCGCAAATATTCGCGCAAGAGCTGCATCAGAAAGTCGGTTTCTGTCTTCGGACGGCGCCAATTCTCAACCGAGAAGGCATACAGCGTGAGCGCTTCGATCTTCAGCCGCGCGCAAGTCTCGATCGTGGTCCTCGCGGATTTCGTGCCCGAACGGTGGCCGGCCACGCGGGGCAAATGCCGCTGCTGTGCCCAGCGGCCATTGCCGTCCATGATGACGGCGACATGGCGCGGCAGCCTTGCCAAATCGAGCTTTTCGAAGAGATCGGCTTCCTCTGGCGTCAGCGGTCCCAGCGCGCTCAAGGTCGGGACTTGCAGTGTCGTGTGTGATTTCGTCGGTGCCACGGGTTCCCGAGGGCTTTTCCTTTACGCCGCAAAGTTAACATACGATTTGGTCGCGGCGCAATGGCGGGTGCCTTGCCGAACATCGACGCAACGGACACATCAACCGGTCGGCGGGGCGCCGGTCTGAAAAAGAGAGGTATAGACCAGCACGAGGGTCAGAATAATCATCGCGATCGCCGTGACCCAGGCGACGATGTTGAACGCGAGCGAATTGACGTGCTCGCCCATCAAATCGCGCCTGTTAACCAGCAACAAAATAAATATAACCACGATCGGCAGCCAGATGCCGTTACCAACCTGCGAAAAAATGAAAATCTTCCAGAGCGGAACGTGTGGAATCAGGATAATTCCCGCTCCGACGACAATGAGGAGCGTATAAAGGCTGTAAAAAATCTTGGCGTCCTTGAACTTGTGATCAATACCAGCTTCAAATCCAAGTCCTTCGCAAATGACGTGCGCGGTCGATAGTGGAAGAATGGTCGCCGCGAAGAGCGAGGCATTCAGAAATCCGAATGCGAACGTGTATCCCGCCCACTTCCCCGCCAGCGGAATCAGCGCCTGGGCCGCCTGGACAGCATCAGAAATGTTCACCAGACCTTTGGCGTTCAACGTGGCAGCCGTAGCTACGATGATAAAGAACACGATCACCATGCAACTGATGCTGCCGACCAAAACGTCGGCGCGCGCCTTCGGGTACTGCCTCGGGCCGACTTTTTTCTCCACGAAGCCCGCCTGCAAATAGAAAAACTGCCAGGGGGCAATCGTCGTTCCGACCAAAGCGGTCAAAGTAAGGAAGTAGCCTGATTCAAAATGAAAATTCGGAATAACGGTATGTTCCGCCGCCATCAACCAATCCGGCTTGGCCAGGATCGCCGAAATAATGTACGTGACATAAAAGCCGCAAGCGATCAGGAAGATGATTTCCACTTGCTTGTAAGTACCTCGAAGGACCAAAAACCAAACGAGTATCGCGGCGATGGGAACGGCGATGTACCGGCTGACGTGAAACATCTCCATAGAAGCCGCGACGCCTGCAAACTCCGCCACCACATTGGCGAGGTCTACGAAAAAGCCCGTCACCATCACAAAAAATGTGGGCCGGAATCCGAACTCTTCTCGAATCAAATCGGAGAGGCCTTTGCCGGTGATGACGCCCATGCGCGCGCACATCTCTTCCGTGACGTACAGCGCGATGGTCATGGGAATGAGCGACCACAGCAGGGCATAGCCATACTGCGCGCCCGATTGCGTGTACGTCGCAATGCCGCCCGCGTCGTTATCCACGTTCGAGGTGATCAGCCCCGGGCCAACGACGGCGAGCAGCAAGGTCAAACGGCGGCGCAGGCCGCGAATCTTCAGCTGCAGATTTTCGCCGCGCGTTTGCACGCCCTCGAACGCCGAAGTTAGAAAATTCCAGTTCATCCGTTTGTTTCAGTTCCCTTTTTAGTATTTCACCAGCCGCGAAACCACATCATCCACCGTCACGGTTCCAATCGGGTGATTCTCCTCATTCACGACCGTCAGCATCCGCAGATTGTATTTGTCGAACAGCTCAAACACGTCCTGCTCCTTGGCGTCCGCGGCGATGCTCAGAAGCGGCTCACTTTTCAGTTCTGTCATGGTCTGCTCCGGAGCCGCCAGCAGCAAGCGCGCGACGGAAACCGTGCCGGAAAACTCCGCGTTCTTGGTCACCAGAACTATGGTGTCGAGCTGCTCCAGATTCAGCTCCTGGCCGCGGATCCAGCCAAGCACTTCCTCGCGATGCGAGGTTTCCCCCACGAAGACGTACTGCGTGTTCATCATGCCGCCTGCCGTGGATGGATCGAAGGAAAGCAGTTCGCGGACTTCATCGGCTTCTTGGCCGGGCATTTCTTCCAGCAATTCCTCCGACGTTTCCTTCGGCAAGTCGGCAAGCAGGTCAGCGGCAGCGTCCGGAGCCATCTCTTCGAGGATGTCCGCGGCCTTCTCCGGGTCGAGTTTTTCGACGATTTGTGTGGTCAGCCGCTCGTCAAGCTCGGCAAGCACGGCGGCGGCCGTCTCTTCGTCGAGCGAGGCGATGATTCCCTGCCGCTCCGAGGCGGAAAGGTGCTCCATGATTTCGGCGAGGTCGGCTGGGTGCAGATCTTCCAGCTTTTCGTGAGAAATGCGCAGCTTTACGCGACGCATGGGGTCGGATTCGATCAGGTTCACGAACTCCCAGCGAATGGCGCTTTGCGGCAGCTTGCGTTGCAGCTTGCGAATCACTCCTGGCGAGACGACTCCCTGCAGAAGCCTGCGGACGGCCCCGGGAAGGCCGACATCCACTTGGGTTACCCGCAGTTCGGTATTCCCGTTGGTGCGTTGCTCGGTCAGGTCCACATCGTTTACGCGAACGACTTTGCGGCCTTGCGTGTCAATGATTTGCTGGTCCATCAGGTCCTTGCGGACCGCCAGCAGCGCTTCGTTGGGTTCGTAGAGTTGCAAGGCGCGTTCGCCAACGCTCAGGCGCATCGTGCCGGGAGCAAACGTGGCAACCTGATCGTGGCGGGCGATCAAAGGCTGAAACTTTCCGCGGGAGAGCAAAAAATGAGACACACGATTGGACGCCTGCGACGGCTCGATAAAGAATTCGCGCACCCGGCCGACGAAGTTACCTTGTGAGTCGTAGGCTTCCGCGCCCATCAGTTCTGTGGCGTAGATTTCCATGGCGATGCCTTTCCAAACAGCTTGCAGAGAGGCGACTGACGGAGAGCCTTTCTGCCTTCAAATCATCTAAAAAACAAAAAGCCCGCGAAACCGAAATGACCTCGGCCGCGGGCAAGTGCCTGAAGAAAATGGACTTACCGTTAGCCCAATGCAGACCCTCCCCAGCCTACCGCCTGCGGGAGGCGATGCGCCTCGCGCGAAGTAGATCCATCGTAGTTCTCAAACCTTGCCGCCGAAAATCGCTCCGGGTGGAAGCGACCGGGGCCAGGCTCGAGTTCGTTGGACGTGCACATCGGAAGAGAATCCGCCTTAAGCGCTGGCAACGTTCATCGGCGCTTGCACGTGGCCGCTTAAGGGAGCAATTGCGCTGCCACTTTGCGGTCACACGAGAAGTGATAAGCCGGGTGCGATTCAATGTCAAGAACAAATGACTTAGTTTTGAAGATTTTTATCCGTTTTGTTTCGGTGAGCTACTTTGTTCGTTCGAACACCATGTCGCCGGGCTTTTGGCCGCGCTGGCGGCAGTCTTCGAAGTAAAGAGACAGATAATTTTGGAGGATGTAGTCGCGGGTCGAATAGCCAAGCTTCTTGGCGGCACGGTCAATTGCCTCGGCCGGGCCTTCCAATTCAACAAATGTGCCAATACAGGTCTCGTCCAGTTCGATTAGCAAACCCTTAGCCCAGCGGACCGAAGCGGGGAGGCGAAAGGTGGTGCGGTACTTTTCGTAGCGGAACCAGCCTTTCATTCCAAGGCCTTCGAAGATTCTTGCGAGGTCGATGGCGCTGGTTACTTCCAGCTCGAGTTCTTCCCGCACTTTGTGGCGATTCGGTTGTCGCGCGGGGTTGGCAGGCGCACTTGTTTCCGCGATGGGCCGTTTAAAAGTCAGGAGGAACCGCTGTGGCTTGCCTGGCCTGGAGCTATTGGTACGGCGTCTTTTTGTTTTGGGTTGGAGAGTCTCGGTTCGAATGCGCAACAACTGCCCATTTTTCGCAAGAGCGCGCTCCGGGGTGTCGAAGAGGACATTCCACTCATGCACGCGGCCCGATCCAGTGCCAACGAGTTCCGCGCCAAGGTGCTTTAATTTGAGCCGGAAGGCTTTTGCTTCGGTGATTTTCAGCTTGATTTCGATTTCCTGCGCCATTGCCCTCCTTGGGGCCGCGTTCACATGGCTTTCACCTGCCGCTGACTTCCGTTAGTATAACGGACGAACGCAATTCACCTTGCAAGCGTGACCCCGGCGAAGTCCGGCGCAAGCCCGGCGCCCATCCCGCCGCGCGCACCAGATCAAGAGAGTTATGAACCCAGACGCAAAAGCAACAGCGCCCGCTTTTTTGGACGAGACGGCCGGCAATTCACCTATTAGATCCATTACGCCGCCGCTCGCCCGCCGCGAACCGCTTGAGCACGTGATCCATGACGACCGCAGGGTGGACCATTACGCCTGGTTGCGGCAAAAAGAGAATCCTGAGGTCATCGCCTACCTGGAGTCGGAAAACGCTTATACCGACGCGGTTCTGGAGCCTACGCAAGCACTTCAGGAGACGCTCTATCAGGAGATGCTTGGCAGAATTCTTCAGACCGACGTGTCGGTTCCCTACGGGCTGCGCGGGTATCTCTACTTCACGGCAACGGAAGAGGGCAAACAGTATCCAGTACATTGCCGCCGATTTGCCACCGAAGGTTCGCTCGACGAGGTGCTTCTGGACCTGAATCGCCTGGCGGAAGGACACGCTTTTTTG
Source organism: Betaproteobacteria bacterium (assembly GCA_903970165.1). GTDB lineage: Bacteria > Acidobacteriota > Terriglobia > Acidiferrales > UBA7541 > Acidiferrum. Next base: position 73,723 of record CAJCHZ010000039.1, read on the forward strand.
GGCTTGGGAGCGTTCGATGTCACTGATGACAATCATTTGCTGGCTTATGCGCTCGACACCACCGGCTTCCGGCAATATACGCTGCAGATTAAGAACCTGTGGAGCGGTGAGCTTTTTCCGCAAAAGATGGAGCGCGTAACCAGCGCGGCGTGGGCAGCGGATAATCGCACGCTTTTCTATACCGTGGAAGACGAAACGACCAAGCGCTCGCACCGGCTTTACCGGCACATTGTGGGCTCGGGCGAGCCGGATGCGCTGATTTATGAGGAGGCCGACGAGCGCTTCCGGCTGGAAATCGAGCGAACGCGAAGCGGGGCGTTTCTGCTCTTGACGATTGCAAGCCACACCACGACGGAGGTGCGGTTTCTGGCCGCGAGCCAGCCGCTTGGCGAATTTCGCTTCATCGCTCCGCGCGAGGCTGAGCATGAATATCATGTGGATCATCATCCCAATCCTCTGACGCGGGAAAATCGCGGCACGAATCCTTTTGATACAGGCGGGTATTTTTTAATCCGCACCAATTCAGGTGGTCGGACGTTCCGGCTTGTGAGCGCGCCTGTCGCCGATCCTCGGCGGTCGAAGTGGCGTGAAATCGTTGGCAACCGACCGGACGTGATGATCGCCGGATTGGATACGTTTCGCTCGCATCTTGTTCTGTTGGAGCGGGAGGGCGGGCTGCCTTATCTGCGAATTGTGGATTTATCGCTCGAGGCGCCCAATGCGTTGGCTGCGTCACACCGCATCGAAATGCCGGAAGCTGCTTACAACGCCGCACTTGGAAACAACCCCGAGTTCGACGCGGATTTTGTGCGTTTCCAATACGAATCTTTCGTTACCCCGCGTTCCGTCTTCGATTACGACGTGCGCACGCGCGAACGCGAGGTGCGCAAAGTGCAGCCCGTGCTTGGCGGGTATGACGCTGCGCAATATGTGATTGAGCGCCTGCACGTCCCGGTGCCGACAGAAGAGGCAGTTAAGGATGCCCTGGCGGATCAGGGCGGCGCTACACGAGACTCTGCAACGGACTCTCGACTGGGTGTCACCCGTGTGCCGATCTCCGTTGTTTATCGCAGGGACACACCGCGTGATGGCACCGCTCCGCTACTGCTTTACGGTTACGGCAGCTACGGCATCTCGATGCCCTTGAGTTTTAGTTCGAACCGGTTGAGCCTGCTAAACCGCGGCGTTATTTATGCCGTCGCGCACATCCGCGGGGGTGGCGAGCTCGGCAAGCCGTGGCACGATGGCGGACGGCTGCATAAGAAGCGAAATACTTTTCACGATTTCATTGCCGCGGCGGAATATTTGATCGCCGGGGGATACACTTCTGCGCAAAAGCTGGTTATCGAAGGCGGCAGCGCCGGTGGTTTGCTGATGGGCGCCACCGCGAATATGCGTCCCGATCTTTTCCGCATGGTCATCAGCCACGTCCCGTTTGTGGATGTCCTGAATACAATGCTGGATGCTTCGCTGCCGTTAACGGTGGGCGAGTATGAAGAATGGGGCGACCCGCGCATCGCCGATGATTATTTTTACATGAAGAGCTACTGCCCTTACACAAACCTCGAAGCGAAGGATTATCCCACGATGCTGGTGAAAACCGGACTGAACGATAGCCAGGTGATGTACTGGGAACCGGCAAAATATGTTTCAAAGCTCCGTGCACTGAAAACGGATACGAACCCGCTGCTCTTTAAAATCAACATGGGAGCAGGTCATGGGGGTGCTTCCGGACGCTACGATTATCTGCGCGAAATCGCGCTCGATTACGCGTTTCTACTCACGGAACTTGGCGTTCGCGAATGAAGTAATGACTGAGCCTACTTCACCCCTGATGCAGCAGTACCACGGGATCAAAACGCGTTATCCGCACGCCCTGTTGCTTTTCCGCCTGGGCGATTTCTACGAACTCTTCTATGAAGACGCGATACTTGCTTCCCGCGAACTGCAAATTACGCTGACTTCACGCAACCGCGAAAAAGGACAGCCCATACCGATGTGCGGCGTTCCCTATCACGCCGCGGATGGTTACATCGCACGGCTAATCCGCGGCGGGTTTAAAGTTGCCATCTGCGATCAGATGGAACTGCCTGGGCCGGGCAAGAAATTGGTGCGGCGCGAGGTCGTGCGAGTCATTACTCCGGGCACGGCCACCGATGTCTCCGTTCTCGAAGCGCGCGAAAATAATTATTTGGCGGCCGTTGCGAAACACTCTTCCGGGTCGCCGGTTGGACTGGCATTTGTGGACCTTTCCACTGGCGAATTCCATTCCACGGAATTTTCCGGCGCGGATGCCGACGAGGCGCTGCGCGACGAACTGCAACTTCTTCATCCCCGCGAAACGCTCCTTCCCCGCCCGCAGCAGCTCTTTGAAACCTCGAAGACCTCTCTCCTTGAAGGGACAGGCGGCGTCGAAAGCCGTCTCGAAGACTGGATTTTCCAGCGCGATTACGCCGAGCGGATCTTGCGCGAACAATTCGGCGTCGCGGAGCTTACCAGCTTCGACCTGGACGACCACCCGCAAGCGCTGGCAGCGGCTGGAGCGATCGTTCACTATCTGCGCGAAAATGCGGCGCGCGGCGCGGATAGCGCTGCGGGATCGGCAAACGCGCAGCCGCCGAGCGTTGAAGCGCTCCAGCATCTCGACCGGGTCCGCTATTACGAACAGCACGATACGCTGGTCCTTGACCCCGTTTCCGTGCGCAATCTCGAGCTGATCACACCGATTTTCACGGAGGAATCCTCGCGCGGCGGGGCGGTGACGCTCGTCGGCGCATTGGACGCGACCGTCACCGGCATGGGCGCGCGCCTTCTGCGCTCATGGATCCTTCGGCCCCTGCTGGATCGCGACGCCATTGAAGCCCGGCTCGAATGCGTGGGGCACCTCCTGCAACAAACCGTGGTCCGCGGCGAAATCAGAAAAGAGTTGCGCGGCATACAGGACCTTGAGCGCCTGACCAGCCGCATTACGCTTGGCCTGGCCTCGCCACGCGAACTTGTCGCCCTGCGCAAGTCGTTGGCGCAACTCCCTGTATTGAGAAATTTCGTGACGCCGCCGCCGGTGGGAGGCAGCGCGCTGCTGCGTCATCTTCACGACGAAATCGACGAGCTTAATGACGTCCGCGAACGCCTGGAACGATGCATCGCCGATGAGCCTCCGGCGCTGGCCACCGATCCCGGGATCATTCGCTCCGGCTGCGACGGCGAACTGGACGAACTCCGCAATCTAAGCCAGCACAGCAAACAAATCATCGCCGCGATGGAAGATCGCGAGAGAAAACGCACCGGCATCGCCTCTCTGAAGATTCGCTTTAACCAGATTTTCGGCTATTACATGGAGATCTCAAAGCCAAATCTCCATCTCGCGCCCGCGGACTACGAACGCAAGCAGACGCTCGTAAACGCGGAACGATTTACGTCACCCGAACTGAAAGAATACGAACGGAAGATTCTTGCAGCGGACGAACGCATCCTTGAGATCGAGCGCCAGCTCTTCATCGAAATTCGCTCCAGCATAGCCACCAAGGCAGCACGCTTGCGCCGCACCGCGGCAGCTGTCGCTCAATTGGATGTGCTGACATGTTTTGCCAAACTGGCCGCTGACCGCGGCTACGCGCGGCCAGACTTCAACGGCACGGGCGAATTGTTAATTGTAGGAGGCCGCCATCCTGTGATCGAAGAGTTGCTGCGCCAGCGTGGCGAGCGCTTCGTTCCAAACGATCTTTGCTTCGAGCCGGCGCGCCAGCAACTTCTGCTCATAACCGGCCCGAACATGGGCGGCAAGTCGACGTATCTTCGTCAAGCGGCGCTAATAGTGCTGATGGCGCAGATGGGGTGTTTTGTCCCGGCGCGCCAGGCGAAACTTCCGATTACGGACCGCATCTTCACGCGCATCGGCGCGAGCGACAATCTGGCTCGTGGGCGCTCGACATTTCTGGTCGAAATGAGCGAAGTCGCCGCCATTCTTCATCACGCAACGCCGTCAAGCCTCGTCCTTCTCGATGAAGTTGGCCGGGGCACCGCAACGTTTGACGGTCTTTCCATCGCGTGGGCCGTCGTCGAGCATCTGCAAAAACACACTCGCGCGCGGACGCTCTTCGCCACCCACTACCACGAACTCACCGAGCTCGCCGACCTCCTCACAGGCGTTCAGAACGTCCACGTCTCAGTGAAAGAGACGCCCAACGAAATTATCTTCCTGCGCCGAGTCGAGCCTGGCAGCGCCGACAAAAGCTACGGCATCGAAGTCGCCCGCCTCGCGGGTCTTCCCCGCAGTGTCATCGAACGCGCCCGTGAAGTTCTGAAGAAACATGAACAGAGCGAGCACGCCCTAAGCGAGACGCTTTCTCCCGGTGCGCTCGAAGAGACGATAGCTGGCGCAAACGGTGCCCCTGCTTCGACTTCTCCGCATCGCCGTAATGGCCACCAGGAAGTCCTCTTCACCGCGCTGGATCGCGCAGTGCTGGACAAGCTTCGCGACTCCGACCTTGATCAGCTCAAACCGATCGACGCCCTAAACCTTCTCGCGGAACTCAAAAAACAGATTTCTTAGTCCGTGGGAATGCCGGAACGCGGCGAGCCCGCCTCTAACGCTTGTTTGAAGATGCGTTCACTCTTTATCTCCGTCTCGCACTCTCTGCCCTGTGTTCTCGGTGCCCTCTGTGCTTAAATTCACTCACGGAAGATGAAACGCAAACCCATGCTCGTTCTCGGCCTTATGTCCGGTACTTCCGCCGACGGTATTGACGTGGCCCTCGCGCGGATCTCGGGCGCTCCTCCGCGCCTAAAAGCGAAGCTCTTAGACCGCACCTCGAGCAAATTTCCCCCTTCGCTACGGAAGGAAATTCTTCGTGTGGCCGAGCAGCATCCCCTCACTGCCGGTGAACTGAGCCAGCTAAATTTTCGTTTGGGAGAAGTTTTCGGTGAAGCTGCGCTTGCTGCGTGCCACCGCTTCCGCATTTCACCGAGCCGCGTCGCATTGATTGGCAGCCACGGCCAAACCATCTTCCATCAAGGGGATCCGGTGCCGTCTTTGGGGCGCGCGACCGCTTCCACGTTGCAAATCGGCGAGCCATCGGTCATTGCCGCTCGCACAGGCATCACCACGGTTGGCGATTTTCGCCCTGCGGACATCGCACTTGGTGGCCAGGGCGCGCCGCTCGTGCCTTATGCCGATTATCTTCTCTATCGCCACAAAAAACTCGGGCGCGTTTCGCTGAATCTGGGAGGCATTGCGAATGTAACCGTGATTCCCGCGTCGGCAAGGCCCGAACGAATCGTCGCCTTCGATACGGGCACAGCCAATATTCTAATCGACGCGCTCGTCGCGCATTTCACTCATGGACGCCAGCGTTTTGACAAGGACGCTCGGCTTGCGCAAACCGGCCGCTCCATCCCAGCGGTCATCGATGAATTGATGCGCGATCCTTATCTAAAACTCGCTCCGCCTAAATCCACCGGCCGCGAATACTACGGCCACGCCTACGTGAAAAGAGTTCTGGCGCTGGGCCGCCGCCATCGCGCCCAGCCAAATGATTTAATTCGCGCTGCAACTATTTTCAGCGCGCTTTCGGTCGTCGACGGGCTTAACCGTTTTGTGCTGCCCAAAACAAAAATCCAACAGCTCGTCGTCTCTGGCGGCGGTGCGAGCAATCCCCTGCTGCTGGCCCAACTCTGCGCCGCACTCACGAACATCGAAGTTTTGCCTTCTGCACGTTTCGGAATTCCCGAGGAGGCTAAGGAAGCCTTTGCGTTCGCGCTGATGGCCTACGAAACGTTTCATCAACGCCCATCGAATCTTCCCTCCGCAACGGGCGCCAGTCATCCAGCCGTTCTTGGTAAAATCTGCTATGCGCCGCTGAGATAAAACGCCGGTATCTCGGCGACTCCCTCATAACGCAACAACAAGCACGGAGCAAAAGTAATTCAGCAAAAATAGAGCGAGTAAGCGCCTAAGGACGAGGCGGCGCCGCCACTTCGATCCCCTTCAGCGTGAATCGGACGATGCTCTCCACATCGCCCCGCCCGCCGGATTTTTCCACGACTACGCTCAACGTTCGGTTTCCGACGGCCCAGACCGTGCCGTCGGGAGTATCCGAAATCGGCGCCGAGAATTTCTTCTTGAGAAATACAACCGCAGGCCCCTTGTCTTTCCCGGACACGGCATACGAGATCATGAAGAGGTGGCCCTCATAGAATTGCGCCGTAAGACCTTGCTCACAACCCGGACGGGCGTGACGCGCCGGCGTACAGTCGGAATCGGGACGGGGAGACAATCCGTAGATCGAGACATTCTCCCACTGATAGCAATCCCGCCTCGTCTTTGACACGTCCTGGCAAAGCGCTTTGGGATGATTCCCCATAAAAACCGCCAAAGGCTCTCCTAACGAGTCGCCCTGCAATTCCAAAGGTCTCGGCGGAATCGCGCCCGGGGCCTGGCGCGCCACCAAAGGAATTGCGGCAAAAAGGAATGCCAGAACAAGAACAATTGCCTGCGCAAGAAGCACTTGGGCGAAGACAAGCAATGGGCGCGCGAATCGTCGGCGCATGAATGTTGAAGGCATGAACATTGAACTCAAGAGACTTACCAACCTCCTTCGATGTTGAACACCGGACGCTCTCTACTTCAAGGCTTTCTCAATATCCGCGACGGGAATCGCCCCTTCCCGTACAACTTTCCAGCGGCCGCCGTGCAAGTCAATGATCGTCGAACCCAGCGTCGCGCCGGTCTCGCCGCCATCCAGCACCAGCGGCAGACGTCCGCCGAGCTGCTTGACGACCTGTTCGGCGCTGGCGCATGACGGAAATCCTGAAATATTCGCGCTTGTTCCGGTGATTGGCCCGTCGAATTCTGCAATCAACTGCCGCGCGACTTCGCTTTTCGGCCAACGGAGCGCGACTTTTCCCGTGTTGGCCGTCACTTTCAGCGGCAAGCGCATCGCCGCATCGACCACCAGCGTCAACGCCCCAGGCCAGAACTCCTGCGCCAATTTCAGAAAATTCTGCGGAACGTCGCGCGCCAGTTGCGTGGCCTGTTCCAACGAACGCACCAGGATCGGCAAGGCCCGTGTTTCGGGCCGCCCCTTCACGCGATAAATTTCGTCCACCGCGGCAAGATTAAACGGGTCGGCCGACAGTCCGTAAAACGTATCGGTTGGAATCGCAATCACGCCCCCCCGCGAAAGAAAACTCGCCGCATATCGCAGCACTTCCGCTTCCGGATTGATCATGTTGATGCGGAGCACTTCAGCCGGCAATTTTTTGGCCTTTGGCGAACCTGCAAACTCACCCTGACGGAACTGCTTCGCCTTCGATTTCACTCAATGCGCCGACGCTACCATACCCGTTCAGCCCACGCAATACGAGCCTGTCCCTAGAGCCTTTCCGTTGGAAAGCCTGCCGCTTTCCTGTGTCGGGCTTAAAAACGTGTGGCTTAGAATGTCCGGTCTAAAATTTCGCTCCGCAACGTGCGCACCAGGTACAGCATCCAATGCGTGTGATTCCCTTTTCTATCCTGGATCTCTCGCCGATTCCGCAAGGCTCGACCGCCGCGGACGCGCTCCGCAACTCGCTCGATCTGGCGCAACACGCGGAGGCTTTGGGCTACAACCGTTTCTGGCTCGCTGAGCACCACAACATGCCCGGCATCGCCAGCGCTGCCACGTCGGTCGTTATCGGCCACGTCGCTGGCGGTACAAAAACCATCCGTGTCGGCTCCGGCGGCATCATGCTGCCCAACCATTCGCCGCTTGTCATCGCAGAGCAGTTCGGAACGCTCGCCTCGCTCTACCCGGGCCGCATTGATCTCGGCCTCGGCCGCGCGCCCGGCACGGACCAGCCCACAATGCGGGCTCTGCGCCGTAACGCAGCCGCAGCTGCTGATACCTTCCCAAAAGACGTCGAAGAGCTCCAGTCTTATTTTGCTGATACCGCGCCCGGCCAAAGAATTCGCGCCGTTCCCGGCGTAGGCTTGCATGTGCCCGTCTGGCTCCTCGGCTCAAGCACCTTCAGCGCGGAGCTCGCCGCCGAACTCGGCCTCCCCTTCGCCTTCGCATCCCATTTCGCTCCAGCGGATATGATAGCTGCGCTGCATATTTACCGCAGGCACTTCAGGCCTTCCAGCCAACTCGATCGTCCTTACGCTATGCTGGGCCTCAACGCCATCGTTGCGGACACCGACGCAGAAGCGCGCCGCCTCTTCACCTCCGTCCAGCAAGCCTTCACGAATCTTCGCCGCGGCACGCCCGGCCAGATTCCTCCCCCGATCGACGACATTGATTCCTTCTGGACGCCGCAGGAAAAAGCTTCCGCCAGCATGACGCTCCTCTGCTCGGTAGTAGGCTCGCCCCAAACCGTCGAACGCGGCCTGGACAATTTCATCGAGGTCACCCGCCCGGACGAAATCATCGCCACCGCCCACATTTACGATCACGCAGCCCGCCTCCGCTCCTTCGAACTCCTATCGCAAATCTCCCGCTTTGCAAATCAGACGACGACTCGTACAATCCGCGCGACTGCCACCGCAGATTAAGAGGTCACATGCAGCAGTTTCGCACATCGCCAGACACCTTCGTCTACGTCGGCTCCGCGATTCTCTTCCTTCTGCCCTGCACCTTATTCGGCCTTGCCTGCAGGGGCTTGATTCAATCTAAGGCTCGCGCACCGCTTCCCGTGTGGCGGAAATACTTGGTGATTGGAGCGTTGGGCACGGCAGGCTTAGCGACGATGTTGCACATCGCTTGGAATGCATCCTGGCTCCACAGCGGTGGGAGTCCACACGGAATGGGGGCTGGGCCGGGAGTCTGGCAATCGATCGGCCCCTTTCTAGTGTGGACATTCTTGGGCGCAACTGGTCTAAGCCTTTTCGCCAAAGGAAAAGTGCGAGGTCTGCTGATCGCCTGGGCTGCTTCGATGTTTTTCGTCTTCCAAATGATCTACATGTTGCAGTTTGACTGAGACTTAGCTGCGAGAGTTCCCGATAGAGGGATTACCTTCAAGGGCCCGAAATTTGTTACGCTCCCCTAGGATGGCCACGCCAGGCAAACCCGCCCGCAACGCACCAACAGCTCCCGCGTCTGCACCTGGAGTCCTGACCGGCCGCGACAACCGGTGGTTGAAACAGTTCCGCACCGCTCTTCGCGGCGGTTTGCCCACGGAATCCGGCGCCGTCGGCGTCGAAGGTGTCCGCCTCGTCGAAGAAGCGCTCCGTTCCGCCTGCCCAATCGAAGCAGTTCTCTTCAGCGAGTCCGGCGAGCGCCACCACGAGCGCCTCGCTCCCTATGTTGACCGCCCCGAGATCGCTTTTCCCGTTCTTCGCACCACCGACCGCCTGTTCGAAGGCCTCGCCGACACGGAACATCCTCAAGGCGTAGCCGCACTGGTCCAACCGCGCACCGCCACTCTGGATGACTTGCTTCGTGCGCCCGTGAACGCCTGCGCGCCCCTTCTGGTGGTCCTGGCCGGGGTCCAGGATCCCGGCAACGTCGGGACCATCCTGCGCACCGCGGCGGCCTTCGGAGCCACGGGCGCAGTCACCGCGGCTTCCGGCCAATCCGGCACAGCCAGTCCCTTTTCACCAAAAGCCCTGCGCGCCTCTGCGGGCGCCGCTCTGCATCTGCCAATTCTGCCCGGAATGTCGCTCGCCATTCTCTTAACCCAACTGAAGATCGCTAACGTCCAAACCCTAGCTTCCTCCGTCCACGACGCCCCCGCGAGCGAGCGCAGCGATCACGAAATTGTGGCAACAGGCTTTAGCCTGTCCCCTGCCACGGCGGATACATTTCGCACAGCAGTTCACTCGGACAGCACCGCTCCCCTCCTCCCCTGGGAAGTCGACTGGTGCGAACCGGTCGCTCTCCTGGTCGGCAACGAAGGCTCCGGCCTCCCCAAAGAAGTCGAACGCAGCGCCGACGCCCGCATTCGCATCCCAATGGCCAGCGGCATCGAATCACTGAACGCTGCGGCAGCCGCAGCGGTCCTCTTCTACGAAGCCGCGCGCCAGCGCAATTCCTTGCCCACGGAAAAAGGCAAGCTGAAACCATGAGCCTCTTCTCCAAACTCCCACAACCCGCCATCGAAGACTCGGCTCATCAGCCGCTCGCAGAACGCATGCGCCCGCGCACACTTGACGAATTCATCGGCCAGGAAAAACTCCTCGGTCCCGGCAAGCCGCTCCGCCAGCAGATCGAAAACGATTCCATCACCTCGATGCTCTTGTGGGGTCCGCCTGGCTGCGGCAAGACAACGCTCGCGCGGATGATTGCGCGACTCACGCGCTCAGAATTTGTCGCCTTCAGCGCCGTTTTGGCCGGCATCAAGGAAATCAAAGAGGTCATGGCCGCCTCCGAACACAAATCCCACGCCGGCCAGCGCACCATTGTTTTCGTAGACGAAGTCCACCGCTTCAACAAAGCCCAACAGGACGCTTTCCTTCCTTACGTCGAAGCGGGCCACATCACGTTCATTGGCGCGACCACAGAAAATCCTTCCTTCGAAGTCATCTCCCCGCTTCTTTCGCGCACCAAGGTCTACGTTCTCGAGCCGCTCACCACGTCGCAAATCGTCGAACTTCTTCGACGCGCTCTCGCCGACAAAGAACACGGCTTCGGCAACGAAAATGTCGCGGCCACCGACGACGTCCTTTTCCGCATCGCCTCCTTCGCCAACGGCGACGCCCGCTCCGCCTACAACACGCTTGAGCTATCTGCGCGCAGCGCCAAGCCTGCCGCGTCTGGCGCACGCACGATCACCCGCGAACTCCTCGAAGATGTCCTCCAACGCAAACTCCTCCGCTACGACAAAGCCGGCGAAGAACACTTCAACCTGATCTCCGCGCTGCACAAATCCGTGCGCAACTCCGATCCTGACGCCGCGCTCTACTGGCTGGCCCGCATGATCGAATCCGGCGAAGACGCGCTCTATCTCGCCCGCCGTATGGTGCGCATGGCTAGTGAAGACATCGGCCTCGCTGAACCCGGCGCGCTGGCCGTAACCCTCGCGGCCAAAGACGCTTTCGACTTTCTCGGCGCGCCCGAAGGCCATCTCGCGCTGGCGCAAGCCGCTGTCTATCTGGCGCTCGCGCCTAAGTCCAATGCCGTTTACACTTCCTACGGCGAAGTCTTGGATGACGTTCACAAAACCGAGGCCGACCCCGTGCCTCTCCATCTCCGCAACGCCGCCACGGGCCTCATGAAAAATGTTGGCTACGGCCAAGGCTACAAATACGCCCACGACTACGACAACAAACTCACCGACATGACCTGCCTCCCCGACAACCTTGCCGATCGCACGTATTACAAACCCACCGACCAGGGCTTCGAGCAACGCCTCCGTGCCCGCCTCGACGAGATTCGCAAGCTAAAGTCCCGCGGAGCCTCGGATGTTTAGTTCGTCCCAGCAATCAAGTGTAGTCCCCCGACCAAATGTCATTCTGAGCGCAGCGAAGAATCTCTCTTCGGGTCTGAAACGGCGACGCGCCTCAAATCTGCCATGCCGGGCGAAGCGAGGGATCTGTTTTTTCTTCCTCTTCTTGGCGCTCGTAGTGCTTCCCGTAAGCTCCGAGCCGAATCGTCCGAAAATCCTTGGTATAGCGTGCGTGCAGATTTTCTACTCCGATCTCGTCACCGCGAAGGATTTTTACGAAAAGGTCGGTGCAATGCGCGCGAACTACACGACGTCTGATTTGCCAGAACAGGATGATGCCCGTCCAGCCTGCAACACGGTTGAACGTTTTCGACGCCGAGAAGAACAAGTCATCTTGATCAAATATTCTGCGTCCGCCCCTGCAAGTCACGTCGGCAAAATCGTCTTCCGCGTGTCGCATGCAAAAAAACTCCAGCGCTGTTTGTCCGCGCAAGGTGTGCAAACACTTTCTGCGGCCTCGGCTCTTGGATATTTTGAGATCGTCGATCCCGGAGGTCAACAAATCGGGTTCCTGCAGCAATCCCGTAAGGATGGCTGGAATAAAGACATGCTTCCCGCGCTACCGGAGGTCATTCTTGCCGGCTTCATCGTTCACGACCGCGCCGCCACCGAACACTTCTACAAGGACATTCTCGGCTTCCCCCCCTACTGGCACGGCGGCATGAAGGACGACGGCAAGGATGACTGGGTCTCTCTGCAGGTCCCCGACGGTACCGACTGGATCGAACTAATGGTCAACGTCGACGCCAATCCTGATCAGCAGCTCCGCGGCATCATGAATCACATCGCCATCAGCGTTACCGACATTCATGCCACCGAACAACGCCTCAAAGAAGCGGGCCTCAACCTGGCCGAACAACCCGAAATCGGCCGCGACGGCAAATGGCAACTCAACGTCTACGACCCCGACCAAACCCGCATCGAATTCATGGAATTCAAACCAGTACAAAAACCCTGCTGTTCCGAATTCACAGCCCCGCACCCGAGACCCAAACAATGACTCGCGCTCGCCTTGAAGAACCTCCCACGCTAAAATCATATTCGGCATCAAACATGAGGTAATCGCATGAAGAAAAGCGCACTACTGCTCGCCTGTCTCCTTCTGTGCCTCTCCGCCGGGGCCTCGCGCAAGCCGCCCAAGCGCCCGCGCATACTGGCCCTCGCCGGCGTCACCATTTACGTTTCCGATGTGGAATCGGCGCACAAATTCTATCGGAACCTCGTTGATCCCGATCACACCTGCGATTACTGCGAGAGCGTCCCGATTCCGTTCCTCTTTCTGCCGAGCGGCCAGCGTATCCATTTTGAAAAAATGCCCTCGCCTCCCCCTTCGGACCTCATGGCGGACATATCCTTTCTCACCGAAGACCTCGAGGCATTCAAACGCTACCTGGACTACAAGAAGATTGACTTCGAAGAAGTGAAGCAAAAACACACCGGCGATCTCGTTCGTCTCTTGCTTCAGGACCCCGAGGGGCATCACCTCTCGATCACCGACGCCTACAACCTGGCCAACTCCGACGACCTGAATCACGGCCTGCCCCCGGCCTATCCCCCGAATCCCACGCGAATCATTCACGCAGGCTTTGTCGTCAACGACCGCGACGCCATCAACCGTTTCTATGTGGATCTTCTCGGCTTTCGCCCTTACTGGCACGGCGGCATGAAAGAAGGCACGGACGACTGGGTCGCCATGCAAGTTCCCGACGGCACCGACTGGGTCGAGTACATGCTCCACATTTCGCCAACCGCCGACAAACATACACTCGGCGTCATGAATCACATCGCCATCGGCGTCACAGACATTCACGTCATCGATCAAAAACTCATCGCCTCTAGCCCCAAGCCCGCCGAAGAACCCAAAGTCGGCCGCGACGGCAAATGGCAACTGAACCTGTACGACGCCGACCAAACCCGCACCGAATTTATGGAATTCACTCCCAAGGAAAAGCCTTGCTGTTCCGACTTCACCGGCCCCCACCCTGATCCGCTGACCGGAGCGAGAGCGCGCTCGAACCCATGAGCTGTTTCCACCCCACAGGCCCGAATCGCTGGCTCGCGCAGTTTTGCGCGTTGATTCTCTTCTTGCACGGTTGCCTTTCTGCCCCCTTTGCCGCCCGCGCGCAGGACCTCGATAAGCCTTTGCAAAATATCGACGAAGAGGTCACCGCCTTCAGCTTCGCGCCCGACGGCCGCATCGTCTTTTCCGTTCGTCACAACATCAAAACCAAGAAATACGACCTCCAGCACGACGATATCTGGATTCAGGAAACGGGCGGCAAGCGCCGTAAAATTTTCCAGGGCGATAAATTTACGCGGGGCGACCAGCTTTTCTCCTACGCCGTGGATACCTTCCACTGGTCGCCCAACGGCCGCATGCTGCTCGCGCAACTTTTCACCACCACCGTCGTTGACGAAAGCAGCCGCCCCGAGGACTCCTTCACCGTGCTGGCCCTCGAAGACAGCGGCAAGGAAATCCACATCGGCAAACTCGAAAGTGTCATCAAAGACGCCTACAACGCCACGTTTCTACAGGACAACGCCACGGTCGTCTATCTGACCGAAGAGGTGAAGCCGCATATCCTCTTCTCTTTCAAATACACCAATATCGCCACCGGCCCCGCTGGCCTCGCGTTCGAGGGCCGCACCTTCATCGACTCCGACCGCCTTCCCTTCACCAACGCCGCTATCGCCGTCGAACGCGATCGCGCTCTCTCCGGCCCGCCGCGTCTCCAACGCCTCGAGCTGTTGGCCCAGGACAACAAGGAACTCGCCACTCTCGACGATTACCTGGGCGGCCTCTCCGTTTCTCCCAGCGGCAAAAAAGTCGCTTACTTCATCGACCGCGAAATTCTCGAAGTGCGCGACCTCACCGCTCCCGATCATTTCGCGCGCCTTCGCGTAGGCTTGGGCGTCTTCCACTGGAGCCCCGACGAAAGTCGCATTCTGCTAAAACGAGCCGTCGAGCGAAAATCGGGTGACCTCGTCTGGATCAACCTGCCCCCGCTCCCCGCGCAAAAGCCCGGCGCAGAAGTTCTCGTCCTGCAGCCCACGCCGCAGGCAATCCTCCACGGCATCTCTATCCGCGAGTTCAACATTTCCCCCGACGGACGTTTCCTCGCGGTTGTCCTCCCTGGCCGCCGCAACCTCGAACTTTTCCCGCTTCCCAATTGAGGCAGCACTCGGGCGTCCGGCGCATCTTCCGGGCACCAAAATAAAAATCCCGCGAAAACCTCACGCGGGTTGCCCTGCTTTTTTGTTCTATTCCTTCACTCACTGCAATTCCTTACTTCGATTCCGATGCTCCACCAAAAAACACGCATCCTCAACCACAATCAAACCAGCCTCCCGAGCTTTCTCAGCTGCTGCCGCATTCTCAATTCCCAACTGCAGCCACACAACTTTCGCACCGACGCGAATAGCGCTATCCACTACCGGCGGCACATCTTCCGCCCGGCGAAACACATCCACAATCTCAATCGCCTTCGGCACATCCTCGAGTCGTGCGTAACATTTCTCGCCCAGCACTTCCTCTTCGTTCGGATTCACCGGAATAATTGTATAGCCGGCGTCCTGAACGTATTTCGCCACGCCAAAGCTAGGCCGCATCGCATCGGCAGACAATCCAACCACGGCAACGGTTTTGTATTGTTTCAGAATAGCGAGGATCGTATCGTCTCTGGCTGGAACGCCATCGGGAAGGAGCACTCTCATCGCGCAGCCAACTCGCTTTTTCCGGCGCGTCTCGTCAAAATCTGTGACATAGCCATAAGGCATTTTTCGTTTTCTTCCGCGGTTCCAATCGAGATGCGAATCCCTTCAGGAAGCCCCATCCATCCCAGCGGCCGTACAATCACGCCGGCCTGCAATAGTTCATCGCAGATTTTCTTTGCCCCCGGCCCCACTTCCAGAAAAATAAAATTCGTTTCGCTCGTCACGGGCCGCAATCCCAGCGCGCGCAAAC
Organism: Betaproteobacteria bacterium; assembly: GCA_903970165.1. Classification (GTDB taxonomy): domain Bacteria; phylum Acidobacteriota; class Terriglobia; order Acidiferrales; family UBA7541; genus Acidiferrum. The sequence goes on from CAJCHZ010000039.1 coordinate 89,108, forward strand.
CCTCCGTCAACCTCGCGCGTTCGATCGCGTTCGACTCAATGCACCGGGCCACATGTTCGCGGTCATCAATAGCGGCGAGCGCCGCGGCTTGCGCTATTCCCGAAGTATTGAACGGCGTCTTCAATTTGTTCATCGCCGCCAGCAATTCCGGCTGCCCAATCGCAAACCCAATGCGCATGCCCGCCAGCCCATACACCTTTGAGAATGTCCGGAGAATCAGCAAGTTCCCGCGCCGCCGAAAAATCTCTTCCGTCTTTCGCCGGTTTAAGCTCGGCGCGTAGTGGACGTACGCCTCATCCAGCACCACCAGCACACTCTCCGGCACGCGTCCAAGAAAATCCTCCAACTCCGCCAGCGTGAACGCCGTCCCTGTCGGATTGTTTGGATTCGCCAGATAAATCACGCGCGTTTTCGGCGTAATCGCCTTCGCCATCGCGTCCAGATCAAAGGCGAAATGTTTCTGCGGCACCAACACTAACTCCGCGCCGCTCGCCCGTATTGCCACGGAAAACGGCGCGTAGCTTCCAAACGAAGTCAGCCCCTGCAAACCCGCGCGCAGCATCACGCGCGAAACCAGATCAATAATCTCGCTGGAGCCCAGCCCGACAAAAAGTTCGTCCGCCGCAAGCCCCGTCCGCGCCGCCAGCGTCTCGCGCAACAAGTGCGACCCGCCGTCCGGATAACGGTGCGCTTCATTTAGCGCCCGCTTCGCCGCTTCCAGCGCCTTCGGCGAAGGTCCCAGCGGATTCTCATTCGACGCAAGCTTCACCGCGCGAATCTTTAGTTCGCGTTCGACTTCCTCAATCGGTCTGCCCGGCACGTACACCGGTAGCCCACGAATATAATCTGGTATCAAATCCTCAATCGTCCGCGTCATGTTCCCCAATTCCGCTGCTCGTCTCTGCGCCGACTCTGCGAACACTGCGTCTCTGCGTTATCCTTTCTTTCTCTTTCTTTCCCTCGCACGCCTTCCATTCTCGCATTTGGAAACGTTTGTTGCGCAATCCCCAATACAACCCGTGTCCCACGAACAAACCGCGTCGGCTTCTATCCTCTGCTTCCTTTATGTCCTTTGCGTCCTTCTCCACCCGCTGCCTTCTTCAACAACTCGACTTCCTTCCCCGTCAAAGTCCGAAACCTCCCCGGTTCCAAATCCAAAATCAGCGGCCCCATCCGCACCCGCCGAATTTTCTCCACTAGATGTCCAACCTTCTCAAACATCCGCCGAATCTGCCGGTTACGCCCCTCGATCAACACCACCTCGTACCACGGATTCTCCCCGTCCTCGAACAACCGTATCTTTGACGGCGCCGTCTTTACTTTCCGCCCATCTTCCAACTCAATCACAATACCCGCCCGCAACCGTTCAATCCTCTTTTCATCCGGCTTACCGCTAACCTTCACCAAATAAGTTTTCGGCATGTGCGAGCCGGCCTTCATCATTCGCTCGGCCAGCGCGCCGTCGTTTGTCAACACCAGCAGCCCCTCGCTCGCGAAATCCAGCCGCCCCACCGGATAGACGCGGCCCACACTTTTGCCCACAATGTCCACGACGGTCGGCCGTCCTTCGGGGTCGCTCACTGTCGTCACATAGCCTTTAGGCTTGTTCATCATGAAATAAAGCATTTTCTCCGGCCGCGCGATGGCCACGCCATCCACGCAAATCGCATCCTTCTCTAGATCCGCCTTGGTCCCCAATTCGCGCACCACGGCACCATTCACTGTCACGCGCCCGGCCGCGATAATCTCTTCCGCCTTGCGTCGCGACGCAACTCCGCAAGCCGCCATGATTTTCTGCAATCGTTCCTGCATGTCACCTGTTTTGCTACTGTGGGCTCTTCTCTGCGAATCCTCTGTTAACTCTGCGTCTCGGCGTTATCTTTTTCTCTTTCTTCCCTGTCTCTTTCTTTCCTGGCTTCACAATCGCCCGCAAAGCCGCCACTTCTTTTTCTGCGAGCAGCCGGTATCTGCCCTGCGGCAATCCTTCGAGCGTCAGCGGCCCCACGGCAATTCGTCGCAACTTCTCCACCGGGTGCTGCGCGGCAAAAAGCACTTCGCGCAAAGCATCCCGCCTCGATCCCTTTAGCGTCGCCTCATACCAAAAATTCGCTCCCTTGCCGCGAGTGGCATCCGGCTGCCGAATCGTACGCAAGCGCACCCCAGCTTCTTTGCCAAGCCTATCCAACTCCTCCAAAGTCAAACGCCCCTTAATCTTCACCTGATAAAACTGCGGCACGTTGTCCCAGTGCTTGAGCATCTCCGCCGCCAAATCTCCATCATTCGTCAAAAACACAAGCCCAGACGCGGCATACTCAAGGTTTCCCACCGGATAAACCCGCTCGTGAAAACCGCGCAAACAATTGTGCAGGGTCTTCCGCCCCTCAGGATCAGCCATAGCTGAAACCACTTCGGGAGGCTTGTGCAAAATCAAATACACCTTCCGCGCCGGCTCCCTCACAACGCGGCCCGCTGCCTCGATCCGGTCGGTCGCCGCGTCAGCCTTCGTCCCTAGCTCGCGCACCACTTGCCCGTTCACGCGCACCTGTCCGCTCAAAATCAATTGCTCCGCATGCCTCCGCGAAGCAATCCCCGCTCGCCCAATAATCTTTTGCAATCTTTCCTGCATTTGCTTTTGTTTTTTCTCGTGGCGACTCGGCACGTTTACCCTGAGCTCCGAAAGTGCCGTGCCCGTCCTCACGGCCTTACCGCGATCAATCTTAGGGTGGGAAACCTATTCCCCCGCGGCGGTCGATTTCGCCGCTTCGGAGGGCGGATCCTCATCCAACTGCCCCGCAGGCATTCCCTCAAACGTCGCCGCCGCTTCCTCTTCCCGCAATACCTCCGCCTCGGCCAATTCCTGCCCCACGTGTTCGATGGCTTCCGCGACGCTTCCATGCGCGTGCTCTTCCGCTGTGCTAGTGGCTGAGTTGTCCTCGGTTTGAGCCGCACCCTCCATCACATAGTTTTCTTCCGCCGGAGCCACTCCCTCATCGCTCCCCAAGGCCTCGCGCGCCAGAGCCTCAAATTCCTTCAAACTCGGCAACTCTTCCAAATCGCTCAACCCAAACCGCATCAAGAACTCTTTCGAAGTCTTGTACAGTATCGGCCGCCCAATCACTTCCTTGCGTCCGGCCGTAGTTATCAACCGCTTGTCCAGCAACGTGCTGATCACTCCGGAAGTATTCACCCCGCGAATCTCGGAAATTTCCGGCGAAGTGACCGGCTGCTTGTACGCAATCACAGCCAGCGTCTCGAGAGCAGGCATCGTCAACCGCAACGGCGGCCGCAAACTCTTGATAAATCGCCGCACCACATCATGCTGCTGAGGCTTCGTGTACACCTTGTACCCGCCAGCCACAGCGCGAATCTCGACGCCGCGCTCCTCGGCTCCATAGCTGGCCACCAACTCGTCCAACGCAGCCTGCACCACCAGCTTTTCTTCGCCCAGCGCCTTCGCCAGCTGCTCGATTGTCGCCGGCTCATCCGCCGCATAAATAATCGCTTCCAGTGCCGCCTTGCGCTCTTCATTCGTCATGCTGAACTCTCTCTTCCCCGCGCTTCCTAACTCCGGTCTCGCCTTACTCTTCTCTGTGCCCTCTGCGAACTCTGTGTTAAAAAAACCTGTTCCTGCATCGCGGCCTGTAACCGTTAGCGCCCGTCGCCCCCTACTTGTATTCCTCATCGATCAGCTTAATCCCGCCAGCCTCATCAAACACCACATCGAACGCCTTCCCCTTCTTCACGACAATCTCCCCAAATTGCTTCTCCTGCGCCAAAAGCACGGCCTGCAACTTCACCATCTCCAAAACCGCCAAAAAGGCCACGATCATGGCGTGCCGCGAAGGGCAAGCCTCAAAAAACCGTATCAAGTTAACGCTATTTTCCTCGCTCGCCAGAATCTGCCCACGCAAGGCCGCAATCATCTGCGCCACGGTAAACTCCTCGTGGTGCAACTCGATCCGCGAAACTTCCTTCCGCCTCTCCAGAACCTGCTGAAACACTTTTACGAGATCGACCAGCGAAACAACCAAATCGCCTTCGGTCCCTTCATCGTTGTAAAGCGACTTGTCCGGTTTCGACCAGACGTTCTCTTCAATCTGCTGCCTCTGGTACAAAAGCTGCGCTGCATTCTTGAATTTTTCGTGCTCCACAAGCCGCTGCACCAACTCCGCCCTCGGATCGGTGTCCGCGCCTTCTTCCGCGGCCAAAGGATCGGGCGGAAGCAGCATCTTCGACTTGATGTAGATCAGCGTAGCCGCCATATAAATAAAATCCGCCGACACATCCACATTCAACTCTTCCAGCTTGTGCAAGTATTCCAGGTATTGCGCGGTAATCGAGGAGATCTGAATATCAAGAATATTCATCTCCTGCTTCTTGATCAAATCAAGCAACAGGTCGAGCGGCCCTTCATACAAGGGGATGTTCACCTTGTACGCCGCTTCCCGCGTCAATTTATTCCCTGGCGTCGCCATTCGTCCAGCCCTCTTTGGTGGCACAGCCAATCCTGGCTGTGCTCTTCGTTATCCCTATCCCTTGGCCCGCGCCAGCCACGCCGCCCAGGCCAGGCAAATCGCCACCCCTGCAGAAAATATCGCCGGCCCTTTCGCAAAATACTTCCAGCTCAGCACGATGGAAATTACCTGTACGAGCGCGAACGCCCAGCCCAGCCAACCGATCGCCTGAGGATTGCTGCGTGCCAGCGTCCCCAGATGCCAAGCCAGAAACGCGGAGAACAGCAACGTGACCGTAATGCTTAGCCCAAACCCCCGGTAAAAACCTCCGTAGGTGAAACTCTCTCTTCGCAGCTGGAAATGCACGTTGTTCATCCCGTCGAAGACCGCGCGGGCTTCCGGGGATGGCGGAACGAGAGTTAGAAATCCAAACGTGTGTCCCGCAGCAAACAAGATGAAGATGACGGAAGCGATTCGATAGAGTAAGGTTGCGTTCAAGTTAGTCGACCTCCGTGCGTGATCTCTTTCGTGATGTTCAAACTGCTGTGCCCTCTGGATTGCTTCCGAATCGTTGCCCTACTCTCCTCGGCGCTTCTTCTTGTCTGCAACCCTCAAATATGCGAATCATGCACTTCTGTCGAACCCGCCTTCACTTCGCCCTTCTTCTTCTCCCAGCCAAATACCGCTTCGCGGACGCGCTCGATGGTCTTCTTGGCCTCGACACGCGCCAGCTTCGACCCTTCTTCGATCATTTCCAGAACCAGCTCCGGCCGCTTTTCGTACTCCACTCTTCGTTCGCGCACCGGGGCAATCCAGTTGATCAAATTTTCGGCCATGGCGGCTTTGCACTCGATGCAACCAATGGCGGCGGTGGTGCAGCCTTGGCGGACCCACTCGAGGCGGCCGGGTTCGCCCGCGGAGAACAGTTTATGCCAGTCGTAGACGGGACACACGTCCGGATTTCCCGGATCGGTCCGCCGCTTCCGCGCCGGGTCCGTCACCATCACCTTCGTCTTCTTCCGTATCTCCTCATCCGTTTCGCTCAACGTAATCGCATTCCCATAACTCTTCGACATCTTCCGCCCATCAAGCCCAGGAATCCGCGGCGTCTTCGTCAGCATAACGCTGGGCTCAGTCAAAACTTCGCTAAAAAGAAAAAATTTCCGCGCATTGTCCGAGAGCTTGTCCAAAAAGTTTCGAAGCCCAATACTGACGGCTCCGCCGCGAATCATCATTTCCAGTATCGCTTTCTTCTGCGGAGCAATCTCTACGTCGGAGTCTAGAACCGACCCTTTTCCGAGATCGAGGGTTTGCTCCCAGACCGCACGCGCAGCCGATCGATTTGGACTCTCGAAAAGCTTCGAGTCCACGCTTAGACCGTAAAACATAAGAAACCGTCGCACAATCTCACGGCTCAACTCCACATGCGAAACCTGATCCTCCCCCACCGGCACAAACAACGGCGTGCCCTCTTCGCTGTAAATCACAATGTCCGCCGTCTGCAAACACGGATACCCCAAAAACCCATAATTGTGCAGGTCCTTATCCTTCACCTGCTCCAGCGCCTCTTTATACGTCGGCACCCGCTCCAACCAACTCAACGGCGTCACCATGGACAACAACAAATGCAGCTCCGCATGCTCCGGCACAAGCGACTGCCGAAATATGACCGACTTCTTCGGATCAAGCCCCGCCGCCAGATAATCCGTCATAATCTCAATCGTGTTCTGCGCCACCCCCGAGGTATCCGCGTAATCCGAAGTCAACGCATGCCAATCCGCGATGAAGTAGAAGCACTCGAACTCGGGATCGCCCTGCAACCGCACCCAATTCTCCAACGCCCCAAAATAATGCCCGATATGCAGACGCCCCGTAGGCCGCATCCCGCTCACTACGCGCTTTTTTTTGACGCTACTGTCTATGATCAATCCTGGCTCCGAAAGGAGACTCGCTGAAGCGCGCCCCTACATGGTTTCTTTACTTCAAAACCTCCCGCGCGATGATCATCCTTTGTATTTCGCTTGTCCCCTCGTAAATGGTGATAACGCGGGCGTCCCGGTACATCCGTTCGACGTCCGTCTCCCGCGAATAGCCAGAGCTGCCGTGAATCTGGACGGCTTTGGCTACTACCCGGTTGACCATCTCGCTGGCATAGAGCTTGGCCTTCGACGAAGCCGCTCCAAGCTTCCCCGGGTGCGTATCCTTAAGCCATGCGGCATAATAGACCAGCCCACGCGCCGCCTCGATCTCCGTCTGCATGTCGGCCAGCATCCACTGAATCGCCTGAAACTCGCCAATCGCCTTGCCAAAGGCGCGCCGCTGCTTCGCGTACCTAATCGAGTGGTTCAGCGCACCTTGCGCGAGGCCAACGGCGACCGCCGCTATGCCAATCCGGCCGCCGTCGAGCGCACTGAGGGCAATCTTCAAACCCTGTCCTTCTTCGCCAAGGCGGTTTTCGCGAGGGACTTCGCAATCGTTCAGCAGAACTTCCACGGCCGGCGAGCTGCGCTGGCCCATCTTCTCTTCGTGGCGGCCGATCTTGAAGCCAGGAAAGGTCGGTTCAACCAAAAAAGCCGTGATGCCTTTTCCGCCAGCGTCAGGATCAGTCTTGGCGAACACAAGGAACAGCTCCGCGACTTGCCCGTTCGAGACCCAGATCTTTGTTCCGTTCAGGCGGTAGGCGTCGCCGCTCGGGCTTGCGAGCGCAGCGCCGCCCCACGCCCCAGCTCCGGGAGCCAACGTTGGCGCTTGCTCGGTCCGTGTCCCGAGGCTCGAACCAACGCGGCTTACGGCCACGGCGCGGGACTGAATCCCAGCAGCGTCGGAGCCGGCGGCGGGTTCCGTCAGGCAGAACGAGCCGAGAATTTCTCCGGTGGCGAGGCGGCGCAGATATTTTTTCTTCTGCTCATCCGTGCCAAATTTCATCAGCGGCACCTGCACGGCGGAGTTGGTCACGCCGAGCGATGTGGCCATGCCTGTGTCCACGGCAGCGACTTCCTCGAGCATCAGCGCGTAAGAGAGCGTGTCCAGCCCAGGCCCGCCCCACTCTTCGGGGACCAACATGCCGCAGCAGCCGAGTTCGGCAAGCTTTTTGATTTCTTCGGCGGGGAAACGCTCTTCGCGGTCGCGTTGCTTCACGGTCGGCTGCACTTCGGCCTCCATGAATTGGCGAACGGTATCGCGAATCAGCTTTTGGTGGTCGCTAAGCGAAAAATCCATCGTCACATTGTACGCGAGGTACCCACGATGCTAACACAGGCAGGAAAATGGCCCAACTACTCGCGTCGAGAAATCCGCTTCTTAGCGACAAGTATCGTCATAATAATGCTGACCACCATAGGGATGACTAGCAACTCAGCGTTCCGCACGCTCTGAAACGACTCGCCAAGAGACATAATCCCCGCGAGCAGAAGAAAATTCATCACGAAATCTTTTGCCGTGGCACGAAATTCGTACTGGTCGCCGCTTATGCGAGGAGAAACCTTTGACTCGGAAACTGGCAACATTGTTACTCTCCGCGAAAAATCCATCCTCTCGGTTGTGCGCGCGGTACGCAGAATGCTGACACACCAGAACGCTGCGCCTCTAGCGTGTTCGCCATCCACGCGGAACGTGAAACAAGCACGCAGTGACAACAGCGATGGCGAACGCGCTAAACAAGAGCTTCACGATTGGCTGCCCAAGCTTGTGGAGTTCAAATACCGCGTCAGTCGCAGCAATGCCGCAAAACAGCGTAAGAAAGCCCAACATTTCGGTTCGCCAGGCTGGTGTAGAAGGCACTTTGAGATGCTTCGTCCCGAGTCATTGCTGTTACCTCCTCGCAACTAGAGTTTAAATAGTTCGCGCAAACGCCTGGCTGGGACGCGGCTTACGGGATTTCGTGGTTTTCTTGTCATTCATTTTCAGCGTGAATCTTGCCAAGATGCCCGGTTATTCGACATGACCTTACGGCGCAAAAGTTACTTGCTGATAAGGCTCGCCTTCGCGATGACGGCTCACCTCGATCGTCACTTTTCGATCGAGCCGTTTCAGAAAATCAAGCAGCTTGTCTGTCGTGAAACGGCTGAAATGTCCGTTCATCAAATGCGATACGTCTGGTTGCGCGATGCCGAGCACGCCGGCGATTTCCCGCTGTTTCAGCTTCTTGTCTTTCAAGATGTTGAAAACATGCACGCCAATTTGCGCGCGCGCATAAAGTTCTGTCGAATCTTCCAGTCCCAGGTAGGCAAAGATATTACCGGGACCTTCCTCATACTTAATTGCTTTTCGCTTTTTCTTGGTCACGGGCTAACTCCTGTCCTTCCGCGTATCGCTTCCGGATCAAGTCAACGTCCCTCTTCGGGTTTCCATACTTCTCTTCGATTTCTTCTGAAAGGCGTGCAGAATATAAATCCGCGCCCCAATCTGAACGGCCAGCACCACGCGGTACGCTTCAGACGCGTACCTTAATGCAATCTCAAACACGCCGCTGCCGAGGCCCTTGAACGGCTTGGCGTCCTTTGGCGTGCCTCCAAACTGGATGAGCTGAAGCTCGTCGCCAAGCCGCTTTTGTGCGCCTTTCGGAAAATCACGAAGGTTCTCTTTGGGTTTCCAAGCCAGACGACCGGCCGCAATGCGGCAGGCTTAGGACTCTCCAAAGGCGCACCGCAACGGTATATAGTAAATCTACTATAAAGCGAATTTTTTCGGGCTTGGTTCGCTACTACAGCTTGAACAATTCCCGCAAGCGCCTTGCTTGGACGCGGCTTACGGGGATTTCCGTGGTTTTTTTGTCGTTCATTTTCAGTGTAAAAACGTTTTTGGACCACGGCACAACTTCTTTGATGTGTCGCGTGTTCACGAGAAACGAGCGGTGCGGGCGCCAGAAAATCTCGGAGTCGAGCGTATCGCCGAGTTCGTCGAGAGTGCGGTAGTTTGAAGAGCCTTCGACGTCGCGGGCGACGACGGTGATTGAGCCGCCGTCAATCGTTGCGAAGACTACGTCGTCGGCGTCAACAAGAAGGAGGCGCTGTCCTGCGCGCACGAGTACTTTTACGGCTTGAATGGCTTCGATGGGCTCGGGCTGCTTTGCGGCGCCAAGCTGGCTGACCAGCTGTTCGAGACGGTCCGTAGCCGACGTTTGCGTATCCAGCATTTTTTTCGCGCGCTGAATGGCTTTCGAGATGCGCGCCTTGTCAAATGGCTTCAGAACATAGTCGACAGCATTTACATCAAACGCCTGGACGGCGTACTGGTCGAACGCCGTGGCAAAAACGACGTGCGGCATTTTCATTTTGCGTTCGACGAGTTTTTTAAGCACGCCAAAGCCGTCGAGGCCCGGCATCTGCACGTCGAGAAAAACCAGATCGGGAGAGTGCTCCTTGATCAGCGAGACGGCTTCCACGCCGTTCTTCCCTTGCCCGATGATATTGATCTCGGGAAACGCTTTTAACAAAAACGCGAGCTCTTCCCGCGCGGGCTTCTCGTCGTCCACAATGATGGTGTTAATCGCCATAGCCTGCTTGCCCAGCAGTCAGCGGCAGCTGATCAGAAATGCCGCGCTGAAGCCCGTCGCCTACAGTGTATGATAACGCCGGAGAAAACGTACTGACTATGCCGTCCAAACCAGCTAGCCGAAGCACCGCCAAGGTTTTGAAGAGCAAAATGATTTATCAAGGGCCTGTCTTCGGGCTCCGGCGCGACGAAATCATCGAGCCGAGCGGGTTGCGAGTTACACGCGAGGTGATCACGCATCCCGGATCGGTCGTGGTGCTGCCGGTGTTTCCCGATGGCCGCATCCTGCTGATTCGACAATACCGCCATGCAACGCGTCAATTCTTGTGGGAGCTGGTCGCGGGACGGATTGATCACGGCGAAAACCCGCGCAAAGCGGCGGCGCGTGAATTGATTGAAGAAACCGGATACCGGGCGAAGCGATTTCATACTTTTCTGGATGTTTTTCCAACGCCCGGCTTTCTGGAAGAGCGGATGTACATATTGCTGGCCGAAGATTTAACCGCGGGTATAGCGGAACCCGAGGAAGACGAGAAGATTACCGCCCAGGCTTTTACCCAGAGCGAGCTCGAACAAATGATTCGGCGAAATAAGCTGCGCGATGCCAAATCCATCGCCGGAATTTTGTATTATTTGCGCTTCCTGGCTCGCTCCTGACGTGAGCATCGTCCTGCGATGAGATTTCTCGAACGATTCGCGAGACGCAAGGCCGAAGCCTGAAGCCATGCACGTGTCCACGACCCCTGGAACCCCGAACGAAATCCAGCCCAAAGGAAATCCTGGCATTTCCGCGAACGCGCTGCCTCTCCTCTCCCGCGTGCTGTTAGCTGCGACGATTTTTCTTGGGGCGTTTCTTCTATTTTTAATTGAACCACTCTTTGCGAAATTAATTCTTCCGTGGTTTGGCGGGTCGGCTGCGGTCTGGGCGACTTGCCTGGTATTTTTTCAGACAGCCCTGCTTCTCGGATATGTTTATGCGGACGCGATCAGCCGGCGGCTGACGCCTGCGCGCCAGGCCGTTGCCCATATAGGACTTTTGACGGTCAGCCTCCTCTGGCTGCCGATTGCGCCACAGGTTTTCTGGCGTTCGCACGCGGCGATTGACCCCGCGTGGCGCATTCTCGGATTGCTGACGTTTTCGATTGGGCCGCCATTCTTTTTGCTGGCCGCGACGAGTCCGCTGGTGCAGGCTTGGTATGCGCGGCGTGCTTCGAGTCAATCGCCGTATCACTTGTTTGCGCTTTCGAATTTCGCTTCCTTGCTGGCGCTCTTGAGTTTTCCATTTCTCGTCGAGCCGCATCTATCCAGCAGCCGCCAAGCCGCTCTGTGGTCTATCCTCTACGCGGTCTTTGCCATTTGCTGCTCGCTCTCGGCGTGGCTCGGCCGAACTGACGGAAGAAGTAGCGAAAGAAGTGGCGGAATAAGTTCGGCCGGAACTGACTCCGTCGGCCAATCCGAAGCAGCGGAAAACGCCGGGCCTGGCGCACGCACAAAATTGCTGTGGCTGTGTCTTTCCGCCTGCGGTTCGATGATGCTGCTTTCGGTTACAAATCATCTCTCGGAAAATGTCGCGCCCGTGCCCCTCCTCTGGATCATTCCCCTCGCGCTTTATCTGCTGAGTTTTTCGCTGGTTTTTGCCAAGCGGCGAATGTACTCACGGTGGCTGATGGGGAGGCTTCTTGCGGTGATGCTGGGCGGGACTGGCTATGCAATTTATGATGCTTCGTATACGCAGGCGATTCAAATCGGTGCACCGGTTTTCTGCACAACGCTGTTCGTGGTCTGCCTTTTTTGTCACGGAGAACTTGTTGAGCGAAAACCCGGCGCGCGTTACCTGACTTCGTTTTACCTGATGATTGCTCTGGGCGGCGCCCTTGGAGCCATTTACGTCGGTCTGGTGGCGCCGCATGTTCTCACCGGAGTCTACGAACTCCCAATCGTTTTGGTCCTCTGCGCGGTTCTCGGCGGCATCGTGCTGTGGGACGATGGCTGGGGCGCCCGCATTTTCTGGCCGGGACTGGCCATCATGATGTGCGGCGTGCTGATCCTGAACATTCGTACTGCCCGCGAAGGCAGCGTCGCGATGATGCGCAATTTTTATGGTGCGCTTCGCGTTGAAGATGCAGGCCGCACTATGCCATACCGGAGTCTGGTTCATGGAACAATCCAGCACGGCGCGCAGTACATTTCCTGGCCGGAAAACCGAAACCCGACGACGTACTACGGCCGAAAATCCGGCGCAGGCCTGGCGTTGAAGTATTATTGTGAAGGGCCGAAGCGCGTGGGTGTAATCGGTTTGGGAGCTGGAACCCTGGCAGCCTACGGAAAAGCCGGCGATATCTTCCGATTTTATGAGATCAATCCGCAGGTCGTGGGAATCGCCCAGGGCTGGTTCACGTATCTCAAGCAGAGTCCGGCAAAATCGGAGATTATTCTGGGCGACGCGCGTTTATCTTTGGAGAGCGAGCCGCCGCAACAGTTTGACGTGTTGCTGGTCGATGCTTTTTCCGGAGACGCGATTCCCGTGCACCTGCTTACGAAAGAAGCCTTCGCTCTTTATTTCCGGCATTTGAAACCGGACGGGATTCTTGCCGTGCACACCTCGAACACGTATCTGGATCTCGCTCCGGTCGTAAAGCGGCTGGCAGACGACGCGGATTATCCAACGCGCCTGATTTCGAGCCAGGAAAATGCCCCCGCCCTGATATCCGCGGCCGATTGGGTGTTGGTAACACGCAATGAAAGCTTCTTGAACGTGCCGGAGACGTTCGAGGGCAGCGAGAATATTGCTTTAGCTCCTCATCTGCATCTTTGGACCGACGATTACAACGATCTTTTCGAGGTTCTTCGTCCGGTTAGCTACTCACTGCACACGTCGCCGGGATTTTAGTTCAGGTTTTGTTCGAAAAGTCACGGTCGAGAAACAAATGCTTCATAGAATGAAACAAAAGCACGTCCTTTCTGTATGCGCTTGTGGTTGCAGGACTTACCCTGAATCGGCGCACCCGCCAAAACCACTTACCTTCCATTGAATCGTTTTTGTAGGCCGATTTTTCTTCATTTTAGAGCACCGTGAACAGTAAAGCACTATTGACTGATTGACCCATTCTGGTACACTCCGCCCAATTTGTTCGTGTGGTGGCTGCGATTGTCCCGGTTTAGCTTGCCACCAGAAACATCCAGGCTCTCTAGGAGAACATAAGTGCAAGGAACCGTAAAATGGTTTAATAACTCGAAAGGGTATGGCTTCATTGGGCGCGATGATGGTCCGGATGTGTTTGTACACTATTCTGCGATCGTGGGGGATGGCTACCGCACCTTGCAGGAAGGGGACGCGGTGGAGTTCGAAATTGTCCAGGGACCGAAAGGCCCCCAGGCAGCGAACGTGCAAAAGCCCGGGTAATTAAACCAGGTAGGAAATGGCCGGCAGAGCGCGCCCCCTCTGCCGGCCATTTGTTTTTTAGAACGGAGAAGCAAACCGATCAATCAAGAAACTGAGGACTACCAGTACGTCCAGACCGTCCTCTCAGCGCGAAACTCTCGGTCGGGGAGTCTCATGAAATGATCAAAGCTACTACGCTTGACTAGCCTGCAAGTATTTTTCGGGGGCTTTATCGAAGCGCATTTTGTGGTCCGGCATGCAGAAATAGTAGGTCTTGCCTTTGTAAACCGAATTCGGAGCCGTCTTGTCTGCGTCCATGTCGCAAACCGGACACAAGGGATGCTCTTCTGTAGAGATCGGCGCCTCGGCGTAGACTTGATTGGAATCCGGGTTCATCCAACCCCGACCTTGATATTCCATTTGGTACGCCGTTTTCGTGGCCACGTCGCGGCCGAAATAGCGTTCGACGATGCGGAGCGCCAAGTCGATACCGGACGAAAGTCCGCCCGCGGTAGCGGTATTGCCATCTTCAGTGAATCGTGCACCTCGCTTCACTCGAATGTCGGGAAAATCCGTCGAGAATGTTTTGTAGGCACCGTGATGGGTTGTCGCGGACCGGCCAGACAGTAGGCCCGTGCTTGCAAGTACAAGCGCTCCGGTGCAAACCGACATGGTCACATCCGCATTTTTTGACGATTTACGAATCCAATCGAGCATTGCCGGAGTGCTTCCGTCCTGCGCCGGAATTACGACGACTTTGGGTGCGGGAGCGCTTTCGAAAGTATAGTTGGGAATAATTTTCAGTCCTCCGGTTGCACGAATCGCTTTCGTGGTTGCCGCAACGGTGTACAGCTGGAAAGGATTCTCGGGGCGGCCCGGAACGTACGCCGCCTCGAACACGGCCCACGGACCGGAGAAATCAATGACCACGGCCCCGTCGGAAACAACGAAGGCAACGGGAATGCTTCCGTGAGCCGGCGGTTTCAGCGGACTTATTGCAGTTCCAGTAAGATCTGAATTCTGATCATTTCGTGAATCGGCATCTTTGCAGTGATTACCCGCTACCGTCGCAAATGACGAAGGCACCGCCCCTACAAAGCCAAATGCAACTGCCCTATGAAGAAGTTCTCTTCTTTTCATGGCTAAGCCGTCCTTTCATAAGATAAGGCAGGAGCCCGGCTCGCTCCTCGGAGACAGGAGCGAGCCGGACTCAACCCTGCGCCTCGGCGTAATTTGCCTAGCGTTGGGTCAGTAGTGAAAGTGGAAACGAAATTCCGCATAAATCTGCCGCGGATCGTTCGAGTGGAAGCCGCTGAACGCTTGGCTGTTGCTCAACAGCACGTAGCGGTTGCGGACCGATACCCCAGAGGTGGATGAATCAGCTCTTCAGGAGAAACCGCACCCAAAGGGCACGATTAGAGAACGAAGGAGGCCAACCGCGGAGGAGGAGAAAGAGGCTCAACAAACTGCGGAGTCTCACTAACGGCTGTGAATGGCACTGGGCGAAGCGCTGCGCTAGGCCCTGACACGATCGTCGCCGCAGGCAAAATAAACGCCACTGGCATCAGCGCGGGCCGAACGCTGTCCTGACAGCACGACATGCTGCATGCCATCCGCCCACCGCCTTCGTGCTCGCACTTCGACTCCCGGTCTTGTGATGGCATCTGTTGGGCGCGCGCGGCTCCATGTCCTGTCTGATGATGAGCCGGCACTTTGCAGTAGCCAGCGCCGCAGCAATCAGAATTCAGGAGCCACGCCGCACCCGCCAACGGAGCATACATGAACGCCACGGCGAGCAAGCAAATCCAGCCGCAGACCAGGCGCACCCGTTTTTCTTTTCGCAAGCTCACCGCGAGCAACTCCCCTCGCTTGTGAAGACCGCCCAATAATACACGATGTAACCCAGATTTACAGGGGATTTCCGCGAATCTGACTAGAGCAAGAAAATCAAAACGGCACAAATCGAAACGAAGGTTATTCGTGGGAAAGACTTGGGAAAGACTTGGGAAAGAAGTGAGCTTGCCTGATTGCCCAGCTAAATCGCGCAGAATCTAAGCGCCCCGCTCGGGAGTTGGACGCAGTTTTCCGCCACAGTTTGCGCAATAAGTGGCTTCCTGCTGAAACGGAAAGTGAGAATTTAGGCGACGGGCCAGAAGAATTAAAATCGGGTCGGGGTTTAGAGTTCAATCTCAAGTCCGGGCGTAAATGGTCGCAGTCGTCGGCGGATAGTCGCTGGAGTATCGTTGGATCCTTGCCAGAGTATCTATGACATCCGAGTTCCTGCGACTGAATAATTTTGATGGCTCGGTCGAGTTCGTCCGCTGACTGCGGTTGTTTCTTCCAGTAGCATTGGGGATATTTCTCGCCGGTCCATCCAACTAGATCCGGAGCGACTGCCTGCGGAACTCCACAACTTGTACAGCATCGCGGCTGGACGTAGAAATCTTCCATCACCAACTCGCCTGGAACGACAGAAGGAAGGCATTCATCTTGCGGCCACACAATGGCATTTTGCTCTGGAACGGAATGGGCATTCCACATACATCTCAACTTCATGCTGCTTGTATACGGGGATATCCGGCTTGCTTAGGACATTGAAATCCCTCGAACAGGCCACACATGTATAGCGCCTTTCCATGTTGGCTTATTCTAGAACAGAAACGCCGGAAACAACGCCGCTATGAGCCGGGCTTCCGGAAAATACGTGGGAAAGATTTGAGAAAGAAGTGGGATTGGCTGATCGCCAGCTAAATCGCACAGAATCAGCGGCCATGCGTATCTGTCCTAGCTTATAATTCGGGCGCTATGGATAACAAACAGATTGCACGCATTTTGCGCGAGACAGCGCACCTCCTCGAAATCGATGGTGCCATCATCGGCCGGTACCGCAGCTACGAGAAAGCGGCGGAGCTCATTGATGGGCTGCCGGAATCGATCGAGCAGCTTGTAAAGGAGCCGGAAAAGCTGGAAGAGTTGCCAGGAATCGGCGAGCGCATGGTTGAGCACCTGACGGAAATCGTCAATACGGGCGACTACAGCCTGCGTAGGAAACTGCTCAAGAAATACCCCGCGACGATACTCGATGTATTGCAATTGCAGTCCCTGGGGCCCAAGAAAGTCGCGTTTCTTTGGAAGAACTTCAAGGCTGCGACGGTAGCCGATGTGGAAAAGCTTGCCAAAGACGGTAAGCTGCGTGATCTGGCCGGATTCGGGGAAAAATCAGAGCAAAACATTCTGAAGGCCACGGAAGTCTTCAAGAAATCAACGGGACGTTTTCTGATCAATGTGGCGGAAAGCGCTGCTTTGGCCATCACGGAGCACATCAAGAAGGCCGGGAAGGCCGCGGAGAGCGTCACTCCGGCGGGATCTCTGCGGCGCGGCAAGGAGACTGTGGGCGACCTGGACCTGCTCGTGACGCTAGGCGATGGGCACACTTCGCAGAAGCAGGTGGATGCCTTGGCCAAACATATCCTGGAATTCCCGGGAATCGATCAGACGCTGGCACACGGCGAGAACAAAGTCAGTTTCACTCTCGAGAATGGATTACAGGTGGACGTGCGGCTGCTTGAAAAAGAGAGCTTTGGCGCAGCTCTGCTCTATTTTACCGGTTCCAAAGAACACAACGTCTCGCTGCGCGGCCGCGCCAATGACATGGGCCTGACACTGAACGAATATGCGTTGGCGACGCTGAAGGGAGAAAAGCCGGTCGCGCGCCGCACGGAAGAAGAAATCTACGCCAAGCTGAAAATGGACTACGTCCCACCGGAGCTTCGCGAAAATACCGGCGAAATCGCCGCTGCGGAAGCGCACAAACTGCCCAAGCTGGTCGAGCTAGGAGACATAAAAGGCGACCTCCAAATGCACAGCACGGCCAGCGATGGAAAGAACACCATCGAAGAGATGGCAGAAGCGGCTCGCAAACTGGGCCACGAATATATCGCGATCACCGATCACTCGAAGGCCGTTACGGTCGCCAATGGCCTCGATGAGAAGCGCATGGCTGCGCACATCAAGAAGATTCATGCGGCGAGCGACAGCGGCCTCGGCATTCGCGTGCTGGCAGGAGGCGAAGTGGACATATTGAAAGACGGGGCGCTCGATTATTCGGACGAAATCCTTGCCCAACTGGACGTGGTGGTGTGCTCGATCCACTCCTATTTTAATCTGGACCGCTCCGAAATGACCGATCGGATGCTTGCGGCCATCGAGAATCCCTACGCTCAGATCATCGGCCACCCAACCGGACGCCTGCTCCTGCGCCGCGATCCGCTGGATTACGACATGGAGAAGGTTCTGCAAGCGTGCGCCAAGTACGGTGTGGCGATGGAGTGCAATTCCTTCCCTGATCGACTGGATTTGAAGGACGTCTACCTGCGGATGTGCAAAGAGCGCGGGGTAAAGGTTGTGATTTCAACGGATTCGCACTCTGCCGCAAATTTGGCGTTTATCCGCTATGGGGTCACTATGGCGCGCCGAGGCTGGCTGGAGCGGAAGGACATCATCAATACGCTGCCCGGGGAGCAGTTCCTGACGGCCCTGCGGGCCAAACCGGGCGCCACTCACAAGAAGCCTGCGACTCAGTCGGCGAAAAAATAGCAAGGAACACTCTGCTCTATCCTAATGGCCTGCTCCTGGCTTGAGGCGTCCAATCGGACAAAGAGGCCAGCAAAGAAGTCTATAGGAGGATGCCATTCGGGTTGGCGTTCGGGCCTAAGCAACTGCCGAACGGTATTAGGGAACAAATTTACCCCAGGCGTCGTATCTTCATCTAGAAATCGAGAACCTCATACTACGGAGGCATTGAGCTATGAACTTGCACTCTTACCGGTCGGCAGCCCTGCGCTTGGGCCTTGCTGGCGCAGCCCTGCTTGCCTCGGTTGCTTTGGCGCCCGGCGCGCGAGCCTCGGACTTCGAGAAGCACTTCGACATATCAGGCCGCGCCGGCGTTCACGTGGACACCAACGACGGCAGCGTGCGCATAACCACGAGCGATTCCAAGTCTGTAGATGTTCATGTGGACTATCAGGGGTATGAGCTTGAGAAGAACCTGCACATTGACGCACACCAGAATGGCGACAAAATCGAGGTGGTGGCTCGCATCGCCGGCCATTGGGGATGGTCCTGGGGTGGCAACTCGCGCCGTCTGCACATTGAGGTACGGATGCCTAGGGACGCGGATTTGGACGTGAACACCGGGGATGGGTCTGTGGAAGCAAGCGCGATCAATGGAAATGTGGTTGTTCGGACGGGAGATGGGTCGGTCAGAGCCAATACCTTGACGGCTGGGCAGGGGCAGCGCATTGACCTCCACACGAGCGACGGCAGCATCAATGTGGACACCCTGAAGGGCGATATGAAGCTCCACACGGGCGACGGATCGATCGAAGGACGGGATTTGGATGGGACTCTGGACGCTGACAGCGGGGACGGCCACATCCGAATCGCGGGGCGTTTTGACGGGCTTAGCATCAAAACGGGCGATGGAAGCGTAGACGCGCGAGTGCTCTCGGGTTCCAAGATGTCTTCCAGTTGGAATGTACACACCGGGGATGGAAGCGTGGACTTGGCTCTGCCCGGCGATTTTCAGGCCAACATTGACGCAACCACCGGGGACGGGCATATCAGCCTGGCCATGCCGGTTACGATTGAGGGTACCTTCAATAAGTCGCAGATCCACGGCAAGCTGAACGGGGGCGGGCAGCCTCTAACGATTCACACCGGGGACGGCTCGATTCGCCTCAGCAAAGCGTAGTTTGAACCTCCAACACCAAGATCTTCGGTAGCCGAACTCTGATCGTCGAAGTTCGTAAGCCAAACCGGTCCTGGCCGACATCAAAGAAGTGCCTGATGTCGGGTCGGTACCAGTACGGGCAGAATTGTCTCCAAAAGCCTGCACCCGTGCTCTAATGGTGACACTGGCTCCATCCACTTTTTTGTAAATTATTGAAAATAAGAGCGGTTAGGTTTGGAACCCGACCTGCCCTTTAGTTCAGCGTCTGTCTAGGGAGACTTCCATGGTCGTCATGGCTCTGATCTTCGGCATTATCGCCTTGGTTTCGCTTACGATTGCTAGCGCGATTTTTTCTGGGGAACGCCGGCCTACCTCTTGATTGGATTCCTCTTGCTGTGAGCCTTCGTCTGAGAGCCTCTTCTTCAACTTTTCAACTTTGACCCTTGAACTCCCGAACCTTGAGCGCTTGCATCTTGCAATGCGTTCGCACTGTTCGGCCCTTTCGACAATGGCCTGCCCTGGCGCATAATCAACGCCTGGAGGTCCCGGAATGCCGGAAGAGACAACTCCAGCCCACGTGCCGCTTAAACCTGCCAAGGCAAAACAGGCTGGGCTGTTGGAATTCTCGCGTGCTCAGATCTGGGGCACTCTTTTCCTTCTCTATTCACTGATTTTCGTTCTCGATTTTCTCTACCGATACCTCGACGACCTTTCGCGTCAGCGCTCCGCGACTTTTGGTGTGCGTTTTCTGGAAGAGTTTACCGGTGTTTTCACGGTCTATCTGCTGCTGCCCTTGATTCTCCGCATGGCGAAGTCCTACCTCTTTCAACATAAAGGTTGGATCCGGTTCGTGTGTTTGCACATCGCATCGGCGGTGGCGTTTTCGTTTCTGCATACGAGCCTTATGGCACTGACGCGCTGGATTATTTCGCCGCTGGTTGGCATGGGCGATTACAGCTACGGGATCATGCTGTACCGCTATCCCATGGAATTGTCGAACGACTTCATCGGCTATACCGTCACAGTGCTGGCCTACTACCTTTTCAAACGCATGCAGCTTGCGCAGGCGCAGCAGCTTGCCGCGGCGGAATTGCAGACCAAGCTAGCCCAGGCGCAACTTGAAAATCTCCGTCTGCAGCTTCAACCGCATTTTTTGTTCAACACGCTGAACACGATTTCTTCGGTGATGTACGAAGATGTGCGCGCGGCGGATGCCATGATTGCGCAGTTGAGCGATTTGCTGCGCCTTACGCTGCGAACCGCCAGTTCGCATGAGATTTTGCTTTCGCAAGAGTTGCAGATTACGCGCCTCTACCTCGAAATCATGCAGAAGCGGTTTGAGGACAAGCTGCGTGTAACGTATTCGGTCGATCCGGGACTGGAAAATTCTCTGGTGCCGCAATTGATCTTGCAGCCACTGGTCGAAAATTCTTTGCGGCACGGTTTGAAGGAGATTGGTCCGGGAATCGATATCTCGATTGGCGTGCACCGCGAAAATGGCAGTCTGGTTCTTCTTGTGACGGACACGGGCGCAGGGTTGGGCCAGCAGAATACCGACGCCATCCTGAATCGCGGTTTGGGGCTTGCGAATATCCGCGGACGGCTCGAGCAGCTTTATGGCGCGGGGCAAGCGTTTTCGATTGCCAACCGCGTCACGGGAGGCGCGGAAGTCCGTTTGCGCTTCCCTTTTCACCTGGCTGAACAGGCTGCGCCGATTGCCGGATGAGTCCGGCGGGCAAACTCCGCGTGCTGGTCGTGGATGACGAAGCGCCCGCGCGCCGGAAAATCCTGCGGCTTCTGAAGCAGGAGCCGGATATTCAGGTCGTCGCTGAAGCCGATGGAGCGGAAGCCGCCATCGCCGCGATTGAAAAATACAAGCCGGATTTGGTTTTCCTCGACGTGCAGATGCCGGGCACCGACGGCTTTGGCGTCGTGCAGGCCATTCCCTCCAAAGACATGCCGCGCTTTGTTTTTGTCACGGCGCATGATCACTACGCCTTGAAGGCGTTTGAAGTGCGTGCCTTCGACTATTTGCTCAAACCGTTCAACGAGGAGCGCTTTCGCGCTGCTTTGACGCGCGCGCGCGAAGAGCATGCGCAATCGCGCGATGGTTTTTCTTCGCAGCTTCAGGAATTGCTGGCGCAATTGCAGAAGGAGCGGTCGTTTTCAGAAAGAATTCTTGTGCAGGAAAATGAACGCGCGCATTTTGTTGCGGCGCGGGAAATTTCCTGGGTGGAAGCGGACGGGAATTATTTGAAGCTGCATTGCGGGCCCAAAAGCTACACGTTGCGCGCGACGCTGGATTCGATGAAGGACGTGTTGGATCCGAAGATGTTTGTGCGTATCAATCGGAGCAGTCTGGTGAGGCTGGATGCCATTCGGGAAATGCTGCCGTGGTTTCATGGGGAATATAAGGTGGTTTTGCAGGATTCGACGGAGCTGCGTTGGAGCCGGAGATACGTGAAGTTGCGGCCGGAACTTCTCAAAAGAGTCTAAAGTTGCGAGTAGAAGCTAACAAGTAGGAGGAAGAGACGGAGTCTGTCCCACTTGTCCCCGGTTTAGGCCCGCTCATCCCAGATTCATTGCTTCCACGCAGGGAATAACTTAGGTTTCTCTCATGAAAAACTCCACCTCCACCTTCATGTTCCCCGCCCTGTCTCGCTGCTTCTTCCTTCTAACGCTTGTGGCGTCCTGGCCAGCGTTCGCTTCGGGGCAAACCTCTCCCGACACTGGTTGGCCCAACTATGGCAATGATCCTGGAGGCACGCGCTATTCTCCGGCGAAGCAGATTGACCGCGGGAATGTGGCGCAGCTCCAGGTGGCATGGACGTACCATACAGGCGCGCTTCCCAACGATGAGGACCTCGACAAGAAGGCGGCGTTTGAAGCTACTCCCATTTTGATTGAAGGGAAATTGTTCCTCAGCACGCCTTACGACCATGTCATTGCGCTGAGCGCCGTGACCGGGGCGAAGCTTTGGGAATTCGACCCGAAACTGGAACATCCCTATGGATTTTCCGAGGTGACCTCGCGTGGGGTTTCCGCATGGCGGGACGCATCCGCGAAATCGGGCAAGCCTTGTGCCTTGCGCATCCTCATCGGCACGCTCGACGCGCGCCTGATTGCGTTGGACGGCGAGACCGGAAAGCCTTGCAAGGATTTTGGTATGGACGGAGAGGTAGACTTAAAGGCGGATGTGCGGATGCGCGACCCTGGCGATTATCAAGTCACCTCCGCGCCTGCCATCTACAAAGACCTTGTGATCACCGGCTCATCCGAAGGCGACAATCGCGCCGTCACTCTGGAGCGCGGCATCGTGCGTGCATTCGACGTTCGCACCGGCGCCCTGCGCTGGACCTGGGACCCGATTGCGCCATGGGCCTATCAAAACACGCCCCGCACAGGCGCGGGCAATGCGTGGTCGACACTCTCCGTGGATGCTCCGCGAGATTTAGTGTTCATTCCGACCGGCAGCGCCAGCCCGGATTATTACGGCGGTTTCCGCAAGGGCGACAACAAGTGGGCTAACTCGGTCGTGGCGTTAAAAGCCTCGACCGGCGAATTCGTGTGGGGTTTTCAGGTCGTACACCACGATCTCTGGGACTACGACGTCGCCTCGCAGCCGGCACTTTTCAATTGGAAAGATGGAACCCCCGCTATCGCCATTACGACAAAGATGGGCCGTGTTTTTGTGCTGAATCGCCTGAATGGCGCGCCACTTCTCCCGGTGGAAGAACGACCGGTGCAAAAAAGCGATATTCCCGGCGAAGAATCGTGGCCGACACAGCCGGCCTCGACGATTTCACTTGTGCCCGAAAAATTGTCTCCCGACGATGCATTCGGTGTTAATGACAAAGAGCGGGAATGGTGCGCGGAGAAGATTAAGGCAGCGCGTTATGGGGATATTTTCACCCCGCCGAGTTTGCAAGGCACGCTTGTTTTCCCCAGCAATGTTGGCGGGGTGAACTGGGGCAGCGCGGCCTATGACCCGCAGCGTCATCTGCTTTTCGTGGATACGAACAGGCTGCCCATCTTGGTGAAGATGATTCCGCAGGCGGAACTTGCCGACGCACGGAAGAACGCAACGGACTCAGATCGCCTGCACGGCGAATTCGCGCGGCAAACCGGCGCGCCGTATGCGATGTTTCGCACGCCACTTCTTTCGCCCAGCGGAGTGCCATGCAACCGGCCGCCCTGGGGAACGGTCGCCGCAGTCGATCTCTTTGAAGGCAAAAAAGTATGGGACGTGCCGCTGGGAAGTTATCTTCCGGGCATGAATACCGGCACGATCACTTTGGGCGGGCCGATGGTCACGGCGGGCGGAATCGTGTTCACGTCGGCCGCCATGGATAACTACCTCCGCGCTTTCGATTCGGATTCAGGACAGGAAATCTGGAAGTATCAGCTTCCTGCGGGCGGGCAGGCCACGCCGATGACCTACAGTATCGGAGGGAAACAATATCTGGTGATTTGCGCCGGCGGCCACGGCAAACTCGGAACCAAGCAGGGCGATTACGTGATTGCGTTTACGCTACCATAGAGCCGCAAAGAATGGTCAACTCGCCAAAACAATCTTCACCAAGACTCCAACTTCGATGAGCGACACTTCCCTTTCGTCTTCCACGCCCGCGTCGAAAGTTCAGTCATTCTTCGCAAACGGAATGGCGATTGTCGTGGCCATCGCCGTCGCAAAATTCATCTTTCATTGTTATTACAACAACCGCTACGGCTATTTCCGCGACGAATTCGATTACATGTCCTGCGGCGACCATCTCGCGTGGGGATACGTGGACCAACCGCCCCTCATTCCGTTTCTGATTCACATTTGCCGCGCGGTGTTGGGAGATTCGCTGCGCAGCGTGCGCTTTGTTCCAGCGTTGGCTTCTTCCATGCTTGTTATACAGGTCGCGCTCATCGCCCGCGCGCTGGGCGGACGGACCTACGCTCTTTTGCTGAGCGCAATCTGCGTTGTTGTCGCGCCGCAGTATCTTTCCAATGGAAGTCTTCTTGGAACGAATTGCCTCGAACCCAATCTGTGGATGGCCTGCGCCTACTTTGCCATTTTGGCTATCCAACGCGACAATCCCAGATACTGGGTCTGGTTCGGCATCTTTGCCGGAATCGGCCTCGAGGAAAAATATTCCATCGCCTTATTCGGTTTCGGCATCGTCGTTGGGCTTTTACTCACGGCGCAGAGGCGGGCGTTTCTAAGCCCCTGGATGTGGCTCGGCGGCCTCGCCGCCTTCCTGATTTTCCTGCCCAACCTGCTTTGGAACATCCATAACCATTGGCCGTTCGTGCAGCTCATGCACAACATTCGCGAAGATGGCCGCGATGTTGTTCTTCCCTTGTGGGCATATTCTTTGCAGCAAACGCTGCTCGTTCTTCCGCTGACGGCGCCCATCTGGATCAGGGGGCTGATTACGTTTCTCGTCTCGAAGCGATTTAAACCGTATCGTGCCCTCGGCTGGTGTTACCTGGTTTGCTTTACGGTTTTCTTTCTTTTGCACGGGAAGATTTATTATCTCTCTCCCGTTTACCCGATGCTGCTGGCTGCCGGAGCCGTCACGATCGAAGCAAAGATCGAAGGCCGCAAAAGTGAAGCCTCGGAAAACGATGCGCTCCCGAGCGGACCGCGTCGCCTTACATGGTTGAAAGTCACAATCGTCATTCTTCTGCTCGCCGGCGGCGTGCATGCAGCGCCTCTGGCTGTGCCCGTTCTAACGCCTGACCATTTTCTGGCCTATCTGAAATATCTGCCAATGAAACCGCCGGTGATGGAACATGGCCACGAAAAGGCGCCTTTGCCGCAATGGTATTCAGACCAATTCGGCTGGCAGGAGATTGTTGACGAAACCGCGGTGGCATGGAACCGCATTCCGCTTTCCGAACGCCCCGATTGCGGCATCTTTGGACAGGATTATGGCCAGGCGGGCGCGATCGACTTTCTTGGGCGGCGCTACGGTTTGCCACAAGCTCTCAGCGGACACCAGACCTTTTGGCTCTGGGGACCGCGTGGCTATTCCGGAAATTGCCTGATTGTTCTGGGCGATGACCGCGAACGTCTCGAGGAACTCTTCGACCATGTCGAATATGTGGGAACGTCCGCCGATAATCGCTACGCGCTCGAGACGGAGATTTCAGTCTACATTTGTCGAGCCGCCAAATTCGGGACGCTGGAGAAACTCTGGCCAGATCTCAAGAAGTGGCGCTGAGTTATCGTGGGCCGCAGGTTTGCGTTGAATTGAATGGTCGGCGCAGCTAAACTGCGGCCATCATGAAACGCTTACATTTCCTTCTCAGTGCAGCGGTGCTGATTGTTTTCTCGCCTGCAGCGCACGCGCAGCAGCCCAAGTCTCTCTTCTACATGACGGGCGATCCCAAATCGGTGCGCACGTTTCTGGCGCATGCCGACAAAGTGGACATACTGGTGCCTGCCTGGTACCGAGTGGATGCGGACGGACTTGTTTCCGGCGGCGCGAATCCGCTCGTTCTGGAGACAGCACGGGCGCACCACGTCCCCGTCATGCCGCTTGTGGCGAATGGCGATTTCGCACAGGAAGAGTTTCACAAGCTGCTCCTGAATCCCAAAGCGGCTGCCAGAATGTTTGACCAGCTGATCCAGGCCTGCAAAGAGAACGGTTATACAGGATTTCAATTTGATTTTGAGAACGTGCATTGGACGGATCGCGACGCGCTTTCCAGCATGGTGAGCAACGCAGCGGCCGCATTTCACAGCGCAGGGCTGCAACTTACGATTGCGACAGTGCCCAACGCGCCGGGCGGGCCAGCCGGCGAGAGCGGCTTCTCCGCGTGGATCTACGAAAACTGGCGCGGCGCGTATGACCTGAAGGCGCTCGCGCAGAGCGTGGATCTGATCTGCTTGATGACCTACGACCAGCATACGCGCTGGACGGCGCCGGGGCCGGTGGCGGGATGGGGTTGGACGAATGCGAACCTAGACTACGCGCTGAAAGTGGTTCCTCCGCAAAAGTTGTCGTTGGGAATTCCGCTCTATGGCTACCACTGGTTCGCGGGCACGCCGGAAAAGTCGGGCGACAAGGGCGGCGACAAGCCGAATCCTTCCGCGGAGTATATCGACACGGACGACGCGCTGGATCTCGGGAAGGCCTACGGCGGCCATCTCGAGTGGGACGCGACGGACCGCGTTTCGTGGTTCTATTTTTATCGCGGCGACATGCGCGAATGGATTTTCTTCACGGATGCGCGAACGTTTCGAGAGCGGTACAACCTCGTACGAGAGAAAAACCTTCAGGGATTCTGCTCATGGGTGCTGGGCACGGAAGATCCTGCCATTTGGGATTTGTTGCCGGCCCATAAATAATGTGCGTCGAACTGATGACCGCGCCGATCTCCACGCGGAAGAACTAGAAAAGTAAGTATCATTGCCGTGAGCGTCTCCGGGTGTAGAATGATGCCGGAGGGATGTTCCCTCCTGGGGTCCTGTCCAAAGTCAGCCTCTCACCGGCCACGAGAGACTCTCCATCTGTAGAGTGCCCCAGTTTGTAAATCCGGATCACCCCAGCCTGCCCGAAAGCTCGCTCTCTGCGACGACAAGGAGCCATTATGAATCTCCGCAGTCATCTCGGTAATTATCTCAGTAACTTCGGCACAATTCGCTTTACTCTCTTCGCGCTGTTCTTGTTACTTGTGGCCGGCAGTTCGTCCGCTGCTCATGGTGTAACGCTGGTCGTGAGCAATAGTTCTAGGCCCTGTCCCGGAGCTACATTTACGACAATTCAAAGCGCGATTAACGCGGCCTCGCCGGGCGATGAGATTGTGATCTGCAATGGGACCTACGCGGAACAGCTTTCGATCACCAAGTCTCTGGACATCGAGGCGCACAGCGGAGCGCTCCTGGCACCGGCTTCCATTCCGCAGAACGCGACGAGCCTTGCCACCGGAGACCCCATTGCCGCAGCCGTGCTGGTGAGTGGAGCGACGAATGTTTCCATCTCTGGCCTGACGGTGGATGGCATCAACAACGGAATTACGGGGTGCGCGCCGCGATTGATTGGAGTGTATTTCCAGAACTCTTCCGGAGCTCTCCGGCACGCTGCGATTCGCAACTTCAAGCTGAGTGCGGCGTTGAATGGGTGCCAGAGCGGGACGGGAGTTTTTGTGGAAAGTGGCAGCGGGCAAACTTCCAACGTGGAGATCGCTGAGAGTTCCATTCACGATTATCAGAAGAATGGGATCACCGCGAATGAATCCGGGACGACGGCGCAAATTCACGACAACGTTGTAACAGGTATCGGGCCGACCACGGGGGCGGCGCAGAATGGCATCCAAATAGGATTTTCCGCGGCGGGCTCGATTCGAGAAAACACCGTGGCGAATAATGTGTGGTCCCCTTGTACTGCTGTTGCGACGTGCCAGACTGTGGCGACCGATATTCTAGTGACGCAATCGGACGGCGTACACGTCGCCGGCAACACGGCGGGAGTCAGCCAGGTAGTGATATTTGTGGATGGGAATAATGCGGATGTTCGTGGGAATACGGCGTATTCCGCGAGCGTCTTCGACAATATCCGCATTCAGGGCAACTGCAGTGACGTCGGGGAAAACCAAGTCTTCAACGGGGGAGAGAGCGACATCTATATTCAAGGCAACAACAATTCCGTCCGGCTCAATTCGATTACAGAAGCCCCCATTGGAATTCTTGAGGTGATGGGTTCCACTGGAAATCAGTTTGCCTTGAACGCATTCTTCAATGTGACCGTGCACATACAGGACCCTGCGGCGACCGATTTGAGCAAGAAGATCGTACCCGACCGCTAGAAAAAGCGGCGGACCAATCGTGCTGGTCGTTCCCGAGCGTTCCCTCGGAGAGATTGTTTCTTCGAGGCTGACACCTTGACTTGTGCCTGTACAATTGAGCACAGCCCAGTATGCCGACGCCCAAGAGCAAGCCACACTCCCGCGGACTTCTGCTTATCGCGGCATTCAAACTTTTGAAGGGGATCGCGCTGATCGCGGTTGGCATCGGCGCGCTGCGTTTGTTGCACCGAGACGTGGCCGGTATGGTCGACCATTGGGTTAACGCGTTCCGCGTGGACCCGCACAACCGCTACATTATCTGGCTGCTGGCGAAATTGTCGAATGTAAATGACAGGAAGCTGGAGGAGCTGAGTATCGGGACGTTTTTTTATGCAGCGGTTTTTTTGACCGAAGGCACCGGGCTGGCGCTCAAAAAGCGCTGGGCAGAATATTTTACGATTGTCACCACGGGATCGTTTCTGCCGCTGGAGATTTATGAGATTGTGCGGCACGCCACGACGGCAAAGGCCGTCGCGTTGGTCATCAATATTGCGGTGCTGGTTTATTTGATTTGGGAGCTGCGAAGATACCGGCCGGCGAAATAGCATTGTGTGCAGGCGAACCGGCGCGACATCCGGTTGGGCCCGCGATCACAATGCGCGGCCTGCCGCAGCAGCTGAAGACCACGCCCACTGGAAATTAAATCCTCCCAAGTGGCCGGTGACATCCACTACTTCCCCGATAAAAAACAGGCCGGGAACTTTGCGGGACTCCATTGTCTTGCTCGAAAGTTCATTGGTGTCTACGCCGCCCGCGGTTACTTCCGCTTTGTCGTAGCCTTCGGTGTCTGCAGGGAGCAGCGTCCAGCCGTGTACGTCGCTTTCCAACTTTTCCAGAGCCTGGTTGGTCCAGGATTTTGGTTCGTGGAGGTCGAGCCAGCGGTCGGCCAAGCGTTTCGGCAGGACGCCGAGGAAGGCGGCCCGAGCGGTTGTACCGTTTCGCGTTTTGGCTTCGCGCATTGCGGAGGTTACGTCGCGCTCCGGGGCCAGGTCGATGCGAATCGGGTTTCCTTTTTCCCAGTAGGAAGAGATTTGAAGGACTGCGGGGCCGCTCAGGCCTTTGTGCGTGATGAGCATTTTTTCGCGAAAGGATTGGTGACCGGTTGAGACGGTTATCGCAGCGGAGACTCCGGAAAGGTCGCAGTAAGCGCGCTGATCTTGCTTCGCCAGGACAAGCGGGACGAGAGCGGGTCTGGTTTTGATGATTTTCAAGCCGAATTGGCGGGCCAGGTCGTAACCGAAAGAGGTCGCGCCCATTTTCGGAATGGATAAGCCGCCTGTCGCAACGACCAGAGTCGGAGCGCGGAATTCCTCCGTGCCGGTTTGCACCACGAACTCAGTGGTTCGTTGAACTTCTTTCGTTCTCGTGTTCAGAAAGATTTGCACGCCTGCTTCAAGGCATTCGGATTCGAGCATGTTCGTGATGTCCGTCGCGGCGCGGTCGCAGAAAAGCTGGCCCAGTGTTTTTTCGTAGTATGGGATTTTGTGCTTTTCGACGAGGGCGATGAAATCAGCGGGCGTGTAGCGGGCTAGAGCCGATTTTGCGAAATGCTCGTTGGCGCTGATGAAGTTTTGCGGCGTGCAATGGATGTTTGTGAAATTGCAGCGGCCCCCGCCGGAGATCAGGATTTTCTTGCCCGGCCGATCGGCAAGTTCGAGGATGGCGGCGCGACGGCCGCGTTTGCCGGCTTCCACGGCACAGAAGAGACCGGCGGCGCCCGCTCCGAGGATTAGGACGTCAAATTTACGACTCATTGCGAGTCAATTGTGGCTCAATCGGGGCGTCTTTTGCGCCGTTCTTTGTGGCATCTATTGTTACGCTCTTTGTCGCGTTCCTTATAACGACAATGGCCGCAGATTTTGTAATCCAGTTTTATGGCGAACTTCCTTGCGAACTTTGTTGCGAGCTGGCAGTGGCAAATTGTCCTCGCCGTCATTCCTCAGGTTAAACTAAGAGCAGGGGACACCGAGAGATTTGCCACCCATCATAAGCGCTCAGGGACTTGCGAAAAGATACGGGGTCGCGCCGCTATTCAAAAATATATCGTTCACCGTGTCGGAGGGCGACCGGATTGGCGTGATTGGCCCGAATGGATCGGGAAAATCCACGCTGCTTGCGATCCTTTGCGGCGATGTGAAGCCGGACAGCGGCGATGTTGCTGTCCGCAAAGGGACGCGGCTTAGTTATGTCAAGCAAATTTCCGAGTTTGCGGATGGGCTTTCGATTCAGGCGGTGATTGAGGGCGCGCTGGAACGGGCGGCTGTGCCACAGGCGGAACGGGCGGGCCGGTCCGCGGAGACTTTGGGGCGCGCTGGATTTGAAGACCTCGAGCTTGCGGCTTTGACATTGTCGGGCGGCTGGAAGAAGCGGCTGGCGATTGCCGAGGCGCTGGTGCAGAACCCCGATATTTTGCTGCTGGACGAGCCCACGAATCATCTGGACCTTGCCGGAATTGAATGGCTGGAGCGCTTGTTGCGACGGGCGGCGTTTGCCAGCGTTGTCGTAAGCCATGACCGATACTTCCTCGAAAATGTGACGAATGAGATGGTCGAAATCGATAAGGCTTATGAAGACGGTGCGCTGCGCGTTCACGGGAATTACAGCGTGTTTCTGGAGGCGAAAGAGGAACACCTGCATGCGCAGCGGAATCGCCAGGAGGCGCTTGAGAATCGCGTGCACGAGGAGATTGCTTGGCTGCGACGCGGGGCCAAGGCCCGGACGAGGAAGTCCAAGGCGCGTATTGATAACGCGCACAAGATGATTGGCGACTTGGCCGAGATGAAAGGCCGGACCAGCACGAGTACGGCGCAGATTGATTTTTCGGCAACCAACCGTCAAACGAAACAGTTGATTGAGCTGGACAACGTTACGTCCGCGATGGGCGACCGGGTATTGTTCGAGAAGCTGCAGTTTACCGTGACTTCCGGGATGCGAGTCGGGCTGGTTGGGCCAAACGGCAGCGGGAAGACTACTTTGCTTCGACTGCTTCGAGGCGATTTAACACCTACCGCCGGAAAAATTCGGAAGGCTGATCCTTTGCGCATGGTTTATTTCGATCAGAACCGTGAACTTGATCCGGATTTGCTTTTGCGACGGGCGCTCGCACCGGACAGCGACGCCGTGATTTACCAGGAGCGGGTGATTCATGTGGCCTCCTGGGCGGCGAGATTTCTTTTTACCGGAGAAGATCTGAATCGCCGGGTTGGGAAACTTTCCGGCGGCGAGCGGGCACGGGTTTTGATAGCTCAGCTGATGCTGCAGGCTGCGGACGTTTTGCTTTTAGACGAGCCGACCAACGATCTGGACATTCCGACGCTCGAAATTCTGGAAGAGAGCCTATTGGAATTTCGAGGGGCTTTGGTGCTGGTGACGCATGACCGGTACATGCTGGACCGGGTTTCGACGATTGTGCTTGGGTTTGATGGGCTCGGGGGAATCGAGCGGTTTGCCGATTACTCGCAATGGGAGACCTGGCAGACGGCCAGGGAGTCGAAACAGGGCCAACCCAGAATTGCTGCAATCGCTGGGCCAGCTGTCGTTGCAAAGGATCGTGAATCGCGTTCGGCTTCCGCCGGATCCGGGTCCGCGCCCGCGGCTACAACGAAGAAGAAGCTCTCTTTCAAGGAGACGCGAGAGCTGGAAACGATGGAGCAGCGCATCGCGGAAGCGGAGCTGACGTTGCAAGAGAAGCAGGAAGCTCTGCAGGATCCTGCGATCGTCAGCGATGGCGCTCGATTGCATAAGGCTTCGGTGGAACTGGACGAGGCGCGTAAATCGGTTGATCAGCTTTATGCGCGATGGGCAGAGTTGGAGCAGAAAAAGGATTGAGGGCTTGGGCCCGTTGCGGCGATTTTAGTTAACAATAATAGGTGCCCCTCCCCGTACTTTTTTCGTGAGTGTTGATTCTAAGTGACTTACTGTTGATCAAACGATGAGAGTTCGAAGCCGCTTCGCCTATAGTGACAAAGCGATTCAAAAAAAGGACGAGGCGCCGAACAGCAGCGAGAAGGAGGAAGAATGGTCTCGGAAAGGAAATCTACCGCATCATCTAGCTGGCGCACTCCAATCGCCGTCAGGTCGGTACACGCCAGTTACTTCCCTGGCCAATCTTGAGACTCTGGAAGACCTTTTAGAAGCGGCAAACAACGAACACTTTAGCAAGCGGCGGGTGCCGAAGATACCAGTAGGCGAAACAGGGCTCTGCTAGGTTTGACTGAAGAAGCCCCGGGACAAACCGGACGCTTTGCGAAGATGGTCGAACTAAACTCTTTGGAGAGGGCCCTAGGAAAGGGGTTGGGCAGATGGAATGGATTGAGAATGACGCGGATTTCGTTTTGGTGCGGGAGAATCCGCGATTTCAGGGCTTGATGCAGCGACTTTCTTCGGAACGGGCGAAGTCCGGGACTTAGTGACTTCTCAGCGCTCGGTTCCGCGATTCAAAACCAATCACTGCGATAGGCCACCCACCAACTGGCATACGCAATGGGTATCGTGGCAAAGACCGCCCACCAGAATGGGAGCGCCAAATCAGCCACCAATCCCAGTCCGCCAAAGGCCAGCCAAAATATCTTCCGCTGCACACTTCATTTTAACCGGGGAGAGGCACGGCGAAGGTTGGTTAGGTCCGCGGTTGCCATAACAGCAAACTCCAGGCCCTGTCCAAAAGTTGAAGAAGAAAGCGATGAGCCCACCCTCGCAACCCGAGGGTGGGACACCCCCGAGGAGCGGGATGGCCCATGGCACTTGTTGAATAAATTAAAGGTTTCCCAGAATGCGGATTCGCTCATTTAATCGGGGTTTGTGGGTTGGGTAGGAGCTTTGCGGAAGGAGCGCGTTTTCAGAGGTTTGCACAAGGGCACGCACGTGCTCCGGCTCGATTTGCCCTTTGCGTGCTTTACGAACTTGGCCGGCGTGCGGCCTCATTCTCGTAAAACGGCAGGGTGCTTAAGGTTTGCCAATATGGAGGCTAATGTTTCTTGCCGCTAAGCCGATACAGTTGACTCCCCCCTCCAAAAAACCATGCCCGCCTTCCCTCACCTTGGCGCGCGGAGAAAACCATGAAGATAACCAGCCGGGATCGAAGGTCGACCCACCGTGTTTCGTTGCGAACTCCGCTGCGAGTGAAAATATGGAAATCGGAGGAGCCCGAACGGCGGGTTGAATCCGTAAATCTGTCGCAGACGGGCGTATTTTTTGCGACGGATTCGCCCATTCGCGAGGGTGAGACGGTAGAAATCCTTCTGAGAATGCCGGAAGAGTTGACGGACGAGCCCCCTACCGAATGGCGTTGTACGGGGCATGTCGTGCGAGTGGGGTGGCTGGACTCGGCACAGGGAACGCTGGGAGTGGGGGTGCAGTTTGACTGCTATGAGGTTGCTCGGACGGAAATGAATCCTATGGCGATGTCGACAGGGCCAGGACAGAGAAATTTGCTGATGCGGAAGGCGAATCGTCTAGCCGTTCTGCGTCCTGGACAGTCATCGTTCTGATACCACGGGAGGGCCGACAATGCAAAGACGCGCGCTGATCGTGGATGACGAACCGGCCACATGCGAGATGATCCGAAAAGTGTTGTATGCGGCGGGTGTGGACGCACTGACGCTGACGCAGAGCGTGCAAGCGTCAAGCTACCTGGACGAGGGCAAGTTCGACATGGTCTTTCTGGACCTGCACATGGGATCGCCGGACGGGATTGAGCTTTCGCGGGAGATGCGGAAGTCTGGTTATAACCGAACAACACCGATCATTCTGCTGAGCGACGACCAGCGGCCGAGCGCCATGTCCCTTGGATTTGAGGCCGGGGCAAGCTTTTTCCTCTACAAACCAATCGATAAAGAAAGGCTTTTGAAGTTGATTCGGGCCACCCAGGGGCGAATGGACCATGAGAGACGGCAGACGCGACGGGTGCCATTCCAGTCCAAGGTCAAGCTGAGGTTTGGATTCGAAGAGATTATGTGTGAATCGGTGGACGTCAGCCTGGATGGAATGCTGGTGCGAACACCGCGCACGCTTCCAGCGGGTTCGAGCGTGCAGGTGAGCATGGAGCTATCGCAGAGGATGAAACCTCTGGTGGGGGCGGGTTCTGTGGTGCGGCTGCTTGGTGGAAACCAGATGGGGATACACCTAGATCGTCTGCCTGTGGGAGAGAGCGAAAGATTGCAGGAATTTTTGTTGCCGATGATTCATCGGGATTAAGACCAAGAAGGAGTTAAGTTTGATGGCGTTCTCACTTTTTGTGCAAACCGGGCCTGGCAGCCCGGGCCTGGTGTAGTTCAAGCAACGAATTCTCAGGATAAATAGAGTAGACCTGCAGGCCTCAAAAGCGGCGTCGAACCGCAGCATACCATATTTAATTCCCTTTTTGATTTCTTGCGATTTGCAAATCGTGCTGCGTTCGCGCATCATTACTGGTTTGTTTGTGGCGCGGCGAAGCATCTGCTGCAGCCCATCTTGCGCTAACATTCATTGGATAGAGGAGTTGCATGGAAAAGCCTGGGAAAATTGCGCCACCGAAAGGTAAGTTGGGAATCCTGACGCCTGGTATGGGCGCTGTCAGCACGACGTTTATGGCGGGTGTGGAGTTGGTGCGCAAAGGGAAGGCGCAGCCGGTTGGATCCCTGACGCAGTTGGGTACGATTCGATTGGGGAAGCGGACCGATGGCAGGTCGCCACTGGTGAAGAAATTTGTGCCCCTGGCGGAGTTGAAGGATTTGACTTTCGGCGGCTGGGATATTTTCAAGGACAACGCTTATCAATCGGCCGCGAATGCGGGCGTTTTGAATCCGCAAGACCTGGCGAAGGTAAAGACGTTCCTGTCGGGCATTAAGCCGATGACGGCAGCGTTTGATCACGAGTACGTGAAAATGATCGATGGGCCGAATATAAAGAAGGGGAAAAACAAGTACGAGCTGGCGCTGAAGATCAAGGAAGATATTGCGAATTACCGGAAGACGTCCCGGGTGTCGCGGCTGGTGATGTGCTGGTGCGGTTCCACGGAAGTGTTTGTGAAGCCGGAGGAAGTGCATTCGACGCCGGAAAAGTTCGTAGAGGCGATGAAGTCGAATCATCCGGCGATTGCGCCTTCCATGCTGTATGCGTGGGCCGCGATCACGAGCGGAGTGCCCTTTGCGAATGGCGCGCCGAATCTGACGGTGGACTTCCCTGCTATTCAGGCATTGGCGCAAGAACATGGCGTGCCGATTTGCGGCAAGGATTTTAAGACCGGGCAGACGTTGATGAAGACGATCCTGGCGCCGGGATTCAAGGCGCGGATGCTGGGGCTGGATGGGTGGTTCTCGACGAACATTTTGGGGAACCGCGACGGCGAAGTGCTGGAAGATCCAGGCTCGTTCAAGACGAAGGAAGAGTCGAAGCTGAGCGTGCTGGAATATATTTTGCAGCCGCAGCTTTACCCGATGCTTTACGGGAAGATGCACCACAAGGTGCGCATCAACTATTACCCGCCGCGCGGGGACAACAAAGAGGGTTGGGACAATATTGATATTTTCGGGTGGCTGGGGTACCCGATGCAGATCAAGGTGGATTTTCTTTGCCGGGATTCGATATTGGCTGCACCTATTGTCCTAGATTTGGTCCTATTTCTGGATTTGGCGCAGCGGGCTGGGATGAAAGGCATTCAGGAGTGGCTGAGCTTTTATTTCAAGTCGCCGATGACGGCGCCGGGGCTTTATCCGGAACATGACTTGTTTATTCAGTCGATGAAGCTGAAGAATACTTTGCGCTGGATGATGGGCGAGGAATTGATTACCCACCTTGGGCAGGAGTATTACGACTAGCGGGATTGAGTAGAGTCGTTTGAACTGCAAGAGCGGGAGCAGAGCTCCCGTACTCCACATTGCCATGCATTCCATTTAATTTTTCGATGTTGTGGAATGATTTTTCGATTTGACGCTTGCGAGACCGCCGCGATACCCTACGGGCCGATGGTCAGCGCCTGTATACGCCGCATTGTCTGTGCGCCACCCAATTCCAGCATATTTTGAGGAGATTCATGTCGACCGAACTGCGTAATTTCCTGACTCTTTCCTACGACGAGCTTGAAGAGCTGAACCTGAAAGCAAAAGAGCAGCGTAAGAACCGCGTTGCCACGCACAAGATTCAGGAAGAGCGGATCAAATACCTGACCGACGAAAAGCGAATCAAAGCCGTAACGGTGCTCTTCAGTGACCTCGAAGGGCGACTCCACATGCTGGACTACGATAAGAAATTTCTTATCAAGAGCTGGGATAACCTGACGTTTGACGGCTCGTCGATACGAGGGTTTACGGCGCAGCGCGAGAGCGATTTGCGGCTTTCCATGGATTGGGGCTCGTTTTACTGGGGACCTTCGGACGTTTTCGGCTCGGGCAAGGTGCTCGTGTTTGGCGAGGTGATTGATAAGGACGGGTCGCCGTATGCGGCGGATATTCGCGGCGTGCTGAAAGGTTTCGCGGCGGAGCTGCACAAAAAGCAGGGTTACACGTTAAACGCAGCGAATGAGATTGAAGGATTTTTGTTCAAAGGCGCGGATGCAGAGCGTCACTACAACGAGACGGGGAAATTTGAGTATGTAAACACGGGAGGCTACTACCATTCGCTGCCGGGCGATCCCCTGAGGACGTTCATTGACACGACGGCGGAAGTGCAACGCGCGATGGGCTTCCAAAATGAAAAGGATCACCCGGAAGTGGCGCCTTCGCAATTCGAAATTAACTACGGGTATGGCGAAGTGGTGCAGGCCGCGGACCAGATTCAGCTTTACAAGCTGATCTGCCGGCAGGTAGCAACGCACATGGGCACTACGGCATGTTTTCTGCCGAAGCCGGTTGTGGGTGTGAACGGAAACGGGATGCACACGAACGTTTCGATCAGCGAAGAGGGGAAGAATCTTTTCTGGGACCCGAAGGGCGAAGAGAAGTTGAGCAAGATGGGGTGGTCGTTTGTGGACCGCATCCTGACGCACGGGAATGATATTTGTTTGCTGTTGAACGCGAGCGTGAACGCGTATCGCCGGCTGGACCCGCACTTTGAGGCGCCCAATCAGATTAAGGCATCAGCAGTGGATCGCGGCTCGATGATCCGCATCCCCATCGGAAACGAAAAGAGTATGCGGGTGGAAGTACGCTCGGTGGCGCCGGATGCGAATCCTTACATGGTGATGTACTCGATTTTCAAGACGGGCCTGGACGGAGAGACCGCGAAAATCAAGAACCTTCGGCAGGCGGAACGCTATCTGCCCGACAATATTTACACGGCGTTGGAAGACTTCCGGAAGGCGGAGTGGACAACCAAACTGCTTGGCGCTGATGTGAAAGGGCGCTACGCAGATTTGAAGCAGGCTTCCGCGGACCGCTGCGCACGGTTGCTGGGGACTTTTGTAAAGGCGCCCGAGGTGCAGCATCACCATGAGGTTTACAATCAGTATCTTTGGAATCAGTTCTAGCTGCCGCCTGCGCGAACATTCAACGAAAATTCGAAACAGTGAAAACGCTCTTGGTGCCCAGCCGAGGGCGTTTTTGTTTGGGAGGCGGCGAAGGCTTCCCAGCATATTCATGTTGCCTAAATAAATTGTGTGCTAGATTATCTGTCCATGTAAGTCCTCTTGGAATACATAGATGGAGGAAACACGATGGCCAGTCCCGGCTTCGCATTCGCAAACCCCCAGCCTTCACCCGACAATTATGATGAGTTCAACCCGCAGGACGTTTATGCGGATTCTGGAATTAATACGACTCCGGTGACGGAAGCCATACCCGCGCCATGGAAAAACCCGCCGGCGATGTCGCTTCGAGACGTGCTGACCGAGGCCACAGTTGAGGAGATTCAAGACGCGGGGCAGATCGTATTCCACGTGGCCGGCGACACGGGCGGGGTGAAGGAGCCTTCGCACCAATTTGCGGTTGCGGACGCAATGTCAGCTGACATTGGGACGAAGGATTACGACGCGGGGCGGCCGGCTTTTTTCTTCCATCTTGGCGACGTGGTGTACTACTTCGGGCAGGAGCGGTATTACTACGACCAGTTCTACGATCCGTACCGCAATTATGACGCTCCGATTTTCGCTATTCCTGGAAATCACGACGGTGTGCTATTCGCAAGCGAGCCAGTTCCCTATTCGCTGGCGCCATTTTACGGGAACTTTTGCTCGCAGACTCCCACGAATGACCCGGCGGCGAAAGGTTTCGCGCGGACGACGATGACGCAGCCCGGCGTTTACTTCGCGATGAACGCGCCGTTTGTGAAGATCATCGGGCTTTATTCGAATACGAGCGAGACGGTCGGTGTCATCGGCGGAGGCCTGGTGGGCACCGGGCAAACGACATTTTTGAAGAATCAGTTGCAGGCAGCGGTGGCGCAGCGGGCGCAAAAAGCGGCGGATCCGTTTGCGCTGATTTTGGCCGTACACCATCCACCGTTCACGATCAGCAGCGGCCACTTCCCCAGCCCGGAAATGCTGGCGGATATTGACAAGGCGTGCGCGGCTGTGGGGATATGGCCAGACCTGGTGATTTCCGGCCATGCCCATTTATATGAGAGGTATACGCGCGTGATGAAGGCGGACGGACGGCAAATCCCATACGTGGTGGCCGGGAATGGCGGCTACTTGGATCTGAGCAGTGTGCGCCAGGGAAAGAACGGCGTAAATCCTCAACCCGGAATTCCGGGGAATGACGGTAAGGGAAATCAACTGACGCTGGATGTGTACAACAATACGGTGTATGGATTTGTGAGGCTGACGGTGGGTCCGTCATCGATTTTATGCGAAGCGCTTGGTGTGAATGAGACCACGCTGGCGACGTCCAGCCTGGATGCGTTTACGGTGGATACGGCAAAACATGTCGTTAGCGCCAAAGGGGCTGCGCACCCCAGCATGACGCGTGCGGGGGATGTCATCAAACCGCATCTAAAGAAAAGCCTTAAAAAAAAGAAGAAGTGAAGGGCCGGACGACGCAGGCCGTTCGCGAATGAACCCTTAGAAACGACTGACGTGCTTTGATCACTATACCTTCGGGCCAGCTTACGCATGGCCGCAGAGGTGATTCTTGGCGAATTTTCAGCTTATTCCAGGGGATAAGAACGAGCAATTTGATGCGGGGGTTGGGCGGCTGCTTGTCCCGCAGGGCGGGGTGGCCAAAATCCAACTGTGGGGCGGAGCTACGCGCGGGAAGGATTCTTGGCCGCTGACAGTCGGGCCGAACGCGCAAGGATACGTCATCGTCCGTCTGATCAAGACGAACCTGGCAGCCTGGACGTTTGATTATGCAATCGAAGGCGTGAACATAGGGAATGTGATGCTGGAGGCTCGGGACTTTGGGCCAAATTGTCCACGGGAAGACTTGCAGATATCACAGTGGTTCAGTAAGCCCGTGTCGGCTTTCATCCAAATGACGGTATATCCGGCGTATTTGCAGGGGCAAGGTCCATGGGGACAAGCGGCCTATCGTTCGACGAATCCCATGTGGCGCGATGTGAAGTGGACGAACATGGCTCAAGCGGGCTGCGGGCCGACGAGCCTGGCCGTGATTATGGATTACATCACGGCATGGGATAGCCGGAATAAACCGCCGGGCAATCAATGCGTTGCAAGCAAGGTAACTCCAGTGGATACAATGAAATACGCCTCACAGTATGGAAGAGTGGCGGACAAGAATCTGGAGCCGCAAGGAACCTCCGGAGACACAATGATGAATAATCTGGACAAGGTGTGGCCGGCATACCGATCGCAGAAGCTGGGGAACGGAAAAGGGGCAGTGGATCAGGCCGAGATATATTTGAAAGCGGGAGAGATACTGATCTTTCTTTGCCAAAATGGGGACACTTACAAGTTTGATGCGAAGCAGAAGATGGTCACGCAGCATTGGCCCGGGCACTACATGGTGCTTGTGGGGGTGGACTCCATAGGTTCCGGAGCGAAGCAGGCGTTTTTTATTGAAGACCCTTCTGGCGCTAAAACCAGATTCATTTCGCGCGGGATGCTGGAAAAATGCGCGACGATCTGGCGAGTGTACAAGCAGCCCGCGGCTAAGGCCGCGAGCGGCTTGTCACTGGGCGGAGGCTAGAAGCTGAGGCGCTGTTAGTTCGTTGGCTGACGAAATTGGCGCGGCGCCGGGTTCAGGAGCCTTGGCCTGTTTTTGCGGCGACAGCATCGAGCACACGGGTCGAGTAGATAAGGGCGGCACCAGCGTTCATGGCCACGGCAACCCCGAGAGATTCCGAGATTTCTTCTTTGGAAGCGCCGGCCTTAAGTGCCGCGTCGGTGTGGAAAACAATACAGCCATCGCAATGGGTGGTGACCGCGACAGCCAGTGAAATGAGCTGGCGCGTCTTTTCGTCCAGCTTGCCGGTTTTGGAGTTGGCGGCGCTTAGCGTCTGATATCCACGGAGGGTGTCCGGGCTAAGCTTGGCCAGCTCGCCTAGCTTTACGCCGAGTTGTTTCTGATAATCATTCCAGTCGAGCATCATGGGTGTTCTCTCCTTTTGAGTTGTATTCGTGCCGCACGAACGCGTATCGCAAGGATATCCCGAAATTTCGGAGTTTGCGCGCGATGTGGTATGTTTTTTGATTCGCTTGCGGAGGAAATGGGGTTATGAAAAGTTCATACAACGGTCAGGCGGTTCCGGCTGGAGGCAAAGGGATTGGGTATAGCGGGGGCGAGTTGCAAGTGCCGGACACGCCGATTATTCCGTTTATTGAGGGCGACGGGACAGGGCGGGATATCTGGAAGGCTTCGCGGCGTGTGTTTGACGCGGCTGTGGAGCAGGCGTATGGCGGGAAGCGGAGCGTGGCGTGGTTCGAGGTGTTTGCCGGAGAAAAGGCGTTCAATGCGTTTAAAGAATGGCTGCCGAATGATACGGTGGATGCGATTCGCGATTTTCGGGTGGCAATCAAGGGACCCTTGACGACGCCGGTAGGGGGCGGGATTCGGTCTTTGAATGTGGCGTTGCGGCAGATTCTGGACTTGTATTCGTGCGAGCGGCCCGTGCGTTATTTTGAGGGCGTTCCTTCGCCAGTAAAGCAGCCAGAGAAGATGGACGTCGTCATTTTTCGCGAAAACACAGAGGATGTATACATCGGGATTGAATGGAAGTCTGGGACGCCAGAGGTTAAGAAGCTGCTGGAATTTTTGAACAACGACATGCTGAAGGATGGGAAGAAGCAGATTCGGTGGGATTCGGGCGTAGGAATTAAGCCGATTTCGCCTACGGGAACGAAGCGGTTGGTGCGGCGCGCGATCAAGTATGCGCTGAAGAATGGGCGGAAGAGCGTGACGCTGGTACACAAGGGGAATATTCAGAAATTTACGGAGGGGGCGTTTCGGGACTGGGGATACGATTTGGCGCGGGAAGAATTTCGCGCGGAGACTGTTACGGAGCGCGAGAGCTGGATTCTCGACAACCTGGACAAGAATCCGGGGCTGAGCGTCGAGCAGAATGCGGCGATGATCGAGCCAGGGCTGGAGCAGGCTACCGAGGCGTTCGTAAAGTCGGTACGCGACGAGGTGAAGCAGACATTGGATTCTATCGGGGCTACGCATGGCAAGGGGCAGTGGAAGAAAAAGTTGATGATTAACGACCGGATCGCGGATTCGGTGTTTCAGCAGGTTTTGCTTCGGGCGGATGAATACAGCGTTTTGGCCACGCCGAATTTGAATGGAGAC
Source organism: Betaproteobacteria bacterium (assembly GCA_903970165.1). GTDB lineage: Bacteria > Acidobacteriota > Terriglobia > Acidiferrales > UBA7541 > Acidiferrum. Next base: position 130,667 of record CAJCHZ010000039.1, read on the forward strand.
TATCTGTCCGATGCTTGCGCCGCGCAGGTGGGCGGGTTGGGAATGGCGCCGGGGTCGAATATCGGGGATGGATTTGGAGTGTTCGAGGCTACGCATGGGACAGCGCCGAAATATGCGGACAAGGATGTAATCAATCCGAGTTCAGTGATGCTGTCTGGGGCGATGATGTTTGAGTTTCTTGGATGGAAGGAAGCTGCGCAGTTGATTGAGGATGGGATTGCACGAACGATTCAGCAGAAACGCGTGACCTATGACCTGGAGAGGTTGATGGCGGGGGCGACGAAGGTCGGAACCGCGGCTTTTGCGGATGCGATCATTGAGAATATGTCAGCTAGGCCTGTGGCGCGGTAATTGGCACGCAAAGGGAAAACAAAAACAGGGAAAAGAAAAAGATAACGCCGAGGCGCAGGACGCGGAGTTCGCGCAGAGAAATTCCAGAAAAAAGAGGAGAGGGATGAGCAGAAAAAAAGTGACGGTGGTGGGTGGTGGGTTTGTGGGATCGACTACGGCACAGCGGATTGTGGATTTGGAGCTGGCGGATGTGGTGTTGACAGATATTTTGGATGGGCCGCCGGCGGGGAAGGCGCTGGACATGCTGGAGTCCGGGCCGATTACGCGGACCGATTCACGGGCTTCGGGCCTTTCCACCGCGTCTGGGGATTACAGCGGCACAGCTGGCAGCGACATTGTAGTGATTACCGCGGGGTTTCCCCGGAAGCCGGGTATGTCGCGCGACGATTTGCTGAAGGCAAACTATGACGTGGTGAAAGCAGTCGTCGAACAGATCGTGAAGCACTCGCCGAACTGCATCATCATCGTGGTGACGAATCCGCTGGATGCAATGGCACAGGCGGCGTTCAAGGTGAGCGGATTCCCGAAGAACCGTGTGCTCGGAATGGCGGGTGTGCTCGATTCAGCGCGCATGAGTTCGTTTGTGGCTGCGGAATGCAAGGTTAGCGTCGAAAACGTGCATTCCTTTGTGCTCGGCGGGCATGGAGACGACATGGTGCCGCTGCCGCGGTATTCGACGGTGGCGGGGATTCCCCTCCCTGATTTGCTGCCGAAAGAGAGGATTGACGCGATTGTGGAACGTACGCGGAAGGGCGGGGCTGAGATTGTCAACCTACTGAAGACCGGCTCAGCCTACTATGCTCCGTCAGCTGCGGCGGTGGAGATGGTGGAAGCCATTTTGAAAGATAAGAAGAAGATTTTGCCCTGCGCGGTGTATCTGGATGGCGAGTACGGTGTAAAAGGTCTCTTCGTCGGCGTACCGGTTAAGCTCGGGGCGGGCGGCATCGAAGAAATCATTCAGGTCAAGCTGAACGCCGAAGAAAATGCGGCGCTGCAAAAGTCCGCGGGCTCAGTGAAGGAACTCGTTACTGTTCTCGGCTTGTAGTTCCCTGACATGAGCTGGTTTGGCCCCAAGTATTCGGGCTCGATTGCCCTAGGCGCGCAGAATCCGTCGACAGCAGCGGATTGGTACGAGATAAACTTGGGTCTCACACGAGACAGCGAAGGCCTTGACGACAACGAAGAAGGGGTTACAGTGCGGGGATTCTGGGGCGGGTGCGTAATATGGCTTGCGCATGTGCTTACGGGACGGAAGTTTGTTGGCGAACGTCCGGTCCTCTTCACGAACGATCTGGAGAAGAGCTACGAGAAGCTCCAGTCCAAACAAGTAAAGGTGACACCGATCCAAGCCGATTCCGCGGGAAATCGATTTTTTCGTTTTTACGATTTGGATGAGAACCTGGTTGAGGTCTGTTCGGAGGCCCTGAAATAGGTGGGTCGTTCTTGTCAGTCCACGGGCGCCAGAGCGATGGCTTGCCAGTCGGCGCCTCCCGTAACGTAGCCGAGCCGGCCGTTTATAGAGACCTTCAACCATTCGGTAACGATGGCTTTGCCGGAAGCTTCCTGCGACGTGCTGCTTCGCACGACGCTCAGAAATTTGACCTTCGTCTCCGCCGCCAGATGGACGCGCACAGACGCCTTCCTAGAGTCAGGCGCTGGATAGAAATCTACGGCTCCGTCCGGAGGTTGCTGGCTGAGGTTCGGCTCAATCGCGAATTCGTTTGATTCCACTTGCGCGAGCCGTTTAGAAGCCAAAGAGCTTTTGGGCTCCTACCACCAAAGCCAGAGTGAATACGGCGATCACGACTTCGCCGATGGCGCCTACCGCGAAGGGTCGCAGGCCTTGTTTGCGCATGTCGCGGAAGTTGGTGCGCAAGCCGACGCCGGCGAAGGTCAGAAGAAAAGCCCAGCGCGAGAGATTGGCCAGTGTGCCGACTTGATCTTTGTTGAAAAACTGGTAGGTGGCCAGGATGGAGATGAAAAGAAAGCCCAGGACAAACTTGGGGAATTTTTGCCAGAGGAAAGCGGCTTTGTTGCCGACGGCTTTGGCCTGGCCCTGGCTGGCCCAGTAGATGGCATAGGCGAGGACGACGAAGCCGATCATGGCGTTGCGTGTGGATTTTACGAGGACGGCCAGTTTGCCTGCGGCGTCGGAATAGAGTGCGCCCGCAGCGGTGGCTTCGGCGGTGTTATCAACAGCGAGGCCTGCCCAGACGCCGTAAGCTTTGTCGCCGAGATGAAAGACGTGGCCGATGAGCGGGAAGGTGAAAAGCGCAAGGGCGCCGAGCGCGAGAATGGCGGCGATGGAGAAAGAAGAGTCTTCATCGTCGGCGTCGATGGCGCCTTTGGTGGCGATGATAGCGCTCACGCCGCATACAGCTGAGCCTACCGCAAGGAGCGTGGTCAGTTTTGGCTTTAGCCTGAAGACCCGGCCTAGGAAGGTCATAAAGGCGATGGCGCCGACGATTTCGATGGCCACGAGCAAAAGGCTGACGCCCCCCAGCTTTAGAATGTCACCGAGAAGAAACCGCGAGCCGAGCAGGACGATGCCTGCTTTCAGCCAGAACTCATAGGTGGCGACGCCACTACGGAAGATTTCCGGAACGCCAATCGTGTTGGAAATTACAATGCCGAGGAGGATGGCCCAGAGAACATACTCGATGTTCGGGAAGATCCAATGATGCGCTTTGGCGTAGGTGCCGACGTTTTGCTCGAGGAGCTTACCTGCGTATCCGATTGCGCCGAGCAACAGAACGCCTGGAATAATTTTAAGAAAACGCAGCGCCGGTTGTACCGGTTGGACTTGAGGGACTACGACTACATCTGCCATTTTGTTTTGTTCTCCACGTTTGTTTTGGCCGCTTGCGGACTTGCCGATTACCAGGGGATGTGTTTGAGGACGCCGACCCGGACCAGGAGGGCTGCGAGCAGGGCCAGGACTACTGCCCAGCTATCCAGAGAGAGGCGCCACGGTTTTTTCGCTTCTACTGCGTTTTCTTGTGTGCTCATTTATGCTCTCCTGTTTAACTTACGGAAGCTTTTTGCTGTTCGAGCGCCGTTCCACTTGCCTCACCGCGCCAGAAAGAGTCACTTATCTCACCGATTTGTTGCGACGCCACGCGACCGACGATCATTAGGGCGGGAGCAGGGAGCTTTTCTTCGGAGGCGAGAGCACCGACGCTGCTCCAGCGAACCTGTTGCTGCGCGCCGGAAGCGCCGGAGACTATCACGCAAGGCAAATCGGCGGGGAGGCCGGCATCCGCCAAGCGGTGCGCAACTTCGGCGTACTCCAGGCCAGGCATGTAGAGGGCTAGCGTTGTAGCGGGCGTCAGGCAGCCCCAGTCCATAACACTTGCATTCGGACCGCGGGAGAAGGTTGTCAGGAGCACTTGCGAGGCAACTCGGCGATCCGTCAGAGAAATGCCCGAGGCTGCTGCGGCTGCGAGGGCGGCGGTCACGCCGGGAACAACTTCAAATTCGACCTTCGCATTCCGCAGGGCCTCGAGTTCTTCGGCCGCGCGCCCGAAGATGGATGGATCGCCGCCCTTCAGGCGCACAACCGTTTCTCGCGAAGCGGCGTACGTGACCAGCAGGGCGTTGATTTCTTCCTGCGTAAGGAGTTTCTTGCCGTAGCGCTTGCCGACGTCGATCACTTCTGCACGGGACGAAATGTTTGCCAATACTTCCCTGCTGACCAGTGCATCGTGGAGAACTATGTCTGCCTGGGCGAGCAGTCGCGCTGCTTTGAGCGTCAGCAGTTCCGGATCGCCGGGGCCTGCGCCAATCAGGTAGACTTTGCCCATTACGCAGCTCCGCGGCGGCCGGGCTTTGGCACGGCTTGGCGAATGAATTCTTCAAACACGGGGCGGCTCGCCAGTTCGTGAAGCAGCTTCTTCGTGGATTCCGAGCTTGGATCTTGAGCCCGCAACGCGTCACGTGCTGAGCCGAGCCATTGCAGCCAGGCCTCATACTCAGGCCCAAATTGCGTTTCAAACTCCTGGCGGAGGCGTTGCGCTAGCGCTGGACTTTTCCCGTTCGTCGATATGGCAATCTGCAAATCGCCACGCTGGACTACCGCGCCGTAGTAGAAATGGCAGTGCTGGATGTCATCCACCGCGTTGCACAGAATCCCGCGCTTTTCCGCTTCGCGAAAAACGGCTTCATTCACGCCGGGCGCGGAAGTCGCGGCAATCACCAAAAACGCCCCGTCCAAATCCGCGCACGCAAATTCTTTCGGCAGCCAATCGATTTTTCCGAAGCGGACCCATTCGGCAATCTGCTGCGTGATCGAAGGCGCGACAAGTCGAATGCGCGCACCAGCGCTGAGCACGCCAGGAATCTTTGCTTCGGCGATGGCTCCGCCACCAATTACAACAATCAAGCGTCCTTCAAGCTTCACGAATATGGGGAAGAGGCTCATGACTCAGCCCTCGACTCCCTGGGGAACCGGCCCGAGAGCAAGATCGCGTTCGACCGGTTCGACATAATCGCCCGCGAGGATTGCGCGAATCTGTTCGTTCGAATGCCGAGCAAAAAATTGCCGAAGATTTTCGGCTGGTTCGCGCCGCGTGTTGAATGTTGTGAGTACACGCTCAATCGCATCGGGGACATCGGTGGCCGCACAGCGATAACCAACGGGCCGTGCGATCGAGGCAAACTGGCCGACTCCGCCGCCGATACAGAAGTAGTAGGCGTCCACCATGCGGCCATCCGCTTTGATTTTTTTGCCTTCAATACCGATATCGGCAATCCAATGCTGGCCGCAGCTATTCGGGCAGCCGGTGATGTTCAGGCGGAGCTGCTCCTCGAAATCGGGCATGCGCTCTTCGAGTTCGTGCGTAAGCCATTTTGCGAAGCCCTTGGTTTCGGTCAGCGCAAGTTTGCAGAATTCAGAGCCCGTGCAGGCCACGGTTCCGCGGGCAAACACCGAGGCCTGCACCGGCAGGGCAGCAACTTCAAGCTCGCGAGCCACAGCCGCCGCATCAGGCTGGGGGACGTTGACAATCAGCAGGTTCTGCATGGTAGTGGTGCGAATGTGGCCGTCGGCGTAGCGATCGGCGAGGTCAGCGGCGGTGCGGAGTTGTTGGGGGGTGATGCGGCCACGCAACACGGAGGCACCAACGTAGGCGAGGCCAAGTTGTTTTTGCGCATGAATTCCGACGTGGTCGCGATGAATATCGGAGGGCACTTCTTCTGGCTCAGCAGGATCGAGCGTAAATCCGACTTGGCGCTGCAACTCGCTGAGAAAACTTTCCGCGGTCCAGCCTTGCTGGAGGAAAAGAAACTTCAGGCGGGCTTTTTCCCTGCTTTGGCGAAGCGACTGGCTGGCGCGAAAGATCTCCGCTACGCCGCGCGCGACAGGTACGACTTGATCCCATTGAATGAACGCGCTCAGCGGCACAGCGATGTGTGGATCGGTGGAAAGGCCGCCGCCGACCCGCATCGTGAAGCCGATCTCGGTCTCGCCCCCGCGCTTTCTGCGAGTGGCTGTCAGGGCCACGTCGTTGGTTTCAGGATAAGAGCACCAACTGTTGCAACCCGTGACGGAAGCCTTAAATTTTCGCGGCAGATTGTAGAACTCCGCGACGCCACCTAATTCGCGGTCGATAGCCAGCGCCAACGGTGAGGCATCCACAATTTCATGGGCATCCAGCCCCGCGACGGGGCAACCCGTTACATTGCGAGCGACGTCTCCGCAGGCACCGGTAGTGGTCAATCCTACCCGCCAGAGTCCCTCCAGCACTTCGGGAAGAGATTCGATTGTCACCCAGTGCAATTGAAAATTTTGGCGGACGGTGATATCGGCGACGCCTCGCGCGTGCTTCTCCGCGATATCTGCCACCGCGCGCACCTGGTTGCTGCTCAGCAAACCGTTCGGAATGCGAATACGCACCATGAAATACGGTGTCGCTTTACCCTCACCGCCCGTACCGCCGACAACTCCCGCGCCATCCCCCTGCGTGTAAACGCCCCAGGTGCGTAAATACGTGTTCTTCCACTCGGGCGGAATAGAATCCACGCCCGTGCGCGCGAACTCGCGAATTTGGTCGAAATGCTCCCATGCGTTCGTTTCGAGCTTCAACCGCTCGAGACGCTGTGCTTTCGTTTCTTTGACTTCGCTCATGTTGGAAGCACCTGCCCCATCGTGCCCAAAACAAAAAACCCACGTTGCCTGTAACTCTGGCGACGTGGGCTTCGGAACTTTGAATCTTAGAGTAGCGCTAAGTCCGGAAACTCCCCTGGCCAGAGATGGAAGTCATACGACACGCAGCCTTGCGCGCACAGGGACAACAGATCATCTGGCAGGAAGTCATCATGAACGCTGAGAATACCTTGCGGCCCACCCTATGTCAAAAAGAAGGGCCGCACAAACTTTAGATGCACTGCATCCAAAAAAGTAATCAGATTAAAAAGGGGGCTTTTCAAGGCTGCTTTTGTGACGCCGGCATCGTCTGCGGCTTAGGCGGCGTGCTCGCAGGTGCCTTGGTGGCTGGCTTGGCCGGGGCAGCACCAGGCGGCAGAATCAAGGTCGTCGTTTTGATGGAATCGAGCTGCGGGAAGCCTTTGTCCAAATAGGACTTTCCAAGCTTTTCGATCTTGTCCTGTTCTGGACCCTGCCCGTCCGGAGCGCCCTCGCCATAGCCCGTGTAAAGGGCGTCAACTACCTCCATGCCCTCCGTGACTTGGCCAAACGCAGCGAATCCCATGCCGTCCAACCGTTTGTTGTCCACCAAGTTGATGAAAACCTGAGTGGTTCGCGTATTCGGGCCGCCCATCGCGTAGGTCAAGTAGCCGCGCAGGTTGCTTTGCACGACAGGGTCATCTTTGATAGGGGCGTGTTCCCAAGCCGCTGTAACGGGAGGATAGGCGCTTATGCCCCACTGCACGACAAATCCTTTCAGTGCGCGGAAAAACGATGTGTTGTCATAAAAATGATGGCGCACAAGATTATAGAAACGGTCGGCGCCGAGCGGAGCCCACGCGCGCGTCACGGTGATGACGAAGTCGCCCTTCGTCGTGGTGAACTTCACCTGGTACGTGGCCGGTGCTTTGGCAACAAGCAAGGCAGGCCGGAGCAGGGCGCGATCGTAGGGGCTTGCCGGCGCGGTTTTGTGCGCTGGGGCGCTGGTTGCTCCCGATTGAGGCGTGGCTGGCGTCTGGGCCGCTGCTGCTTGAGCGCGAGCACCGCTGCACAGTCCCGCGCCGAGAATTACCAGCGCCACAATCTTCATCCATCCAGATTTGTACATTGCTCTTCCCTCTCCGAATTAAATTCAGCGTGCTAATTTTGAATTGCGCGAAGAAGCTTACTGTGCGGCGGACAGTTCACGGCTCACCCGCTCGACGTCCGCCATCAATCTTAACGTATTCTCGCCGAGAATCTTCCTTACGTCACCTTCGGAGTAACCTTTTTCGAGGAGGGCGTTGGTAATCTGCGGGAGCTTCGTAGCATCTTCCATGCCGAACGGCATGTTCGCACCGTCGAAATCGGAGCCCAAGCCGACATGGTCGATTCCGGCCACTTTAACAGCGTGGTCAATGTGCTCGATGATTTTAGTCCATTCGACACGCGGGAGGTCGCCCCGCAGAACATATTCGCGTGTGATGATGTCGCCTTGTATTAGCTGGCATCCCTCTTTGTTACCGCATCGTTTCTGGACTTCCAGTGCAATGGCCTTGTCCCACTCGGGGTGTGCCTTTTCCGCATCGCGAAATTCCTGACTAAGAAATCCGATGTGGTAGTTGATCTGGATGACTCCACCCTTCGCAGCCAGTGCTCGGATCATCTCGTCCGTCATGTTCCGCGGGACATTGCAAATCGCGCGGCAAGAAGAATGTGAGGCAAAGACTGGCGCCTTGCTCGTCTCCAAAACGTCGGCGAACGTTTTGTCGCTAACGTGCGAGATATCTACGATCATGCCCAGACGATTCATCTCCCGGATGACATCTTTCCCAAAGGGGGAAAGCCCATTGTGAGCTGGTGCGGCGGTGGAAGCGTCCGCCCATTCCGTGTTGCCAGTATGGGTCAAAGTCATGTATCGAGCGCCGAGCCCGGCGAATTTGCGCAGGACGCCAAGATCGCTATCGATCATGTGACCACCCTCGACGCCGATGAGGGCGGCGATCTTGCCGTGCTTGTGTGCCTCTCGAATGCCCTCTGCCGTGGTCACGAGAATCAAGTCGTTCGAGTGCTTGCCGACCTGGTCGTGTATCGCGTCGATTTGCATCAGAGCCCGCCGCACTGCTTCCGGCCCCCTAACCTTGCTAGGGATCCAAACCGAAAAGAAAATGGCTCCGAGGCCACCTTCTTTCATGCGCGGAATATCTATGCTGCCTAACCCATTCCGCGCGCCCAGATCGAAATCGCCATCGAGAAAGCGCTGCGTCGTGTCGTCGTGCGTGTCAATGACGAGCGAGGAGAAGTGAAGTTTCTTTGCCCGTTCCGAAATGCCGTCTGCCGCCATCTCTCCCACTAGCACCATGCCCGCCATGACACACGTCAACGCCGCAAACAACATGCGACCCATTTTAATCGGCTCCAATTTGCTATTGCGAGGCCTGCATCTCTCGGCTGACGCGTTCGTTGGCTTCCATCACGCGCAGCAGGTTCCCGCCCAGGATTTTGCGGATGTCTTCGTCCTTGTAGCCCTTGCGCATGAGCGCATCGGTAATCCGAGGCAAATGCGTGCAGTCATCCATGCCCTCGGGCATGGTCGCGCCGTCGAAATCGGAACCAAGTCCCACGTGATCCGGCCCGACGAGTTTCACCACGTGATCGATGTGGTCGATAATTCGTTCCCAGCTCACGTGTGGAAGCTTGCCGTCGGCCACCGCCTGCTTCTCAATCTCCGCCATCTTCCGTTCCGTGCATTCCTGATCATCGCCGCACACTTTGCGCAGCGAGTCCATCATTTCGACGACGCCTCCGGAAAGCTTCTCCTGTGCATCCTTGTAGGCTTGGTCGATAAAGCTTTTTTCGTAGTTGATCTGGATGACGCCGCCCTTTGCCGCCAGAGCCTTGATCATGTCATCGGACATATCGCGGACATGATTGCAAAGCGCCCTGCACGACGAGTGTGAAGCAATAAGCGGAGCTTTGCTGACCTCCAGCGCATCGTAGAAGGTTTTGTCCGAGACGTGAGAAATATCGACCATGATTCCCTGCCGGTTCATTTCCCGCACAACATCCTTGCCAAAGTCCGTCAGACCGTTGTGTTCCGGTTTGGCCGTTGAGGAATCCGCCCATTCGTCGTTATAAAAATGAGTCAGCGTCATGTATCGAACGCCCAGATCGCCAAACATGCGCAGCACGCGGATGTCGTTGCCAATCATGTGACCGCCTTCCACACCGATGAGCGCGGCTATCTTTCCCTGGGCATGCGCCCGGCGGACTTCTTCCGCGGTGCGGCAAAACACCATATCCTTCGAGTACTTGATGACGTTTTCGTGGACCGCATCAATCTGGTCAAGCGCCTTTTGCACTGCGGGAGGCCCCATGATTCGCCCATCAATCCAGATGGAAAAGAAAATCGCGTTCATGCCGCCTTCACGCATGCGGGGGATATCAATGTGGCCGTCGGGATTGCGCTTGCCGATGTCGAAGCCTTTGGTGAAAAAGCGCTGCGTGGTGTCGTCGTGCGTATCGAGCACGATGGACGAAAAATGGAGCTTCTTCGCTCGATCGGCGATGTCGTCGCCGGTCGCGATTTGTGTCATTAGAAAACCGGCAGCGAGCAAACAAGCAAAGAGCGAGAATCGGAACAGACGCATGAGTTCCTCCAATGGAAAGGTGCGGCGAGATTCTACCCTATTAGCCAGCCAACAAGCGCTTGTTTCCACGCTTGGCGGTTCATTTCGGCGAGAGATTCAGTTAGCGGAATGTCTTTGGGGCAAGCCTTCACGCAATTTTGGGCGTTGGCACAGTCCTGTATGCCGCCCGGCTCCATCAACGCCTGAATACGTTCTTTGGCGTGCATCGCGCCCGTGGGATGCATGTTGAACAGGCGAACCTGGCTGACAATCGCGGCGCCGATGAATTGGTTGTTGTCGTTTACTTGCGGGCAGACTTCCAAGCAGCTTCCGCACGATATGCAACGCGAGAGCGGATAAGCCTTCTCCTGTATCTCTGGAGCCATGCGCGGGCCTTCGCCAAGATCGTAGGTGCCATCGATGGGAATCCAGCCATTGACCCGCTTCAGGCTTTCGAACATGAACTGGCGATCCACGGCGAGGTCGCGAACCACGGGAAATTTCGAGAAAGGTTCGAGCCGTATCGGCTGCTCGAGTTTGTCGACGAGCGCAGAACACGCCATGCGCGCGCGTCCGTTGATCAGCATCGCGCACGAACCGCAAACTTCCTCGAGACAGTTTGAATCATAGCTGATTGGTGTCGTTTTCTTGCCGTCGCGAGTTACAGGATTCTCGGCGATATCGCGCAGGCAGATGATCACATTCATCGCGGGACGCCACGGCAGCGCAAACTCTTCCCAATAAGGCGCTACCTTTGGGCCTGCCTGCCGTTTTATTCGAACGATCACCTGTTTTGCTTCAGCCATAAATCCTCAGCAACCCACCGTGCGATTCGGCACCGAATCTCTAACGGCGAAGCCTCCCGCTTCTTCTCTAACTTTACTTCGCCGCGTCATAGCGCCTGGCTCTTAAGGGAATTTGCGAAATGTCCACAGCCTCATAGCTAAGATGAATCTCTCCATTCAGCCATTTCGCGCGTGTGGTTTTCAACCAGTTCGCATCATCGCGCTCCGGAAAATCTGGTTTGTAATGCGCCCCGCGCGATTCGTCACGTTGGAGCGCACCCAGCGTAATAACGCGGGCTAAGATCAGCATATTGCCTAATTCCCGAGCAAAATTTAGCGTTTGGTTAGACCACTTTGTGCGGTCGCTCAAATTAATCCGGCCGTAACGCTCCTGAAGTTCCCGGATTTTGACGTCCGCAGCCTCCAAGTCCTTATTAATCCGCGTGACGGTAACGTGCTCGGTCATCACTTCGCCGAGCTCGCGCCAGATAGCCACCGGGTTTTCGGTGCCGTCGGGTAAAATCAGCGCCTGATTCTTTTCTTCCTGTCGCTTGCGCTCATTTTCGTACACGCTTGCGCTCGTAGACTCCGCGCCTTTTTCCAGGTTACGCGCATATTTCACGGCCGCAGGTCCGGCAAGCCCTCCGCCAAATATGCACGACACCAGCGAATTCGCTCCGAGCCGGTTTGCTCCGTGATACTGGTATTCGCATTCGCCCGCGGCATAAATCCCGGAAACATTCGTCGCCTGATCTTCCGCATTCACCCAAATTCCGCCCATGGTGTAATGCATAGCCGGAAAAACTTTCATGGGCTCAACGCGCGGGTCAACTCCAAGAAACTTCTCGTAAATCTCCAAAATGCCTTCGAGCTTTCGGTCCAGCGTTTCCTTTGGAATGTGCGTGACGTCAAGATATACAGCGGCCTGCCCGCGTATGCCCAACTTTTCCTGATAGACGATGCGGTGAATCGCGCGCGTAGCGATGTCGCGTGGCACAAGGTTGCCGTACTTCGGATACCACTCCTCAAGAAAATAAAATCGTTCTCCATCGGGAATACTTTGCGCCGCCCGCGTGTCTGCCGGATTCTTTGGCACCCAAACACGTCCGCCTTCGCCACGCGCGGACTCGCTCATTAAGCGCAGCTTGTCTTCGCCGGGGATCGCCGTCGGATGCACCTGAATAAACTCGCCGTTTGCGTAATCCACACCCTGCTGAAACAAGGCCGACTGCGCCGAACCCGTACACACAACGGAATTCGTGGACCGTCCAAAAATCGCGCCAATCCCTCCGGTGCAGAAAATAACCGCGTCCGCGGGATAGGTTTTTACCTCCATCGAACGCAGGTCCATGGCACAAATGCCGCGGCATACGCCGCCTTCGTCAATCACTGCCGACAAAAATGTCTGCCCCTCATACTTCTTCACGCGATCTTCGGCTTCGTGCCGGCGTACCTGCTCATCCAGAGCGTAAAGCAGTTGCTGCCCTGTCGTTGCGCCTGCAAAAGCCGTGCGGTGATAAAGCGTCCCGCCGAATCGCCGGTAGTCGAGCAAGCCTTCCGGCGTGCGATTGAACATCACGCCCATGCGATCCAGCAGATCTATAATGCCCGGCGCCGCCTCGCACATTCGTTTGACCAGCGACTGATTCGCCAGAAAATCGCCGCCATAAATCGTGTCGTCAAAGTGCTTCCATGTTGTGTCGCCTTCCCCCTTCTGATTCTTCGCCGCGTTGATCCCGCCTTGCGCGCAAACCGAATGCGACCGCTTCACCGGCACGATGGAAAACAAATCCACCGGCACGCCCGCTTCCGCGACGCGAATCGTCGCCATCAGTCCGGCCAGACCACCACCTACAACAATAATTCTTGGCTGTCTCATTTCACGTAGAAATCAAAAGGATGCCAGTTCAACCAGAAACTGCACACAATTAGCACACCCACAAGGCTAAACGTAAACCCAACCACAGCCCCAAGCGCGCCCGCGGCCCGTTGCGCCTTCACGGTCGCCGCCAGACCCCACTTGCACAAAAAATTCCAGATGCCCACACCCAAATGAAATGATGACGCCACCACACCCACAAACATGAATGCGAGTGCATAAGGATTTCGCAGAAGATTTTCGACATCTGCGTAGGTCGAACGCCCGTGCGTCAGCCAGCGTTCCGTATACAAATGCCAGCCGATATAGGCAAACGCAATCAAACCGGTGTAACGCTGCGTCGTGTAAAGCCAGTTCCCCACCCACGGATACGCCGACACATTCGCCTTCCCGCGGAGCCAAATATAAATCCCGTATCCGCCGTGATATAGCATTGGCAGAAAAATAAACGCCCACTCCACGAAAATTCGAAACGGGATGGTCTGCAATTCCTGGGATTTGGCGTCGTACTGCGCCTGGCTCACCAGCGCGTAGCTGTTGGACCAGAAATGCTCGACCAAAAATGCACCAACGGGGATAATGCCGGTCAAAGAATGAAGTTTGCGAAGAAGATAATCGGTTTCAGGCCGGGTTGCCGTAGCGGACATTCCCTCTCCACCGCGAAAACTCGCGAGAAACAACCGAGCTCCGCGGCTCATTCAGTATAGGCAGATGAAAAGTGCGATGCAAGTCAGCGGGATTCCACAACTGTTCTTTGTCGGACACGCGACATATGAAAATTCATTGTACGCACCGCTGTTTCTGCTCTAATGAAATGAAGACGGATGGTATCCGCACGGCCCTTCCCGCCGGGCAACCCGACCGTTTCCAACGGATGGCCAATGACCACGAGCATCAGCCTCGTCTCTGAACTGGAGCGCATCGCGAGCGCCATTGAAAACGACGCCGATGCCCTGGCCAGCGTCTCTCTGACCAGCATTGCACACCGCGTCGCCAAGACTGTGGGCGTAAAACCAGATGAAATTGCTCTGATGGGAGTCTCGGTTCGCTGGCGGCATCTTTATTTCCTTGTTCCGGAACCACTCAAGCAAGTCGGCTTCATCCCGCTTTCCAGCACCGCTTCGGTCGCCGCCCGAACCGCCCGCGAAAGCCGCCCGGACATCATCAATAACTTCGCTAGCGTTCGCCACGCCACGGTATTCGAGGGCGTAAAAATCGCAGGTGAAAGCTCCGAGCTCATCCAAAAAATGGTCAGCGCGCCGATTCTTTCCGGCGATAAAGTTGTTGGCGTCCTCCAGGTCAGCCGTAAGGGTCCAGATGCATTGAATGCCGGCCCTGACTTTGACGCGGATGATCTCGGCAAGATTCTTGCCCTCTGCAAACCTCTCGGCAGGCTTTTGCGGCATATCGCGGCGGAGTAACTTAGCCTCGCGTCGCTTGTTGTCACATCTTGTTCATCTTTTCAACGCTGGAGAAGCGACAAACCCGCGAATTTGTTTGACACTGCAATACCTTCTTGTTATTTTTCCACAGCGGAAATATGTCGCGTTACTTCACTCACGGAGGCGCCTTAACCCGGCACCATGGCGTTCGTAGCTAAGAAAATATTCCTCACCAAAGGCGTCGGTAAACATCGCGAAAGGCTTTCGAGCTTCGAGCTCGCTCTGCGCAACGCAGGAATTGCCGCATGCAACATAGTGCGCGTTTCCTCGATTTTTCCTCCCGGCTGCAAACTGATCTCCCGTAGCGAAGGATTGAAGCACATCAAGCCCGGCCAGGTGGCGTTTACGGTCATCAGCGAAAATTCCACTAAAGAGGCGCACCGCCTGATCGCCGCGAGCATCGGCCTGGCTCTTCCCAGCGATAAACAGATGTACGGCTACCTATCCGAACACCACTCCTTTGGCGAGACCGAAGAAGTTGCAGGCGAATACGCCGAAGAACTTGCCGCGGAAATGCTAGCCACCACACTTAACGTGGAATTCGATCCGGATTTGTCCTTCGACGAGAAAAAAGAAGTCTACCGCATCTCCAACAAAATCGTCCGCACAATGAACGTCACGCAGTCCGCTGTCGGCGACAAGCGAGGCCTCTGGACCACAGTTCTAGGCGCGGCCATCCTTATCGGCGAAGACGACTAATACTTCCGATCCCCTAGAGGCAAACTTGCAGGTTCACCTCGCTCTTTTCTCAAGCAGGTCGTTCTTCGTCAACCTATGTGAAAGTGCGGAAGCGAGCTAAAAAGTCCAAACACATTCAAGAGCCACAAAACCACGACGATAATCACCACAGCGTTTAGAATCGACTTGATCGTCCCCTGCATCGGTATGTACCGGTTGACCAGCCAAAGCAATACACCTACCACGATCAAAACAATCACAACGTTTATCAATGGCATGACTCGCGACCTCCTTGCTCAACAACTCGTCTGGTCCGCTTTCATGCGCATAGTAAAGGCACAATCATCAGGCACGCCATACAGGAAAGCGAGTATGTCGCGCCGCAGAATACGCTATCCCTCTAACTCATTAAAAAGAGTGGGCACGCGAGGCTTCATGGGACCGTCCGATCAGCAGGACGGCCCCTTTTTTCACATCCTCTTAAATCGTTACGCCGAGTGCCGCAGGGCAATCTCTGGAAAATCAATCTCGACCTGTGCTGTATTATTGAAATAGTTCGTGAAGACGTTTAACGCAACGTGCGCGATGATCTCGGCGATTTGCCCGTCGGAAAATCCGGCTCGCTTCACCGCTTCCACATCCGCCTCCGTCGCGCGCCCCTGCTTGGCCACAATCTGCCGCGCAAACTCCAAAGCCGCACTGTCCTTGGGCGAGCTTGACCGCGCATCCCGCGCCGCCCCGATTTCCGCATCCGTCAAGCCTGTCATCTTACCAATGGCGGTGTGTGCCGAGACACAATACGCACAGGCATTTTGCTCGCCCACTTCGAGTGCAATCTCCTCACGTAACTTGGGATCGAGAGCCCCGCTGGCAAGGGCCCCGCTGAACGAAAGATATGCCTGCAAAACCGCCGGCGAGTTCGCCATCACACGCGTCATATTCGGCGTGATCTTCAGCTTCGCCTGGACCGCTTCCAGTAATTCCTTGGCTTTCCCCGTTGCCGCTTCCGTCCGAATTGCAGGTAGTCTTGACATCTTCTTTCTCCCTTGTCGAAATGGCGCTCTGCGCCTCGCAAGCCTTTTGATGTATCAAGGCATTTCTCGATTCGGGCAAAATGTGTAAGCTCGCTTACATCAGCAATGCAGCGTACTGCCTCATCGAAAACGATTATGAAAAAGAATCCAGCCCGGATATCCCAAAGTGCGACGAAAGGCACGAGCGTTTCTTCCTACGACTTGTTCAAGGAGCTTCCAGCCTCTGCCCTGTCCGATCTCGCGCGCCACAGCACCGTCCAGGATGCGCCAAGCGGCCACGTATTTTTTCAGTTGGGAGAAACCGGGAAGATGCTCTTTTTGCTGGAAAAAGGTCGCGTCGAAACTTTTCGAACTTCAGGAAAAAAGAAACTCATCATCGCGGAACTGACACCGCCGGGAGTATTTGGAGAAATGGGCTGCGTCGGTGCTTGTACTTACCACTGCTCCGCGCGCGCAACGGAACCTTCCTGCGTTCGCACCATAACGAAATCCACGATCGACGCCCTGCAGAAAAAATATCCGGTCGTGACACGCCGCCTGCTCGATCTCATTAGCCGAAGATTCGTCCACGTGCTCCTGGATTTGGATGCCACGTCTTTTCGGACCTTAATCCCGCGTCTCGCGCGGCTGCTCCTCGACCGCGCCGAAGGAGATCGCGTTCTCAACATGTCCCACAAGGAAATCGCTACTCATCTCCGCGTCTATCGTGAATCGGCAACCGCTGCTCTAGGGGAGCTTAGAAAGGCAGGCATCATCGCCGTCGAGCGCATGCAGATCCGCATCCTCGAGCGCTCACGACTGGAGCGCGCCGCCCGCGAATCCTGACTCTCTTCTCTGCGAACTCTGTGTCTCTGTGGTCTTCCGCGAAAAATCTCTTCGTTCTTTATTCCTCGTGCTTATAGTATCCGACCCTACTGAGCACGGCACCCACTATCAACGGTAGCGCCACGGTAGCGTCATCAAACACTTCCGCAAACTTGCCGCCTTCTTCCGAAGGAACGAATTTCCCCCAGGATACCGCTTCCGTATAAGTGCTGCCGCTCAATCCGCCCCAATGCACCGGCTCCGGACAAATCCGCACGCCATAGTTGTATCTCTTTAGCGGAATCTTCCTGTATCCACGCCGCGCGAGCAGCTCCGCATAAACCCCAAACTGCTGCGACCAGTTCCGAGGCACTCCGCCGCCAATCGTCAAAATGCCCATCCTTTTGGTCGCCAGCATGGTGTCCGCGAACTTCTCAAAATCCTCAAAAGGATCGAACCGGAGTAACGGGCGCTTCTCGCGCGATCGCGCGATCTTGTGCAATGCAAAGTCAATTCCCAACTCCGAATCGCTGAACGCCGGCACAAACACGGGTACATTGTGCTCGTAAGCCGACTTCAAAATCCCCCGTCCCGCGCCCTGTTTGTGCAGTGTTTCGCCGATCGTCCGATGGAGCTTCCAGCTGCACAACACATCCTCGGCATCCCAATTCGTCAGAACGTGCTGCATCATGTGCTCGACATGATCCAGATTCGTCTCCGGCTCCAGCGAATCGTAAACGCGGTTGTAACCTGCCTCGAACAACTCGGTGTCGTCCATCTTCGGGTCGTAGCGGAAATGCGAATGCCCGGTCGCTTCGACAAGCCCATGCGCCATCAGCGCACCAGTGGAAACAATCGCCTTCACCACGCCGCTCTCGATCAAATCGCAAAAAATAAAACCCATCTTAGCCACCGTCAGCGCGCCGGAAAGAGTCATCACGACGAAGCAATCCTTGTCGCGCGCCATCGCTTCCAGTACGTCGGCGGCGTCGCCAATCTGCCGGCCGGTGAACGCGGTGTCTCCCATCGCACGAACCAGTTCATCAATGGTGCGGCATTTCGACAGATCGATCGGAAACATCGGCCGCAGCTTGTCCTTGACCGGATCGTGCAGTACGCGCCCCGTGACCGTCTTTTCCTGCCGTTTTGCCATCTCTTCTCCTCAACTTCTCATGCTTTTTGTTTCTGAATCTCACACCACGCCGCACGCATCAAATTGCGTAATGATTGATAGTACAAACGCGCCCCGAAGGAAAGAACAAAACGCTTCAAAAACAATTTCTGACGAGCATGATAAACTAAATTTTATGACAAAGAAATTCACAATCGGGCTTTTACAGCTGCGCAGCACGCCGAATCCCGAAGAGAATCTTTCCCACGCCATCGAAAAAATCCGCGAAGCCGCCGACCGCGGCGCTCAAATCATCTGCATGGACGAGCTTTTCCGCGGCGAATATTTCTGCCGCACCGAAGATCCAGACCTTTTCAATCTGGCCGAAGCCGTTCCCGGCCCGTCCACCGAAGTCATCGCGCAAATCGCCAAAGAAAAAAAAGTCGTCGTCATCGCTTCCCTTTTCGAGCGGCGCGCCGCTGGCGTCTATCACAACACTGTCGCCGTCCTTGACGCCGACGGCTCCTATCTCGGCAAATACCGCAAAATGCATATCCCCGACGATCCTCTCTACTACGAAAAGTTCTATTTCACGCCCGGCGATCTCGGCTTTCCCAATTTTGATACCGCCTATGGCCGCATCGGCGTCCAGATTTGTTGGGATCAGTGGTATCCAGAAGGTTCGCGCCTCACCGCGTTGCAAGGCGCGCAGGTGATTTTCTATCCCACAAGCATTGGCTGGCATCCCCACGAAAAAGACCAATTCGGCGCGGCCCAACTCGACGCGTGGCGCACCATCCAGCGGGCCCATGCCATCGCCAACGGCGTTTACGTCGCGGTCGTCAACCGCGTCGGCTACGAAGGCAAGCCAGAAAAAGGCGATTCCGGTCTCGAATTCTGGGGCAACTCGTTCGTCGCCGATCCGTTCGGCCGCATCCTTTCCGAAGCTTCCAGCGACAAGGAAGAAATTCTCGTAGTGGAATGCGACCCAAGCCAAAGCGAAGAAACCCGCCGCAACTGGCCTTTCCTTCGCGACCGCCGCATCGATGCCTACCACCCCATCACTAATCGCTGGCTAGGCGAATGATTTCCTACTCTCGGTGAGTTCTGCGCCCTCTGCGTTGGAACAAAACATCTAGCCAAACTCTAATCCGTCCTGCCAAAAAACGTGTAGCATATCCGCTACCCATGAACCCCCTGAGCGACGATCCTCGCCATTCACAAGATCGGACGTCAGACGCAGCCCGCAACGACCTCTTCCAACATTCGGACCGCACTCTCGATTCTTCATCTGAAACTTCTGCCCACGAAGTTTCCGTATCTTCCGAGCTCTCGATAGCTTTGCCGACCTCCATCGGCCACTATAAAATCATCAGCCTGATCGGCGAAGGCGGCATGGGCACAGTCTACGAAGCCGAACAGGATCGCCCCCGCCGCACCGTCGCGCTCAAAGTCATTCGTCCCGGGTACGCCACTCCTTCCCATCTCCGCCGCTTCGAGCAGGAGGCCCAGGCACTGGGACGCCTCCAACACCTTGGCATAGCTCAGATTTATGAGGCCGGCACCGCCGAAACGAACCTCGGCCCTCAGCCTTTCTTTGCAATGGAATATGTGCGAGGCAAGCGTCTCCTGGATTATGCAGCTTCCGCTCATCTCGGTATTCGCCAGCGCCTCGACCTTGCCGCTAAAATCGCCGACGCCGTTCAGCATGCTCACGAACGCGGCATTATTCATCGCGATCTGAAACCAGGCAACATTCTCGTCAACGAGGAAGGCCAGCCGAAAGTTCTCGATTTTGGCGTTGCTCGAGTCACCGACTCCGATTTTCAAGCCACGCGCCAAACCGACATCGGCCAGCTCATCGGCACGATTCCGTACATGAGCCCCGAGCAAATCTCCGCCGACCCCGAAGCCCTCGATACGCGCAGCGATGTTTATGCCCTCGGCGTCATTGTTTATGAGCTTCTTGCCGGCAGGCTGCCTTACGATCTCCGCAACAAATCACTCGCCGATTCCGCACGCGTCATTCGCGAGGATGATCCCACTCCTCTTAGCTCCATCAACCGGTCCTATCGCGGCGATATTGAAACGATCATCGGCAAATCACTCGAAAAAGAAAAAGCGCGGCGCTACGCTTCAGCCTCCGAACTGGCAAGCGACATCCGCCGGTATCTTTCCGACGAGCCCATTGTCGCTCGCCCACCCAGCGCCACCTACCAGCTATCCAAGTTCGCGCGGCGCAACCGCATTCTTGTGGGCGGTATTGCTGCCGTCATTCTCGTTCTTGCCGCCGGTGCTACCGCGAGCACCATTCTTGCTATCCGCGCGACGCGCGCTCAAAAACTCGCCGAAGACCGTCGCGTGCAAACCGAACAATCGCGAGCGCTGGCGGTTGCCCGGGAGAATGAAGCCGAAGCCGCCAGACGCCTCGCGGAACAGCGCCAGTTGGAGGCAGAAGCTTCGCGAAAGGCAGCGGACAAAGCCCGCATTGCGGAAGCAACTCAGCGGCAAGAGGCCGAACGCAGCGCGGAACAAGCCAAGCAGGAAAAAGCCC
Source organism: Betaproteobacteria bacterium (assembly GCA_903970165.1). Classification (GTDB taxonomy): domain Bacteria; phylum Acidobacteriota; class Terriglobia; order Acidiferrales; family UBA7541; genus Acidiferrum. The sequence continues at coordinate 151,055 of CAJCHZ010000039.1, forward strand.
GTGCGGAACACAACCTCGACCTCGCCAAAGACTCGGTCGAGAAATATTTCATTCAGGTTAGTCTGAGTCCTGAGCTCAAAACGCAGAACCTCGAAAAGCTTCGCAGAAATCTTCTCGTCACCGCGCAGCAGTTCTACCAGCAATTCGTGAACGAAAAATCAGACGATGGTTACGTCAAGGCGGATTTCGGGCGCGCTCTCTCCACCCTCGGCGCAATTGATGTGTCCATGGGCGAAAACAAGCAAGCACTGGAAGTCCTAGAACACGCAAGAGCTATTCTGGAGGCCTCCTGGAAGCAGCATCCCGAGAACCTCATTATTGGCCGGAATCTTTTCCTTACATATCAGCAGCTTGGCCAGCTCTATGAGAACACCGGTGCATATCCCCAGGCGGAAACTTTGGACCGGGAAGCGATTTCCATCGGGCAGAACTTGTCCGATGCGCATCTCGGTGGCGTGCAAGAAATCCTTGACCTTGGCGATGCTACGGAAAATCTCGGAAAGTTGCTTACCCGCCTCAACCGCGTGGACGAAGCGATTGCTTACACGAAAAAAGGAATGGAACTGCGCGAAGGCCTGATGAAGAAATATCCGGACAAAGAGGAGTACGCGAACAGCCTCCTGGCTTCCGACGTGAACATGGTGAGCGCGCTTGCCGGCATTGGAAAAATCAAGGAAGCTCTTCCCTACGCTGAGCAGGCCGCGGAAATAGGTGAAAGAACATTTGCGTCGCATCCGGAAGATCCAGACGCCGCATTTCGACTGGGAGCTTCCTATAACAACCTCGGCGGCGTCTACCGCCTTCTGGGACGCGAAGCGGAGTCCGTAAAAGCGCACCGGCGTGCACTCGAAATCCGCGAAAAGCTTGCGCGCGAACATCCCACCGTCGTGGACTACAACCTCGCTCTCTCCGGCTCCTACATCAACCTCGGCGAACTTGCGGAGAGCGACGGCAATCCAAAAGATGCAGTCGACTGGCTCAGCAAAGCCGAACAAACACTGCGTGGCATCCTCGGCCAGGAGCCAAAGCAGGCGACGGCTCGCTATTTTTTGAGTTACGACTATTCCTGGCAGGCGCGCGCCTTCGAAGACCTCGGAAAACAGGATGAGGCTTCCAAATGCTGGTCGCTGGCGATCGAATACGACGATCACAACGATCCTCAGCTCAAGCTCAGCCGCGCGATGGCTCTCGCTCATAAAGGCGAGTATGAAAAAGCCGGCGCCCAGGCTGACGAGTTGGCAAAACAAGAGAAACTGCCGGAGACGCTCTATCGTCTTGCGGGTGTCTATGTACTCTCAGCAAGCGCCGCCCGAGCCGCAAACAATCCGTCCCTCGCCGACAGTTATTTGGGCAAAGCGTTTGAGCTTCTGGGCCGCGCAACAGAAGCAGGCTACTTCAAGGACTCCTCACACGTCGAGAAACTCGACAAGGACACCTCCTTTGACGGCCTGCGTTCAGCCGAGAAGTTTCGCAAATTCCGATCGCAACTTGGCGTGACAAAATAAGACCTAGAGTTGGGGCCTTAATTCTTCTCTGTGAACTCCTCGCCCTCTGTGTTAAAAAACATTCGGCCATACTCAACCTCATGCCCAAAATAAGAAACGAATCTACGCCCAACGCACTCGGTTTTCACATGCCAGCCGAATGGGACGCCCACGAAGCCACGTGGCTGGGCTGGCCCCACGAACTCACGGACTGGCCCGGCAAATTCGCGCCAATCCCGTGGGCATTCGCGGAAATCGTCCGCCATCTTTCGCAGGTTGAGCGTGTCTATCTGCTGATCGAAAACCGCGAAGCCGAATCCCGCGTCCGTACTATTCTGAAAAAATGCGGCGCGAATCTGGCCGCCGTGGATTTCTTTCGCATCCCGACGGATCGCGGCTGGATGCGCGACTCCGGCCCCATCTGCGTCAAGGACTCTCCGGGCGAAGTGGCCTATACGAACTGGCTTTTCAACGGCTGGGCGAAATACTCGAACCACAAAAAAGACGCTGCGGTAGTTTCCGCCGCCAACAGAAAACTAAAGCGCCGCCTCTGGCAACCGATGCACAACGGAAAGCGCGTGGTGCTCGAAGGCGGCAGCATTGACGTCAATGGCCGGGGCACGTTGCTGACCACCGAAGAGTGTCTCCTGAGCAAAACCCAGGAACGCAATCCCGGCTTCACTCGCGAGGACTACGCCGAAGTCTTCAAAAGTTATTTCGGTGTAACAAACGTACTCTGGCTCAAGAACGGAATCGCCGGCGATGACACACACGGCCACGTGGACGATCTGGCCAGATTCGTGAACCCCACGACAGTCGTTACAGTCGTCGAGAGCGATTCGAGTGATGCCAATTACGCTCCTCTCCGGGAAAATCTGGCGCTGCTCAAAAACATGAAAGACCAGGACGGCCGCCCGTTGCGTGTCGACACGCTTCCCATGCCCGCTCCTGTTTATTTCGACGGCCAGCGCCTTCCGGCCAGCTACGCGAACTTCTACATCGCTAACAAGATCGTGATCGTCCCGACGTTCAACGATCCAAACGACCGCGTCGCTCTTAATACTCTGGCGAACCTCTTCCCGGGCCGCGAAATTGCCGGCATTGCCTGCCGAGATCTGGTCCTCGGCCTCGGTACGCTGCACTGCATGACGCAGCAGCAACCAAGCCCCCGGTAAGCATGTAGTGACCGGTTTACCCCGGCGCCTTTTGCAAGATGGCCAGACCTTGGCCGTCTAAAGAGAGTCCCCAGGCAGGAAACCGGTCCCAACATCTGCTAGACTGCATCGAATCGTCACGGAGAACGCTTCGCTAAATTTCTTCCGGAGGCCCCAAATCCACCATGCTGTTGAGCGCCCTGTTTGATACAAAAGGTTTCGCGATCGTGCTGCCTGAAGGCTTTTGGTACTGGATAGTTGTCGGCCTGATTGCCGGCTGGCTCGCCGGAAAAATTTCTCGCGGCCGTGGCTTCGGCTGCATCGCGGATATCATTCTCGGAATTGTCGGGTCGTTCATCGGTGGCTGGATTTTCACGAAGCTCAACATTCATGGCACGGGCTTCTGGTATGTGCTCGCAGCCGCCACGCTTGGCGCGGTACTTCTCGTTTTCGTCGCGCATCTTTTCAGTCCCAGCGATCGCTGAGGAGGATCGTCAGAACTGATCGGAAGCAGGTTATTGTTTCCCTCGCCCAGCTCAGTCTTCAAGCGGCGGGGACGCGTGCAACGTGCCACTGTGGTACGATTCCCATGCGCACAATGGAGATGAACATTTTTGAGTAAGTCTACGGATTCCCTCACAGCAATCCCTCTCGGCGGTCTCGGCGAATTCGGAATGAACATGATGGTGCTGCGTCTGGGTGACGACATCCTCGTCATTGACGCGGGCATGATGTTTCCGGAGTCTGAACTCCTCGGCGTCGACCTCGTCATTCCAGACATCACCTACCTGAAACAGAATCGCCAGCACGTCCGCGCTATCGTTCTCACTCATGGCCACGAAGATCACATCGGCGCGCTCGCCTACATTTTACGCGACCTCAACGTTCCGGTTTACGGCACGCGCTTCACGCTCGCGCTTGTAAAGAAGCGCCTCGAAGAAGCGGGCCTCCTTAGTTCGACGACGCTGCGCGAGGTGCTTCCAGGCCGGCTCGTTGAAATCGGCCCGTATGAAATCGAATTCATCGCCGTCACGCACAGCACTATCGATTGCGTCGCGCTGGCCGTGCGCACTTCGCTCGGCGTCATCATTCACACTGGCGACTTCAAGATTGATCAGACGCCCGTGGATGGCGCTCCCTTCGACTTGCACACGTTCGCGCGCTACGGCAGCGAGGGAGTGCTGGCACTTTTCAGTGACTCGACGAATGTTGAGCGCCCCGGATTTACTCCATCGGAGCGTGCCATCGTGCCGCGCATCGAGGAGCTGTGCCGCTCGGCCCCACGGCGCGTCATCGTGTCCTGCTTCGCGTCTTCGATTCACCGCATCCAGCAGATCATTGATGTCGCCGGACGCGTGGGGCGCAAAGTCGCGTTCGTAGGCCGCAGCATGGTGGACAACGTCGAGATAGCGCACTCGATGAGCTACTTGCGCATTCCCGATGGAATGGTGGTGCGTCCGCAGGACATCCGCAACTTTGATCCGAAGCGCATTATTATTCTGGCGAGCGGAAGCCAGGCCGAGCCAATGTCTTCTCTCTCCAGGATCGCGGTGGACAGTCATCGCTTCGTCACAGTGGATGAAAACGACAGCGTAATTCTTTCTGCTCGCATCATTCCTGGAAACGAGAAGTCCATTTTCCGTATGCTGGACCACATGTTCCGGCGGCGCGCGCTCGTTTATTACGATAATTCCGCCGGAACTATCCACGTTTCCGGGCATGCCAGCCAGGAAGAACAAAAATTAATTCTAAATTTGGTTAAGCCGAAATATTTCATCCCGGTTCATGGCGAATATCGGCATCTTTTCCGGCACGCGGCGCTGGCCCATCAATTGGGATGCGTGTCCGGCGAGATCCTCCTTCTGGAAAATGGCAAATGTATTGAATTTACTGCCGACGGCGTTCGCCGGCGCGATCCGGTGACGGCTGGGCGCGTTTGCGTGGATTCTGGTTCGCTGGAAGAGATTGAAGATGTGGTGATTCGTGACCGCAAGCATCTTTCTGAAGATGGGGTGGTCGTGCCAATCATTGCTATCGATAAGCACACCGGAAAGATGGAATCGCACCCGGAGATCGTTACGCGCGGAATGTTTAGCGACAACGGGCAGGAACTGATCGCCGGGGCGCGCGACGTGATCATGAAAACGGTGGAGCAGTCCAACGCTGAAGAGAAGTCGGATTGGGGCGTCATCAAGGAAAAAATCCGGGTCGATCTGAAGAAGTACATTAATAAACAGACCTCGAAACGGCCTCTGATCTTGCCTGTGATTCTGGAGATCTGATCCCTCCTCGTTTGGGCCATTGTTCCACGCGGATTTGCGTCAAACTGCTGGAGGTGCCTTCGTGCGACGGCTTATGCGTCTTCGATGGATATTCCTTGTGCCCGTTGCACCTCTCGTGCCCATCATTGGATTACTTGGGTGCGGAGGAGTGGTCGTTAACTCCTTTCAGCATTTGACGCCAGAAAAGCGCGCTGCTACCGAAAAAAGTGTTCGACAATTCGCCGCCTCAGTGGCGCAGGACGTTTCCCAGGATGGCCCAATTGCCTGGCAGAAACACTTTTCGCAGAGCCCGTCCTTTTTTATGGCTGTCAATGGGAAGGTGGCTTTCCCAAGTGGACAAGCCGCGGCACAAGCTATCCCTGAAGTGGCACGCATGTATAAGCACATCGAATTGCATTGGAGGAACGATTTACGAGTGGACGTTCTGGCCGCGGATCTGGCGGTATTGGGGGCATCTTATGAAGAGTTACTCGACGCGTCAGATGGTCATCGGGCGATGGCGAACGGCTACTTCACGGGTGTGACGGAATTGCTGAATGGCCAGTGGCAATTCCGGGATGCTCATTGGTCGGAGCCTGTTCCGCCGGTGAAGGCGCCTTAATTCATGAACTGCGGGCACGAAAGATGCCCGGACTCGCTCTCGCGGCCGACTGTAGTTCTTTAATGTTATTTTCGTTGGTCGTGCGAATGATTTATCATTCGCCGCACTTATATTCTGACTCGGAGGGTATCTTGGATCATTTGAGCTTGGGAAATAAGCTGGACAGACTCTTGGTGCTGAAGCATGCCGCTATTGGTATCTCATTTCTGGAAGAGCCACCTCCTGGAGTTTCCCGAGTGAAGAAGGCCGGGCCCGCGGGTTGTTCATATTGGAAGTTAGCGACCGAAGGCGAGACGTTTTATACGACAAGTGAGGACCATCAAAATTGTCCGGTGGGGGCCTACACGCATGGCGTGAAGCTGGGGGCGGAAAAGTCCGCCGAACTGCAAGGGATGATCGGGCAGATGATTTCTTTGAACTATTTGCAGGAAGCGGAGATTCCGCAGATTCCGCATCGAGAGAGCGCTTTTGCCTACGCGGCTTATTCGCCTTTGAAAGACTCGACGTTCGAGCCGCAGATTGTATTGCTTCGCGGCGATGCAAAACACTTGATGCTTTTGACGGAAGCGATGGCAAGAGCTGGAGTTAGCTCCGAGCCGATGATGATGCGCCCCACTTGCGCTGTACTGCCGCGGGTATTGAAGAGCGGGCACGCTTCGCACAGTCTCGGATGCATTGGCAATCGCGTTTATACGGGACTTGGCGACGATGAATTTTATTGCGCGATACCGGCGTCGAAGATGGCACACATCGTGACGGAATTGGAAAAGATTGTGGCGGCGAACGATGCGTTAAAGGGATTTCATCAAGCGCGCTTGGCTAGCGCGTAACGAGTTTCCGCGAACGCCAAAGCCATGCTAATTCTGGGGTAGATTCCCCTTTACGTGAACCTGCGGCCGAAGAGCGAAAGGTTCAGCTCCCTCCCTTCGGGAGCGATTTTTAGGGGTGTGCCAAGATTCGCAGACGAAGTGAGCCTGAACAGCAAAAAGGTTTAGCGGAAGGGACCGCAGCGAGCATCGAATCAAGGGGTGATGACTCAAATATGAAAGGGAAAGTAGCTCTTGTGGCAGGAGGAACTGGCGGGCTGGGCCGCGCCACAACTTTAGCGTTTTTGGAGGCCGGTGCCAGAGTCGTGGTGCCTTATCGAGAAGAGGATAAGTTTGTGGCTCTGAAAAAGGTCGCAACTTCTCTGCCAGGAGCAGGTTCCGTGGCTGGATTACTGGAAGGGTCCCAGGTGAATGTTACCGACGAAGCGGCTGTCGGGGCTCTCGTCGAAGGGATTGTTCAGCGGCACGGACGGCTCGATGCTTTGGTGAATACCTTGGGAGGCTACGCAGGGGGGATCAAATTCTGGGAGATGGAAACGGAAGTATTCGAACGCATGATTGCGCTTAATTTGCGCGCAGGGTTTGTGCTGGTTCGCGCGGCGGCGCGAGGGATGGTGAAGCAAGGGAGCGGCGCGATTGTGAACGTGGCGGCTAAAGCGGCATTGGACCATGGAGCAGGAGCGGCGGCCTACGCAGCTTCGAAGGCCGCCGCAGTGGCGATGATGGATTCTCTCGCCGCCGACTTGAAGGGCACCGGCGTGCGTGCAAATTCGATCTTGCCCAGCATCATTGATACGGAGTCGAATCGCAAAGCAATGCCGGGAGTGGATTTTGCGAAGTTGCCCAAGCCTGAAGAGATCGCGCGGGTGATTTTGTTTTTGTGTGGGGATGGCGCGAAGTTGATTAATGGGGCGAGCGTTCCGGTGTACGGGGATAGTTGAGCGGCACGGCGATCGGGCCGCGCCCGGCAGGTGCGCACACGCGAGAACCCTTGATAGGATCAAGATGGCCACGGCTCTTCGAAGCTCGTAGGCAACATGCCGTGCAGTACGGAGGGTGAAATGTCGATACGTCCGGTGAAGAAGCTGGTTAAGGCGAAACCTACGACCGAGGGAGCTGGAGTTCACTTGCGCCGGGCGTTTGGTTTTGGAAATACGAGCGATTTCGATCCGTTTCTTTTGCTCGACGATTTTCGGAATGATGTTCCGGAGGATTATTTGGCTGGGTTTCCGTGGCATCCGCACAGAGGCATCGAGACGATTACTTATGTTCTTGCAGGGATTGTCGAGCACGGCGACAGCATGGGAAATCATGGCGAAATTGCTTCGGGCGACGTGCAATGGATGACGGCAGGCAGCGGAATTATCCACCAGGAGATGCCCAAGGGCGACCAGGCTGGGCGCATGCATGGATTCCAGTTGTGGGCGAATTTGCCGGCGTCGCTGAAGATGACTGCGCCGCGCTATCAGGAAGTGAAGTCTGGGGAGATTCCAGAAATTACGGATGATGACGGGACGCACGTGCGTGTAGTGTGCGGGAATTTTTGGGGCAAGACCGGTCCCGTGGATGGAATTGCCGCGGAGCCGACTTATCTCGACGTGTCGGTGGCGCCAGGGCGAAGGAAGACTTTGCCTGTCGGGACTACGCGGCATGCGTTTGCATATGTCTTTGCGGGATCGGGGAAATTCTGCAACGCGTCAGAACCGTTGGCCGTGCCGACGGAGTCGGTCGGATGGCTCGACACGGCGCCTCCGGTCGCGGCCGATAACCGCTCTCTGGTTTTGTTTGACCAAGGCGATGAGGTAGTTGTGCAGGCGGGCGACGAGGGAATACGGTTTCTACTGGTGTCGGGCAAACCGCTGCAAGAGCCGGTGGCATGGTATGGCCCCATTGTCATGAATACGCAACAACAGTTGCAGCAAGCCTTTCAAGATTTGGAAAAAGGAACGTTTCTGAAAAAACTAAAATGACGAAAATGAGAAAGGCGAAGTAGAGAGGAATACTGAAAATTGTGGATGTACAGAAAGGGGAGGAACATAGAAGATAGTACAGGCAGGAGCGACTCCATGAAGATCCAAGGATGCATGGCAATTGCTGGAATGCTTCTGGCTGCAGCCTGGTTTGGAGCCGGATGCGGAGACGACGCCGCGGAGAGGGAGAGGAAGATTCACGATGAGGCCGCGAAAGCTGCCGCGCAAGCAAAACCAGTGGTCGAAGAAGCCGGCCGCGCGGTGAAGGCCGCGGTGGATGGCGCGAAAGAAGGCTGGGATAAAGGTACTCAAAAAACCTTGGATTTAAATGAAGCCAGTGAAGATGACCTGACCGGCTTGCCCGGAATCAGTAAGCGCGAAGCGAGACGAATCATCGCGGGGCGGCCCTACAAAGATGAGCATCAACTGGTTAGCAGAAAAATTTTGACCCAGGCGCAGTACGAAAAAATTAAGAATGATGTTGCCGTAAAGTAGAAGTTATTTCTCCCCAGCCAACACATTGGTCCGTCATTGCTCGCGGAGGGCCACGACCGGGTCTACTCGCGTCGCACGCAAAGCCGGAATGTAGCTGGCCGCCAACGCGACTCCCAGCAACAAGGCCGAGACGGCACTGAGGGTAACGAGATCGGTGGACTTGACTCCGTACAAAACGGAAGCCAACCCCCGGAAAAGAAGGAGCGACAGGACAATTCCGATACCAGTTCCAATGAGCGCCATGCTCATTCCCTGCTTAAGTACCATCCGTAACACATGAGACCTCTGCGCTCCAAGCGCCGTGCGAATCCCCATTTCCTGCGTTCTCTGGCTCACCGAATACGAAACCACGCCATAGACCCCCACCGAAGCTAGAACCAGGCCAAGCAGCCCGAATGCTCCGACGAGCATGGCGCCGAGGCGCGCTGGGAGGAGCGGTTTGCCATATTGAACCTGAGCTTCCATCGTAGTGACGTCAAAAACCGCCAAACCCGAATCCATCTGGCGAATCTGATCGCGAACAGCGGACGCGAGCTGTTGAGGATCACCCTGCGAATAGACGAACAGGCTTGCGGTCGAAGAGTATCGCTGCCCAATCGGGAAATAGACAAAGGGCTGCGGAGGTTCGTAGAGAAAAAGATATTTGCCGGTGCGCGTTAGGCCTACAACCTGGATGGATGGTCCGTTTTTCTCCGTACGAAACGTCTTGCCGATGGGATCCTGTCCGGGCCAGATTTTTTTGGCGAAGGTGTCATTGATGATGGCTACTTTCGGTGCCGTTGCGGAGTCGCCTTCAGTGAATTCCCTGCCCTGGATGACCGGGGTACCCGCGGTGCGGAAATAGTTCGGCTGGACCATGTCGTTGAAAGAGGTTTCCGTCTTGGATTTATCTTCCGTGGCCAGGCCATCCGGGAAAATGTTAACCAGCGAGTTCTCAGTTCCCATAGGGACGTTGGCAGATATAGCTGCATCCCGCACCCCGGACAGAGAGCGGATGCGTTCCGTAAGCTGTTTGTAGAACTGTTGACCGCGCTCTTCCGTATATCCTTGCAGACCAAGGTCCATGGACATCATAAGGGTGTGATCCACGCGGAAGCCCATATCCACGCGAGAGGAATTCTTAAGACTGCGGATAAAAAATCCGGCGCACGCCAGCAAAACAAGTGAGACCGCAACCTGCGCGATGACCAATGCGTTGCGAAAACGGTGATGGCCTGTGGAGGCGCCGCCAGAGCGGCCACCGGCTTTGAGGGTGTCGGCCAGATCAGTGCGCGAAGCCTGGATGGAAGGAACGACGCCCGCAACCATTCCGGTTGCCACCGCCGCCAGGAAAGCAAAACCGAAGATACGCCAGTCCATCTGCAGATCAAACAATTTCAGGGGGATGTCCGTAGGGATGTGGATGGACATAAGTCCCAAAGCGGCCCATCGCGCGAAAATGAGCCCCAGAATTCCTCCGAAGAGCGACAGGAGCAACGTTTCCGTCAAGAGTTGGCGCATCATGCGCCAGCGGCTGGCGCCGAGGGCCGTCCGTGTAGCCATTTCCTTTCGGCGACCGTTGGCCCGTGCAAGGATCAAATTGGCAACATTGGCGCAAGCGATTAGAAGGACAAGCCCAACGAGCACCATGAATACCAAGGCGATCGAGGACATCGCACCACCGATACTTGGCTCTGGCCGGGCGCTGAGCTCGGGCATGACAAGTAGAGATAGCCCTTGATGAGAGTCTGGAAAATCCTGCGCCAAACGATGATCGAGCGGTTCAGCAGCCGCCATAGCCTGCGCGGCCGTGACGCCGGGCTGCAAGCGCGCCAGGACCCGAAGATAGGCAGCGCTGCGATCATTCAGGTCGTCTGTGGCGACTAAGCCCACTGTCGTGATGGGAAAGTAGAAATCCGGCGCAAGGAAGTAATAAGCGCCACGATAGCGTTCTGGGGCCACACCGATGATCGTAAAAGCATGTCTGTTGACCTGAACGGTTTGGCCGATAACGCGCGGATCTCCACCGAAGCGTTTTTGCCAGAATTTGTAACTAAGAACTACGAGAGCGTCTTTGCCTGGAACCCAACCCTCGTCAGGCCCGAAAGTGCGCCCGCGGACTGCTTCAATTCCCAACATGGAAAAGTAATTGCCAGTGACCATTTCAGCCCAGGCGCGTTCCGGGCGGCCCTCAACGCCAAAATTGACGGGGGCGGGCGCGTAACCGGCAACGTCGGAAAAAACGGACCTGAGCTGGCGATAGTCCTGAACGTCCAGGTAGGAGAGATTGAGCGCGAATGACACGGTAGCCGATTTGGAAGCAAGGACAACAAGCTCTTGGGGATTCTTCACGGGAAGGGGGCGCCAGAGCATGCCATTGAAAACACTGAAGATGGCTGTGTTTGCGCCGATGCCGAGCCCCAGCGCCAGCACGGCCACCAGGCTGAAACCGGGGCTCTTGATCAGCATACGAAAAGCGTAACGCAGGTCTTTCAGGAGATTTTCCATGTGCCCTCTCGCGTACCTGCACGTGGAGACGAAATTGCCTCAACAAATGTTTCATGAGCTCAGAAAGGATCGAGAGAAGATGCCTCAAGACCAATTGCAGAGCCCCAAGGTGAGTGTGCGCTGCGGCAAACGGTCGCGGTGGGCCAAAGGAGCAATGGCCCGCAGTTAGCTTCAGGAATCGCTGAAGATCTTCCGAAATAAGCTGATCGTTTCGGCGAAGGCTAGGTCCGTTGCTTCTGGATCGAAACGTGGGCCTTCGTCGCGCGTGAAGGCGTGTTCGGCAGCATAGAGCAACGTCCGATATCCAATACCAGAACTTCGAAGCGCCCGGTCGATTGTTTCGCGGCCTGCATCGGGAACGTGCGGATCCTTTGTGCCGAAAATCATAAGAAGTTCACCGCGGATTTCTTTTGCTCGAGCCAGCGAGCCCGCATCTGCATCCTGGCCAAGCTTGCCGTCATGAATACCCGTACCGTAATAACATGCGGTGGCGCGCACATCAGGGTGAAACGCAGCTCGGAACGCGAGATGCCCGCCGATGCAGAAACCCGTCGCCCCGATTTTCCCGGACGCGACCTTCGGATGTTTCGAGAGCCAATCCAGACCGGCCCGGCAATCTGCATCAAAATGCGCAACGGGCGTCTTCGCGGCGTCCTGCTGCCCGCGCGTGCGTCCTGCATCATCGAACGGAATGACTGTTCCGGGTGGTTCGATGCGGCAATAAATTTCCGGCGCAGCGGCAACAAATCCATAGCCAGCTAGCCGAACACAGGTGCGCAACAATGGCGGGGTAAGCTGAAAAATATCGGAATAGCACCAGATACCTGGATACCGGCCCTCGGCTTTGGGCGCAGCGACGAAAGTTCGCATCTTGTAACCAGGGAGAGGTATGTCGGAGTATTCGGTTGTGACCACCATTTGTTTGTCCGCGGCAAATTCTGGACGAGGCGCGGTAGTCAGTCAACCCATCATTTCTTTGCGTCCAACGGGCCCCATCAGACGGCGTCGGGTCCATGGTACGTAGCCAGAAACCACGTATTGCCAAACATGTCTTTGACCGCGGCAGCGCGATCCCCGTAATGCGCGTCATTTGGAGCCGTAACAGAAGTGGCCCCGGCACGCAGCGCCTGCGCATAAAGAGCGTCCGTGTCTGGTACGTAGACGTGCAAATAGAACGGCGTTGGCTGAAATTCGCCGTGAGCTTCGTCGACCTCGATGGTTGCGTTCTCGATGCTGATGGTGGCATGAAGAATTAGCCCCTCAGGTGATTTGGCGACGCCAAGTGCCTCCGCCCCAAAGGCCGCTTCAAGGAACGGGATGATTCTGTGGGCTTCGTGCAAATGCAGGAAGGGCTGCACAGCACGGATTCCCGTTTCCCCCGGATCCCAACCTTTCGGTGTGGCTACGTACCACATATTGCCGAAGGGATCTTTCACGCAACCCTGCCGGTCGCCCCAGTGCTGGTCAGCGACCTCGTAAACAGGGGAGGCGCCGGCTTGCAAGGCGCTCGCATACGTCGCGTCCGAATCGGGAACGTAGAGGTGAATGGTCATCGGCCGCGGCGGATGCGCGTCGCTGGCGTCAGCCAATTCCATGGTGGAATCGCCCAGACTTACTTCGGCGTGGCCAAGCCTGCCGTCCGGCATAGGCATGCGCATGCGCTCCGTGCATCCAAATGCTGAAACCAGAAACTCGATAAATTCGCGAGCCCCGTTCACACAGAAATACGGAGCAATGTTATAGAACCCCGGCCTCCGGAAAGGGACCGTCGGAGTTGGAACAGGCGATGGGGCAGTAGCTTCATTCATGGCAATTCTCCTTTGCAAATCAGATTTTAGGGCGGCTTTAAATTCCGGACGCGGCAGCGCGCGAAGCGCCCGGACCAGGGGCACAAGCCTGGCCGCGCTCCCGCCGGGCTTTGACGCGTGACTCCGCTCTGTTGAAGTGAGCAGCTCGCTGATGGCCCGGTCCAATTGCTCAGCAGGAGAGCGCTTAGGCATGGCGGTCCCCCATTTGTGCGCGTAAAGTCTGGAGTGCGCGAAACTGAAGCTGCTTGACGGCCCCCTCTGTTTTTTTCAGTCTGTCTGCGATTTCCCGGATGCTACGCTCCTCGATGAACCTTTCGCAAATCACTCGCCTTTGCAAATCGGGCAGCTTTTCGACGACGCTCAGAAAATACGCACGGCTTTCGATAACCTTCAACTCTTTTGACGATGGATTGCCATCCACATCTGCATCGTCCAGATCGTCGGTCGCCTGCGACTCACGGTCGGCGCGTTTAAAATGATCGGCGATCGCATTAGCGGCAATGCGGAAGAGCCACGCGGAGAAAGGTGTACCGCGCCATTCGTAGGCGTCAAGATTGGCCAAGGCTTTATGGAACACTTCCGAAGTAAGGTCCTCGGCCACAGAGCGATCCTGCACGCGGCTTACCATGAAGTAGTAGATGCGCTCAAAGTGAAGCTCGTAAAGCGCGTCAAATTTCGACAAATCCACCTGCGCGGCTTCGACAAGAAGACGCTCGTCCACCCCTTGCGGCGCGGGCTTTCGTGCCGGACGTCGAACGGCCATCATGGCTCCCGGTATAGTAACCGCCGAACTCCCCAAAAGGTTACGGAAGCTTGAACACTTGAATCCTTCGAATCCGGCCCGATGGGGGCCATTCAGCAATCCCGGCGTGTTATCCTCCCTGCTTCTTTGCGTAAAGGAGAAACGTGGGCATGCCAATAAAGGCGCGTTTGTTGGGATTCGCTGCCATTTTTGCTATCGCCTCGGCTCTCGGCGGATTCCTCGCCACCCGCGCCGATGAACCGGCCAAAGCTCCAACCGAGCCCTTCCTCCCTCCCTCCGGCCCCTACGCTGTGGGAACCCACGAGTATCTGTGGATTGATCAAACTCGCCCTGATCCATTCACGAAAGACCCCAAAGTTCGCCGCCATCTGATAGTCCGCGTCTGGTATCCGGCCCAGGCCGTTCCAGGCGCAGAGAAAGCCCTGTACATCCGCAACACCGCCGAGTTCGCCGAAAAAAGCGACTATCTTTCCTTTGCATCCATCAAGACCAACGAAATCACCGACGCCCCGCTCGCCAGGAGCAAAGCTCCCTTCCCTGTCCTCGTCTATCAACCGGGCGGCGGCACGCAGCGCTTCGTCGGCACTTTCGAAAATGAGCAACTCGCCAGCCGCGGCTACGTGGTCGTCGCCGCCGACCACCCCGGTTTCAGCGAAACCGTCCAATTCCCCGACGGCACCCGCTTCGCTCCCGATCAACACGTTCGCCCCGAACCGAAGGGCGACTTTCGAGCCGACGTTGACAAAAACTGGGCCTGGCTGAACGACGAGGTTTTCCCCACCTGGACCGCGGATGCTTCCTACACACTGGACAAAATCGAAGAGCTAAACAAAACCGCCGGCCAGCTTTTCTATCACCAGCTTGATCTCTCCAAAATCGGCATGTTCGGCTGGTCTTTCGGCGGCGCAACCTCCGTGGAAATGAGCATCGACGACCCGCGCTTGAAAGCGGTCATCGATCAAGACGGCCAGCTCTTCGGCCCCGCCCGAAAAAAAGGCACGTCGCGTCCGCTGATGCTCATGCACCATGGCGGCGAAGACAAAGTGGAAAAACCCGAACAGGAAACAGTCCTGAAAGAATTAATTGCGCAAACCAAAGCTTGGGATCAGTCGCTGCTAGAACATTCGACTAACGATTGGTACGAAATCACAATCGCAAAAACCCAGCACGGCAACTTCAGCGATTTTATTCTAGCTATGCCCCAAAATCCTGAGGAATTGGATGCCCGTCGTGCCCACGCCATCGTCGTCGCTTACACCCTTGCCTTCTTCAACAGATATTTGCGCGGGCAGGATAGCGATTTACTCAAAGCACCGTGGGCGAACTACCCCGAGGTTACGTTCCGCAAGAAGCCGTAAGCGCCAGAAATAGGCTGCCCAAAAACCCTGCCCTGCCTGTCCGCCTGTCCGCGGGCCATCTTGCTTCCAGCAACCGACAGGTATAGGCTCTCCCACTGGCGGCAAGTTTGCGCACCTACAGGGCCGAAGGGGTTCACCCTGCCTTCCGTTCACTTGCGCGAACAAGCTTCCAAAGTCACCTGTCGGCGGCGAGCGCAATCAATTCACTCGCGGTACAGACGCAGGTCATTACCTGCGCCGCACTCCGACGCGAACTTTCAAAAGGGAGGATTCCATGGCAACAGCAACGCAAGCTTTCGAACCAAGCGTGAGAGTCAGCGCCACCCAGCTTCTCATCAACGGTAAATGGGTCAACAGCGCCTCCGGCAAAACATTCCCGACCCTCAACCCGGCCACCGGCGAAGTGATCACCCAAGTCTCCGAAGCCGACGCAGTAGACGTCGATCGCGCCGTCATCGCCGCCCGCGCAGCCTTCGAAACCGGCGCATGGCGCCGCAAAATGACCGCTTCCCAGCGCGGCGCCATGCTAAACCGCCTTGCGGACCTGATCGAAAAGAACGCCGATGAATTGGCCCAACTCGAATCCCTCGACAACGGCAAGCCCTACCACGTCGCACGCGCCGCTGATCTCCCGCTGACCATCGCCTGCTACCGCTATTACGCAGGCTGGGCCGACAAGATCCAGGGCAAGACGATCCCGGTCAATGGAAACTATTTTTGCTACACCAAGCATGAACCGGTGGGCGTCGTCGGCCAAATTATCCCCTGGAATTTCCCTTTATTGATGCAGGCCTGGAAGCTTGGCCCGGCCCTGGCAACGGGCTGCACTGTGGTGATGAAACCCGCCGAACAAACTCCGTTGACGGCCCTCCGCGTTGGCGAACTCATTATGGAAGCCGGCTTCCCCGATGGCGTGGTAAATATTCTTCCCGGCTACGGCCCCACCGCCGGCGCATCCATCGCTCGCCACATGGACGTTGATAAAGTAGCCTTCACCGGCTCCACGGAAGTCGGCCACCTGATCATGCGCGCCGCGGCCGACACCAACCTCAAGCGCGTCACCCTCGAACTGGGCGGCAAGAGCCCCAACATCGTCTTCGCCGACGCCGACATGGACGCAGCCATCGAAGGCGCCCACTTTGCCCTCTTCTTCAACCAGGGCCAGTGCTGCTGTGCCGGCTCGCGCCTGTTTGTCGAGGAAAAGTGCTACGACGAATTTGTCGAGCGCAGCGCAGCCCGCGCCAAAAAGCGCACCGTAGGCAATCCCTTCGATAAAAACACAGAGCAGGGCCCGCAAGTGGACCAGGACCAGTTCGACAAAGTGATGGGCTACATCGAAAAAGGCAAAAGCGAAAACGCCAAACTCATGGCCGGCGGTGGACGCGTCGGCGACAAGGGTTACTTCATCGAGCCAACCGTTTTCGCTGACGTGACCGACAACATGACCATCGCCCAGGAAGAAATCTTCGGCCCCGTCATGTCCATCCTCAAGTTCAAGTCCGTGGACGAAGTAGCCGCGCGCGCGAACAAGAGCGCCTACGGCCTCGCGGCAGCGGTCTGGACAAAAGACATCAGCAAAGCCCATGCGATCGCCGACAGTGTTCGCGCGGGCACTGTCTGGGTGAACTGCTATGACGTCTTCGACGCAGGCGCACCCTTCGGCGGCTTCAAGCAATCTGGCATCGGCCGCGAGCTAGGCGAATACGGCCTGGCCAACTACACCGAAATTAAAACCGTTACCGTCAAGCTCTAATAACACTCCATAGCGGCAGGCGTGGGGGCGCGCTTCAGCGCGTCCCTTCCGCCCGCCACTCAACCTTGCCCCTCGGCCTTTTCCCCGCACCAATATAATTCGCGCATGCCCGCAACCCTCCGCGCTTACGACCCCAAGGACTTCGCGCCTCTCTTCAAACTCGATCAAGCCTGCTTCCCGCCAGGAATTTCCTACACAAAAACGATGCTCCGCTATTTCCTGACCCTGCCCTCCGCGGACTGCCTCGTAGCCGCGGACGAAAAACGCATCGCAGGCTTCATCCTCACTGAAGAAAATCCGCCGCTGGCCCACATCATTACGCTGGATGTTTCGGAAAAAGACCGCAGAACCGGCGTAGGTTCCAAGCTCCTCGCCGAAAGCGAACGCAACCTCCAACTCCGTGGTGTTAAAACCATCCTCCTCGAAACCTCGGTCGACAACGAACCCGCTGTTGCGTTCTGGCAAAGGCACGGCTATCGTATCGAAGCGGTATTGAAACGCTACTATCTTGGCCGCCTTGATGCCTACGAGATGCGAAAGCGGTTATCCGCATCCCAAGGTCAGTAGCCTGTGTCGGGTCTTTTGCATCGCGTCTTTTATAGGAGTCCGGCTGCTTTTTTCCACCAGGCTGTGTCCGGGCTTTAGCATTCCTCAAATCATTTCGGAGACGAGACTCAATCTATGAGCCTTCTGCACGTAATCATCCTGGCCATTGTCCAAGGCCTCGCCGAACTGCTGCCCGTTTCCAGTTCCGCCCACGTCGTGGTAACGGAAAAGCTTCTCGGTCTGGATCCGGCAGCGCCAGAAATGACACTTTTGCTCGTCATGCTGCACACGGGAACGATGTTCGCCGTCATCGTTTATTTTTGGCAGCGCTGGCGCCCACGATTTTTCCAGAGCGCGGCTAGCTTTAAAAATTTTGTCTTCCTCTTGATTCTCGCCACTATTCTTACCGGCATAATCGGTGGCGGGCTCATCAAGGGTATTGAGAAAATCCTGTTTCATGGAGCATCGAAAGCCTGGATCGAGGAACTCTTTGGACGCCTCGAGCTGATTGCTCCCGCCCTGGCGGCGGCTGGCATCCTCATCCTGATTGCCGGTCTCTTGGAGAAACGCGCGCAGTCTGCCAACAACAACGAGGACTCTAGAATGACCACGGGACAGGCCGTTTTGATCGGCGCCGTGCAGGGCCTATGTCTGCCGTTCCGAGGATTTTCGCGCTCCGGAGCTACGATCTCGACAGGCATGCTATCCGGAGTAGGCAAACCGCTCGCGGAAGATTTCAGCTTCGCTCTTGCGGTCATCTTGACACCGGCCGCCATCGGACGGGAAGCATTGCGCCTCGTCCAAATGCGCCATCTCGAACAAGGCGCGTCACTCTCTTCTGCGGTTCTGCCTTGCCTTCTGGGGGCCGTGTTCGCGTTTGTAGCGGGTCTTTTGGCGCTTAAATGGCTAAGCCGCTGGCTCGAGGCCGGTCGCTGGTACCTGTTTGGCATCTACTGCCTCGTCGCCGCTTGCGCCGTCTTTGCACTGCATCACTTCGGATACTGATTTCGCAAAGCCTCATCGCCTTTGCGTAGTTCCACCGATGTTGCTCGCTGTTGTTTCCCTACGCACATCGCAAATCGGAACTTTGTCCCCAACCCCGCATCTGCTATCATCTGTCTCGTTTGAGAGTTCCTCCAGGCGGGCGCGCGATAGCGCCAACGTGTCCGTCGCACTCAGCCTTCCCCAACAGCTGAGGAGAAATTCGTGCGTTTGCTAACCCCGACTCAAAATAAGCGGCTCAACGAGCTGATCGGTTTTTTGTGTATCACGCTGGCGGTGCTAATCGCACTCGCCGCGATTTCGTATTCGCCAAAGGATGCGTCCTGGAACGTCAGCGCGCCTGACGGCTCTCCCACGAGAAATTGGATCGGCCCTGTGGGTGCCTATGGCGCCGATGCCCTGTTTCAACTGTTCGGCTACGCAGCCTTTCTGCTACCCGCGGCGCTCCTCGCTCTGGGCTGGCGCTGGTGCCGCAGCCGTGCCATCGATTCCCAGGTGGCAACTCTGATTGGCTACGCGCTTTTGCTCGTCTCCCTTCCTTCCCTTCTGGCTCTCTGCCATGTGCCGCCCGTTCGGGGCGCGGTCCACGCCGGCGGATTCACGGGATCGCTCATATCTGGCGGCCTTCTCGCTGGCTTTAACTTCTGGGGAGCTTTGCTTGTAGCTGTCGCCATTTTCTTCACCGCTCTCTTCATGGCCACGCGCTTTTCCTTTGCTGGCACTCACGCCTGGGCCATGAGCGCGAAAGGCCCTATCGGAGCTGTCGAAAAACTAGGCCTCCTGCAAAAGGTCGCCGCTCGCTGGAACGACTGGCAGGAAGAACGGGAGCAACGGCGCATGAAGCGCCGCGTTGAGGAAACCCGCATTTCCGGACGCAGGCCCGTCGCCCCGCAATCCTTCGGCAACGCGGCGGTAGCCACCGACGTTCCTAAGACGATTGAACTCGATGACGAAAGCGACGTCTTCGACGGCGAGAAGGAAGAGGGCGATGAAAAAGAACCCGCGCCTCGCCGAAAAGAACCAATCGTCTTCGTTGGCCCTGAGAAAACCGAAAAGGCAGTCACGAAGAAAGCCTCTGACCCAAAAATCTCCAAGGGAACTCTTAGCTACAAACTTCCGTCGCCTTCCCTCCTTCGAGAAGGCGAACGCAGCCAAAAAATTGACGAAGACGAACTAAAAGAGCGCGCTCGCGCCATCGAAGCCAAGTGCATGGAGTTCGACATAGACGGCCGCGTTACTCAAATCAATCCCGGACCCGTCGTCACCACGTTCGAGTTCAAGCCGGAAGCGGGCATCAAATACAGCCGCATCATTGGCCTGACCGAAGACCTGTGCCTCGCTCTCCAGGCCGAATCCATTCTGATCGAGCGCATCCCCGGCAAATCCACCATCGGCATCGAAGTCCCCAACCTCAATCGCCAAACCATCGCCCTGCGCGAGATTATCGAAGCTCCCGAATTCACCAACTCGCCCAGCAAACTGACCCTGGCCATGGGCCGCGACCTCCACGGCCGCATTCGCATCACCGACCTTGCCGCTATGCCTCACTTGCTCATCGCCGGCTCCACTGGCACCGGCAAGAGCGTCTTCATCAACTCGCTCATGATGTCCATCCTCTATAAAGCGAGCCCCGATGACGTCAAGATGGTGCTGGTCGATCCAAAGCGCCTCGAGCTCAATCTGTACGAAAACATCCCCCATCTGATCGCGCCGGTGGTCACCGATCCCAAAATCGCTTCCAACGTCCTTCGCAATGCCACGAAGGAAATGGAGAAACGTCTCAAACTTCTCGCCCAGCGCGGCGTGCGCAACATTGAGCAATACAACCGCACCTTCCAAAAAGCGCAATCTCTGTCCCTTTTCGAAAATGTCGAGGAAACCGAGCACAAGCCGCTTCCCTACCTTGTCATCGTCATTGACGAACTCGCCGACCTCATGATGGTGGACACAAACAACGTTGAAGAATCCATTACTCGCCTCGCTCAAATGGCACGCGCGGTCGGCATCCACCTCATTCTTGCCACCCAGCGCCCCTCGGTAGACGTAATCACCGGCTTGATCAAAGCCAACTTCCCTGCCCGCATCTCGTTCCGTGTCGCCAGCAAAGTAGATTCGCGTACCATTCTCGATTCCAACGGTTCCGAGTCCCTCCTGGGCAGAGGCGACATGCTCTATCTCCCCGCCGGCTCCGCCCGACTGCACCGCATTCACGGCCCGCTCGTAAGCGAAGACGAAATCGTGGCCGTCTGCGACTTTTGGCGCCAGCAAGCCCAAGCCAAGTACAACGAGCAACTCCTCGAAGCCCCCAAAGATGAAAACGGCAAAGTCGAAGGTGCGGCTGGAGGAGGTGCCGACGCTGGCGGCGAAGATGTAGACGACGACCTCTACCAGGACGCCGTTCGCGTAGTCTGCGAAATGGGCCGCGCCTCAACCTCGACGCTGCAACGCCGTCTCCGCATCGGCTACGGCCGCGCCGCTCACCTGATCGACATCATGGAAAAGGACGGCATCGTCGGCCCGCCAGACGGCACCCGCCCCCGCGAAGTCTTAAAGGGCAAAACCTGGATGAAAGAATTCGACGAATCGGCGCAATGATCTCGCTGAAATAACAAGTTTCGGCTGGCGGCGGAGCCTCCAGCCGGCGAATTATCGAGTCTGAGTAGATGTACGCCAGAATAATCACAACGAATTGACACAATCCCTCCGCACCCTCTACAATTTCTTAACTACGTGCCGGGGTAGCTCACTGGTAGAGCGCCGCCCTGAAAAGGCGGGCGTAGCCAGTTCGATTCTGGCCCCCGGCACCACCCAGGCGTGTAAGAACCTCTTCCCCGAAGAAGTCTATGTTTCCGTTGGCTTTTCGCGCAGGTCGCGCAGGAGCGGTGCACTGGGTGCCTGATAACGCGGCAATGGTCCATGTAGAGTCCTGGTACGGGACTGTAAGTAATCTGGCCGGCGATTGCGACTTTTTGACTAGAGCTATCGTACTCAGTCATGTACAAAATGCAGGAGGCGAAATGCCAGACAACCGCCCGCAAACGACTCTGATGCTTTGGGCCGCTGTTGCCATGCCCTTGCTGTATTTTGGCGTCCAACTGGTGGCGGCGCCATTTTATCCCGGATATCATTTTGCGACGGACACGGCGAGTATGCTTGGAACGTCGGCTTCTCGCCATCCGGGAATTTTCAACACCGGTGCGATTCTCACTGGTATCGCCGGACTCGCTGGAGCATTCGGGCTATATGTGGGTCTACGTAGGAGTGCGGCACGCTGGCTTCGTATCCTTATCGCGATGGGGCTGCTTTCCAATGGAGCCATGTCGATCAAAGCTGGGCTCTATCCTATGCCCGACCCGCGACATACAACGTGGCAATTCCTGCTGTTCCCGATCCTAATTACCCCACTATTACTTCTAGGTGCCACTTGGCGAGTTCCTTGGCTTAGAATATATCTACTGCTAAACATTATCTGCCTGCTTTGTCTGCTGCCCTATATGATGCATCGGATGGCGCCTATCCTACCGGAAGGGACGATGCAACGGCTGTTTGCTCTCGTAACGTTTGTGCCAGTCGGTGTGGTCGCTCTTGCATTCTTGCAAAGGCGCGCGTTCTCCGAGAGCGCAACGTTGAACAGAATCGGTTGAATACGCTTTAAAGAGCGAATTCTCTCGACGTTGGCCGAAAGACAAAGGAATGATACTCACCTTCACAGTAGAGTGTGCCTTCGGGGCGTATCTTAAACACGAATGAATCCGAGAAATCGAAATCGATGAAGAAGCAAGTCTGTACGATCTTCACGAAGCGATTCAGGACGCGGTGAGTTTCGGTCGCGATCACCCATTCGAGTTTTTTCTTGCAAACAGCGCTTCGCCTTTTGCGAGAAAACAGTGGCTAACGGAGAAAGAAGAATGGGACGACAAGGAAGATGATTTCTGTAGAATCAGACTCAAGGACATCTTCCCCTTGGGGCGCAAGCGACTTTGTTACCTCTTCGACTTCGGCGACAATTGGACGTTTGAGATACGAAAGCAGCGAAAGGTAGAGGAAGCAGAAACCGGAGTCGAATACCCGCGGGTGGTAAAGACAATAGGTCCGAATCCGGAGCAGTATCCAAACTACGAGGATTGATGAGAAAGGCCAACAGCGGTCTCCTGTGATTTGATCGGCTTCGCGGATACGAACAATTGTCTGGTTCGCAAGGTTTCCGCCGCAACGGGTTTTATCTCCACGCTGGCCGGAACACCTCCCGACCTGACCGGCTTGTTACATTGTGGCGACTCCGGCGACGGTGGCTTGGCTACCAATGCCAAAGTTGGATTTGCAAACGGCCTGGCTCTCGACGGCTCTGGGAATATTTTCATTGTGGATCCCTCAAGTTGCATCCTTCGAAAAATTTCTGCGTCCACCGCCATCATCTCCGCCGTGGCCGGCACCGCCGGTAGTTGTGGCTATTCCGGCGACGGGACGGAGGCCACCAGCGCCCAACTGAATCAGCCCGATGGCGTGGCCGCGGATGGCTCCGGGAATCTCTTTATAGCGGACACTCTAAACTGCGTGATCCGCGAAGTCTCCTCTTCCAACGCCCAGATCTCCATCATCGCCGGCGACAACAGTATCGGCTGTGGATACTCCGGCGACGGGGCCTTGCCCACCAGCACACGGTTCAACCAGCCCTATGACGTCGCCGTGGACAGCTCCGGGAATATTTTCGTTGCGGATTACAACAACTCCGCGATCCGTGAAGTGTCTGCCTCTAATGGCAACATTTCCACGTTTGCTGGTGTGGCCTTGCCGAGCCCCATTCACTTGCCCTGACGTCAGCGCTGCTGGCGTTCTCCTCTCGCTTGCAACACATCCGACACCGAAGACGTGCTTACACTTTAGCCATCCCGCTTTGCTTCCTGGTGTCCCACGTCGTAAACCATTCTCTAAAGCAATCGCCTGCAGGGCATTCTGAATGCGCGTCCGCATGCGCACCCACTGATGCCGGTGTAGGAGCAGAGCTCGCAGATCGCGTAATTCCGGGGAAGGCATCCAGATCGCTGGAAAGCGGTTTTCTACCATCAACTTCAGAATCAGATCCGCATCCCGCCGATCATGTTTCTGCTTCCGAGATTCCGCGGCGCGAATTTGCGCTGGATGGCCGACCTGACATTCGATTCCCAGCCCACGCGCACCGGGCGCGGAAGTTTGGAATAAAACTCCCGCACGTCGTCACCTTCGTGCAGCAGAGTTGTATTCAGTGTCCGAGGGCTGTTTCGGCTTGACTTCTTGACATGCGTTACGTAACGCATTACGCTAGGATGTGATCCGGTCGATCCGCCACAAAGGCCTCAGACGCCTTTACGAAGACGACGACCATCGCGGCGTTGCGAGCCAGCACGCCAATAGGCTCCGCGATATTCTCGTTCGTTTGGACGCGTCGGCTACCGTCGCCGACATGGATCTACCTGGCTTCCGGCTACATCCTCTCAAGGGTGAAATGAAAGGCTTTTGGGCGGTCGCTGTCCGGGCTAACTGGCGAGTGATCTTTCGTTTCGCTGAAGGCGGTGCGTTCGACGTAGATTATCTCGACTATCATTGAGGCTTTGCCACGGAAGAATTGCGTCGGAAGTATTGGCACTGAAGGAGAACCGACCATGCCGATGAAGAATCCACCCCATCCAGGCGGCTTTGTCCTGCGCCAGTGTATCGAACCGCTAGGCTTGACCATCACTCAGGCCGCCGCTGCCCTCGGTGTTACTCGCACCACCCTCTCCGAGCTCGTCAATGGAAGACGCGGCATCTCTCTTGAAATGGCCGTCCGCCTCTCCAAAGTTTTCGGCGGCAGCCCCGAGTCCTGGCTCACCCAGCAGGCCCACTACGACCTCGCCCACCTCCGCACCAACCACATCAAACTCAAACGCCTTCAATTCGCCTAATCGCCCCCGTAAACGCACTCGTCCCAATCCTCAATGCCGGCGACTCTACACCCGCCCAAGGCTAGGCGTGCGCCGAACGTCCCGAGATCCAGTCCAGGTTCGCTTCGGACTCATGCCGCGGCCAACCACTAGAAGCGAACCGGCAGACGTTCGGTCCATGCCGGGCCCCGGCACCATGGTAACAGCGGCACTTCTAATACCTCGAGCCAATCCCAAATTCCAGTATCGGAGTAGATCCGAAACAGGCTCTCTCGTCGCTTGCGGGTTTGACAGGCTCCTGCGCGAAGGAGATGACTCCAGCGAACTACAAAGCAATCTGCAGGAACGCTGAATTGCGTCTTGATAAACTACGGATAATGCCCAGGGATTTTGCGGGCTATAACGTCGTGTGTCCTTGCTTGAGGTCCCAAACAGCCGCGACCAGCGCGTCAATGTCCTCACACGTGTTGTAAAGTGCGAGCGAGGGTCGCACGGTGCTCTCTACACCGAACCGCCGAAGGATGGGTTGGGCACAGTGATGCCCGGCTCGCACCGCTATGCCTCTCCGATTTAGCGCAACGCCCACGTCTTCGGTTCTGAATCCTTCCAAAACAAAGGAGAGCACGCCTGCCTTCTCACGCGCTGTGCCAATCAGGCGCAGCCCGGGAATGCGCAATAGGTTTTCTGTGGCATATACAAGAAGGTCGTGTTCGTGCCTGGAGACATTGACCATTCCCACGCGGGTAAGGTAGTCAATCGCAGCTCCAAGTCCAACCGCATCTGCTATGTTTCCTGTTCCCGCTTCGAAGCGTCCAGGCGGCGGCTGGTAGCTGGTCTTTTCGAAGGTTACATCCTGAATCATGTTCCCGCCGCCCTGCCAAGGTTGTGTGTTCTCCAGGACGTCATACTTGCCAAACACAACGCCGATACCTGTGGGGGCGAATACCTTGTGACCCGAAAAAACATAGAAGTCGCAGTCATAGGCCTGCACATCCACGTGCATGTGCGAAACGGCTTGTGCACCGTCCAGCAAAACCTTTGCGCCATAGCGATGTGCCAACTCGATCATTTCGTGCGCGGGAGTTACCGTGCCGAGAGCGTTGGATACTTGCGCGAAAGAGACAAGCCTTGTCTTGGCACTAAGCAGCTTATGGTACTCGTCGAGTAGAACTTGGCCCGAATCGTCCACAGGAGCGACCCGCAGTCGCGCGCCCGTTTCCGCGCACAGCATCTGCCAGGGAACGATGTTGGCGTGGTGTTCAAGCCAGGTGATGACAATTTCATCACCTTTGCGAACATTCTGGCGGCCCCAGCTCTGGGCCAGGAGATTAATTCCTTCCGTCGCCCCGCGCACAAAAATAATCTCTTTCACCGACGGTGCATTCAAAAACCGCCTGACCTTTTCGCGTGCCGCTTCGTAGGCATCCGTTGCCCGTGCGGCAAGTTCATGCGCTGCCCGATGGATATTGGAATTCTCGTGAGAATAGAAGTGACTTAAACGTTCGATAACGCTCTTGGGTTTTTGTGTTGTGGCGGCGTTGTCGAGCCAAATGAGAGGCTTGCCATTCACCCGCTCTTCCAGAATGGGGAAATCCCGGCGAATCGCGGCAACGTCAAATGGCTCCGAGGAAAGATTCGACAACGAAATGTCGCCAGGAGAAACAGGGGATACGGCAGAAGTTTCAAGAGCGGGCAACGCGGTGAGTTGGCGAATTTCGTTAAGGAAAGCGTAGCCGGCCGCGAGTTCAGAAGGATTGGGGGAAACTGGCGCGCCAAGGATTTGCCGGGCGGCCGAGGCATTGCCAGTTTCCGGGATGCGCGGGATAGGAACGGTCGAAAGTTCATCAGCAAGCGCACGAAGGTCTGTTTCGGTGACAGTGTTTACCATCTCCAACGGCAAGGCTGGCGCGGCAGGGATGTTTCCAAAAGACCCGAGAGGCCTCGCCTCTTCAAGGAACGAGAATACACTGGATGAGGAAAACCGTGCGGGATCCCACCCGCCTGGCACGTTGGGCGAAGCAACGAGGGTTCCGGGAATTGCGGGAATTTGTGCCTGCACATTCGCAGGCAACTCTGCAGTTGCCGCGCGTAATTGCGCTTCAGAGACCGCGCCCGGTGCCGGCGCGGATCCGAAACGCGATGCATCGACGAATGCGGCAGGATCAGCCGCTACTGGCATGGCAGCTGGGAAACCTTCCGTCAGCGGCAGCGCGGTGAAAAATTCATTCGCCATCCGCGCCAGCTTTTCGGGATCGGGCAAGCCAGACGGCAAAGACGCTATCGATCCAGCCGATTTCAGGTTCACGCCTGGTCCGATGGGCGAAGTTTTTTGGGAATCACTTGTACTCATGGTAGCTGCCGACTTCCACGTCTTCGAGTGCTGCTATTGCATCTTCGACGAGAACCGCTGCCGAGCAATACAGGGAGACCAAGTAGGAAGCAATCGCGCGGTTATCAATGCCCATGAAGCGGACAGAAAGTC
Source organism: Betaproteobacteria bacterium (assembly GCA_903970165.1). Lineage (GTDB taxonomy): Bacteria > Acidobacteriota > Terriglobia > Acidiferrales > UBA7541 > Acidiferrum. Next base: position 177,967 of record CAJCHZ010000039.1, read on the forward strand.
CCGGAGTCTGTTCTCCAGGCAATCCCGGCTGGAACAAGCCAATGACTCCCTGCTTCTTCTCGCCAACGCGGAGCAACAGAATGTTGCTCTTACCGCCGGGGCCTTTCGGCTTCTTGTTACCGTCCACATGCAACTTGTCGGTGGGAATCAAAGGAACGCCGCGCCAGGTCACAAAAGGTGTACCGAACAAAGTGACTGTCGGAGGCGGCACTCCACGGCGCGTGCACTCGCGGCCGAAAGCGGCGATAGCCCGCGGATGTGCGAGAAAAAAAGAGGGTTCCTTCCAAACCTTCGAAAGCAATTCATCGAGATCATCCGGCGTGGGCGCACCTTTGCGCGTCTGAATTCGCTGGCTCGCAGGTACATTCTTCAGAAGGCCGTAGTCGGGATTGTTAATAAGCTCGTTTTCTTGATTTTCCTTTACGTTCTCGACGGTCAGGCGAAGCTGTTCGCGAATTTGATCGAAGGGGTTGCTATACAGATCGGAGACCCGCGTGTGGACGTTCAGTATGGCATTGATTCCGCAGAGCGTGTATTCCCGGGGTTTTTCTTCATAGTCCACGAAGGATTCGGGGAGCGCCTTCTCGTCTTTCTGGCCGCATACGACATCAAGGGTTTTGTCTTCCGCGACACGGTTGACGCGCAGCGTACCGGCCTCCAGCGGCTTCCAGTCGAGGAACCGCACCAACCAACGGGGCGTGATCGCCCCATACTGCGGCGGTGTCTTCGTGACATTGGCGAGTTGAAAAGCGGCGCGGTCGCCTAAAGCGTGATGAGTCACATTTTCTGGCACGAGAGATTCTCCTTGTAAGAAACGAGCCGCACACAAAAACGCCGCTCCTTAAGAGCGGCCGGGGAAACCTGAACCTGAAAAGCGTTCTACATTTCCGCCGGACCAATACCGATCGACCTACAACACAAACACAAATCGCCGCGAGGCGTCAGTGCGAAGAATGCCAAAACACTTAAAGCATCCCGCTTGGTAGTTAGCCAAATCATTGCGGAGAAGTATAGTGAGTTGGCAGCACTTTGCAAGGCATTCCTGGGGCTTCCCGATTTCGGGGACTGCATGAGGAGAGCCGTGCACCGGCTCTCCCCCGCTCCCTGGCTACGGCGTAAAAAAACATGCCGCCACAAACGCAAATTCAATTTCGCCGGCGGTTCGCGCTCCAACACCTTGTCAATGACTTGCCGGTAGCGAAACACTTGCGGACCCTCGCCGCTTTCGGCCAGCAGACATTCGATCGTGGTTGTGAATTCGTCCTTCAGCTGGGCGTTGAGCACGCCGCTGGCTGGAACTGTAAAGCCGGAATGAATCAGTTTCACGCGTCCGTCCCGTACGATGAAGATTGTGGCGGGCCAGGTATTGAGGTTCACGGCTTGAGGCACTTTTTCCCACATCTCCGCCGGTGCCCAGGCAATCAGGTGGCATTCGTGGCGATCTCGTGGCCCTGGAATTGCCCGACACACGAAACAATCTCCCCTCTTGAAGGCCGGGCAACTGCTGAGATCGGAGGCACTACTTCGAAGGATCCACAAGTGCCTGATAAACCGTCGCGTGGCTGCGGTATTGCAAGGTGTGATTGTCCGGATTAAGCATCCTCTGAATCATACTAACGAAAACGATGTCGTTGGTTGGATCGACCCAAAACCATGTTCCCGCTGCGCCATCCCAGAAGAACGTTCCCTTACCATCCGGCATACTGGCTTCCGGAGGATCAAAAACTACAGCGCAATTGAATCCGTAGCCAAATCCCGGCCGCATGACGTGCTGCCCAATTCCGAATTCTCCCGTCAGAAGATTTACCGGCAGATGATTGGAAGCCATCAGCTTGACGGTGGCGGGAGCCAGTACACGCTTATCTCCGAGTTCGCCGCCATTCCCAAGCATTTGTGCAAAGCGATAGTAGTCCTCAGCTGTGGAGACCAATCCACCGCCGCCCGAAGGCGTGGTGGGTTGGCTCGCGTAGTCCGTCGGAGCACTGGCTGCTTCCGTTGGTACAAGCTGTCCTTGTGGATCGGCGCGGTAATTCGTGGCGAAGCGTGATCGCTTTTCCTGCGGCACAAAGAAACCAGCGTCTTTCATGTCCAACGGAACGAAGATGTGATCCCTCATAAAATCGGGCAATGTCTGGCCGGAGAGCTTCTCCACAAGATAACCCTCGACGTCCATTGAAAGGCTGTAGGTCCAGCCTTTGCCCGGCTGGTAATTCAGCGGGAGCGTGGCCAATTTGTCGATCATGCCCTGGAGATTCGACGATTGCATCGGCTTTTTCTCCTGGTACATGGCGTCAACCACGGAGTGGCCGGAGCCATAAGAAAACCCGGCGGAATGCGTCATCAGTTCCTGCATGGTCGGCGCATGGTCTGGGTCGACAAGAATCGGCTTGCCGTCCGTTCCCACACCTTTAAAAACTTTCAGCTGCGCAAATTCGGGGATATATTTCGAAATCGGGTCGGATGGCAGCCACTTCCCTTCTTCAAACAGAATCATCATGGCCACACCTGTAACTGGCTTGGTCATGGAGTAGTCGCGAAAGATGACGTCTTTCGTGATGGGGGCGCCGCTGGCCAAATCCCGCTGGCCATACGTGCGGTACTCCACGACCTTTCCGTGTCGCGCGAGAATGGTGACCGCGCCCGCCAGTTGTTTCTTGTCCACCTCCCCTTGAATCAAGGTGTGCAGGCGCTCCAAACGTTCGCTGGAGAATCCGACGCTTTCCGGATTGACCGGGGTCATATCGAGCGAACGATGGGAAGGCATCTGGGCCACGGAGGTGAGTGTAGCCGCTGAGACAAGGAGAATTGCCATCATCGTCGCAGTTACACTTGCTATTGGAATGTTTTTCACGGACGACCTCCTGGTCAAAGAGGTCGGAGTATACCTCATGGAGCGGCAAGATTGGTGCACGCCGCGGGGTACACCAAGACTGTTGGTGTCAGCAGAGGCCTAGCTTGTTGAAGGAGCCGCGACGGACTCTCTGTGCTGCATGCTGGGCCGCCTGAAAAGCCGCCTGCAGAGATACACCAGATACCACACCGCAAGTACATCCAGGACTAAACCTATGCCCGCCATAAACCGGAAAATGAGATTGACCATCACCCAGTCACCAATTTCATTGACGATTTTTCTCGTGTGCGGATCGCTGATCTGTGTGCAAGCGGTCGCGAGGAAATTGTGAGAACAGTGAGAAAAAACGGTCTCGAACCCATAGGTCGTCAGAGTATTGAGGACCAAGGCGATACCAGCCAGGTTCACGAAAACCGCAACAGTGAGACGCTGCCATCCCCTGAGCGCATTTCTTTGCAAAGCAAATAACCCAATCGAAAAAGCCACTACCCCGAGAAGTCCGATCGCAAACAACTTCCATGCCAGGCCATTCATCTTGTCAGGATGACGAGCGTTCAGCACGTTTGCCCACTTTCTTGATTCGGCACGGTCGCGGGGCATGCCGACGCCGCGCGAGTACATATCCACAAGCTGGTACGCAGCGTGGTCATTACCACCTTGGGCCGCCAACAAATACCAGCGGCCCGCCTCCGCGTAGTCCTGCGTAACGCCTTTGCCGTTGTAGTACATTAACCCAACGCGGTCCTGTGCCTCCGCGTTGCCGTGGTCCGCCGCGCGGCGAAACCATTTCAGAGCCTCAGCATAGTCAGGAGGTTGTCGCCTGCCTGTGCCGATGTAGTAGCGCATGCCCAACTTCAATTGCGCCGCAGCGTCTCCTTGCTCAGCAGACGCAGTGAGGCGATCGAGATCCGAATCCTCCGTCGCTTGCGCGCGCGTCATCGTTGCCCCTGCTACCATCAGAAAAACAAGGAGCCCGACACAGGTTAGACCACCTATTCGGACGATGTATGCGCTTACACTAATTCGCATGCGCCTGTTCATACTAAAAGTATCTTCGAACCCAGCAAAAAGTTGGAATCCATCCGTAGGCTCTGCCAAGTACCGGTAAACACGCACATTCGACGGCGCGCGAGGGCTTCTACATGATCCTTTGAACATTTTTGGATCGGTCGCGCGCGCCTCTAAAGTCGACCCAATTCAGGCGTTGCGTAGTGAATGATCAGTCGAGCGGCAAGCCAACGTAATTTTCAGCAAGTGAAGTCGAAGCAGCCCGAGAACTGGTCACGTAATCGAGTTCCGCAAGCTGACGGCGCTGGTCGAAGGGGTTTTCCTCCGCGAATCGATGCAGCATGGACGTCATCCACCATGAAAACCGCTGCACCTTCCAAACGCGCCGCAAACAAGTCTCCGAATAGGCATCCAGCAGGTGCGTTTTCCCGGAAGAATAATATTCCGCAAGGGCCCGCGCCAGGACACGAACATCCGCGGCCGCAAGGTTCAGACCCTTCGCTCCGGTTGGTGGAACAATATGCGCCGAATCGCCGGCCAGGAAGAGGCTTCCAAACCGCATCGGCTCAACAACAAAACTGCGCATTCCCGTGATGCCTTTTTGCAGCACCGAACCTTCCGTAAGTTTCCAGCCATCCATTCCCAAGCGCGTCTGCAACTCTTGCCAAATCTTTTCGTCCGGCCAGTTCGCGATGTCCTCCTCCGGCGGACACTGGATATAGAGGCGGGAAATCTCCGGTGACCGCATGCTGAGTAGAGCGAATCCGCGCTCGTGATATGCGTAAATCAGCTCCTTGGAGGAGGGCGCTGCCTGCGCGAGAATGCCAAGCCAGGCAAACGGATAAACCCGCTCAAAAATGTTCAGAACGCGCGCGGGAATAGAGGGCCGGCATATGCCATGAAAGCCGTCGCATCCGGCAATGAAGTCACAGGTCAATTCCTGCGCGGTTCCATCCCTGCGAAAATGAATTTTCGGCTTGGAGCCATCGAACGCGCTGACGCGCACATCTTCCAACTCGTAGTAGAGCTGGCCTTGAACGGCGAGCCGCGCCTCGACAAGGTCTTTCACCACTTCATGCTGTGCGTATACCATTACCCCTTTGCCGCCGGTTAGCTCCTGAAAATCGATACGGTGCCGCCGCTTCGCAAACTGCAATTCGATTCCGTGATGCATCAATCCCTGGCGCATCATGCGCGCGCCAACGCCTGCTTCCTTGAGAGTATTGACAGTTCCATGCTCGAGGACGCCGGCGCGTACGCGTTCTTCAACGTACTGGCGGCTCCGCGCCTCCAGCACAACGGATTCGACCCCTTGCAAATGCAAAAGGTGCGAGAGAAGGAGCCCGGCAGGCCCTGCTCCGACAATGCCAACCTGCGTCCTCATATCCTGCGCGTCAGTCCTTTCGCGGCAATCTTTTCAGTCCAGTGCGGGGCGCCTTTCAATTTGCATCACGTTTTTTGTTCAGAGAAAACCTCCATCGCCGTGTGGAACGCAGAATTCGCAGCAGGTACTCCACAGTAGATCGCCGTCTGCAAGAGCACTTCCTGAATCTGATCGCGCGTAACACCGACGTTCTTTGCGGCGCGCAAGTGCAAGCGCAGCTCCTCGGGACGATTCAGTGCCACCATCATGGCCAGTGTGAGCATGCTTCGGGTCTCCTTGGGAAGTCCAGGCCTGGTCCAGATTTCTCCCCACGCGTACCGAGTAATCAAGTCCTGAAACGCGTCTGTGAACTCATTTTTGTTTTTTAGTGTGGTGTCTACATGCGCGTCTCCCAGCACTGCCCGGCGCGTCTTCATTCCTTCTTCATAACGCTGGCGTTCATCCATTCCGTCGCCTCCTTAAACTCCAAAACGCGCTATCCTCGGCCCCAAGCTGTGCGTATTATCCCGATGATTTCGCGTCGCGACAACACGCAATCGTGGCTGGTACACAGGATGCGCAAGCGAGACTACACTGAGTTTCTGCGGCGAGAGTTTTGTTGTTGCCAGCAGAGTGTGGGACGCTTAGATTCGGCAGATTGATTGGAGCAGCGAGTTGGAGGCAATTTGATGGGTGAGATACAGGGTTACCGGCGTAACTATCCGGGAACGCAGCCGCGCCATTTACACCCGGCTTATGTGTCTTCGATCAAGCGGGCGCCGCTGCAGCCGCTGGTGCGGCTTCCGCATACGCTCTCGGAAATTACCGGGCCGCTTTTTGGGCCGGAAATTGTAGATAGGAAAGCTTACGATTTGACGCGGCAGCATTCAGGCGAGCCCCTGGGAGAAAGGATCGTCGTTAGCGGGCGTGTGTTGGATGAAAATGCGAGGCCTGTGGGAAACACGCTCATCGAAATTTGGCAGGCTAATGCCGCAGGGCGTTATCTGCACAGCAGAGATCAACATAATGCCCCCCTTGACCCTAATTTTACGGGCTGCGGACATACGATGACGGATTCGGAGGGGCGCTACCGATTTGTGACCATTCTGCCGGGGAAATATCCGTGGGGAAATCATTACAACGCGTGGAGGCCGGCTCACATTCATTTTTCGCTTTTTGGGCCGGCGTTCGCTACCCGGCTTGTGACGCAGATGTATTTTCCGGGCGATCCGCTGCTTCCATTCGATCCGATTTTCAATTGCACCGACGATGAGAAAGCGCGCAACCGGTTGGTTTCTTTTTTTGATTGGGAAACTACGATTCCTTCGCAAGCGCTGGGCTACCGTTTTGACATTGTGCTCAGCGGGCGGGACTCCACTCCGATGGAAACTCATCTTCATGGAGAGAAATCATGAGCCTTGTGGCTACGACTTCGCAGACAGTCGGACCGTTTTTCCAAATTGGATTCGAGCGTCTTTATCGGGACACCCTGGCGGGGCCAGAAGTTGTCGGAGAACACGTGGAAATTTCCGGGCGCATTTTGGATGGCGACGGGAAATCCGTGCCTGACGGGATTATAGAAATCTGGCAGGCGAATTCGCACGGAAAGTATGCGCATCCGGATGATCCGCAGGACAAACCGGTCGAGAACGGATTTACGGGTTACGGTCGCGTTGCTACCGATAGCGATGGGCGTTTTCGGTTTAGCACGATCAAGCCTGGACGGGTGCCCGGGCCGGATGGAAGATTGCAGGCACCTCATTTGGCGGTTTCGGTTTTTACGCGCGGGCTTTTGCGGCGGTTGATTACCCGGATTTATTTTCCAAGCGAAGAAAGCAACGAGGAAGATTCCGTCCTGAACCTTGTCGGGCCGGAGCGGCGCGGGACGCTTGTTGCCAGCAAGATAGAAGGACGCGATGGGGCTTTGGAATGGAATGTTGTTTTGCAAGGACCGGAGGAAACAGTTTTTTTTGACGTGTGACGCTATTGGATGTCAACGCGTCTTACAGACAACGAAAATCATTACACAGAGGACGCCGAGAGCGCAGAGGACACGGAGAAGAGCTGAACGACAATTTAGACGTCCGCTTCATGACGAGCCCCAGACACGGCGGGCCGTGTCGGTTATCAGCTTTAATTTGGCCCATTGGCGGTCTTCCGTGATGAGGTTGCCTTCGGCAGTGGAAGCAAAGCCGCACTGCGGGCTTAAGGCAAGATTTTCCAACGAGGCATAGCCGCTCGCTTCCTCGATGCGTCTGGCAAGCTGGTCGGGGTTTTCCATTTGCGGAACTTTTGAACTGACGAGGCCGAGCACAATCGTTTTTCCTTTGGGGACGAAACGGAGCGGTTCGAATGTGCCGGAGCGGTCGTCGTCATATTCGAGGAGGAAGCGATCGACTTCGAGCGTGCCGAATAGTTTTTCGGCGATGGCGTCGTAGCCGCCTTCGGCGTACCAGTGGCTGCGATTGTTGCCGCGGCAGAGATGGATGGCGAGAGTAACACCGTGGCGTTTGGCGGCGCGGAAGCAAGCGTTGTCCGCGCGGATGGCTTCTTCGAGAGCGGCGTCCGGATCCATGCCAATTTCCTTGCGAATCCACTCGCGCCACTTGGGATCCATGTAATAGCTGTAGCGGGGAGCGTCAATCTGGATATATTTCACGCCTTCTGTGGAGAGAGCGCTCAGATCCTTCTTCATGATTTCGACGATGGCCCAAAGCAGAGCGGAATGATCCTGGTAGATTTTGTCGGTCACGCCGCGCTTGAAGGAGATGGCCGGAAATTGCGTGGCGCTGGGCAGCGTCATTTTGATGTTGCCTGGGCTGTGCCTTCTCAGAAAAGGCAGCTCATGGCCTGTGAGGGGCCAAACCTGGCGGAGTTGCTTTGTGACGATGCCCGTCACGCTGCTGACGGGCGCCGAGCCTGCATCGCCGGTATTCCACGTTCTCGATACCGCGTCGGCGAAGTCGAAGCCTTCGACAGCGTCGGTGAAATCGCTCATAAAATTGCGGCGGCGCAGTTCCCCGTCGGTGAAAATCTCGAAGCCGAGCTCCTTTTGCTTTGCGAGCAGGCGCAGGATATGTTGGTCTTCGAGTGCGCGCAGTTTTTCGGCATTCGCAGGAGATTGGCGTGCCAGAAGCAAATCCGGCGGCCTCAGCAGGCTGCCAATGTGATCCGCGCGATAGAGCTTTTCCATTTTCGCTGGCGCCTCTCTGCACTTCTGGCAAGAAGGTCGGCAATTAACTCGAAACCGCCGGCGCGCCGAGTCCAAGCAAGCGGCAAGCGTTTTCCTTGAAGATGAGCGGATGCACTTCGGGTCGAAAGCCTGCCTGCTGGAAATCCTCCATCCAGCGGTCGGGCGTTATCAGCGGAAAATCCGTACCAAAGAGCATTTTGTGTTTCAGCAGCGTATTGGCGTGTTGCACCAGTTGAGGAGAGAAGTACTTCGGTGACCAGCCGGAAAGATCGATGTAGACGTTTGGCTTGTGGAGGCAGACAGAGAGAGCTTCGTCCTGCCAGGGCCAAGACGGGTGCGCGATGACGATTTTCATCTGCGGGAAATCAGCTGCTACGTCATCCAGGTGAATTGGATTTGAATATTTCAGCCGAAGACCTCCGCCTCCGGGCATGCCCGTTCCCACGCCGGAGTGTCCGCTGTGAAAGATCGCGGGCAAACAGTGCTCGGCGATGACTTCGTACATAGGATAGGCCATACGATCGTTGGGAAAAAATCCCTGGCAAGTAGGATGAAACTTGAAACCCTTGATGCCGTGATCGGCGATCAGGCGGCGCATTTCCCGCACGCCCAGCTTGCCTTTGTGGGGATCCACACTGCCAAAGGCAATCATGATGTCGGAATTGGCGGCGGCAGCTTCCGCCACCTCCTCGTTGGCGATGCGGCGGCGGCCCATTTCGAATTCGCTGTCCACATAAAACATGACGAGGCCGATTTTGCGCTCGCGATAGTAAGCGACTGTCTCGGCGATGGTGGGGAGTTTGCCGGACTTGAAATATTTAATTTTGGCGGCATCGAACTCCTGGCCGAATTCGTCGAGCGGCTGGTGGCAGGAGACCTCGGCGTGGGTGTGGACGTCAATGGCGATGAGTTCGGAAATATTCATGATTGGCCTTTGTAATCCGTCTGCGTCTTCGCATAATTCACAAAAAAATCCAGCGATTCGGGGTTGGCCATGGCATGGCGGTTGGCAGCTTTTTCCGCTGGCACGCCCATCAGGATTTTGCGCACTGGAACTTCCATTTTCTTGCGTGTGATCGTCATGGGGATGTCCGGAACCTGAATTACGCGGTCCGGCACATGACGCGGCGTGTACTCACGGCGCAGGTGGGCGCAGATTTTATTTTCCAGTTCGGCATCCAAGACGATGCCGTCTCTTAGTTTCACGAAAAGAGGCATGAAAAACCTTGCACCGGGCAAATCGAGATTTACGACCAGCGCGTCCTCCGCCTCAGGAAGATTGGCGAGCGCGCGATAGATTTCGGCAGTGCCGATGCGCACACCTAGACGGTTCAGAGTGGCGTCTGAACGGCCCAACACGAAGCACCCTCCACGCCGGTTGATGCGAAAAAAATCTCCGTGACGCCAAATGCCCGGATACTCATGGAAGTAGGACTCGCGGTAGCGCGAACCGTCTTTGTCGTTCCAAAAATAGATCGGCATCGAGGGCATGGGTTCCGTGAGAACAAGCTCCCCTACCTCGTCAATCAGGCTTTCGCCTTTTTCGTTGAACGCACGCGCCGCAACTCCGAGGGATGGACCCTGCATCTCGCCGGCATAAACGGGTTGCGTAGGAACACCGCCGACGAAGCCAGTGCAGCAATCCGTGCCACCACTGCCGGTTGCGACCAGCAAATCTTGCTTGACGTTGCGGTAAAACCACGCGGTGCATTCCGGCGACACGGGCGAACCAGCCGGCATGATCACACGCAAATGCGAAAGATCAAAACGTTCGCGCGGCACGATGCCGGCCCTCGACATCACGTCCACATACGCGGGACTTGCGCCGAAAAAATTGGCCTTGGAGTCTTGGGCCACTTTCCAGAGCGCGTCTGGCTCTGGATAGGCTGGATGGCCGTCATACAAAACGGGACAGACGCCGACCAATGGCATGCTGACGAGGAAATTCCACATCATCCAGCCTGAGGTCGTGTAGAAGAAGGCGCGCTCACCGGGGCGATAGTCCAGGTGAAAGTGCTGGAGCTTCATTTGCTCGAGCAAAATTCCGCCGTGGCTGTGCACAATCGCTTTTGGCAATCCCGTCGTGCCCGACGAAAAAAGTACCCACAAAGGATGACCGAACGGGACCTGCTCGAACTCAAAGTCCTCGCGCGACCCAGGAGCATGTTGCAGAAGATCATTCCAGAAAAGTGCGCCTTCGCACGGTGGCTCGCGATCTTCAGAATCCAAATATGGAAGGTAAACGACACGCTCAAGGTCTGTGAGCGCCGCGACAATCTCGCCCGCTTCCCTTTTTCGGCTAAACGCTTTACCGCCGTAGCGGTAACCGTCCACGCAGAAGAAAACTTTGGGAGAGAGTTGTTGGATGCGGTCGATCACCCCGCGCGAACCAAAGTCGGGCGAGCAGGAGGCCCAGATCGCGCCGATGGCCGTTGTTGCCAGCATCGCGACCATTGTCTCAGGAATATTCGGCATAAAGCCCACAACGCGATCGCCGGGACACGCTCCCATCTCGCGAAGTCGTGTAGCGAGGATCCGCACCTGACTGGCGAATGTTTCCCATAAGACGCCTCTCAACGGCGTTGTCTCATTCAGGAAAAGCAGCGCGTTGGTACCGGGAAGTTCGCGTCGCAGGACGTGTTGGGCGTAATTGAGGTGCGCACCGGAAAACCACTCGGCGCCGGGCATTGTGCGGCTGGCAAGGACGCGCGTGTAGATGGTGGAGGATTGCACGCCGAAGTAATCCCAGATGGCCTGCCAGAAGCCTTCCAAGTCGGTTATGGACCAGTGCCATAACTCGCTGTAATTAGAGAATTGTTTTCCACGCTGGCGCGCAAGCCAGCGCGTGAATTTCGTGAGGTTTGCGCTTTCGACTTGCTCGGCGCTCGGAGTCCAAAGCAGTTCGCCCTCACGCACGCTGGTCGTGGGCACGTTTGCGCTGGTCGTGCGATTTGTCGTCGCGTCAGTTCCCGAGGTGTTGATGGCGCCCCCGTTTCGTATCCGTGCGAAAGGCTAGACAGCTTCTCGGCTCGCGTCAAGCTGAGGAGTGAAAAACGATGTGGCTTTGTCAGGCGACAGCAAAGGGAAAAAGATGGCTCATCGAAAAATGAGGAAAGTGTACCTTCGTCAAAAGGGTGCTTTTTTATCCCTGAAGCGATACGGCGTTATTGCTGCCAGCCACCGCCGAGGGCCCTATAAAGTTGCACGAGGCTCTGGTACTCACTGCCACGCGCCTGGGCAAGCGTTAGTTCCGCGCCAAAAAGGGAGCGCTGGCCGTCCAATACTTCAAGATAATTCGTTGTGCCACCTGTGTAGCGGAGGATGGAGAGGCGAACGGACTCGCGCAAGTCCGCCACGGTTTGCTCCTGAGCCACGCGTACCTGATGGTCTTTCTGATAGCCAATGAGCGCATCCGATGTGTCGCCAAAGGCCTTCTGGATAGTTTGGCGATAGGAGAGCAAGGCTTGCTCGAATTGTGACTTGGAATATTTCAGATTCCCGCTGAGCGCTCCGCCGGTAAAAATGGGCTGGCTGATCTGGGCGCCGTAAGACCAGATGCCGAGCTGCGAGCTCATCAGTCCGGAGAAGGCGCTGCTGCGTCCGAACGCGCCGCCCCCGGATCCTGTCAGCGAAATTTGTGGGAAGAACTGGGCCTTGGCGACGCCGACTTCGGCGTTGGAGGCGATAAGCTCCTGTTCAGCTTGGCGAATGTCTGGCCGCCGCTCGATAAGTGCGGATGGCAAACCGGGGGGAACCTCGGGCGGAAGATTCTGTTCGATAAGCGGACGGCCCCGCGTGATGCCCTGCGGATAATTCCCGAGCAGAATATTGAGAGCGTTCTCTTCCTGCGCGATTTGACGTTCGAGATCTGGAATTTGTGCGTTCGCGGTATCCAACACTTGCTGTGCCTGCAGGACGTCCAACTTCGTGGCCACGCCATGATCGAGACGCAGGTTGGTGAGCTTGACGGAATCCTGCTGGGTTTTAACGGTCTCGTGAGTAATTTGCAGCTCCAGGTCGAGTTGCAGAAGTGTGAAGTAGTCGCTGGCGACATCGCTGACAAGCGTCAAGATCACAGTTTGCCTGGCGTCTTCGGTGGCCAGAAGCTCCGCGCGTGCGGCCTCCGTAGCGCGCCGCAGCTTTCCGAAGAAATCCAGCTGAAAAGCAGCGTCAGCTGTCGTGGTAAGAAAATTGTATTTGGTCTGGAAGTTGTACTCTTTGCCGCCCGTGAAATTCCCATTGCCACTCACCTGAGGAAAAAGACTCGACCGAGTGACCACAACCTGGGCGCGGGCAGCATTGATGCGTTCCGTAGCGATCAACAAATCGTAGTTTTGCTTCAGAGCAATGTGAATCAAGTCCTGAAGTTGTGGATCCTGAAAAACCTGCCACCAAGGAAGATCGGCATAAGAGGCTGCTTTTGCTTGCGCCTCAGGATTCGCGCTCAAATCGCGAAACGCCGTGGGAGGTTGAACGGCGGGACGATGATAATTGGGGCCGACCATGCAGCCTGAGATGAGGCTTGCGGCGAACAGCGTGGCCAGTAATGGTTGTCGTTTGGCAATGCGCGGCTTCATAAAACTTCTCTCAGTTTTTGGGGAGGTAGAAGTCATTTCAATCCGCCTCGGCCGGAGAAGGAGACGCGGCCAAACCTGTCGCCGGGGCATGTTCCTTTTCTGCACCCGACCATTTCTCGACAAGATAGAAGATTCCCGGCACAAAGAAAATTCCAATCGCGCTTGCCGCGAGCATTCCGCCAATCACTGTGGTACCCATGATTTGGCGGGCTACGGAGCCTGCTCCAGAGGCCGTCCACAGCGGCACGCAGCCGAGAATAAAAGCAAACGATGTCATCAGGATGGGCCGCAGCCGGAGCTTGGCGCCTTCCAGAGCGGAGTCAGCGAGAGGCTTGCCCTGCTCGAACTGGTCCTTGGCAAACTCGACGATCAGAATGGCGTTCTTGGCGGCCAAGCCGATGAGCATGACCAGCCCAATCTGCGAGTAGACATCGGTTTCAATCTGCACCATGTATGGCGGGTAAAAAATGCTGAGCAAAAACCGGCGTAGTAAAAGCATTGCGAATGCGCCGAAAACCGCGACCGGCGTGCTTAGCAGGACGCTGAACGGAAGAGTCCAGCTTTCATAGAGAGCTGCCAAAATCAGAAATACGAACAACAACGAAAGTCCGAAGATGGCCGCCACGGGCACTCCTTGACGGGCTTTTTGTTCCTGAAACGAGATGCCGGAGTAATCGAAACCCATTTCTCGCGGCATGGTCTGCTTGAAGACATCCTCAAGAGCATTCGTGGCCTGTTCGGCGCTATAACCGGGCGCGGCGCTGCCGTTGATTTGGGCAGAGCGAAATTCGTTGAAGCGCAACGTAAATTCAGGACCAAGGCGCGGCTCAATCGTCGTCAGCGTGGAGAGGGGGACATTGTCCCCTTTGCCGTTGCGGACATAAAACTGCCCCACGTTTTCCGCTTTGGCGCGGTCTTCGCTCTCCGCCTCGATATAGACCTGCCATTGCCGGCCAAAACGATTGAAATAATTGATGAAATAACCGCCCATGAACGCCTGGATGGTCTTGTAGACGTCACTGAGCGCGACGCCCTGCTTCAGCACTTTGTCGCGGTCCACGTCCACATACTGTTGGGGCACGCTTGCCAAAAACGTAGTGCTGAGGCTGGCGATTTCCGGACGTTTGCGGGTAGCTTCCAGAAAAGTCGCCAGGTTTTTGGCGAGGAACTGAATGTCGCTGCCGGAGCGGTCTTCAAGCATAAACGTGAATCCCCCCGCGGTTCCAACACCTGGAATGGCGGGCGGGGAAAAACCGAAGGCAACACCAGCGGGCAATTTGCTTAGCTCCCGATTCAGATTGACCTTAAGCGTTTGAAACTGCTCGACTCTTGTTTTGCGATCGTCCCACGGTTTGAAGGTCACGAAAAAAGTCGAGTTGTAACTCGTGCGAACAAAGCTGAGCAAACTGAAGCCGACAAAGGTAGTGCAGTTCTGCACCCCCGGGGTATTCATAATGAGTTTGTCTATTTGATCGGTGATGGCCGTAGTGCGTTCGAGCGAAGCCCCGTTTGGCAGTTGCAGGTTGACGTAGGCATAACCTTGATCCTCGTCGGGAAGAAAGCTGGAAGGAAGGCGGTTTGCGCAAATCCCTGCCGCGATACAGAACACCACGAGGAGCCCAACTACTACGAGTGTCTTGCGCAGCAGAACCGCGCTCCATTTCACGTAACCGTCGGTGGCGCGCTCAAAGGATCGATTGAACCAATCGAAGAACCGGCGAAGCAGGCCGTGGCTCTCCACTTTTGGGCGAAGGAGCAGCGCAGCAAGAGCCGGGCTGAGCGTGAGGGCGTTGAAAGCGGACAGCAGAACAGAAATCGCGATGGTCACCGCGAATTGCTGATAAAGCTTGCCAGTGATGCCCGGAACAAAGGCCGTGGGCACGAAGACGGCCGAGAGGACAAGTGCGATTCCGACGACCGGCCCGGAAAGCTCCTCCATGGCTTTTAAGGCGGCATTTTTCGGAGTCATACCCTCTTCGATGTGGCGCTCGACGCCCTCCACAACAACGATAGCGTCATCCACAACGAGACCGATAGCGAGCACGAGACCGAAGAGCGAAAGCGTGTTGATGGAAAAACCGAACAATGGGAAAAGTATAAATGTCCCGATCAGCGAAACGGGCACAGCGAGCAGCGGAATCAGCGTGGCGCGCCAGCCTTGCAAGAAGAGATAGACCACCAGGATTACCAGCGCCAAAGCTATCAAAAGCGTTTCGACGATTTCCTTGATGCCTTCCGTAACCGCGCGCGTCGTATCTAGCGCCACAACGTAATCCATGTCATCTGGAAAGCGCTGTCTCATCTGCGCCATCAGCTTGTTGGAGGCGGCAGCAGCATCCACGGCGTTGGAGCCCGGCAATTGGTAGAGAGCCAGGACGGCGCTCGGCTTTCCGTTAAAGCGTCCGGCGACGCTATAGTCCTGGGAACCCAACTCGATTCGAGCCACATCGCGAACCCGCACGATTCCGCCGTCGGGCGTTTCACGCACGACGATCTTCCCAAATTCATCTGGAGAGATAAGGCGGCCTTGGGCGAGAACCGAGTAGGTAAATTCCGTGCCTTTAGGCGCAGGCTCGCCTCCCGCTTTCCCCGCCGGGTTAACCGTGTTTTGCGATTGAATGGCGCTCACGATTTCCGGAACAGTGACGCCGAGCTTGGACAACGTGTCCGGTTTAACCCACATGCGCATGGCATATTGACCGGCGCCAAATACCTGGACGTTTCCGATGCCTGGCGAACGAAGGAGGGGATCAACGAGATTGATGTACGCATAGTTCGACAGAAAGGTCGCGTCATAGGTTCCATGCGGCGAGTAGACGGCAATCAGCGTGAGGGGAGCGGTGACGGATTTTCGGGTGGTGATTCCGTAATTGTTGACGTCTACCGGAAGCTGGGAAGCGGCTTGTGTTTCGCGGCTTTGCGCAAGAATGTAATCCGTGTTCGGATCCGTTTTTGCATCAAAATCCACAATCAGGCTGGTGCTTGAATTGGCGGTGGCGTTCAGCGAATACATATAATTCATGTTGTCCACGCCGCTCATCTGCTGTTCGATGGGCGTAGCAACGGCTTGCTCGAGGGTTTGGGCGTCGGCGCCAACGTAAGTGGCCAGGATTTGAATTTCGGGCGGGGCGATTTGGGGAAATTGGGCTACCGGCAAGCTCAAGATAGTAAGCGAGCCAACCAGCACCATGACGATGGAGATCACCATCGCAACGATGGGACGATTGATAAAAAATTTTGACATGGGCCTATTTATCCTTCATTGTTTCGGCGACAAACGGCTTTGGGGTTACGTGAGCTCCTGGACGTACCTTCTGCACCCCTTCGGCGACAACCTGCTGTCCCGGCCTTAGGCCGTCCGTGATAACCCACTCGTTGCCCACCCGGTCTCCCACGGTTACCGTCTTAATGTTCACTTTATTTTCGGCGTCAACCACGGCCACCTGATAGCCGCCTTGCAGCTCAGTCACGGCGCGTTGCGGCACAAGCAATGCACCTTCCTGAGTGCGGATAACCGCGCGAACTTTGCCGTAGCCACCCGGCCTCAAGATATTTCCAGGATTCTCAAAGAGCCCTGCGAGGCGGATTGCCCCGGTACTCTCGTTCACCTGGCGGTCGGCAAAGTAGAACGACCCTTCATGCGCATAAACGGAGCCGTCCGCTAAAACGAGCTGGAGCCGCAGACTTTTATCCGCGGCCAGCCGGCTGGACTCCGTCGGAAACCGTTTCCGCCAGGCAAGATATTGCGGCTCGCCGACAGTGAAGAAGACTTTGATCGGGTCAACGGTCGAAACTGAGGTTACGGCTCCGCTGCTCGGACTGACCAGAGCGCCTACTTGAAGCTGCGCTTGTCCAGCGATTCCATCAATGGGGGCAATAAGGCGGGTAAACTCAAGATTGATTCTCGCGGTTTCGACAGCGGCCTCATAGGTCTGGATCTGAGCCTGGGCTGTTTCCACGGTGGCCTTCGCCGCGAGGTTATTTTGGACAGCGTTGTCGAGGTCCTGTTGGCTGGCGGCTTGCTCCTTTGCCAGGGGCGTGTAACGGTCCACATCAAGCTGAGTACGCCGCTGCACGGCTTGGGCGTTTGAGAGTTGTGCTTTGGATTGCGCTAACTGTCCAAGGGCCTGGTCGAGCACCGCCTGGAAGGGCCGCGGATCGATCTGGAAGAGGAGGTCTCCCTTCCTGACGAACGCGCCCTCTTGATACGCCTGTCTCTGCAGGTAACCGGTAACTTGAGCGCGAACGTCAGCATTGGTGAGTCCGTCGAGAGTGCCAATCCATTCGCCATAAATCGGCACGTCTTTTTGTTCAACCTGCACGACCTCGACGATCGGCGAAGCGCCGGCAGGTGCGCCGGACACTTGCTTCGGCCGCATCACCGCGTAAACCACGCCAATTACTACGAGGCAAGCCACTATGCCCCCAACAACCAGACCGCGTTTGGAATTTGTGTTCAAGCTCATGTTCGATTCCCTGTCTCTCTGCGGAAAGTCTTCGACGCAATCAGGAACACGTTAGATGCGCCTTCCCGCCAAACGGATATGCAGGAATGCCCCTATTCTTAACACGGGCGCTCCCTTTGTCGAGCCAAATCCACTGGGCGGGGGCCTTCAAATTTTGAATCGAACATGGAACTCAGATCTAGGCTTTTTGTGCGCCATTGAGGAAAGCAGTGAGACGGTACTACGCTGCCACGGCAAAACGCTGGCTTCGGCGAGGAGAGTAGCTCTGATTGATCGGCCGAAGCACGGCTGACTTGCGCAGCGCCCTTCGCGCGTGAAATATGCGAGCCTTGGCGGCCGCCAGCGAAATGCCCATGTTGTTCGCTGTTTGCTTCAGGGAAAGCTCTTCGAGTTGCCGCAGCTCAATGGCCTTGCGAATAGCCGGCCGCAGGCGTCGTACGGCTTCCCTTACGATTCTTCCACGCTGGCCTGCAGCATACTGCCTTTCAGGATTCAGAGCCGGATCCACTGGCTCCCAAACCTTCACTGTCTCGCCGGTTTCGTTAGAAAACTCCATCGGGGTTTCGCGAGAGGTGCGCTTCTTGCGCAGGATCATGAGCGAAGAATTGATCGCGATGCGCGTGAGCCAGGTCGACAAACTGGAGCGGCCGTCAAAGTCCTTGAGGTGGAGAAAGGCGCTCAAGAACGAATCCTGAACGGCGTCCTCCGCATCTTCGTGCTTCTGCGTAATTCGAAGTGCCGCCCGCAACATCATCTGCTTGTAGCGCTCGAAAAGAACGTCGAAGGCGTCACTTTGTCCGCTCTTCGCAGCCGCGACCAAAGCACGTTCATCCAACTTTTGCTTCGTCGCCGCAAAAAATGAAAAGTTTTTTTCTTCCTGGGTATTTTCTTCCTGTGTAGTTGTCACTTCTTTTGAAAGCCTCATGAAATCTCCCTCAGTAGGACTTGTACGTCACGGTTGCCAATATGAGGCTTCGCAATGCGCAGTACATCACGCAATGGAATGGTTTTTTGCTAACCCGGAAGGTCTCCCGCCGCATACCACAATGGAGGTAAATGGATTCGCGCGAAAACAGTAGTGCGAGCTACACGAGACATAAGCTCAGGATTTGGGGTCGCGCGAGACGGGGGGAATCGTGATTTCTCTCCAACCAAACAGGCGTGCATCCAGGGAGAGTGCGCCAGGGCCCAGAAGCCCCGTGGCAGCGCACATGGCGATCATCTCGATCGCGGCCGGTCCGAATTGAAACATATTCCAGGCCGGTAGGGGCAGCCAGGAAAGCGCCATGCCGAGGGTACTGAGGGCTCCCACCAGGCTCGAAGCGGGAGTGAAAAATCCAATCAACAGGCAAAAGCCGTCCGCAATCAATAAAAAGGCGAAAGCCCGCGCGCCAATACCTAAACTCCGACGCTCATAAAGACAGGCTACCGCCTGCACCAAAATCGTTGCACCCGCCGTGGCCCGTAGAACCAGCAGGCCTACGCCGGGCCATCCGGCGGGGAACGTGGTAAATAGCCTTTGCAGTTCGCATCTCCCGGTATCGCTGTGGAAACATAGAACAGGTGAAGGTACCCGCAAACGGCCGGCAAAGACTACCCGACATCGCAGTATTTTTTCCTACTGCTTTCGAGGTATGCAAGGTGCGGGGTCGTGTTCGTTACAATTTGATGAATCCGCGGCGGATTCCAATGGCGACAGCTTGGGTGCGGTCGCTTGCACCCAGTTTGTCCATGATGTGCTTGATGTGGACTTTTACAGTCTCTTCCGTGATAAAAAGCTTCTCCCCGATGTCGCGGTTCCGATTTCCCTCCGCGATATGCCGCAGCACTTCGATTTCCCGCGGCGTGAGAGCTTCATCGCTCATGTGCTCCGCGAGTTGCGTTGCTATCTGCGTTGGGATTCGTTTCTTCCCGGCGTGCACCAGTCGAATTACTTCGACCAATTCCTTGGGGGGCATGCTCTTCAGCATGTAGCCGCGAGCTCCGGCCTCCAGCGCGTGTTGGATTTCAACGTCTCCTTCAAAGGTGGTCAGCATGATGATCCGCGCCTGCGGAAATTCTTTCCGGATGGCGACCACGGTATCAATGCCGCTCATGTCCGGTAGCCGCAAATCCATTAGCGTCACGTCAGGTTGATGCTTGCGAAATAATTGGATGCCTTCCTGTGCAGTCGCCGCTGCAGCCACAAGCTGCATATCCGCCTGGCTGTTTATAATCGCGGCGATACCTTCACGGAGTAACGGATGATCATCCACGCTAAACACCCGAATTTGGGACTGTTCACTCATTTTGGCTGTCCGCTTTCAATTTCCGTTTTCTTTTCTGCCGATTGGCCGCGATCAAGCCAGGAAATCCAGGATGGCCGCCGCCCGGGAGTTTCCTGCACAAAAGCGACCCGGCCTGGGATCAACAATTCGACTTCTGTCCCGGCGCTGGTACGACTCATAACTCGGAACCGGGCTCCGATTCGTTCGGCCCTTTCGCGCATACCCGACAAGCCCCAGTGCCCTTCCTTGCCTTCGCTCAAGACATGTTGATCGATGCCGCAGCCGTTGTCGCGCACACGAATTTGCAAGTGGCTTACCTCGTATTCTATCTCCATCTCAATATGAGATGCACCGGAATGCCGGAAGGCATTGGTCAACGCCTCCCGCCCAATAAAATACACGTCGTCGCCGATGGCGGCACGCAACGGCCGAGGAGTTCCCTCGACAAGGATGCGAAAACCGGTGTGCGTGCTGCTGAAGCCCAGATCCTGCCGAATTCGCAGAAATGCTTCTTCAAGGTTCTGGGAGGCCGTTTCATGGGAGCGCAATCCTCGAAGCGTGTTTCGCCCATCATCAATAACCCGGGTCATAAGCTCCAGAACCCGGGCCACAAGGGGCCGGGCCGGCGACTGCTCCGGCAGATGCTCGGCTGCGACATGAAGCTGCATCGAAGCGCTGAGCACGCCTTGCAGCAGAGTGTCATGTAGTTCCTGGGCGATTCTTGTTCGCTCAGCAAGGCGCTCATCGAAGCGCACGTTCATTTGTCGCGTCAGCGTGCGGACTCTAAGACGAAAAAATGCCAGCACAACTAAGGCGACAGCAAGCAACACGGACAACCGAAACCACGACGTCTGCCAAAACACCGGCTCGATCTCAAACTGAAACGTGGATTCCGCGCTGTTCCACAACCCGTCGCTGTTGCTGGCTTTGACGTGAAAGAGATATGTCCCGGAATCCAGATTCGTGTAACTCGTCTCCCGCGTGGCCGTCGGTTCGCTCCACCCTTCATCGAACCCGTCTAGTCTGTATCGGAACCTCACGCGTGCGGGAACCGACAAGCTGAGGCCTGTGTAGCTCAACGTTATCCTCTGATGGGGATTCGAAATGCGCGTGCGAGTGTCGAGTGGGATCGCGCGTCCATCGGCCAATATCCCCTCCAGATGCACGATCGCCGGGGCGGAATCAATCGTCATTGCTTTTGGCTCAACAAAAGAAAGCCCGCCATTCATGGAAAACCAAATCCGCCCGAGTGAATCGCCGACCACGGATCGCTGTCTCTTAACTCCATGCGTGCTTTCGAGGCCATCGGCAAGTCCATATTCTCTTACATCCCCATCACCCAGATCGTCGAGCAACAATTTTTCGCGATTGATGCGTAAAACATGATCCGAGGTCGAGACCCATAAAGAATCGCTTCTGTCTTCAGCCATCCCGAGGATAGGTTGGTGCAACGCCTCCGGCACTTCGCGCGGCGTTTGAATTGTTCCCGAGCGAAGGAACGCCAAACCATTTGCTGTTCCGATCCAAAGCACGCCCGTGGAATCTTGAATCAAGCAATTGACGGTTCCCGGTGGCAATCCGTCGCGGCTTGAATAATTCCGCCATTGGCCATTGGAGAATGCGCTCAAGCCGTTCGGCGTTCCAAACCACATCGTTCCATCAGAACCTTCAAAAATCGAAGAGATCGAGTTGGAGGCCAGTCCATCTCGGGTCGTATACGTTTTCGAGCTCCCGTGCCTGAACCAGCTTAGCCCTGCGCTGATTGTTCCAGCCCATACTCCACCATCTCGAGTCTCCTGTACGGCAAACACACTGTTTTGAACAAGGCCCTCGTTCTTCGTGAAGGTCTCCATGTCGAACGCATCGCCGCTACCTTTGTAAAGAAGATGCGTGAGTCCGCCCTGTTGCCGTCCTAACCACAATTCGCCCTTGCCGCCGCTGATGGAATACACAATGTCTTTATCCAAGCCGGCAACAGTCACTCGTCCGACCTTGCCTTCTTCCAGCCAATATAAACCGCCGCTGGAAGAAGCAAACCAAGTGCGGCCTTCCGAATCGACATACACGGGACCATCGCTCCCGGAAAGTAGCCCTGAGGCTACCGAGTAAGTCGTAAAAGCGCTATCGCGAAGGCGTTCAATACCTCGCGAACTCCCGACCCACAGATTTCCCTCGCGATCCTCGAACAAAGCTGTCACCGACTGAGTTGCCGCTTTCTCTGCCTCTGGCGACAAGCGCCCCCGGGCATCAATACGCATCAGCCCATTGGAGCTACCTATCCACATGTTGGAGTCGCGGTCTTTGACCACCACGAAAGTTTGAAGATGGCTGCGTCCATGCGGCACACCGACTGCCCTCAACACAGTCCCGTTCCAGCGTACGACGCCATTATCGGTGCCGACCCACAATTCATGCCGATCAACAGGAAACAGAGAGTTGATCTTCTTGTCCGGCAACCCTTGGGCGATGGAAAAACTCTGGCCTTCGCTAATGTAATACAGACCTTGTTCTCGCGTGCCTACCCAGAGTTTCTTGTCTCCCGTCTCAGCCATCGAAATGACCAGACCAGGAGGCTGACCCGCAGGTTGTATTGTTACAAATCTTCCCTTGCTGTATCGAACCACGCCATTGGCGAGCCCTGTCAACACAAGTTCCCCGTTTTCGCCGATGCACATCGCTGTGATATCGGGTTCCGTAATCGGAAGTTCAGCCAGGACGTCTTGAAATGTTCCGCCTCGGTATCGAAGCAGGCTTGGCTGCTGCATGCGTATCCACAAACTTCCCTCAGCATCCACCGCCAGGCCAACGGCAGGTCCCTCAGGGATTATGGCCACATCGGAATGCTGAAAGAGCCGAAAACTGAGCCCATCGAAGCGCACCAGCCCTTTCTCCGTTCCAATCCATAAGTAACCATCGGGAGTTTGCGCGAACGCGTAAACCAAGCCACCCGTGTATCCTTGCTCTATGCCCCAGTTGTCACGGAGATATTGCGATATCGCCTTACTCGAACTCAATGCGTCGGCCGCGGTTGCGAAGCACACGAAGACAAGAGCCGCCGAGAACCATCTCCACAGCCGGAGAGGCATCGCCCCCCCATCACGGGAGGTATTCGAACTTTTCAATGACAACCTCTGCTTCTCTGTGAGGAGGTTCCTTCGAAAAACGGAATACATAAAGATTTATGCGTGCCGACTCCACTCCCGGAACGGGTACTCCCGAAGTGAAGACATGCTCCGCCACAAGCCCGGTTTTGCTGCCGGCATCGGATCCACGCACCGTACGGAAGGAGAGGCGCCCGGGTTCCCAATGAAAGGTATGCGTCAATTCGCCGGAAGGCGCACTAAAACGAGTTGAATTTTCCGGCACATAAAACGGCTGAACGATATACTGCGCGTTCTTGCTGGTTGTCGAATCGCCCCAGCGAGTGATCTCCACATCCATCTCACGGTGATTCTGATCGGTTCCCGAATAGTCCCATGTAAACATGGTGAAAACAGCTGCTGCTTCCAGCTGAGATGTGTCCTTCACCACAAAAGTATACGTGCCATATCCAAAGCTCCGCGTGAGCGTAACCTCCGCGCACGTCCAATCGTCCCCTGCTTTGGCTATCCGCAGGTGCAGCGCTCCGTTCGCATCCGTCCATGCGTTGCTCGCGTTGTAGTTGTTGCCTCCGCCGCGATCGCTTGGTGCATCTCGGATTCTCCACTCATATCCGCTAAAAAAGAGAGTCTTCGAGATTGGATTGTTGGTACTCCCGCCAGGAACCACGGTTACCGCCGCCACGCTACCACCTGTAGACGGCAGTGCACTCAGAGTAGATTCCGGGTGATAGCCAGGCTCGACAAGCAACGCAGCGTACTCCGTTCCGAGGTGGGTCGAGTTAATCCATTTGCCGTCCTGCCGGATGAGGGTAAAGGCATCGTTCACCAGGGGTTGCACCCACCACACACCGCTTCTGGCATATAAAACCAGCTGCTGCCCGGGTCGTCCGCCAATCACCTTCCCCTCAATAATGTCCAGCTTGTCCGGACCGCCCTCCGACGCTGGCGGTACCCGCGTGAATTCAATCGAAGGCCCCGACGCCTCTCGTCGGAAATTACAACCGTTGGCCAGGACACACAGGATCGCCGCACCGAGGAGTTTCGCTGTGCGCCCGCGGTATGTACTACCGGCGCCTATCCTTGCTTTCCAGCGCCGAAACCGGGCGATGCTAACCGGCTCGCAAAATCGACTAAAAAAGAACAAATTTAGCCCCAGGATTCCCGCAATTCGATTGCGCATTCAACACGTTGTGCTTTGCATTCGTTCTTATATTCCCCTCATCCTACAGCCCTAAGGCCTGAGTTGCCAGTAGCACGAATCTACCGACAGTTTCGCGACATTATCCTGGCTATCTTTTATTGACACTCTTTTCTACGCCTCCTAATATCAAGGCTAACGGACGGAAGGTCCCTGGTGCTTGGGCAGCTTCTAGGTCAATACCAAATCATCGAAGAGATTGGCAAAGGCGGCATGGGTGTGGTGTACCGTGCTCGTGACACCCGCCTTGAGCGTGATGTCGCTCTAAAGCTCCTGCCCGCGGGTACTCTCGCCGACGCGGACGCCCGCAAACGCTTTCGCAACGAAGCTCTGGCCCTCGCCCGCCTCAATCACTCCAACATTTGTTCGGTCTATGATTTCAATACGCAGGACGGTATCGATTTCCTGGCCATGGAATTTGTCCCCGGCATTTCGCTCGACAAGCGGCTCTCCTCAGCCAGCATCCCGCTCTCTGAAGTTGTCCATCTAGGAGTCCAACTTGCCGACGGTCTGGCTTCCGCTCACGCCCAAGGCGTTTTGCATCGCGACCTGAAACCTGGCAATTTACGTATCACGCCGGACGGGCGTCTGAAGATCCTCGACTTCGGCCTCGCCAAACTTTTCCGTCCCGATGCCTCCGCCGAGGCCACTCTCAGTCTCGCGGAAACCTCCAGTTTCTCCGGGACAATTCCTTATATGCCACCCGAGCAGCTCCGCGGCGAACCGTGTGACGCGCGCAGCGATATTTATTCGGCAGGCTCCGTGCTCTATGAAATGGCCACCGGTCAGCGTCCTTTTCCAGAGCCCCAACTCGCGAAACTCATCGACGCTATTCTTCACGGCGACGCTCCCCGCTCGTCGCAAGTCAATCGCCGCATCTCGCCCGCCCTCGACGCAATCCTGGCCAAAGCCTTGGATCGCAGCCCTGATCGGCGCTACCAGTCTGCTCGTGAATTGCGAATCGACCTGCAACGGTCCGCAACCACCCCGGACGCGAAAATCGCTCCAGCGAGATTCGTCCCCGTGTCTCGTCTCTTCCTCGCGATTCTGGTCCTTTTACTAACCGTGGGCGCGTCGCTTGGCTGGTATTTCTCACGCAAGACACCACATATTATCGACACCGAGGAGGATCCGGGAAGCGCCGCCGCTCGAATTGCCCGTTTGCACCAGAGGCGCTCCGTCGCCGTCCTGGGTTTTAAAAATCTATCCAGCCGTCCGGAAGACGCGTGGCTCTCCACGGCACTTTCCGAAATGCTGACCACGGAACTATCCGGTGGAGAGCGCCTGCGCACCGTCTCCGGTGAAAATGTTGCCCGTATGAAAATCAATCTTTCGCTTTCCGATTCAGAAAGCTATGCCCCCGACACTCTCGGCCACATCCGCACACAATTGGACAGCGATGTGGTCGTCATAGGTTCTTACTTCGTTGTCCACGACCCCAAGGGCGCACAAATCAGACTGGACCTGAGGTTGCAAGACACACGGACTGGCGAGGTTCTCGACGCCTTCAAAGAGCCCGGACCTACCTCGGAAATTTTGGACATCGTCTCCCGCGCGGGTACCCGTTTGCGCACTGCTCTTGGCGCCCCTGATCTCTCTCCTGAAGACTCCGGCCGGTTCCGCGCCAGTGTGCCCACAACTCCAGAAGCCACGCGCTTGTACGCCGAAGGTCTCGAAAAGTTCCGCGTCTACGACTACGTTGCCGCGCGGGATCTCCTGCAAAAAGCCGTCAATGCGGACCCCGCAAATGCTCTGGCAACCATGGCCTTGGCCAGCGCCTGGGGTCAACTCGGTTATGACGACCGCGCCCGTGAACTTGCCAAAAAGGCCTTCGACTTGTCTTCCGGCTTGCCCCGCGAGCAGCAACTAGCCGTCCAAGCTCAATACAAGAGCACCATTCATGACTGGAATGGCGCCATCGAAGCTTACCGTTCTTTGATCAAGCTGTTCCCGGACGTCGAAGAATATCCCCTCCAACTTTCTCAAGCCCTCAATTCAGCCGGAAAATCGCAGGATGCTCTGTCTCTTCTCCGGCAAACGCGCGCCGCATTTCCATCCGCGCCCGATGACCCGCGCTTCGACCTTGGCGAGGCCAGCATTTCCGACGATCAGAGCAACTACAAAGCGGAACAACCCGCCGCGGCGCGCGCTGCCGACAAAGCCAGGCAGCGCGGCGAACGCCTGATCCTGGCCCGCGCATTGATCATGGAAAGCTGGGCCATCTTCAATCTTGGTGATCCGGAAAAAGCGATCACTATGTCCCTGGAGTCCAAGGGCATTTACGAATCAGTGGGCGATCGTGTGGGTGTATCTCGCGCGCTGCATAATCTTGGAACCTTCTCCATGCAGCTTGGCAAGTTCGATGACGCGCAGAAGTATTTCGAGCAAACGATTGCCATACGCACCGCGATTCAGGACAACCGCGGCCTTGCCCGCGTCTATAATGATGCGACTCTTTTGAAAGAGCGCCGAGGCGACCTGAAGGGCGCCCTCGAAGGGTACAAACAGGGTCTTTCCATCGCGCAAAAAATCAACGACAAAAATTCCATCGCCAACTCTTTCGGAAACCTCGCCAACATCTACCAGGCCATGGGCCAAAATGCGGAAGCAATGAAGCTTTATCAACAAGCGCTCGATATGGATCGTGCCATGGGCAACAAAGGGGGCACCGCCGTCGCGCTCGCCAATCTTGGCATGCTGCAAACCAGCTCCGGAAACTTTAATGTCGCCAAACAGACTCTCGAAGAGTCTGCACGCGACTTCGAAGAAATCGGACGCCCCAGCGGCGTCGCTCAAGTCCGCAGCGCCCTGGGCAACCTCTACTCCAACCAGGGAGATTATGTCTCAGCTCGAAAAAACTACCAGCAGTCTTTGGATATCGCGAAAACGGGCGGAGACCCGGCCACCGCCGCCAGTGCCGAAATTTCCCTGGGCATTATGGATCGTCACGATGGCGAGTTTGCCTCTGCCCGTAAATCCATGGAAGAAGCGCTCTCTTTTGCCCGCCAATCCGGCGACGCTCTGCTCATCGCGGACGCCTCACGCAATCTGGCCTACTTGAACTACATACAAGGTGATCTTGCAGAGTGCGGAAAGATTATTGATGCCATCCTGCCGGAAATTCGGAAAGGCAACGACAAAAATATGCTTGCGATTGTGCTCGACGCGCAGGCGGACCTCCTTGTAGCCCGCGACGATGTTCCTGGCGCGCTCAAAGCCGTCAACGAAGCGCTCGCCCTCGCCAAAGAACTAAAGGACACTTGGCAATCCGTTGTCTTCGATCTGGATATCGCTCGCTATCACCTGGAACAGGGTGACCCGCGCAAGGCCGGCGTCTTCGCACGAAATGTGCTCTCGGCAGCTGAGCATCAGAAAAACATCGAGATGCAGGGGGAAGCATTGATCGTTCTTGCCCGCGCCGTGCGCGAGCAAGGTCAAATCGCCGAAGCGCAGAACCTGATCCAGAGAGCCGCTGAGATTCCTATGCAAAGCGGATGGTTTGAAATGCGCCTCTGGATCGCGACCGAGCAGGCCCGAATACTAACGGCAACCGGCGGGGCCAAGGAAGCCGCGAAGAACCTCACCGACGCACTCGCCGCTGTGGGCCCAAAAACTGCCTTCGCTACGCAGTTTGATGCTCGCCTGGCGCTGGCGGAGGCCAGCGCGAAAGCCGGGGCCCCGGATGCCCAACAGGCCTTCTCCAACCTGGAAAAAGAGGCAACCACAAAAGGTTTCCTTCTCGTTGCCAGGAAAGCTGCCGCGAAAAGTCATTCGAAGTGATTGGAATTCTTGCTCAGTTTCCATCTCCCGGATGGTTCATTGCGTCGGGCTGGTTTACCGAATCAGTGGCCGCAACGCCCGTTATCAGTCTTGCTCCGCGGCTGAACGTTAGATACTCAAAGCCCCATTGCACAAAAACCAGCACGCGATTCTGGAATTCCACAATGTACATCAAGTGGACAAACAGCCAGACAATCCACGCGGGCAGCCCCGAAAGATGCAGCCCAAAAATATCCGCGACCGCAGCCGCTCGCCCGATAACCGCCAAATTTCCTTTATTGAAATAATGAAAAGGCTTGGCCTCCGGATTCCCTTTCAGTCGCGCTTTGATCGTCTTTGCCGCGTAAGCTCCACCCTGAATGGCTACCTGGGCGACACCCGGCAGCGGATTCCCTTTTTCATCCAGCGAAAGCGCTAAATCGCCCACGATAAATATTCCGGGATATCCCTGAACGGTGAGGTTGGGATTCACCTTGATGCGCCCGCTCCGGTCCGTCTCTGCATTCGTGCGTTCCGCCAGCTTTTTGCCAAACTCATTCGTCGTAACGCCGCCAGCCCACAGCACCGTCTTCGCGGCCAATCGTTTGGACTCCTCGCCCGATTTGTACGTCACGCCATCTGCATCAATGCACGTGACCATCACTTCTTTCGTGACTTCGACGCCCAGTCGCCGCACCAACTTCTCCGCCTTTGCAGAAAGATCTTCGGGAAACGACCCCAACACGCGGTGGCCGCCTTCCATTAAAATGATTCGCGCGTCCTGTGGATTGATCTTCCGAAAATCATGCCTGAGTGTCTCGGTGGCAATTTCCGCTAAAGCCCCGGCAAGCTCCATCCCTGTCGCACCCGCTCCCACAATCACAAACGTTAGCCATGCATGCGACTCCCCTTCGCTCGTCGCGCGCTCTGCCTTCTCAAACGCATATAGAATCTTGTGCCGGATCGCCGTGGCTTCCTCAATGGATTTCAAGCTCGGCGCCCACTCTCGCCATCCATCGTTGCCGTAATAAGACGTTTGCGATCCGGTTGCGACAATCAGCGAATCGTATGGATAAGTTCCGCCGTCACGCAGGATCACGCGTTTATTGACAGGATCGATGTCCGCGGCCTCACCAAGCAAGACTTGCGTATTTTTCTGACGGCTCAAAACTCCTCGTAACGGCGCCGAAATCTCTCCTGGGGAAAGAGATCCCGTCGCAACCTGGTACATCAGAGGTTGGAATAGGTGAAAGTTTCTCTTGTCAATCAGCGTCACGTCTACCGGCGCCCGCTTGAATTTCAGCGCCGCATTCAGCCCGCCAAATCCGCCCCCCAGAATCATGACCCGGTGCCGTGTCTCCATGCCATGCGCTCCCTAAACGCAACCTCATTCCATCATCCGTCATCTCATTTACGATGACTGTTCTACTTCAGATGCTCAGCCGAAACCGGAGGATAGCAAAATCGCGTGCGCGCACCGCTAGAGCTTCTGAAGCCGCGTCACCTCTTCTCCGCGTCCACCGCGTAAGCGTTTTCTGAGCTGTGAGCAGTAGCTGTAGACTTTTTTCTACCATCAACACGCTATGAAAGCCAAACCAACACCTGCACCCCAAGACCGCGATCAGATGGAGCGCGACACCCTTCGTCTGTTATGCTCGGTGTTGGTTAAGCCCGGCACGCGCCTGGAGATTTGCCGTCTCCTTCATCCCCGGGATTTTTCAGATGCGATGCGGCGCGTCGTTTTTGAAGAGATTCTGGCGGCAGGTCTCATCAGCTCAAAGCAACTCAGGGCTTCGTTGCCAGCCCTAGTGATCGAACGCGGATTTGCGGACTTCAATTTGGAGAAGCTCTTGGCCCCGAAACTTGCCAGCGAAGCCGAAATCGAACAATTGTTTGAAAGCACTCTCCGCCTGCTGAAGCTGGGCGGCTCGGATGACCCATCGCTCTTCGCTTCCGACACTGATGTCCAAAACTAGCTACCGGGTTCTCACCTTCCTCGAAGCGTTTGCCCTCGCAGGATACATCGCTTGCTATATCTGGCGTCTTCAAGCGGGCTACCCAAAGTCCGTGCTTGTCTTCCCTGTCTGGCTTCTCGTCAGCGCCATCCTCCACCGCGACAATTTCCAAACGCTGGGCTGGCGCGTTGACAACCTGTGGCCGGCGACCCGCCAGGGAGCCTGGGTTTTCGTCGCCATGGTTGCTCTGACCGCTGGCGTCGGCCTATTGCTTGGGACTTTCCATCGCTTTCCGCATCATTTGGTTGACGCGCGCCATTTCCTCAACTACGCCGCCTTCTGCGTCTTCCAGCAGGTAGCGCTTAATTCCTACCTCTCGAACCGCCTTCAATATTCCCTCGAATCGCGGCACTGGACCGCATTCGTCGCCGCCGCCGTCTTCGCCGCGCTGCACTGGCCAAATCCCGTTCTCGTTCCACTAACCTTCGTCGGAGGCGCGGCAATGAGCTGGCTCTTCCTGCGCGAGCGCAACATCCTCCCATTAAGCGCCGGTCAAGCCGTCATCGGCACACTTGCGTGGGGGGCATTCCCCGTCATCTGGCACCACGGCATGCGCGTAGGCCCCGGTTTCTACTCGTTCCATCCGCGTTAACGCGCTTAACATTCACTTGCACGCACTTGTAGGAGCACTGCATTGCTGCTCCCCTGCTCGGGAGGATCAATCCGCGCGGACCATCGCGGGGAAAAAAAAATCAAAACTTACAAATTCAAATGACCGTATTTCTCCTCTGTGCTGCGTCCCATTTTTGACAACCGCTGTTGCCCAGCAGACTTGCTCCACACACCAGGGATCGCCAGCAAGCATTTCGGGCAGGCTCCATCCACCAGCCGATTCTCGATCACCTCGTGCCACGACCGGCGTATCAGCAACTCGCCACAACCAGCGCACGCTGTATGCGCTCCATCGCTGTAAATATTTCCTTCATACACATAGTTCAGCCCCACTTCCCGAGCCATCGCGCGCGCTCGGTGCAGGGTCTCCGGCGGTGTCCTCGCCTTGTCCCGCAGCTTGAAATCCGGATGAAACGCCGTGAAATGCAGCGGCACATCCGGCCCGAGCCGCCCCAAAATCCACTCCGCCAGTCTGCGTGTCTCCCCGGCATCATCGTTCAAAGTCGGAATCATCAAATTCGTGATCTCAAACCAGACTTTCGTCTCATTCTTCAGCCATTCCAGCGTCTCCAGCACGGGCTCCAGATGCGTCAAAGTAATCTTCCCGTAAAAACCCTCCGTAAACGCCTTCAAATCAATGTTCGCCGCATCCACCTGAGCATAAATATCTCGAAAAGCCTCATGCGTAATGTAGCCATTCGAAACCATCACTGTCTTTAGCCCGTATTCCCGGGCCGCTGCGCAAATATCAATCACATATTCGCCCCAGATCGTCGGTTCGTTATAGGTAAACGCGATCGAATCGCAACCATGCTGCAACGCCAGCAAAGGCACATCTTCCGCCGTCACAGCCTGCGAACGCACCTGATCCTGTCGAGACTTCGAAATATCCCAGTTCTGGCAAAAAAAGCACCCCATGTTGCAACCAGCCGTCCCCATGCTAAACACACGTGTCCCCGGCAAAAAATGATTCAGCGGCTTCTTTTCAATGGGATCCACTTGCAAGGCAGCCGGCGCTCCATAGCCCAGACTGTACAGCTTTCCGCCCTGATTCACGCGGATAAAACAAAATCCCGCTTGTCCCGGATGAATACGGCAATGCCGCGGGCATAGGTAGCAGTGCGCGCGCCCGCCGTTCTCCGGCTCCCACCAGCGTGCTTCGTGCAACCGCATAGTCTTCTGGAGGATCGTCAATTCGCTCACGCGATGACCCTCCTTCCACCGTCAGTATACGCCCGCATCGACAAACAACCACGATTCGGACGTTCCGTTTTTTATCGATTT
Source organism: Betaproteobacteria bacterium (assembly GCA_903970165.1). Taxonomy (GTDB): domain Bacteria; phylum Acidobacteriota; class Terriglobia; order Acidiferrales; family UBA7541; genus Acidiferrum. The sequence continues at coordinate 209,661 of CAJCHZ010000039.1, forward strand.
GGTAATGCTAGGCGTGCCGTCGCGCGTCTCGCTGGACTCGCCGCCGCTCCGCGGCCCAGTCCACAAAACTCATCATGTTCGCGCGATACTTCCACGACAGCCGAAGAAATTTCCGTGCGTCCAGATTGGCTGCTTCCGGTCCAAGAAAAGTCTCAAAACGCCATCGCAAATAAGGACTCTTCCAGGGTTTGAAGCGATACCCGCGTGCAACGTTCCAGTAGTACCCCAGTGTCTTCAACATGGTCTTGCACGAGCTCTATCTAAAACCAGGTCCCAAGCTTTTTCTTACTTTAATTCCCTCTTCTCGGCCCTAATTCCCTCCCAGAGGCGCCGACAAATGCTCATGAACAATCACCCATCCAGCGGGGCGATGCTCCCAAATCCCGGTATACCGAATCTCTGTTTCCGTGGTCTTACCGTCCTTTGTTTTCTCGGAAAAATGCATGGACACCGTCGTCCAGGCCACCGTTCCATGCCGTCTCACTTTCAGGTCATTGCCGGCAGTCAGCGTCCCGCTCGTCATATTGTCAAAAAACTCTTTCTTCACGCCGTCGTGATATTCCTTCCAGCCGTGGTAAGCGAACGGCGCAATGTCATAGAAAACCAGCCCATCCTCTTGTGCATAAAATCGCGCCGGACTGTCGGCGTTTCCTGTGCTCCACGCCGCGCAATAATTGTCAATCAGCTTGCGGAAGGTCGCATCATCTGTGGCTTTCTGCTGCGCCCTAGCTCCCACAAAAGTCAGCAGGCCGCCTGCAATCGCCAGCGCGACATACAAAATCCACCGCCAGCGCTCCGCACGTAGAGCTTGCCCGGTTTCCATGTTCAAAACAGTCTCCGTCCCTCGCAAGTTTTGCTCAACCAACAGGCTGAAAATCCACCACTTCTTGCCGCCTACCATATGGTGTGTCAGTAGAAATAGCAAGAGGGAGCTGGGGTCTTCTCAGAACAAGCCCCGGCTCCTCTTCCCGGTACAACGTTCCGGCACAACGCCATTCTCGCCGATGCCAGTCGCCATTCGCCGGTAATTCCGCCCCGCTCGCCGAATACCCAATGCACCCCTCCGCGGCGCCTCGTAATCTGCCCATGGTCAGAGAACAGTCCGACCAGGGGGCGCACATGGCCGCAAACAAACCAGCCGCAAACACAGAACGACGCTACATCGCAAAAGCCTTGATAATCTTGGGCTTGGCGTTCCTTTTGGCCGATCTCGCGTTCCTGGCACCGTCCTTCGAACCACTCCTCGATAGCGCCAGCCACGGTCTCTCCAGCCTGATTCCAACCGTCGGTCTCTCCATTCTCCAGGCTGCTCGCGTCATCCTCCTGCAGCAGATAGACTACGTCTCTATAATCTCTCGTATCTTGGTATTATTCTCGGCGCTCGCCCTTATGGTGATTGGCGGCATTCTTTGGGATAGGCGCTCAACCGAAGTTGCTCCACGCGACGCACAGATCTACATCGTTTCGTTCGGGGGAGACAATTAATGGGCCGGCAGCATGATCCGCGCGAACCAAAGATAGTAGGACCCAAGGTCCTGCTGCTCGGTGACTTCCGCTGGGGTTTTATCTGGGGCCTCATCGTCGTTTCTATCGGCGTGGCGCTGCTTCTGAGCAACTTGAATATCCTCCCTTTCGGTGAGGTCTACCGCTTCTGGCCCCTGCTGATCGTCATCTTCGGCGTAATGAACATGACCACGCAAAATGGCCGCAGTTTCGGATTCATTTGCATCATTGCCGGACTGCTTCTTCAGACGGACAAACTTGGCTTGATTCACCTCACCTTCGCGGCTATCTGGCCTCTGGCAATCATCGCCGTCGGCGTGCTTCTGATCTGGGGGTCCCTCGAATCTCGCTTCCTGGCCTTCAAAAAGGCCGGGATCAACTGGACCGATCCCGATGCCGTCAAGGCTTTTCGCGAACAAATGAACCAGGCCAACAATGATCCTCTGTCCTTCAATGCCATGGCTGTCTTCTCCGGCTGCGAGCGCCGTTACTCCGGCCAACACTTCCAGGGCGGCAGAGTCAATTGCATTTTCGGCGGCGTCGAGCTGGACTTCAGCGAGGCAGATATGGACGACGAGGCTATCCTCGAAGTTAGCTGCATCTTCGGCGGCGTCGAAATCCGCGTCCCGGAAACGTGGTACGTCGAGTCTCGCAGCCTCCCCCTCTTTGGCGCGCTTGAGGACAAGACCCGCCAGACCAAAATCGACGACTCCGTCGGCGGCAAGCGAAAGACACTCATCGTCACGGGCCAGATCGTCTTCGGAGGCGTCGAGATTAGAAACTAAGCCAGCTCAATGCATCCACTCCTCAAACCCATCAGCCGTTACGTCATCTACTTGTCCGCTTGGTCCCCAATAGCCGGAATCCTCATCGCTTTAATGGCCGTCCCGGGCAAGCTCGGTTGGTGGAATGCCTCCGTTCTCATCATTCCGCTTTGCCTGATCTACCAGTTCGTCTGTCTTTCCGCATGGTACATGTGCAAGGCCGCGCCACTGAAAAACGCTCCCGTTCTGCGCACCCGGGTCATGCACCTGGCCGCGGCCGTCACGATCAGCTTCCTGTGGGTCGAACTCGCCCGCCTTCTCGCTTACAGTCTCGCGCAGCTGCCCTCGTTCCAAGGCCTCGATGAGCTCTTCAAGCCGCAAGTCCCGGTCCTCTTCGGCCTGGGTTTCCTCCTCTATCTGCTTTCCGTCGCTGCTCACTATGTAATTCTGGCGCTCGAGGATTCCAGCAAAGCGGAGGCTCGCGTTCTGGAAACAAGCATCTTCGCGCGCGACGCCGAGTTGAAAGCCCTCAAAGCCCAGGTGAATCCCCACTTTCTTTTTAACAGCCTCAACTCCATCAGCGCGCTCACCAGTGTGGATCCCGCAAGAGCTCGCGAAATGTGCATTCTTCTCGCCGAATTTCTCCGCATGACCCTGGGCCTTGGCGAAAAAACCAGTGTCCCTCTTTCCGAAGAGCTCTCCCTCCTCCATCGCTATCTCGCTATCGAAAAAGTTCGCTTCGGCTCTCGCCTTCAAATGGAAGAAGATATGAAAGAAGTCTCCAGCGCCATCCAATTGCCGCCTCTTCTTCTGCAGCCGCTCGTTGAGAACGCCGTCACCCACGGCATTGCCAATCTCCCCGAAGGCGGCACGGTGCGGCTCTCTGGCCACGGCGACAACGGCCGCGTTTCCCTGGCGGTCGAAAATACCTTCGACGCTGAATCCACACCCACGCACAAGGGCGGTCTGGGCCTCAAAAATGTCCGCCAACGTCTCGAAGCCCGTTACGGCAAAGACGCAAATATGAGGGTCAGCGCTGAAAATGGAAAATTTAAGGTGGAGTTGTCTTTTCCATCCGAGGTAACAGAGGTAAAGGGCTAAGCGCCATGGTCGAAAAGAAAATTCGCGCCCTGATTGTTGATGACGAAGATCTCGCCCGCCTCGTTCTTCGAGAACTAGTCCAATCGCATCCCGAAATCGAAGTCGCCGCCGAATGTGGCAACGGCTTTGAAGCCGTAAAAGCTGTTGCCGAACACAAACCCGATCTCATTTTTCTCGACGTCCAAATGCCCAAACTCTCCGGCTTCGACGTCCTCGAACTAATCGGCACAGAAACCGCCGTGATCTTCATTACCGCTTACGATCAATACGCCATGCGTGCCTTCGAAGTCCACGCCGTGGATTATCTTCTGAAACCCATTGGCCGCGATCGCTTCGAGGCCGCCCTCGAACGCGCCAAATCCCGCCTCGGCGACAAACTTCCCCCGGCTGCCGATCTGGCCGCGGCCGCCCGCGCTCCAAAACAATTCCTCGAACGCATCGTAGTCCGCGACGGCACCCGCGTCACACTCATCCCGGCTGCAAAACTCGACTACGCCGAAGCCCAGGATGATTACGTAGCACTCGCCAGTGAGGGCAAAAAGCACTTAAAGCAACAAACGATCGCAAGCCTCGAGGCCTGCCTCGATCCGGACCGTTTCGTCCGCATCCATCGCTCTTACCTTCTGAATTTCGAACGTGTAGTCCGCATCGAGCCCTACACCAAGGACAGCCGCATCGCCATCCTCGCCGACGGCACGCGCCTGCCAGTCAGCAAATCCGGCTACGCCCGCCTAAAAACCCTCCTCGATCAGCGCAATTAACCGGCCGTCTCCTGTAGGGGCACAGCACTGCGTTGCCCGACTTACCCAGGCGCAAACAATCAATCTGCTCTCTAGGAATTACAAGACGGCCAGGTCGTTCCCCGCATCGTCGTTAAAATAGATCTCGTAAGAGTCCGGCAATGCTTTCTGGTCATCTGAAATGCTCGTCTGCCGATCCGAACTATCCTTCAAAGCCATCCGTCGCTCGACATGTGCCGCGACGACATCAATTTCATCTATGGCCGGCCTGCGACTACCAGGGTGTGGAACACGGTCAACAGACACTCGATGCTTCAGAATCATCACTTCTAAATTGCCGCCGCTCTTTCTGATGAAGTAGGTCGTGGTTGTCTCGTCCCCCTCTTTGGAATGAAGCATAACTCCCAGGTAGGACGGTTTCTTTAGCTTCCATTGCTGCCACAACCAGGCGCGAGCTTCAGTAAATACCGAGTCGGGATTCTCTCCAGCTTCTTGAATTACTGGCGCTCGTGTCTCAAAGTCAGAAAGGTTGCGCGGGATTTCTTCGCCGATGGGCTGGGATGTGCGCCTTGCTGGCTGGTACTTTTGTCCATCAAAGTTGTATCGATTTTCGAAAGAACGAACAGCCGTGTAAGCGACGATCTTGATGTCTGGCAGGCCGTCGCTTTTTGCACTAAGAAGTTCAAGATCGTGGGCCGCGACACTCACCAGAGGGCCCAGGAATTCGAAGTACGCTGAAAGATCCAGAACGGATTGATGTTTGCGCCCCGCCTCACCCTCGCGCCCATTACAACGAAAAGCGCTCCCCGAGATTGCCCGAGATCTTGCTCAGCGGCGGTGAACCAGTCTGCGGGAAGTTGCTCAGGAGAGAGCTGCTCGTATTTGCGTGGGTTGAGGACGTGTCGGTCGCTGGCTAGCAAATTACGGACACACTCCGGTAGTGGCACCGCTCCCGGAAACTTATCGTCTTCTGCGCTGAATGATGCTGGGGGATGTGAAGGTATCTCCTGTGATTGTTGCGCGGTCGCACGGAGCGGCGTCAGTAGAAGGGATGGGAGAAGAAGAATGCGGCTTCCTCTGAGCAAAACGAGATGCATCCGATTCATCGTATTGTTTCTAATTCATCCGCCGCACCCAAATCCTCGACGTCGCCGGCTTCCCCAAATGCATAGTCCTTCCCTCCGACCGCAACGTCATCGTCTCGTCATACTCTTTCTTCAAAACTTCCACCCTGGTCGAAGGCCGCAACCGCAACCCCTCCAAAAATTCCAAAAACTGCCCGTCCTTCTCATAAACGCAAAGAATCTCCGCATTCTCATCCGCCCGCAAATCCGCCAAAAGCACCGCCCCCTGGCTCCTCAGTTTCGCAACTCCGCCCCGCATCGGCACTCCATGCGGGCAAGTTTTCATATTCCCAAAACGCTTCAGTAGCAGCGCCTCAACTTCCGGCGAAATCCCATGCTCCAGCCGCTCTGCCTCGTCGTGAGCCTTCGCCCAGTTCAGTCCAATCACTTCCGTAAGCAGCATTTCCGCCAACTGATGCCGCAGCGCCAGCCTCTCTGCCACAGTTCGCCCTTTGCGCGTCAGATCAATCCGTCCGCTGCGCTCCACGCGAACGTGCCCATCTCGCGTCATCCGCTTCAGCGCCGCCG
>CAJCHZ010000040.1 GCA_903970165.1 Betaproteobacteria bacterium
GCCAGCAGGGCCTGCAGAATCCATCCCTCCGCGCGGCGCTCCGCGATCCTGACTTTCACACCCGCCGTCTCCACCAGAAGGCGCTCTTCTACCGTCTCCCCGGCCGCCCGGTCGTCAAATGGCTTTATATGGTTTTCTTCCGTGGTGCGCTTCTCGATGGCCCCGCCGGCATAACCTACGCGACGCTGCAATCCATTTACGAATATTTGATTGTGATTAAGACGAAGGAACTCCTCAAAGGCGGAGCCTAGCCGGGCCAATGTCATATAGTTTTCGGCGAAAAACCACAAGCTCTTGAAATCATTGTGGCGCACGCACTCCTGCGTGCCGCGTCGGCACTCTTGCCGACGCTTGCTTTGACGTTCACCACTGGGGAGCACACTTCCTTCATCAACAAGACATAATGCCTGACATTGGCTTAGCCGAAATGTCACTAATTCCCCGATCCGAAGCGATAAACTTTCAGCCATGAGCGCGCGCATGAGGCGTACCGTTCACATGGTTCCCCAGTTCCTAGCTCTTGTTCTTTGCGCGGGATCTGCCTTCGCCCAAAGGCTCGTGGATCCTGCGCAATTGCCCGAGACCGTCAAGAATTTCGACCTTCGCCTCCAGGCAGGATACGTCGTGCGAGCGCCCGTAACCACGCCCACCGGCGTTGGCCACCAATGGAACTTGGTGTTGCGCCCGTCACCCATCGGGACCTCGCACCCCTCGTTCTATTTCACAGATTCCATCGACATCCCCACAGCTTCCCGGCCCGATTTCGTCGCAACAGTTCGAGGTTTGTTTCTTGTCGGCGAGGGACAGTACGATGCAGCGTTCAGCCTCCTCGATGATCTCGGCCGCACTTGCCGGCAGAAATGGACCCTGCGGCGAACCCACCGCAAAATGATCGCGTGTCTGAGGCAATGCTGCCGCCCAACACCGCAGCCGACCTTTCGTTTCTCTCTCCGCGCAATCCGAGCGCGAATTCGGGTCCACATCCGCACCGCATCACAATAATCCAGAATGTCCTACCTGCCGCTTCTCGACACGGGCGGCCGAGTCGACCCGATGGATTGAAATGGCTTCTCACTCAGTGGGGCGTGCTCATCACCATGCTCGAAGCTCTGCTTGAGCAGATCTCCGCGGATTCCGTCCGCGTTGTCGGCTATCCGGAAGTTGGGCGGCGTCGGGCGTCGGCGGCAGATTCAGACGAGCGCGGCCATGGGCTAGGCCATGGGCTGAAGTCAAGGTTGTGAGCAGCCGCCACGGGTACGGATAATCGGACGGATGATTGCGCCTGCGGCGCGGATGATGTTGCCTGTCCGGTGGGCGTTCAAAAAAATAGGTTTTTGGATGATCGCTGACATATCGATTACCTCCACCGAGGCTTGAGAAAATCTTCGATCACAAACCTTGCGAAAAATCTCTAAATCTTTATCTCTCATATAATCAATCACTTGGGCGCCTGGCGTCACGCACTCGCGCATCGTAGCTGGGCTGGGTGGGGTAGCTTTAAATCGGAAAGGAATATCGCGCCTGAACGCGCGCCGCTAAAACACATGAATTCGAACATCTCATCGCTCACGCACAGGCGCAACCACCATCGTCTTTTCTTCGCTTCCACTTCGCAAAAAACGCCGTTTCTTCGCCCAAGCTCCCGAACTGCGTCGCTCGAAGTCAGCGGCTTAAGTCGCGTCATCAGGCGGTAATAATTCATCCAAAACACCGAATATTTCGCGTCCCAGCCTATATATTTAATAGACGGGAAATATTCGCCAATTTTTACCCTCCGAACCATCCGAACCGCGGCGCTGTCCGGCCTTCCCAAAATCGAACAAACGCCGACTGCTTTGCGTACTTAACAAAGGAACCACAAATGCCCGAAACCGCAACTTCCCCTCTGAGCCAGATCCACGCGCTCTTAGCCAATAAACGTTACTCCGTCACAGATCTCAGCGACAGCATGCTGAAAATTCAGGAACTCGAAAGCGGCATTTCGCTGCGAGCGGTCCTCGAAGGAGACATTCTCTTCCTCTCGCTGGTCTGTATGACCGTCCCGCAAGCGCAGCTCACCGCGCCTGTTATGCGCAAAATGCTCGCCGCCGACAACGGTATTTCGACGTCACATTTTCAGCTCTACGATGTCGGCAACGGCAACGTCTCCGTGACTCTCAACAACTTCTGCAAGCTGCAAGATCTGGGTGCCGACGATGAGGACGATATCCTCTCCTGTGTCCATTTCTTGTTAGCCGACGTCGTGCATGCCAAAGAACTGATTGGCGCCGACCTCCATTAAAAGGAAAAGTAAGAATAAAATTTATGCCATTCTTTTCAGACATTTTCTCGCGCGCCGGCCGCGTCGCCCGCGGCCAAGCCAATGCGGGCATGAGCACCATCGAAGACGCCACTTTCGAAAACACGGTCCGCCAGACCGTGGCCGATATGAAAACGGAATTGAACAAGGTTGTGCAGTCGTCCGCCATGGCGATGAGCAATTACAACCAGCTCGATTCCGAGTATCAGAAGTATGTGAAGCAATCGCAAGATTGGAAAGATCGCGCGGGGCAAGCGCTCGACGCGGGCAATGAAGAGCTCGCCAAGAAGGCTCTCGCCAAAAAGGCTGAGTCTGA
>CAJCHZ010000041.1 GCA_903970165.1 Betaproteobacteria bacterium
ATGAACGACGCCATTCAGAGGCTCGAGGCTGTTATCAATAAGGATCCAGCCGTCGCTAACGTAATCTCTTTCACCGGCGGCAACGGCGCCACAAATACGGGAAACATTTTCATTGCACTGAAACCTCTGAACGAGCGAAAAATCGGCGCTCCGGAAATCATCAACCGGCTGCGCCCGCAATTGAACCGCCTGCCCGTGGCCTCCGCTTTCCTGCAGGCGGCGCAAGACCTGCGCATCGGGGGGCGTTCCAGTGCCGCTCTCTATCAATACACCATTCAGTCCGACAATATTTCTGAGCTGGCTACCTGGGCGCCGCGCGTTTTCGCGGAAATGAAAAAACTCCCCGGCTTGCAGGATGTGAACTCCGACCAGCAAAATGGCGGCCTTGATATTTTGCTGAATTACGACCGCGTCACCGCCGCCAAACTTGGGCAAACCGCGCAGTCTCTCGATAGCGGCATCTACAGCGCCTTTGGCCAATCCGAAGTCTCGATTATCTATACTCAGCTCAACCAATACTATGTTGTTCTGGAAGTCGATCCGCAGTATTACCAAACTCCGGATGGCCTGAAGAACATCTATTTTCACCCCGCGGGAAGCAGCAGTGTCACTGCCGTCGGAAACGTCCCTTTGCTTACCATGGCTTCGAGCCAGTCAAGCACAATACCGCTCGCCATCAATCACACGGGACTTTTTCCCTCGGTCACTGTTTCGTTCAATCTTGCTCCCGGCGTTTCGCTGAGCGACGCCACGCTGAGTATCGCGGAGATGAAGCAGCGCCTCGGTGTGCCTTCCACGCTCCTTGGTTTTTTCGCAGGAACACTCCAGGCTTATCAACAATCCCTAAGCAGCGAACCCATCCTGGTGCTCACCGCACTTCTTGCGGTTTACATTGTTCTTGGCGTCCTGTACGAGAGCCTCGTACATCCACTGACGATCATCTCAACTCTGCCCTCCGCGAGTGTCGGCGCCATGCTTGCTCTCATGCTCTTCAAACAGGATCTCAACGTCATTTCCATCATTGGAATCGTCCTGCTCATCGGCATCGTAAAGAAGAACGCCATCATGATGATCGATTTTGCTCTGCAAGCCGAGCGGGAGCACGGCAAGAACACGGAAGACTCCATCTTCGAAGCCTGCATGCTGCGCTTCCGCCCCATCCTCATGACCACCATGGCTGCACTTTTCGGTGCGCTGCCTCTGGCATTTGGAACGGGCACCGGTTCAGAGCTGCGCCGGCCGCTCGGGATTACCATCGTTGGAGGACTCATCGTGAGCCAGCTTCTTACGCTCTACACCACTCCCGTCGTCTATCTCACCCTCGATCGTCTGCGGCTGAAGTTTCAGGGGAAAAAGAGCGGCTCGCTCCATCCAACGGGTGCACCCGCCCCTGCCGCGGAAGGGTAGTCCGGAGCCAAACGTCATGCATACCTTTCAACGCAAAATCTTATTCGGCTCCGCCATTGCGGCTCTCTCGCTTGCGGGGTGCATGGTTGGGCCGAAATATCATCAGCCGGCCGCCACCGTTCAGCCGCCGCCACCCTCCTACAAAGAGTCTCCCACGCAGTTCCCCGATGCTGGTGAATGGAAAGTCGCGCAACCCGGCGATGCCATGCTCCACGGCAAATGGTGGGAAATTTATAACGATGCCGAGCTAAACAAGCTCGAAGATCAGCTGAACATTGACAACCAGAATATCAAGCAGGCGTTTGAAAATTTTATGGCAGCGCGCACCCTGGTTGCGCAGGCCCGGTCGCAGCTTTACCCCACCGTGGCCATCAACCCCTCTTTCCAGAAGGCGCGCACTTCGGGAACTGTAAGCAGTATTCCGGTTGGCTCCAGTTCAGGGAGTGGCACTGCGACCGTAACGCCAAGACTCGAGACTGGAATTTATTCTCTGCCCGTTTCTGCTTCCTGGGAGCCGGATCTTTGGGGCAAGGTTCGCAGCCTGATCCATGAACAGCAATATAACGCGCAACTCAGCGCCGCTGACCTCGAAAACGAGAAGCTCACGGAGCAAGCCAGCCTCGCCATGTATCTCTTTGAACTTCGCGGCCAGGATGCTTTGCAGAAAATCTTCGACGAAACCATTGATGCCGATAAGAAGTCAGTAGACCTGGCCCGCGCGCGCTATGAAACGGGCGTGGATGATCAGATCTCACTCGTCGAGGCACAGAACGCCCTCGAGAGTGCCGAAGCGCAGGGCACCAATCTGGGCGTTGCGCGCGCGCAATATGAACACGCCATCGCCGTGCTCATCGGCACCAATCCGTCCACATTCTCGATTCCCGTCAAGCCGCTCGAATTGGTCCCCCCCGCAATTCCCATTGGTATTCCGTCGCAACTTCTCGAACGCAGGCCTGATATCGCCGCTTCCGAGCGAACTATGGCCGCCGCAAATGCCCAAATTGGAATTGCCGTCGCTGCTTACTATCCGAACCTGACCATCAGCGCGGAGGCCGGTTTGGAGAGCTCTTCCATTCAAAATCTTTTTACTTGGCCAAGCCGAATTTGGTCCGTTGGGCCTTCGCTTTCCGAGACGATCTTTGACGCCGGCCTTCGCCGAGCCACCGTCCTGCAGTATCTTGCAACCTACAACGCGGATGTCGCCGGTTATCGCCAAACGGTCCTGACCGCTTTCCAGCAAGTGGAAGATTATCTCGCCGCCGTGCGCATCCTCTCGAAACAGATCCGGCAGCAGGTGGAAGCAGAACAGTCCGCTGAACGCTATCTTGAGTTGGCAAAAGCCCGCTACTTTACCGGCGTGGATACCTATCTGAACGTCCTGGTGGCGCAAACCACTCTGCTCTCCGACCAGCAAACTTTAGCGACTCTCCGCACCCAAGCCATGACTGCGTCTGTCCAATTAATTGAAGCTCTCGGCGGCGGTTGGGATCTCTCGCAACTCCCCACTCCATCCCAAGTCTCCAAAAAAGTCACAAAATCCGAAATCGAATCTCAGGAACCCCAGCAATAGAGTCATTCGCACTCAACCTGACGGCCTTGGTTTAGCTCCAAGGCGCTGTTTTCGCCGCTTCCAGGCCGAATTTCTAAATTCCGGTAAGTAATTCAACCTCCGCGCATCATCGATATGGAAGCAACTTAGGAATCGGGAGGTTCTTTCGTGAAAACTCTGCTTGTGTCATTGGCATCGGCCGCGCTGCTCGCAGGAATTGGCGTCGGCGTGTATGAATACGAAATTAGTAACACTGTTGTCGTCCAGCGGCTCACCGACAACGGAACGAAACATTCCGCGATAGTGGAGTCCGCAAGCGTCCGTTACGAAATTCATTGTGAAGACCGAACCGCACCGGACCCTCATCGGTGCTACCAATTGGAGGAAGGCAAGCGTTTCAGATTTGGCACGTTTATTGATGTAATGGAATTCTACGACGAGCACAGGGATTTCTTAATCGCCTGGACAATTTCAAGATCGCAACCGAAGGGAACCCTAGGTCGGCGACCTCGTTATGTACGTAGCGGCGGGTTTACGCCGCTGCTTTTTATTTTGCCGCCTATTCCATTTGCAAGCCGGGGTTTCTGGCCATACTTCTGTATTTGAGAAATTCGCGAATGCCGCCCCCAAGCGTCCCGTATACAACTCCCAATAGGATTCCCAAAGCGACCACGGCAATAAAAGCAATGCCACTGTCTATCCCAAATATCACAGCGGCAGGACCAGAGAAAGCTGTAGTGAGATCTGTTGCAGCTTCGACTCTTTTGTCGGAACCCGTAAGAAAATTCATCAAAGCTATAAATCCCCAATACCATGCCCACACAACGTAAACGGACATTCCGGCGAACTTCAGCGAGAAGGTCCAACCTACTCCGTTGGTGACAAGCAGCATCAGAATCGCCAGCGGTCCAGCCGCGGTAAAAATCCATGATGTCCTTAAACGCCGCTTTGCATCCTCGGACGCGGGCGATTCCACGATCTCCGCCCCGCGAAGGGCTACACCGAAAATACGGAAGCCTTGAGGCGAACTCGCAGTCGCTTGCGGCCGTGGGCAATCGGCCTGTTCGTAGGGATTTAGTCTTGGCAGCGTGGGCACGTCGTGGGACATCCTTTTAAGTTCAGGCGGGCGCACTTTCCGTAGTCCGTCACTTAATATAAGACGCAACAGGCGCACTGACAACACATTCCAAATGTTCCCAGCGGAATCTTAATCTTCGCCAATTCATCGCTCGCAAGGACCTCCTGCTCATTAAGAAGAATCCCTACGAGCATGTCTTCGATTCCTGCTTCAAGAGCACCCCAGACGGAAACGAGCGTGTAGGAGTGCAGGAAAGGCAATCCCTGTTCGCGCTCGTTCTGCGAAAACTCTGCATGGTCGAGGCTTAGGCAGAAGTCGAGTTCGTCTCCAGGTTTTCTGTCTTCTGAATGTGGGAGACTCTTGGGGACCCCTTGTGGACGCGCAACAATATCAAGACCTTGAACACAGATATCAAAAAGCCTCTGCATCGTTACGAGTGAGGCGAGGCATTGGCGCAACGGCGCAAATGCATATTCGCGGGTTCCAAACATTAATTCGCCAGCACAATCTTGAAATCTTCTAGTTGTTCGTTCTGTCCATTGTTCAGCCGTAAAGTCAGGGTGCCAGTCTCATCCGGATTGAGAATAATGTGCCAATGGTTTTTGCCCTCTCGCTCCGTATGGTTCAGGTTCTTCAGCCTCGAATGTATCCAAGCGTATGGCAAAGCATAAGCTTCTTTTCGTCCAATACACCCCAAAACATAAAAGCCCTGTGCCGCTTCACTCAGGAACGTATCCCAATCAGAATGGTACGCGTACCAATAACCCCCCTCGCCTGTCTCGTACCTTTTGGATATTGTGACAACCAACCGCACAGACTTGTCCGCACTCCAATAGAGCGCCCGACTTTTCTTTACAAGTGGGGCATAGGAATGCGTCAACGACTCAAGGATGGAGTTCCGGAGCGCGGAAATCATTTCCGGCGGCGTGTGCTGCTGTTTTACCCCGTCTTGTCCGCTGGCTAAAGAGTCCGTATCCTCAGCCCGTTCCTCGTTTAGAACAGCCGTAGTATCTTTAGCTACCGTAAATGTTATCTCGATAATTTTGTCGAGTTTTGTGTACTCAAATGGGATTAGCAGTTCATGGATTTTCGCAACGGAATCTAAATCACCGTTCTCTTTCAAGGCGACCAGTTTTGCGAGAGCATCTGCACTGATAAGTCGTATAGACCAAGCGTGCTTTGAGCCTCGAACTTGCGCTTCGAGGTCGCCTGTGTCCTGCCGACCCACAACGATAAGAACGGACGATTCCTTCGTTACCTTTCCAGTTGTTATCAGAGCCTCGCGATATTCCGTCACCGTATCTAGATTGATTCGGTAGGCGTCAGTCGTCTTGACCTCTGTTACGAGGCTGTGACCATTCGAATCGACCCAAAGGCCATCAAAACCGATAGCATTGTGTTTGCCTTGATAGAGACCATTTTCCACTGTGTAGTCGAGGCGACGTCCAAATTCATTGACAATGTCCTGAAGGACCAGTCCACTTCGTTCGAATGGGCTCAAAAGACATGTCTGGAGGTATTTGCCGAGATTCTCACTTTTCGCTAATCGCAAATATTCTCGGAGGTCAACCGAACAGTCTGAATTATCAGTCAGCTTGCCTTTCCCGCACAGGGCCACAATCTGCTCAATGGAGAGCAAATCAATCTGCGTTGGGTCAGTATTTAGCAACGCCAGAAGCGGTTTCATCGTTGGGCACAATTAGCTACATTGTACAGCTTTCGTAATTTCACACACACAATATCGGGAATGCCCTTTGGCCAGAACCCACCCACTTTACAGGTGAAGAATTACAGGTGAAGTTTTCTGGTGGTTTTTGCCAAGTGAAATCAATAGTAGGCCCGGGGAACTCGAACCCCAAACCTCCACCGTGTCAACCTACTACGATTACAAGATACAACGCCTTCCAGAGAATGGAAGAGCGTCTTTCCGGGCGTTCTGCCCATAACACAGGTAGAAATCACGGGTAGGAAGTGCAGGTTTGCTCGGTGCTCTCTCGTTACGCCGGAGAGTTATCTCCGTGCTGCGCAGACTTTGCTGAACCCTCAATCGAGCAGTTCTTCAATGGCATGATCTTGGAACGTATAAATGCCTTTCTTTCTGTTTTGGCTGAAGTATTCGGCTCTTCGCTTATTACGATTCCAAGCGTCAGCGATTTCCTGCACGCTTGGATATGTAGGTTCGGGATCATTTGAAGTCGCCAATAGCAAATCCGGTAGCGCAAGTCCGCCTTCTGTAAGGTGAGGCCAAGCTCACGACGTGGGTCAGGGAATGTTTTGTTTTGCGACTTACGAGTTTCTGGCGGGTCGAATGTTTCTGTTCATAAAAAACTCCACGTTTTTAGGCGTGGCGTATAAGCGGCGGATTTTTAACGCGGAGCGAATATGGTGCGGATTTCGCGGAGTCTGTCTCTGGAAATTTTTCGCATCGTCCCCTCTTTGGATTAAAATCGAACCACAACTCCGGCGCTCAGCCTAATATTGTTCTGCCTCTCGTTCACGCCATTGTTAAAGCGCGTCATAAAATAATCCGCTTCCAGCGCCCGTATGGCGAAGTGCCGGTTCAGCCCTATATCCAGCCCGCCGCCCGCGAGCATCGCGAAAGCGTTGGACGAGCTATCAACCAGGATGTTATCTGGCGCCAAACTCCCACTCGCATGCGCCCCACCCAGCAGCACTTGCGCGAACGGCGCGAATCGCCGCTTCACTGCGAAGCTATACCGCGGCCCGGCCACGAACGACGTCAGCGTCAGATCCTCCCCCGACCCATTTATATCGGAAGCGCGTTGTCCGCTGACCAGGCCAACTATCGCAAAATGCCGCGAGAAGTTGAACGACAGCCAACCGTCGCCGCCCTGCAGGTTGAAGCACCCGCATCCTCCCGGAGGCGCGTTGGTCCGCACGTAGTTGTAATCGATACCCACATTGACCCTGCCGCCCTCCTGCGCCTGCGCGCCCGCACAAAACACCGGGCACAGAGCTCCAGCGATTCCCAGCATTACCGCCAATTCCATGCGTTTCGACATTTTGACCTGTCCTCGTAAGCCATTCATCATTTCACCGCCAG
>CAJCHZ010000042.1 GCA_903970165.1 Betaproteobacteria bacterium
CCCTAAGCGCTCCGCCCTTCGGGCTCCGCAGGGCTTCGCTGCGGACAACATCCGCGAAACAAACAAGCCACAAAACAACACCACCCAAAAGGGCCATTTCTAACGAGGTAAGAAAGGGGACATTTCTAACGAGGGTTGACACTTCAATGACGGCTTCCATTGACATGGGTCGCCGCCCGAATTAGGCTGACGCGCTGTGATTTCATCAGCGAAGGCCACGCTGGACACTTGCGCCGCACAAAGGCAGAACACAAAAGGGAGAATTGGATGCGAAAAATTCTGATTGCTTGGTTCGCGTGCGTGCTGGGTACGCTGGGAGCGTCTGCCTCGCCGCCGAAAGTAGTTTTTGTGCGTTGCGGCAAGCTCATCTATGACGCGGAGAAGGCTCCGCTCTCGCCCGCGGTCGTGGTGATCACCGACGGCAGGATTACCGACGTCGGCAAAGACATTTCTGTCCCCGGCGGCGCGGAGCAGATTGATCTCTCCAGTTACACCGTCGTGCCCGGCTTTGTGGATGCGCACATCCACATCTGGTCGGGAGCATTCGGCGCTGCGGTCTCCGAGCCGCTCGCTGCGCTGCGCGGCAGCAAGGCCATGAGCTACGCGCTTTCCTCCGGCGTTGTCGGAGCTCGCGTATTGGGAACGCAGGGATTCATTGATGTCGCGCTGAAGGATGCCATTGAAGATGGCACGATTCCCGGCCCTCATCTTGTTCCGGCGTCGCATCCTATTTCCATTCCTGGCGGGCACGGTGATTTCCATGCTGAGCCGCCTTATCTGCCCATGGATGATTTTTATACGCCGCTTCATGGCTTTGTGAATTCGCCTGCGGACGCGGAAAAAGCCGTGCACTTGCAGCTTAAGTATGGAGCGCGCGTGATCAAAGTGATGGCTTCCGGAGGCGTACTTTCACCGCTCGATTCGCCGACTTCCGAACAGCTCTCCTTTGAAGAACTGAAAGCCGTTGTGCAGCAGGCGCACATGGCCCGCGTCAAGGTCGCTTCGCACGCGGAAAATATTCGTAGCATTCGCGCATCGCTCGAAGCAGGCGTGGACTCGATCGAGCACGGGTCAGAACTTGATCAGGCAGCGGCGGACTTTATGAAGAGCCGCGGCGTCGTGTTTGTGCCCACGGTTTTCGTTGTTGAAGAAAGCGTGGCAAACGGCGTGAAGATGCATTTCCCGGAGTATGTGATCACCAAGGTCAATGCGCTCGCGAAAACTCATTTTCCGAGCTTTCAGCTCGCGCTTCATTCCGGCGTAACGATTGCGGCCGGCTCGGACCACTCTTATGGGCCGGGGACCGGAACCGTGCGCGACGAAATGATCAGCGAGGTGAAGTATGGAATGACGCCGCAGCAGGCTCTTGTTTCCGGGACGAAAACCAGTGCGGCATTGCTTGGGCTCGACCAATTAGGAACGATTGAAACGGGCAAGGAAGGCGATCTCGTCGCTGTCGAAGGCGATCCGCTCAGCGACATCCACGCGCTGGAAAAAGTGCGGGCCGTAGTTATTCAAGGAAAGAGCGTCGCCCCCGCGAATCGTCAGTAGAGGCGAGTAGTGGCGGACCTTTAGGTTCGCGCACTGCGCCGTCCGCGTGTTGCGCACGTTCCACCTGAACGCTGTTCCTGCCGCAAGCTGAAACACATCCCGGAATAAGGCATATTGCTTAGCAATCCAGCGGGCGGTAGACTTTTGTTGGAAGCACATTTCGAAGGCGATGGAGTTCGCCTAAACCGTGCCGGCACAGTTTGCGGGCTCTGATGACTCCTGGCAGCCACGCGGCTCCAGGAGTTTTTTTATTAAGCGCCGCGGGTGAAAGCGGAATGGAGATACTTTGCGCATCCTTCTGATCGCTGTTTTTGGAGCCATTGGAACGCTGGCACGCTATAGCTTGCAAGGCGTGGTGCAAGGCCGCATGGGCGGCGCGTTTCCGTATGGCACTCTGCTGATTAATTTGACCGGTTGCTTTTTTCTTGGGCTGATTGGGCAATTCACTCTGAATCGCATGGTGATTTCGCCGGATTGGCGCATGGCTATTGCCGTCGGATTCTTTGGCGGGTACACCACTTTTTCCAGCTTCGGCTGGGAGACCGCGAAAATGCTGGAAGCGGGAGAATGGCTCCGCGCGACGACGTATGTAAGCGCGAGCGTGGTGATTGGTTTGTTTCTTTCCGTGGCGGGAATTCGCCTGGCAAACAGGTTTTAAGAGTTGCCCGGTTTTAGGAGTTGCTATGACACACGAAAAATTCGAGGGCGAGCGCACCCTAATGCGCATTCACATCGGCGAATCGGACAAATGGCACGGCAAGCCGCTTCATGAAGCGATTGTCGGTTTGTTCCGCAAAGAGGGATTTTCCGGCGCCACCGTTTTGCGCGGCGTTGGCGGCTACGGCGGTTCGAGCGTGTATC
Organism: Betaproteobacteria bacterium; assembly: GCA_903970165.1. Classification (GTDB taxonomy): domain Bacteria; phylum Acidobacteriota; class Terriglobia; order Acidiferrales; family UBA7541; genus Acidiferrum. Next base: position 2,413 of record CAJCHZ010000042.1, read on the forward strand.
ACACGGACAAAATTCTGCGGATGTCGCAGGATCTGCCCATCATCGTCGAAGTGATCGAATCCACGGAACGCATCGATCAGATGCTGCCGCGCTTGGACGAAATGGTGGAAGGCGGTCTGATTACCCTCGAAAAAGTTCGCGTTATCCTCTATCGCGCCGCGAAAAAATAAAAGATTCCAGAGAAAACAGCTCGCAACCAAAACTTCCGCGCTCGTCCGGCAAAGCAAATTAGATTTTTCTCTAAACTACAAACCACGGCCTGTAAACTCTCCTCTCATGGCCGAGACCTCACGCAGCAAATCGTGGCTTAACCGCACCGTTCTCGGAGTTGGCCTCACCAGCCTTTTTAGCGACTGGAGCCACGAAACGGCCACAGCGATTCTGCCCGCATTTCTCGCCGCAATTGGAGCGGGGCCGGCGTGGCTCGGAGTCATTGAGGGCGTCGCTGACGGGCTTTCGAGCTTCACGAAGCTGAGCGCGGGCTATTTTACGGATCGCCTTAAGCATCGCAAACCGCTGGCGCTTTTTGGCTACCTTGTTACCGCTCTTTCGACCGGTTCGTTCGCGTTTGCAACGCATGCATACCAAGTGCTCATTGGCCGGGCGTCGGCTTGGCTGGGACGCGGTGTGCGTTCGCCCGCGAAAAAAGCGCTGCTTGCGGCGGATGTCGAGCCGGGTGCTTATGGCCGGGCATTCGGACTCGAGCGACTGATGGATACCATCGGAGCGATTGCCGGGCCGCTCACGGCGCTATGGCTGCTGGAAAAAACGGGGCACAACTATCAAAAAGTCTTTCTTTGGACGATTGTCCCCGGGCTGATGGCAGTGGCTGCTTTCTGGCTGTTCGTGCGGGAGCGTCCGCTCGCCGCGAAGCCGAAGCGTTCGTTTTTAATGGGCATTCGCGATCTGCCAGTGCCCTTCCGGCGTTTTCTTCTGGGGGCGGGCGTGTTTGGAATGGGCGATTTTTCGCATTCGCTGCTGATCCTGTATGCGTCGCGCGCTCTTGCGCCGGAGTACGGGCTCGCACGCGCGGCCAGTATAGCGGTAGGGCTTTATACCTTGCACAACGCGTTTTCCGCGGGCTCTGCTTACGCCAGCGGATGGCTCAGCGATTTTGTTCCGCAGCGCAAGCGGGTTCTTGCCGCGGGATATGCAGTTGCGGGGGTTACCGCACTTCTACTTTGTACCGGGACACATTCGCTGCGGCTGCTCGCGGCGATCTTTGTACTGGCCGGTCTTTTTTTCGGAACGGAAGACGCGCTCGAAGATTCTGTCGCTGCCGAACTGGTTCCCAAGGAACAGCACGGCATGGCGTTTGGCACGCTGGCGGCGGTCAATGCGGTTGGCGATTTTGTTTCGAGCCTGCTCGTTGGATTTCTCTGGAGCGCCGTGTCCGTTCAGGCTGCTTTCGGCACCTCCGCAGTTCTGCTTTTTGCCGGCGCATTCCTGATACTTCGCCCAAGCCGCTAAAGCCGCGGGCCAAACGCCGCGCAGCTGCGCTCCTAAAACAAAACTATTCATGCGGCGGCAACGCCTCAGGCCATTCTGTGACGCCGACTTTGCCGTTGGGCTCAAGCTCGATCGCCGGAGCGTAAAGCCCGAGCAGCTCCGGCCGCCACCAATGGCCGGTCGTCTTTCTCTCTGCTCTGGAGGTAAACCAATATTGCCAAAGAACGGCTCGGACATGGCGCGGCGGTCCGCTGGGAAATGGATTTGCAGCGAAGAGCGCGAGCACGTCCGGATCGTTCGATAGCAGTCGCTGTTCCGTGCGCAAAACGAGCGGATTGTCTCTCCATTCGCCGAGCGACGCGAACCACAAATTCCAATCAAAACGCGGCTGATAGGGCGCGTAGATGCCGGGAGCTTTGTCCAACCGCTGCGGCTTGTAGCGGAACGGATAGGCCGTCCAGGTTTGTCCGTCGTTAGAGCCTTGGAACTCAATCTCGTAGCGGCCACGCGTCATCACCGCAAAAAGGCCGTAACGGTTGGCGATGCGAAACGGATCGAGCAAGGCGACGGGTGACGTTGGCAAGCCGACAGGAGCGATCATCCAGACCATTTGCACGGTCGTAGCATAGAAAATCCACGATAGGAACACGGCAACAATGGCAATGCGAAGGGGCGCGAAAGCGGCGCGGACTCTCTTCCAGGGGCCGCGCGAAGCCGCTTTCGTTTCTGAATTTTCGGTTGATGTTTCTTTTGCGGGTGCGCTCGCGTTTCCGCCCCAAATCGAGAGTTTGTCGCCAGCCGTGGAGACCTCATCGACGTCGGACTCAACGGACCTTTTACGTAGAGCCTTACCCCACCGGGCAGGGAAAAATCGGAACAAAAAGCGGTCGTCGAGCAGCAGAATAGCCAGCAGCAGAACCAGGTAGTTCAGAAACGTGTAGTTGGCCGTAAGAATGATGCCGATTTGCCACGGCGTCACAACGAAAAAAAGCGCGATGCGAAACGGCCGCGGCAGAAACGCCGCCCAGATCAAAACCAGTTCGAGCGCCAGCGTCAGGAACACCGAACTTGCATGAAACCAATGCGGCAGTTGGGCCACGTACCAACCCACCCACGTCGGCAGCGGGCCATTTTGATAGTAGTCGTCCATCGCCGTGAAGTGGCGCCATTCGGGGTCGCCGCTTCCGATTTTCGCGATGCCGGATTCGAAATAAATACGGAACCATTCCCAGAGCAGCAGGTAAAGCGCCGCCCGCACCGGCGCCCGCGTTTCTCCCCAGCCCGGGCGCACGCCACCCGGCGCGAAGAAGAGCGAGAGGAATCCAGCTTCAAGCAGCATGCCGTCGGATTGGTAACCGGAAAATTCCCGTGCAGCGCTGACAAACGAAAGAAAACAGAGGAAGCAGATAACCAGCATCCCGCGTGGCCAAAGATTAAGTACGAGCAACAACGACGCCGCCATGCCGACCCAACACAGCGCCGTCATCGCTGCCGAACTGCTCGAAAACCAGAACACGCTCGGCACATACCAATACCGCGCGTAGCCGGCTTGTTCGGCCACGTTTTTTAGATACTCGCTCGCAGGAAGAATCCCTTGCGGGCCGATAAGTCCCCGGATCTGAAAGGTGAGCGAGAAAAAAGCCGAAAAATAGATCGCGCCGAGCGCTCGAAGAAAAATCCACCGCGAAGCAAAGCGGTCCGATGGACCACTCCTCGCAGCAAAGAGCCAGCGAATGACGGACGCGGGAGTCCACTCCATAGCCGCCGGCCATTATACCGGCTCAACGGACAGATCAATGTGCTGACGAAACAGCATGCACTTCCCTGTTGCAGCGGAAATTCCTGCATGTTAGCCTTGGCGAAGAAAAGGCGAATTATTGGAGGCTCCTCAATGTCCCAATCCCTCGCCGTGCGTGCCGCCGCAAACTCGCTTGCAAATGCCAGCGGCACAGCGGTAACGCGCGTGCGCGAAGTGCTCGACACGCTGGCCACGCGCGACATCAACGGCGATGTGCTCACGGCGATCCGCTACTTCCCCGCGCGCAACGCGCAATTCGCCGCGTTTCCCGCTTGGGTTCACCCTGCTCTCGTCGCCGCGTACAACGCCAAAGGCATTCGCCAATCGTACACGCATCAGGCGGCCGCCACCGAAGCGGTTCATGCCGGAAAAAATATTGTTGTGGTTACTCCGACGGCATCCGGAAAAACACTTTGCTACAACCTTCCGGTGCTGCACGAAATCCTGGAAAGGCCGGATACGCGCGCGCTCTATCTTTTTCCGACGAAAGCTTTGGCGCAAGATCAACTCGCGGAACTCTACGATCTGAACCAGCGCCTCGATAATTGCTTCGGCGTTTTCACGTACGACGGTGACACTCCCGCAGACGCGCGCCGCGCCATCCGCGAAAAGGGCCATGTGGTGCTCACGAACCCGGACATGCTCCACACCGGCATCTTGCCGCACCATACGCGCTGGACGCGCTTGTTTGAGAACTTGCGTTACATCGTGATCGATGAGCTGCACACGTACCGAGGCGTTTTCGGCAGCCATCTTTGCAACGTGTTGCGGCGCCTGCGGCGCATCGCGAATTTTTACGGCCGCGAGCCGCAATTTATCTGTTGCTCCGCGACGATCGCAAATCCCGGGGAGCTGGCAGCGAGGCTGCTCGAAAAAGATGTGGATGTGCTCAGCGAAAACGGCGCGCCCGCGGGTGAAAAGACCTTCGTTTTTTACAACCCGCCGGTGGTCAATCGCGCGCTCGGTATCCGGAGAAGCTACGTCAACGAAACTTCGCGCGTCGCGCAGGAATTCCTAAAACGCGACCTGCAGACGCTGGTTTTTGCCAATTCACGCTTGCAGACGGAAATCCTGCTGACCTACTTGCAGCAGGCCAACCCGCAGGCGCCTGGAAAGCAGGAAACGATTCGCGGCTACCGCGGCGGCTATTTGCCCAACGAGCGGCGCGAAATCGAGCGCGGCTTGCGCGATGGCCGCATTCGCGGCGTGGTCAGCACAAGCGCTCTGGAACTCGGGATTGATGTGGGCTCGCTCGACACGGTTGTAATGGCGGGTTACCCCGGTTCGATTGCCGCAACCTGGCAGCGCGCAGGACGCGCCGGGCGCCGCAGTGGCAGTTCGTGCGCGGTGATGGTGGCTTCTTCCTCGCCGCTCGATCAGTTCATGGTGCGCAATCCGGATTATTTTTTCGGGAATACGCCCGAGCACGCTTTCATTCAGCCTGACAATCTGGAAATCCTCGTGAATCATTTGAAATGCGCGGCGTTTGAATTGCCGATTGCTCCCGGAGAACATTTTGGCGAAGTGGACATTCCCGATCTCTGCGCGCGGCTCGCGGAAGCTGGATACCTGCACCTTGCAGGGGATCACTATCACTGGACGCACGAAGCTTATCCGGCGGACACCATCAGCCTGCGCGCCATCTCCAGCGACAACTTCATCATCATTGATATAACGGGCGCACCGAACGTCATTGGCGAAGTAGATTTTCCCAGCGCGCTGATCTTTCTTCACGAAAAGGCCATCTATATTCACGGCGGGCAGCAATACCACGTCGAGCATCTAGATTTCAAAGAGCGCAAAGCGTATGTGAAGCAAGTGGATGTCGATTACTACACCGATGCTGTACGCTACACGCAAGTGCGCATCCTCGAGGCATCCGCCACTTCCTCCTCTTCTTCAGGCTTGGCAAATTTGCATTCTCATGGCGACGTGCTTGTCCGTTCGCAGGTCATCGGCTTCAAGAAAATAAAATTCTTCACCAACGAAAATATAGGCGACGGAAAACTGGAACTCCCCGAAAACGAAATGCACACGACATCGTATTGGATCACGCTGGAAAGGCCGCTGCTCGAATCGCTGCCGTACAGCGTCAGCGAACGCCAGAGCGGCATGTTCGGCATGCTGCACGCGCTCGCGTCGGTAGCCACGCTCCTGCTCATGTGCGACGGCCGCGATTTAGGCACCGCCATCGGCGAACGTCCGCCCCAGCCTGATCTGGAAACCTCGGTAATTGGGGCGGAGAATTCCGCGCCCCTGGCGCCCGCGGCTGACGATTTCACACCGACGCGGCTTAGCGACGTGTCGCGCTCGAACCTGAAGGAATTCTTCGAGCCCAATCTCTATTTGTTTGACGCCTACCCCGGCGGCATCGGTTTCTCCGAACCGCTCTTCCGGTCACACGATCTGCTCATCCATAAAACGCGGGAACTAATCGCCGCATGCGCCTGCGAGCAGGGCTGCCCTTCCTGCGTCGGGCCAGCGGGCGACCTCGTCCCCCGTACCAAAGAAGCTGCGCTCGCCATTCTCGACAGGTTGTGTGGGTAGATGGCAAGTTCGCCCGACAAATTCTCGAGGCTCGCTGCGCTAAGACCCGCACGGCCTGCGCCATCGCGTCCAGCCGCTCTGCGCGCGCCCAATGAAGAAGACTCGCTGGCGCGGCTTATCGGCGCGGGTGTCGCAAAAAACCACTTCGGCGAGCATCTTGCTCTTCGAAACTGGTTCTCCTCCCCCGAATTTTGCGAGCCATCCGGCGTCGCGCTCGAGCTGCTGTCGCGCGGCCGCGACGAATCTCTGACGCGACGCACACGCGCCGCGCTCGAAGATACGGCCCGATGGCTCTTCCTCGACACCGAAACTACCGGTTTGGCCGGCGGCACAGGCACCTATCCTTTTCTCGTCGGCATTGCCTGGTGGGACGGCGGCGGCCTCCAGGTCGAACAGTTCTTCATGCGCGATTTTTCCGAAGAGCATTCGGTCCTTCACGAACTGGCAGCGCGCCTCGCGGAACGACCCGTTCTCGTTACTTTCAACGGCAAATCCTTCGATTGGCCGCTTCTCGAGAATCGCTTCACCATGACGCGCGCTATCTCGGCGCCACGATTGGCCGCGCATCTCGATCTTCTCCATCCGGCGCGCGCTTTGTGGAAGCTGCGCCTCGGCTCCGTCCGTCTTGTCGAACTGGAGCGCCACGTCCTTGATGCGCCGCGTCTCGGCTGGCATCGCGAAGACGATGTCGCTTCCTCCCTCATCCCGCAATATTATTTTGACTATCTTCGCGGCGGTTCCTCGGCGCCTCTGGCTGGCGTTGTCCGCCACAATCAAATGGACTTGCGTGGACTCGCGGCGCTTTTCGGCAAGATCAACACGCTGCTGGCTTCCCAAGACGAAGATCGCGATGGAGTGGACAGCCTCGATTTATTTGGACTTTCGCGATTTCTTGAGCGCCGGGGCGATTCCGATCGCGCGCAAGCAGCTTGCACGCAAGCGCTCGACTTTGGGCTCCCCGCCGAATTCCGCCAGCGCGCACGGCGCGAGCTTGCGCTACTTGCGAAACGCCGCGGCGACCACCATGCAGCCGCCGCCCTTTGGGGCGAACTCGTTTCCGATCCGCAAGACGGCGTTTTGGCCTGCGAACAACTCGCGATTCACTATGAACGCCGCGCAAAAGACTCCGTTCGCGCCGAAGAATTCGCGCGCCTCGGCCTGGCCAAGCTGCAGCGCACACGAGCGAACTCGCGCGATCCCTACGCAGCAGCCCGGATCGCGCGCCTCTCTGAAAAATTCCTGTTTCGGATTAATCGTCTGGCGGCCAGGAAAAGGACCGCAAAAGCTGGGATCAGGAGGCTATCTCTCTAATCAAAAACGGGAGCAAGTTCGCGCAGTATTCGGAGAGAAGCTGCGTTCGTTTTCTGCGTTTGCTTCGCGGCAACTGCCTTGGCACTGCCCGGCGCGGCGGGCAATCCGCTCATGTCATTGACGCTGTCAAACACAGCCCGCGTCGTACCCTCTACGGAGATACACTCCGTCGCAAAGCACCGAAGAAAAACTCCGCCGTCCGGCGTATCGAACGAAAAGAAATTAGGCGATTCTGGCGCGCTTTCCGCACCTCCATGTTTTTTCACCAACGCACCAGCATAAGCGGCAAAAAAGCGTTCCGCATGTTCTTCGCTATCCAGCTTCAAGCGCGCGATAAGCACAAGCTTCTTGGTCTTTTTCTGTTCGTAGACTGCGTAACGGTCTCCCTCCCAAGCGGCGGCCAGCGGCTTGGCTTTTTCCTCTCCTATAAACTGTTTCAGGATTTCCAGCCAGCCGAACTCGCCCATGTCGTTTTCATCCAGCTTCGTCCAGCCTTCGCCGAGCTGCTTCTCGATGGATGGCACCTTCACCTGCGCGGGAACTTTGCCCGATTTGTAGAGCGCCGGATGCATAATCTGCTGTGTGGAAAGCGGCGGCTTCGCAAAAACGGCCGAAACGCCGCTCCATCCGGCCGGCTTGAGGATAGCCTGGGAAAAAGTCAATCCGGCAAAATACGGAAAGATCATGGAATCGCGCAGAAACGCGGGCGCTTCCTGCAGCTTGGGCGTTTTCGTCATGTCACCGGCAAACATCGAAGGATCGATCGCCGGCAAATCCTGAACCGCACGCCCCGTGCCCTTCAGCAGGTAATCGATCATGGCAGCCATGGCACTGCCTTCGAGCCAGGATTCACGTGCGAGCTCCGCATCGTCATTAGGCCGCGCCGCTTTCACCCAGTTTTCAATCTGAAAATGCTGGTCTTGCAGAGCATGGGTCAATTCGTGAGCCATGACCATGCGTTGATCATCCAAGGGAATCCAGTCCGCAATGTAAAACTCGCGCGCTTCGGGATCGTAGAGCCCGGCGATTTGCTCGGTGAGCAAATCGACCGTGAAGTTGTCCAGATCAAACCCTTTGGGTAGAAGCCCGAAGGCTTCTGCGCTACGGGCATCCGCATAACGCGCCGCGGGGTTCTTGTCCTCATTCATCTCGCTGATCACAAACGCTCGTATTTCGTCGCGGGAGCGCAAAGTCTTCTTTACGGGTGTCAACTGCTTAAGCCCTGTGATGTGGCTGACTTGCTGGAGCACTTCGTCAGCGGCTGCGGCAAAGTCGCTGGTGTCTGCCTTGGGCTGAACCGCAGCGGGCGGAGCCGCGGCCGCCTGCTGTGCGCAAAGACTGCCTCCACCGCCCAGAAACAGGACCGCCGACAGCAGACCAAAGAAAGCCCTGGCACCGTTTCGTATGGAGAGGGACATCATTCAAGCAGAATAGCAGATGCGGCTGAGGGAAAATCGCGCAGGAGGAAAGCGTTGACGCCAGTTAGGAAACGTGGGATTTCAGCCAGGGTTGCGGGGGTCGCAGAAGCCGTTTGTGCCGCGCAAACAATTAAAAAGAATGAAGATAGCTATTTGCCGAGGATCGCAGGGCTGTCCGTAGAACTCACTATAAATTTGCAACAGTAAATCCACAGAATAATTTCACTGGAAACCTGTTCCGAATGCTTAACAGAATGGTAACTCTGGTATACTTTCCGCTTCAGGTCCAACTCTTCCCCCCGAGGAAAGTATGCTCCCCGGACTTCGTCTACGGCAAGCCCGTGAACGACTTGGTCTCACTTATCGAGATGTAGAACGAGCTAGTTTTGAGTTGGCAGCGCGTCGCGGGCGTCCAGAGCTCGTTCTACATATTAGCCGCCTGGCCGATATTGAAAACCGGGGCGTCGTTCCTGGCCTTCACAAGCTTTATACGCTCGCGGTCGTCTATCATTTAAATCCCCTCGATATTTTTCGCTGGTACGACGTGCCCATCGAAGACTGCTTTCCCGACGGCGAAGCTTTTCATGCTCCGCAGACCCATCTGGCAGCGCCACCCGTGTCGCTGCGAACGCCGCTGCGCTTCGACCCGGCGTTCGATCCGAAGCGGACGGAGTTGCTGTCCCGCATGGTTGAGAAGTGGGGAAAGCTGGAGGGTGTGCTGGGGAACGGAAATGCCCGGCATCGGTATGGATATGTTGGCTTACAGGACCGGCGCATGGTACCGATCCTGCGCCCCGGCAGCGTGGTCATGGTGGATATCACCGTGCGCCGCATTGAAGACGACAACTGGGCCAACGAGTATGATCGCCCCATGTATTTTGTGGAACTTCGGGATGGTTACCGCTGCGGATGGTTTCAACAGGATGGCACTCGCCTGCTGATGCAACCTCATCCACTGTCGCGATGTGTGCCGGAATCCTGGCGTCTTCCCGAAGAAGCAGAGGTAGTTGGCCGCGTGGTGGGAATCGTCACTCGGCTAAACGAGCCGTGGAACAGTCTGCCTGGAGAATTTCCAGCAGCGCGCGGAGATTCGAGCAGAAAAGTTCCTTGAGATAGCTGGGGGCGCTTTCGGGCATAAGGACCCGGTAGGCCTCCATGCGGCGCCAGTGCGCCACCGCGGTGCAAACCCCGCCGGGCATTTGTTCCAGACAAACCTTCAAATCGGTTTCCTGCTGTTCAAGCGCGGTTTCCAGGATCCGCTCGAACACTTGCTCGTGGCAGAGCTGCAGCGATTGCTGAACGGCTTCGTCCGGATACATGGCGGCCAAGCCGGCATGCTCATATTTTCCACTGGAGAGATCGCGCAAAGACGCCATGTACGCGAGCCTGGCAAACTCGCTCGGGATTCCCGCCAATGTGGTCAACGTGAAGTCCTGGATGATACGGCGGTTCTGTTGGAGCTGCGTGAACATTTGGCCCGTTTGCCCTGTTCCGAAGACGGAACGTTTTAAGCCGGCGCACCTCAGTGTATGGGTTTTTCCTGATAGTTGGACCCAGGAGGGGTTCAACCATCATGAAAAATATCTCGGTTCGCCTTGCATTTCTCGTTTTAGCAGTTTTGATCGTACTCCCGGTCGTAAGCAGCGTCAACAACATACTTAGCAACAAAGTACCTAACTCTTTATGCTTGGCTGCCAGCGGATCGCCGCTGCCGCAACCAGCGCCGCCCGTCACGCTCAGGGCTAGTGGATCTCCGCTTCCACAGCCAACACCACCTGTCGTCATTCTCAGCGCCAGCGGTTCGCCTCTTCCACAACCGACACCGCCTGTGCTGGTAGCATAAAACTAAGGCCCCGGCGCCTCCGCGATTTGCCCTCGTAAGGGCGAATCGCGGAGAATTTCTCTAATGTGAACAAGACCCGCTCTCAAACGGTGAGGTGGGATGCTCTTGGTGGGAGATTTCCGGTTCAAAGAGGAGAAAGCTAGTTACAGTACCATCTGTCTATAACTATTGTTGCCAGTAATTGTTTATCTGCCAGTTAAGACATGCTAGTATCGAGCTGCGATGAGCAGCCTTGGCCTTCCTCTCCAGGTTCTTGTCTTGTGGGGCTGCAGCTCCCTTGTTCAGCTGGTCGTGTTGGTGCTTCTGTTTAAAGAGGGGAGTTTCCGCAAATTATCCTTATTTACGGCCTACACCGCACTTAACATCTGCCAGGCCGGTTTCCTCCTATTTATTTATAAGCATTATGGATTTGGTCCGAGAACCACGGAAATGGCGTGGTTCTCTCAAACCATAACGCTCGTAGCGCAGGGCTTTGCCGCAAAAGAAATTCTTCGAGTCGTGCTGCGGCCATACCAAGGGATTTGGGGACTTGCCTGGCGTCTTTTGATCTTCACCGCGACCGTGGTAATTATTCTCGAGGCCAAAATAACTTATCCAAGCTGGAGCTGGGCCAAATGGTTCGATTTAAATGTCTCCTATAACTGGACTTTCGCGATTGCTATGCTGGCCTGCCTGCTGCTTATCCGGTATTACTCGATTCCTGTGCCCAAGGCGTACAAAATAATTCTGATCGGCTTCTGCTTTTGCTCCTGTGCGGACCTTGTGATCAACGAGGGTTTTCTACCTATTTTCTATTTACCCGGTAACGAGAATCTCTGGCAATCCGCAACGCTTCTCTCGTTTATTGTCGTGCTGTTGCTCTGGGCGGTTGCCCTGTGGAAACCCTTGCCTGCCGAGAACCCGCGGCTCTCTCTGCCGTCGAATGACGCTTATCAGCGGCTTTCTCCCGAAATTAATGATCGCTTGCGATTGCTGAACGAAAAGCTACAGCGGCTTTGGAAACGGGAGGCACGTTCGAATTGAATCCCTCTCTTTTGCTTTTCGCAGGCAGTCTGGCGGCGGTACTGATTTTCCTCGTGTGGTTGTTGCGCGATCCGCGGAACACCGCGACGCGCGCCACGGATCCCCTGGCGGCGGAGGAATTGGAACGTCGCCACGTCACCTATTTTCCGCAGGTGCTGCGCGCGCTCGCGGCTGAAGATATCGCTTATTTGGCCTCTCGATGTGCGGGGGATCTGAGCAGCAGCGTGCGCAAAGAGCGCCGCAAGATTGTGCTGGCCTACCTGGCGTTCCTGCGCAACGATTTTCTGAAATTATGGCAGATGGCCAACGTGATTGCGAAGATGTCACAAAAGGTCGGAGCGGCCCAAGAAATAGAACGCTTTCGCCTGATTTTGGTTTTCTATGCGCGGTATGAGCTGATCCGCTTCAAATTCCAGTTTGGGTTTACGCCAGTTCCTGAGCTGGGTTCTCTCAGCGATTTCGTCGGCAGCCTGGCGCTGCGGCTGGATATTGCGATGAAGGAGCTCAGCGAACGCGCCGCGCTAACCTCCAGCCAGGCTTAGTTCGGTTCAGCGCTGAACGGGCGCGACCTGAACACTCCCTAGAACGTTGTCCACGGCAGCCAGCAGTTCGGCAGCCTTAAAAGGCTTCTGGAGAGTGAGGTCGCCGTGGCTGGGCGGTTCACTGACAGGCCGTCCAACCAGGCTGACGCCTCTCATCCACACACAACGCTTTGCCATCGCCGGCCTGTGGGCCGTAACCCAGTCGTGCAAGATGTTAAGCCCTCCGCTACCGGCAAGCTCCAAATCCGCTACGAGCAAATCAAACTCGTTCTTTTCCAGACACGCAATTGCATCCCCTGCGCTCCTCGCTGTTTCCACTCTGTGATCGCGGCCGCGCAAGAGCGTACCGATCGCTTCCAGCACAGAGTCGTCCTGATCCATCAGCAGAATGCGCGCTTCCCTGCCAGGCTCCGCCAACTGCTCGGGACCGGAAGCCTTCGCCGCCTTTATAGGTTGATAAGGAATTTCGATCGTAAACGAGGCCCCTCGCGAAGGCAAATTGCGCACCTGGATGGACCCGCCGTGTTCCGTGATAATGCCATAGCAAATGCTAAGTCCCAGCCCGGTTCCCTTGCCGACAGGTTTGGTCGTATAAAACGGATCGAAAACCCTCGATGCGTCTTTCACACCTGGGCCGCTGTCCGTGAACTCAATAAACAGCCTGTCGCCTCTTGCACCCGTTTTGACCCACAAATCTCCTTCGCTGGACTGCTCTAGCATGGCGTCCACGGCGTTGTTCACCATGTTCAGAAATACTTGCTGCAACTGGTGCGGATCGGCGGAGGTATAGGGCAGGTCGCCTGCCAGCTCAAGATGCACTCGGATATGATTCATGCGCAGGTCGTAATCGCGCAGCGCAAGGGTTTCTTCCAAAATCAGATTAAGCTGAACGGGCACGCGCTCCGGTTTGTGCTGCCGCGCAAAGCTCAGCAAGTTCTGCACGATGCGATGCGTCCGCTGCGCCTGTTTGTAAAGCTTGTCTGCGTATTCGATTCCCTGCGGCCCCATCTGCCCGCTGGACGTAAGCAACTGGCTGTAGCCCAGAATAGCTGTCAGCGGGTTATTCAACTCGTGCGCCACGCCCGAGATCAGTTGCCCCACCGCCGCCATCTTCTCGCTGTGCAGAAGCTGCTCCTGCGTTCGTCGCAGGTTTTCGTAGGCCTGACGGGCTTCCTCGTAAAGTGTCGTGCGCTCGATCGCACTCGAAAGCTGACTGCCCACGGCGATCAGCAGATTAATATCGGCGGGCGAGAATTCCTTGGGCGTACGACTGCCGACCGATAGGCCGCCAATGACGCGGTCCTTCGACCACAGAACCACAATGTAGGCCGACATCAGCTCTTCTTTTCGCTGAGCCTCCTTGAAGACGGATGGCAGCGGCAATCCCTGCACCGAAAGAAATGTCGCGTGCGCCGACCGGATATGCTGCAACAGTTCGGGCTTCACGCCGACTTCGGGAAAATTTCTCGCGTACTCGGATCTATGACCGACGGCCGCAACCCGCCGAATCTTTGACCCCGTGGCGTCGAACAAGTACAGCGCGCAGGCGTCCAGGCTGAACAGCTCGGCCATCTGCCGCAGCGTTCGATGCAGCGAATCGCTCAAATCCATGGATTCGGACAGCGTCTGCCCAATGGAATTCAAAACCAGCAGTTCGCGGTTTCGACGGCGAATTTCCTGCTCGGCTCTTTTGCGTTCCGTGATATCCAGCAGAAAGCCCTGGTACGCTGTGACGTTTCCAGCCGGATCCTTCACGGCGATGGACGATTCCAGCACGGTGCGTACTTCGCCGTCCTTGCGCTTCATCTCGAATTCGAAGTCCGCCACCGAACTATGTTCCTGCAACAACTTCTTGAGCCGCTCCCGGTCTCCCGGATTGACAAACATGGTTGCGGGAATGTCCGCCGCTAACAGCTCTTCCCGCGTCTCATAACCCGCCATGCGCATCATCGCGTCATTGAAGTCCAGAAACCGTCCCTGCGGCGTGGAAATAAAAACGCCTTCTTGAACGCTCGAAACGAGCGTTCGGTATTTTTCTTCCGCGCGTTTGCGCTCCGTAATGTCCTTCAGGACATGCACCGTCCCCAGCTGGTTTCCCGCCGGATCGGTAAAAGTGGAGTTCGAAGCAAGAAAGTATCCTTGCAGCCATGGATCCCGCTCATCGCCTTCGCCTGCGGCGCCTTCGCAATAAGGGCACATCCCATACGTTCGGTTTTTCCGCGCAAGCAAGTCCGTGACCGAGCGGCCAACCAGGGCGTTGGAGTCCCGGCCAAGCAAATGTCCCAGACGCAGGTTGCACCGCAGAATCCGCCCTTGCTGGTCGTGCACCAGAATCGGATCGCCGATGGAATCAAATGTATAAGCCCACTGCTGCTGAACGGTCGCCACCTGTTCGAACAACCTCACGTTTTGCAGCGTCAGCCCCAGCAAATTACTGATGTTCAGCAGGTAGGAAATCTCGTCGGCTTGAAAGTGCTCGCTTCGCGTCGAACCTATCGCGATAATCCCGAGCGGTCCATCCTTGCCGGGCAGCGCCATGGTAATGACGTTGCCGATTCCACTCTCGCCCATGCGCGCGCGCACGGTGGGGTCGGGCTCGTCTTCCATGCGCAGGAATTCGCAGTCTCGGTGCAACACCTGCTGCGACCACGGTTCCTTCGCCGCCAGCTTCGCGTATTTCTGCAAATATTCTTGCTGGAAACCCACCGAAGCGTGCACCACGAGCTGCGCCTTATCTCCATCGCCCTCCAGGAGCCGCACCAGTCCGTGCGTCGCTCCAAGGCTTTGCACCAGATGGATGAGCACGCGGTCCAGCACATCCTGCACAGACAAAGTTTGCGTGCTGGCCGTCGTCAACAATGTCAGCCGCCGGAGCTTTTCGTTCAGCTCGACAGTTCGCGAGCGGGCTCCTTCCAAAACCACTACCACCATGGCGATGCCCAGCGCCACTCCCAGCAAATGATCAAACGCCACCCGCAGCAAAAACCACGAATACTCCGGCCACATATGCCGGTCAATTCCCTGTAGTCCGATAAGCAGGAAAACTCCCTCGAGCAACCGCACTCCGTGCCCGCGCTGAAGCAGCGGCGACCTCCACAACACCATACCGGCCCACAGGCACACACCGCTCCAGAGAAGTGCTGTCGGCCAGGCTACGTTTCCATAGGTCGGCGTCAGCCCGCGCTGCAGGTAATAGCATCCGAACAACACTGCGCCCGCCAGCGGCAGAACGGACCAGCCGCGCTTCGCGGTCCCGGCTGTGAATTGCATCATCGCGGCGGAGAAAAGAAGCATCGCCGCCACTTTTCCCAGCACCACCGCCATCCACAAGTCGGTAAGATTGCGGCTCAGCATCAACACTTCGCCAAGCGAAGCCAGCGTAAAGAAGATCCAGCCCGCAAGCCACAACCGGAAATATTTATTGATATGGTCGCGCTGAAAAATGAGGAACAGCACCAGCAGAATGATGAACGCGGTCGCTTCGAAGAAAGCGATGCCGAGCAGGCCCTGGTTCACCAGCACGTTGAGCTGCCTCCTCGCCTGTACGGCCGCCCCCGCAGTGCAAACACCCTGGAACTATTCGTGTTGGACGGCACAATGGGTTCTTTGGAGCTTCCTCCGACGCTAACATGCTATTTTCTGAATGGGCAAGAGCACCCCTTTCCTACTGTGCTGTCCCGTATAATGGCAGTGGGAGCAAACACTCGTGGAGCTAGAACAGATACTGGTCGTGGACGACGAAGAAGCGATTCGAGAAGTTGTTTCGACCATGCTCGAATCGAAAGGCTACCGCTGCACCGCCGTTAGCAACGGCAGAGCCGCCCAGGAGCAGGTCAAGCGCACCACCCCGGATCTCGTGCTGAGTGACATGATCATGCCCGAAATGGACGGCATCCGGCTGCTCGACTGGCTGCGTGAGTATGACCCCGAAATCCCCGTGATCATGGTCACCGCCATCCATGACATTTCCACCGCTCTCGAAGCAATTCGCCGCGGCGCGTACGACTACATTTTAAAGCCATTTGAAAAGGACCAGCTCTTCCTTGGCGTAGGCCGTGCTCTCCAGCACCGGCGCCTGGTGGCTGAAAATCGCAGTTACCAGCTCAAGCTCGAGCAACAGGTCGAGGACCGGACGGCGCAGCTCACCGGCGCTCTGGCTCAACTCGAACAGTCCTATGACGACACGCTGGAGGCGCTAGGAAGCGCGCTCGACTTGAAGGACGCCGAAACCGAAGGTCACTGCCAGCGAGTCACGGCCTTTACGATTTCGATCGCCAAATCCGTGCCTGTTCCGCCGGCTTACCTCGCGATTCTCGCGCGCGCGGCGTTTTTGCACGATATCGGCAAAATGGCGATTCCCGACGGCATCCTGCGCAAACCGGGGCCGCTTACCGATGACGAAAAGCAGATCATGCGCAAGCATTGCGAAATCGGCTACAACATGCTCATCCGCATCCCGTTTCTGCGCGATGCCGCGGAGATTGTTCTGGCTCACCAGGAGTTCTTCGATGGCACCGGCTACCCGCGCGGCCTCAAGGGCGAGCAGATCCCGCTCGGCGCCCGCATTTTCACGATCGCCGATTCGCTCGACGCCATGATCAGTGACCGGCCCTACCGCAAAGCTCTGCCGATGGCGCAGGCGCGCGAAGAAATTCGCCGCTGCTCCGGCACGCAATTCGATCCCAAGGTCGTCGAGGTCTTCTCCACAATCCCGGAACAGCATTGGATCGACCTACGCGAACACCTCGGCTCCCCGTTCCGCCTGGCCCATCTGAAGAACCTCTAGCTGGCGGCCGCAATCATCGGGCCTCCCCGCATACGCCCGGCTAAGGCCAAAGCTCTTGGCTGCGCGGCGAGCATCGCGTTACTCGTCCCCAAACTCAAAAAAAACGGGCACCCCATATAAGGAGTGCCCGGTTTCGATGACTTGTGGTTAGAACTTCAGCCGCAGCGATAACTGCAGGATGCGCGGGGTTGATGTCGTGCTGGTGCTCTGACCGAAGGTGGTCGAGTTGATGTTCTGGTTCCCCATAAAGAATACGGGGTGGTTTAGAACGTTGAATGCCTCAGCTCGGAACGTGAGTTTGAGACGTTCTGTGAGGTTGAAGTCCTTTGCCGCGGCCGTATCCCAATCGAAATAAGCCGGTCCGCTGAACGCATCGAGCTGCAAGTTGCCCACTTGGCCGGGCTGCGGATTGCAAAATCCGCCTGTAACCGCAGGAACGCAGCTCAACTCTGGGTTTTCCGGCGCTCCAGTTCCATTGGCCGTGATCAGCTTCGGATTGATGCCATAAACGACTCCGTCATTTTGGACGAATACTCCAAGCTGGCTGCTGATCTGCTGATGTGTCTCGGTCGCAACCGCTGTGTTGTTCGCGGACCGGCCGCCCCCAAGTCGATTAAAGGTCCCGAGTGCCGAAAGAATTGAGTACGGTGCCCCGCTCTGCCAGGTGAAGACCGAACCCGTCTGCCAGCCATCTGTCAACAGCCCGAGGACTCTGCCTCTCGATCCAAACAGCTTGTGACCCTTGCCTATCGGCAGCTCATAGGTAAAGTTCGCCTTGAACGCATGAGTTAAATCGAACGGAGCACGCTGTTTCTCCAGCTGTGGCCGGGCATTGTCCTGGAACGGCTGAAATTGCGACTGCGACCCACCGAAGTCCGTCATCGTCTTGCTGTACGTATAATTGGCCTGGAAATAGAGACCGCGGTTGAGGCGGCGGCGAACTTCCACTATGCCGGCGTTATACGTCGAGAACGACGTATTCTTCAGCAAGTCCGCTCCCATGATGTAAGGGTTCGGAAAAAAATTGACCACATTGCCAGGGCCCGGAAGAGGGTTGAATCCCTGGTCGAAGCCATCCGCATGGTAGACCTCTTCGAGCGCCCCAATCTGCCCCGTATAAACCAGATTATCGATATAAGAGCTCTGGCCCAAATAGCCTTCTGCGGGCAGAAGCGGAAAGATTGTCAGTGGCTGGCAACCTGCTGAGGTGCAGTTTGGATTTCCGGTGAGGAATATATTCGACCGAGCGTTATTGAAATCAGTTAGGAACCCGTTGTTCGTGAAATCCAATTGATTAAGGTCGATCGCCCGCCACAAGCCTACACCGTGATTTCCGACGTAGCTGACTGACAGCGACGTATTCCATCCAATGTCCCGCTGAACGCTCAGGTTCCACTGCTGCACGGAGGGCGTCTTGATATTGGGATCAATCAGGTAACCTGCCACACCTCCAACATAATCACCAAGGTTCGCCACCTCGGTCAAAAAGTCGATAGGCACTTGAAACGCGGGTGTTGCAACCGGGACAGGATTGCTCACCGTCGGTCCAAAGAGACCGAACCCCGTCGGTCCATTATTGGTCGCCGTAGGGCTCAAACCCGCATTCCCAGCCGCGGCGTTGTTCACGGCGGTGAAGAATTCGTCGTTCACGTAATTGATACTGAATCCCGCACGGACTGCCGTCTTGCCGTTTCCGAATGGATCCCAGGCCAACCCGACATTGGGTGCGAATTGAAGGAAGTGATCGCGATAAAGCGGAGTTGAGCTCGGTCCTCCCGCAAAATTCACGGTCGCATCGCCAAGAAGAGTCTGCTGGATTGTCGAACCCGGGGGTACCACAGGTTGAAGCACGAGGCCATTCTTCTCGTCGACCGGACTGAAATACTCGTACCGCGTTCCAAAAGTCAGTGTCAGTTTGTGCGTAATTCGCCAGCTGTCGCCCAGATAGAACGACCAGTCATCCTGGCGGTAATTGCGGTTCTGTGGATGCAGGGGGACAAATCCCGAAGTTTGTGACTGCACGTTATAAGTCTGGCTTATCGAGCTCAAGATTCCTGCAACGCTTGCCAGTATGCTTGTGGCATTGTTAAAAGCACTCGTCGATACAGTATCGGCACTCGGATTCGGCACCGGGAAATCAGAAAATTCGGGGCCATACGGATTGGCCGCACTAAATCCGAGCGAGTAACTGGGATAAATCCCGCTCGAATCTGTGGTGAAGATCGTCACCCGCTCAATCTGGGCGCCGAATTTGATGGTGTGATTGCCCTTGATCCAGTTGGCATTGTCCTCCCACTGCCAGGTATGTGTGTCGCGTCCCTGGGGCAGGAAGTTGGGGTTTGGATCGGTGAACGGAAGGGTTCCATCGTTAAGGACGAAACCTGAGGAAAAATTCTGTGAGGTCACAAAATACGCTGGAGCCAGATCGAAACCAAATCGTACTTCGTTCGTAAAATCCGATCTAGGATTCCATCGCCAGGATGACGACAGGAATTTGATGCTGTCGTTATTTTGCACCAGCGGGATCTTGTCGTAGGTCGTGTCTATGTCCGGACGGTCTACCACCTGCCGGTTCCAGGAGAACGTTGCCGACAAGGTATTCTTGGTGTTTACGATGTAATCCCCTCGGAAGCCGAAGTTGTCCAAGGTGTTGTTGCTTCGCGCATTCAGCTGATATCCGAGCAGATTAACTCCATCTCCGACGCGGGTATTGTTGAACGTCGTAGGCATCCGCGCCAGAAGCGCTAACATCGACGGGTCTGGTGTGAAGACCGGGGCTCCACTTATGTAGTTCCCGCTTGGATCGAACACCGGGTTTCCGCGCGCCATGTTGGACATCGTCAGAAGATTCACTGTTTGCGACGCTCCATCGGGCGCCCCGGTTGTTGCATTGACGGGCTGGTATGTGAATGGCAGCGTAGGACTCGAACTGGAGAGCGCCGCGAGGATGGTCGGGCTCAGAACAGTCGTGTCGTTCGAGCTTTGCGCGCGCGACCTCAGCAATTCGTAGTATCCATAGATAAAGAGCTTGTCCTTCTTAATAGGTCCGCCCAGGTTACCGCCACCTTGGTTCTGTAATAAGGACGCTAACGGCACACCGCTCGCGTCATTGAACCAGTTGTTCGCCGCCCAATCATTGGAACGGTAGTACCAAAAGCCTTCGCCATGCCAGGTATTTGTGCCCCTCGGGGTCACGATGCTTACTTGCGAAGCTCCGCCCCCGTTCTCCACATCGGAATTCTGAGTAATAACGGTGAATTCCTGAGCCTGGCTGTTGAACGGCAGGTTCGGGCTGAAATCAAGATCGTTCGTTCGGATAAAGTTGTCCTGAATGTTGATCCCATCTATCGTGACGTTGGAGAATGAGGACCGCTGGCCGTTAATCACCGTATCTGTCGCGCCGTTTTGATTGACTCCAGCTTCCAGACCCAGCAACCCCAATGGGTTACGATCGAGGATAGGCAAATCGTCGATCTGCTGTTTTTCGACTGTGCTGGTTACTTCCGCGCTCGTCGTATTCACCAGCTCTGCGCCGCCCTCCACAACAACGGTTTGGGTATGTGCACCGACTTCCAGCACAATGGGCTTGACGGAATAGACTGTTGACGCGTCCAACTTAATCCCTGTCACCTCTCCAGTCTTGAAACCGTCTTTGAAGGCACTGACTTTGTAGAGACCGTAGTCGATATGCTCAAACTGGTATCCCCCAGCCGTCGCAGTCGTGGAAGTATAGCTTGCGTTGGTATCCAGATTGGTTAGTGTGACCGCCACATCCACTATGGGGAGACCCTGTGCATCCTGCACGATGCCCGTAATCGAGCCCGTAGGAACTTGCGCTGGCGCGATCGCTGCGCAAATTGCCAGCAGTGCCACCGCCACAAAAATGCGCGCTCCCGCGCCCCAATGACCTAGCCGCCCCAAGCTGTTTATCATTGCCTTCTGTCCTCCGAATTTCTAAATATGTCGCCCCCACAGCCGTCTTTGCACTTAAGAACTTTTGGCAAGCCCCAAACATCAACTCGCAATAAAGGACAGGACGCACGCAGGTTGTTCGTTCGGAACTTGCAATACACAGACAACACCCTTATGTGACTGCATGATTGCAAGTGACTTGCCAGTGACACACCCCCGTGTGAATGGCCCCAGACTGCTCTAAACCTTCTGTGCTAAGTACGTTAGCAGTTCCATATAAAAGATAAAGAGGCTTCTTAATTTTTTGCTATTTAGATTTCCATAGAAGTACTGGCGGACATCCCGGATTGTGTATCTGCTGCAGGACAGCTCGCCGGATCGAAATACCGACCGGAGGGCGCTCCAAGAATGACCTCTATTCCGATACTCCGTGCCTCCCGGATCTCTTAAAAAAGGGAGAGCAGCGACTCCATGCCTTTGGCAAAGTCATGGAGTCCCGCAATCAGGCTGACGACCAGGTATCCCTGCGTGGCGAAATCGTAAAAGTGGCCGGGGTGAACGTAGATGCCTCTGATGGCCAGCAGTTCGAGGGCGAGATCTTCATCGGAACGCGTGGCCGGCACCCGGATAACCGCGTTCCAACCGCCTTCCACTGCCATCCTTGTGCATGATTTTTGCTTCGCGAGCTGGTGGTCGAGTTCGACGAGGTTGCCGCGGACGCGTTCCATCAATTGCTTCTGAAAACCGCGGCGTTGCACCAGGAACGAAGGAATGGCCAGCTGGATCGGAGCGTTCATCGAGAGAAACGTATCCGCGATGACCTCGATTCGCGCGGAGGCCTGGGCTGCAACGGCTTGTGTGCCGGAGGAGGAGGACAGCTCCGCCGATGTCTCCGATTTCGACTGGCCTGGGCCGCTCACGATCAGCCACGCGGCTTTCATTTGGGGCAAGCCACAGATTTTCGAGAGGCCGCTCATGGTGAACGTCAGCGCTCCGGAATTTCCGGCAAATGTCGGCGGCTCTGCATCTGGCTTGACGGCAAAATCGAGGAACACTTCGTCGGCAACGATCGTCAATTCGCGGGCCCCACAAATTTCGTTGAGTTTGCGCATCTCCTCCAGCTTGCAGAAATGCCCGGTTGGATTGTTAGGATGCACGACAATCACGCCGCGCGTCCGTGGAGTGATGGCCTGCTCCAACGCATGGAAATCGATCTGCCATCCGTAATCGTAAATGAGCGGATAGCGCACCAGCCGGACGTCCTGAATATCAGCGAGAAACTCGAACAGCGGATAGCTTGGCTGAGGAATCAGCAGTTCGTCTTGCGAATCGCAAAGAGTCCGGAAGACAAAGGAATACGCTTCGCTGGTACTTGTGGTCAGAAAAATATTGTCAACGGAAACCTGGGCGCCGCGTTCGGCGTAGTAGCGGGCGACAGCGCTTCGCGCCGTCGCGAGTCCTCGCGGATTGGGCTCGTATTTCAGCGCGGCAGGATTTTGTAATGCGCCAAGGATGGCCTCTTCGTCATAGCGGAAGCCGCACTCCGTTGGGTTCGAGACGGTCAAATCGATCAACGGCTTCCCTGCTGCGCGGTGCGCCGCCAGTGCGGCGCTCAGGCGGTTCGATTCGAGATTCCAATTTGTGCGTTTCGCGAACATTTCAGAGGGGGCGTCGCCAGCGAACGTTATTTCTTGACGAATTCGGCGATAACCTCCGCGACGCGCGCGATTTGCTCCGAACGCAGCTCGGGATACATCGGCAGAGAAATCACGTCGTTTGCGGCATGCTCGGCGTTAGGAAAATCGCCTGGTTTGTGGCCGAGAGCGGTGTAGAGCGGCTGGAGGTGAAGCGGCACGGGATAATAGACAGAATTGCCGATGTTTCGCGTATGGAGAGCCTGCTGCAATGCGTCGCGCTGCTCGAGGCGAATGGTGTACTGGTGAAAGACATGGTGATAATTTTCCGGAACGAGCGGCGTAGCGATTCCCGGAATGCCGAGCAGAAGTTTTGAATAGGTCGCGGCGTGTTTCTGGCGGGCACGCTGCCATTCGAGCAAGTGCCGCAGTTTTACGCGAAGAATCGCGGCCTGGATTTCGTCCAGACGGCTGTTCCAGCCTGGCTCGCTGCTTACGTACTTTCCGGTTTGGCCGTGATTGCGCAGCGTACGCAGGCGGTCCGCCATTTCGGCTGAATTTGTGACGATCATTCCGGCGTCGCCGTACGCGCCAAGATTTTTTGTGGGATAAAAACTGAGGCACGCGAGATCTCCCATCGAACCTGTCGGACGCCCTTTGTAGCTTGCACCGACGGCTTGCGCATTGTCTTCGATGACACGGAGATTATGCGAGCGCGCGAACTTTAGGATCGGATCCATGTCCGCGGATAAGCCGTACAGGTGCACGGCGATGATTGCTTTTGTTTTTGGCGTGACGCGGCGCGCAAGATCCGAGGGATCGAGGTTATAAGTATCCCGGCGAATGTCGGCGAAACGCGGTTTTGCCCCGATGGCGTTGACGGCACTCCCCGTTGCGACAAAGGTGAATGGTGGAATGATGACTTCGTCGCCGGCTTCGACGCCGCAAGCGCGCAGCCCCAGAATCAGCGCGTCGGTACCGGAGGCGACGCCGACTCCGTGGGCGACGCCGCAGAGCTGCGCGATTTCCGTTTCGAGCGCAGCGCCTTCGCGGCCCAAAATAAATTGTTGCGAGGCCAGAACTTTGTCAACGGCAGCGCGAACTTCCTCGCCGATGGCGGCATATTGCGCCACGAGGTCGAGTTGTGGGACCGCTGCGAAGGAGGTCGTTTGTATTTGCGCGCTCAATGACTGAAGCCTTTCCCTTATTTTCCCAGATAGAGCAGGGCCAGCAAAAAAATCCAGAGGCCATCCATAAAGTGCCAATAATAAGAGGCAATTTCCGCGGCGACCGGGCGCGAGACCTTGGCTATTTCAAATTTGCGCAACGAAACGTAAAGCAGCGCGAAGACTCCTCCGAGGAGATGCAGGCCATGCAATCCCGTGAATACGTAAAAAAAACTGCTCGCCTGACTCGTGGAAACATAAAAGCCGGCGTGAATGAATTCGCGCCAGGCGGCTAACTGGCCGATCAGGAAAAGAACACCGAGAGCGGTGGCGAGAAACCAAAGCCTGCGAAATTGTTCCAGGCGCAGGCGCGCAAGGCTGCGGCGGGCCAGTTCGATGGCTGCACTGCTCAGAAGAAGAATGGCCGTGTTGGCCCAGACGAGCGCCGGCAGGTGCAAGGGCGTCCAGTTTTTGCTGGTGGCTCGCAGAAAAAGGAAAGCAGCGGCCATGGCCATGAAGAACATTACGATCGAAACGAGTGCGACGACGATGGCGGTGATGTACCGGCGCGACGAAGGCGGCTGCGGGCCGCGGCGTTTGCTGCTGTCGCCCCCGCCGCCATCGTCTCCGCCGGCAGGCGGACCTTTTCCTCCGCGACCACCGATGTCTTCGATGATCAGCTCAATGTCTTCGAGAGCGCTTGTGCCGGGCATGAATGCCTTCTGATTCCTTCCTTGAACTTGTTTCCGATGCTTGCTTCGCCTGCGACAAACTTTCTGAGGGCGCGGGGACTGCGTTCTGAGAAAGAAAATCCGGAACAACTCCTGACGCGCTGAATTCGTATGCTCCACGATAAATGATTGGCTCGGTCGCTCCAAAGTTGTCGAAGGGCGGCGGCGAGGAGACGGTCCACTCGAGTGTCGCGGAGCGCCAGGGATTGCGGTCTTGCGATTTTTGGCCGCGCGCGAGGCTCCATGCAAAATTGATCAGGAAAAGAGCCTGGGCACCAACGGTAACAAGCGTGGCGACCGTGATGAAAGTGCGAAGCGACGCGCCCAGCGAAGAGAGCGCGACCAAATCGCCGCCAACTGTTTGTGATCGGGCCATAAGGCCAAGCCAGTGCATGGGCATGAAAACGCAATAGACGCCGGCGAAAGTGAGCCAGAAGTGGAATTTGCCGAGAGTTTCGTTGAGACAGCGGCCGAACACTTTGGGGAACCAGAAAAAGAGCGCGCCGAGAATGGCGAACGTGGCGGCAACGCCCATCACCAAGTGAAAGTGGCCGGTTACGAAATCGTCACTGACAGAGGCGGCCGCGAGATTGTTGCCCGCGAGAAAAATGCCGGAAATTCCGCCTGAGAGGAATAGAGAGACGAACCCGAGAGCGAAAAGCATGGCTGTCGTAAATTGGATTTTGGCGTTCCACAACGTTCCGAGCCAGGTGACCAGAAGCACGCAAGCCGGCAGGCCCAGCGAAGATGCCAGGAGAGAAAAAACGAGCGGCGACCAGGGATTTAGGCCGCTCGAAAACATGTGTTGGCCCCAGACGCAGAAACCAAAGAGGCCGACACCGCAGAGAGCGAAAACCGCCAGGCGCTCCGCGAAAACGGGCTTGCGGGAAAACGTTGAGAGCAGGTGCGAGACGATGCCGAAACACGGAAGCATGGCGACGTAGACTTCAGCTTGCGCAAAAAACCAGAATAGGCGCTGCCAGAGAGAAAACAAGTTGGGCTGCGCGATCGATGGCGGCTGTTGAGAGAGGAAAGCGAGAGACGGGAAAAATTGCGAGGCAAAGAAACAATCGGAGAGCAGAAAAACGCAGCCAGCGAGCAGAATGCTGAAAATCAGCATGCTCAGAATGGCGTTGATGAACCAGGCCCAGGCAGTGAGAGGCATGCGCGGGAGAGCCATGCCTTTGGCGCGGAGGTCCAGCACGGTGACCGTGAAATTGATGGACGTGAGAAGCGCGGCGAGGCAGAAGAGCGCGACGCTGGCGGTCCAGAGCGTAAGACCTGCGTTGGGTTGAACGAGAAAGGACGCGGTGACGCCAAGGAGGGAGACGACTGTGGCCCAAAACGAAAAAAGATTGAGCGATGGGAAGGCCATTTCGCGTGCGCCAATTTGCAGGGGCAGGAAATAGTTGCCGAAGCCTGCTTGGGGAGCAGTGGTCAGAACGAAGAAAACCATCAGCGAGCCGTGGAGCATAGTCAGGGCAGCGTAGCGCTCTGGCGCGGTGGCGAATCCTGGCAGGAACGGGATTTGCGCGGCTGGCCAGACCAAGTGAACGCGCATCAGGAGAGAAAGGAGCATTCCGAGGAGAACACTGGCGAGCGCGAGCCAAAGGTAGCGGAGGCCGATCGCTTTGTGGTTGGAATTGAAGATGGTGCGGGAGAGGACGCCGGGAGCTGGTTCGGGTGCTTCCGGTGGGCCGCCGCTGTGGTTGGTGACCATGCCGAGTCACACTATACGCCTGCTGGGTCTGATGCGGGAAGCGGAGCGCTGGGACGGCGGATTGGGTGAGTGCGATTCGCAGCGACTTGGCCGGTGATATACCCGCACTCCGCTTGTGCACGAAGGACTTGGCGGAAGCGGAAGAAAGTAATGGAGTTGCCGGAGATTCCGCATGTTTCGATGGGATGGACGGTGCCTTGGGCGGGAAATGCGGAACTCCCCCCAAGCCCCGGTATTTTTGCAAAGATTTGATTCCATTGAGGTTAATGGGTGGGGGTCTGCAACGATTTGATTTTATAGGGGTTAGAAGGGGATTGCGAAGGTTTTACTTCGCGCTGGGCAGAAGTGGAGAGGGGGAGGAAAGAAAAGGACAACGTAGAGACGCGGAGATTACAGAGGTTCCGCAGAGAGGCTGGGGATGATGGAAAGAGTTGAGAACTTGGAACCATGTTGGATGTTGTCGTGAGCGTTACATGTGTGTCAATGGTTACTTTTATGTCACTCAAATCGGCGGTGGAAAACTGTGGAAAAGTTTTGGGGCTGGAAGTGGACAGAATGGAGCCATCCACATATCGAAGGGTCATGGGGCGCGGAGTGAAAGCTCAAGGGCATGAAAATGCTTTCGCCGGCACTTGACGACGAATGGTGATACCCAGAAGCAGTCATGCTCGGAACCGGTCGTTCTCGGACATGCCTATGTTTCGTTGACGAAGCGAGTGGACGGAACTAGACTGCGGCGTGGGTGAAATTTATGACAGACAAGAGTTCGTCGCATTATCTGGAGATGGGGTGCCGGATTCCGCGGGAATATTTTTGGGTGATTGGGTGGGGCGAGAGCGATGTGGGCGTGGAAACGGGGTCTTACGACGCGGCGCTGACGATGGCGGGGATCGAGAATTTTAACGTGATGCTTTACACTTCGGTGCTGCCGCCGGAGGCCGTGGAGCTTGACCATTTGCCAGCGATTCATCATGGGTCGGTGCTCGAGGGGATTATTGCGGTGCAGCATACCGACCGGCCTGGGAAGAGAGTTACGGCTGGCGTGCTTTTGGCCAAGGTGTTCCGCAAGTCGGGATCGTATCTGGGAGGATTTGCCTGCGAATATGCGGGAAATGGAACCGTAGAGCAGGCTGAAGCGAATTTGAAGGAAGCTATGAAAGGGCTTTTTGGGCGGCGATATTCATCGTCGCTTTACGAGATGGAATTTGGGAAATCGGTGGTGAGGTCGTTTACGCCGAAGTGCTGCTATGGGACAGTATTGGTGGGGATTGGATTTTCGAGTTATTTATCTCCAGTTTTGAAGACCGAAGTAGAGGTTACGGCTTCGCATAAGGACAAGTCGCACGTGAAGTATGTGACGAAGTGATGGAAAACAAATTGTTCGATTCAGGCGGGTAAACCGGCGCTACTTTACGCCGCGGAAGAGGAAGACGATTTCGATAATCAGGATGATGACGACGGTTAGTTCGAGGACGAAGCTGCGGCTTTGGTTGAATTGATCGACCATGAAGCGGTATAGCTCGCCGGCGGTGCGGAGTTTTTGATCGACGAGGCGGCGGTAATCCGGAACACCTACCTTGGCAGCGATCAGACCATAAAGACGCGCGTAGAACATGTCGCTTAGAAACTTGATGGCGTTGTCCACCCTTTCGGTTAGCTCCATGACATCGAGGCGGATGGTATTGACGCGGGCGGCTTCGCGGGAGAGCCGCCAGGCGGTTAGCAGGCCGCCTTTGTTCTCGAGGAAGCGGTAGACGCTGCCAAGAACGGTCGTGAGCAGGCCGTCGTAGTAACGAAATTCGAGAAGCTGCGTGTTGGCGTATTCGAGGAGCTGCATCGTGGGTGCAGCGGCTTCGAGACTTCCGTAGACGAGGGCGCCAGTCCAGCCGACGACGAGCAAATCTTTTTGCGAATACGAGATGCTGGACTGAAGGACTTCCAGGCGCTCAGCGTCCGAAAGAAAAAGAGACTCGGCGCGAACGACCTGAGCGATTTTGGGCGCATGGGATGCGACGAGTTCGGATGCGGAGAGGGCCTTGCCGTTGGCTTGCACGACTTCCTGAAGATGAATGATGTGATAGTCCTCGCGGAGCCAGGTTTCGTAGGGCTTTACCAGCGCGGGCCTGACGCGGGCGAGCGTTGCACGGAGAAGGTCGAGAGCACGGTTTTCCAGTTCCGTTTCGCCGTTCAGGCGGCTGGATTGCATGACGAGTGAATCCCAGTCGCACTCGAAAGGCAATTCCAGTTCAATGCTGAGGACACCGTAGTCGTAGTATTTTGCGCGGGCTTCGGCACGCTGGGCATTTTCGAGAGTGATCGAACCGATGTGCTCGGCGACGGGAGGCCTTTCAAAGTGAAGATATTGAGGGACGGGAGGGGCTAGGCTGGGTGGAGGGTCCACGGCGTGGGGATCCCGAAGAGATTTTATTACGTCGAGGCGAATCTCCTCGGCAACTTCATAGAGAAAGAGAATGCGAAAAGAGCCGCGCAGCGTGATAGTTGCCTCCAGAGGGGCGCTACTAAATTACACGCGAAGAGGAAAAGTTGCGAATGGTGACTGGTGGAGAAGAGAGTATTCCATGGCCCGTGACCCTTGTTCCGTGCCCGGTTTCAGTGCTCGGTGTTCCCTTAAAGGGCCGGCTGTGGGTTGGTGGCTGGACACGAGATGTATGGCTCTGTCAGGCGCGATGGCGGAAATAGGTATTCTGACGAAAACTTTTGCATCGAAACTTTTTTGGCATACCTGGGTTAGCACAATCCTGAGGGCGAGAAAATCGAAGCTTCCCACCTGAGTGGTCGTAAAGAAAAAGAGTTGAGCCCTCGATGACCTTGTGCCGCGCCAAGCGGAGCAAAGCAAGGGAGAAAGAAATCATGTCTACGCCAGCTGAAGAGAATGTGGTTTCCACAGCCACTATGGAGCGGCGCTTTTACACGCGTATCCCGCCATCGGGAGTGGTTGGAATTGTTTTTGGCGAAGACAATCCCGGAATGATTTTGAATGTGAGCGAGAACGGCTTGCTGGTTTCGACGCCACTGCCGCTCTCCCGGGATGCGGTTTTTCCGTTGTGGCTGGGGTTGGAGGGCCTTCCCAATCCCATCGAAGTGATTGGGCGAGTGGTGTGGACGGTGGACACGAACCGGGCGGGGATTCAGCTTTTGAATCTTCGAGATCATGACAGGGAACAGATTCGCGTGTGGGCGGCATTCGGGAGCGCGGAGACAACGGAGACGGCAGGGGCGGATGGTTCGAGGGAAGTGGTGGCGAGCGAAAGATCGAGCGAAATCGGACATTCAGCTCAAGTAGAAATGGGCGGCGGCGGTGTTTCAAGAGCGCCTGAGAGGAGGACTTTTAGCCGCGCAACGTTGGCCGTGGGCGCGGCGATGGCTGTGGTTGCGCTGGCGCTGGGGTTGAGTTTGCGCGGGAGCCCGATGCGGTCCTGGCTGAGCCATGTTGCGCAGGCAGCGGCAAAGAATGTGAATGCGATTGATAGGACCGAGGTTAAATCGAACGGGCCGATTAAGGGAAAGACTGCCGGGGATGTGGGGGATTCCTCCGCGGTAGACGATGCGAAGCCGACGAGCGGCGACGGTTCGGCGGTGCAAGCTGCTCCGGATGTTCGAGAGAAAGAAGCTGTGGGAGACGCAAACTCAAGTGCATCTGCGCCTGAGCCCGACGCAGCAAGTGCGCCCGCGGGAAAGGATTTGAGCAGCAAGAAAAACGCCTCGAAGACAAATTCATCCGGGGATTTGAAAGTGGCGGCTGCGGATGCGGTTGGTGCAGATGGATCATTGTCGATATCCAATGACCGCCCGTCGAAGAGCGGGCAGACCGAGGTCAACATACCGATTCCGATGAACGATGGCGAGAGTACGACGGGGAGCGAGCCAGCGCCCGAGGCAGCGGGGGCAGGCGAAGCTTCGGCGAGCGCCCCGCCTGCTGGCAACGCGACGGCTTCTGCAAAAGAAAGTGCTGCGCAGCCTGAGGTGGCGACGAAAACTTCGGCGGTGAATGCGCCATCTGTGAACCCGACGATTCCCCTGGTGATCAAGATGGATGGGCCGAAGAACGAAATCGTGGAGATCACTCTGCCAAAAGGGCCCAGGGCCGGGTCGACTCTGCTGAGTGTGCCTGGCGAAAGAGTGATTCAATCGGCGGCAGTTACGATGCACGTCCAAAGAGCCGTTGTTGTGGATGGCGGGCAGGGATGGTGGAGTTCGAACCGGAAAAAGAAAGTGGTGCTTGGTGAATTGGCGGAGCGAGTTGATCCGCAGACGCCGCGACAGCAGAATGGGCGCGAAGGGCGAGTGAGCGTGAGAGCGATCATCGGGAAGGACGGCCGTATTGAGCGAGTCCGACCCGTGAACGGATCGATTGCGCTGGTGCCAAGCGTGGTGAGAGCGATTCGAGAATGGCGCTTTGAGCCGACCCTTGTGGATGGAAAGCCGGTCGAAACGGGAGTGTTGCTTGCGGTGGAATTTCGCGCGCCACAAAGCGCCGCATCCAAACCCTAAAGTGGAATTTGGATAGACCTTCGCTTCGCGCTCGCGAGGGTTCGCGGTAAGACGGTTTCCGGCGTTTCGATCCTACCGATTCATTAAAGCAACCACTTAATTTGAGAGCGGATAGCCGGCGATGCGTTCGAGGACGGCGATTGGGGAGCGCTGCGCCTCGACCATGGCCTTGCGGCTGACAAGAAAAGTTTGCTCGAGGGCGTACTGACCCCCGAGGACCGCGTGGCTGACGCAATCGGTGAAGACCATCCAGTTTGCATCCGGTGGAAATTCCCAGCGTTGCTTGGGGCAGGTTTGCTGGAAGGCAGAGTCTTCTTTCATGGCGTTGTGGCACTTGTGCATGAATTGGTCGTAGGGAGAACGATTGGCTCCGGGGAGTTTTATTGCTTTAGCCAGACCACGCAAACTATTTGCGAGCGGGTTTGCGCTGCGCGGGCCGGGCAGTCCGATGGATTTTGCAAAATGCGGGCCGAGGGTCTCGAAAGTTTGGGAGGTGACCCAGACGCGGCTTTGGGCGGGATTGATATTGGTGAAAAAGCGGAGGATGCGATCGCCGTTGGTGGGGCGGGTGGGAAACGAATCGAAGTGCGGGAGATCGTTGCGGGCGTGGAGACGGGCGGTACGGCCACGCTCTTCGAGAGGACGGAAGCTGGCGAAATCGAGTTTCCATTTTCCGGCGTAGGGAGAGAGGAGATTTTCGAGGAATTGCGTGACGTTTTGCGAATAGCCGCTGAGGATGGCACGAAGGCGCGCGGCTTCGGGAGTGTCGGTTTTGTCGAGGCCGGTGATGCGGTCTTCGGCGGGGCGATAGGCGACGTTTTTGTGGAAGGCGGAATTGGTTTGCTTTTGGCCGAGGAGAAATTCGCGGTCGGATTGCGGGAATGAGAATGGCGTTTTGGGAAAGACGAGGATGTTGCCGGCTTCCAATTGCGAGCAGAGCCAGCGGCCGGATTCGGCGGGATCGGAGGCCGGGACGAGAGAGGCGCCGGCGTCATCCTGGACTTTGACCAGTTGGCTCATGCCGGTTGGTTGCTGTTGCGGTATCGATTGCATGGGGCTGGCGCACATTTTTTCTGGCGTCGTCTCGTTTAGCCGGTGTTAGGTTGAGTTGCTTCGTTTGTTTCTGTTTGTAGGATGCAGAATTTCTGTGGTCGTTGCCAGCAAAAAATCTGAAAGAAACTGGCGAACCTAAAGGTTCGCCACTACACCTTTATGGGGTGCGGTAGACCACGCCGGCTTTCATGACAAAAGTTACTTTTTGCGTCGCGGTGATGTCGATTAGGGGATTGCCTGGGACGGCGATTATGTCTGCTGCGTAGCCGGGCTTCAGGGCACCGATTTCGTTTTGCCAGCCCAGCAGCTTTGCGCCATTGAGAAGGTCGGCTTGGAGCGCGGCTAGCGGGGTCATGCCGTACTTCACCATTAAAACCAGTTCGCGGGCTTGCGTGCCGTGCGGGAACGGGCCAACGTCGGAACCTGCGGCCATGGGCACACCGGCGGCCAGCTGTTTGCGAAATTCCTGGGCGTGATAATCAATCATTTTGTGTTCGCGGTCGGCTTGTGCCGCCGAGGAGGCGTGCTCGGCGAAGTATTCGGCGATGGCGAAGGTGGGGACGGCGTAGATTTGTTTTTCGCGCATGATGCGCATGGTTTCTTCGCTGAGCTGATAAGCGTGATCCACCGAGACGACACCTGTGCGGGCTGCGTAGAGTGTTCCTGGCTCACCGGTGGCATGAACAGCTACATGCTTCCCGCTGCGGGCGGCCTCTTCCACGGCGGCACGGAGTTCGGCTTCGGTGTACTGGAAGGGCGTGGAGAAAACTCCGTCGCGGAGAGAGTCGCGGCCGGTTTCGTACATTTTTATGAAGTCGGCGCCTTCTTTGAACTGCTGGCGGATTACGGTGACGAGTTCGGCGGCGTTGTTGGCGTAGGTGGCGTTGGAGAGGACGTGCTGCTCGGGGTTGTAATGATTTGCGTCTTCGTGGCCGCCGAGAATGTCTACGGCGTTGCCGCTGATACGGAGGCGCGGGCCGGGGATGTCGCCGCGATTGATGGCATTGCGAACGGCGGTGTCCGCGGAGCCGGCGCCTTCGGTGCCCATGTCACGCTCGGCAGTGAAGCCAGCCATCAGGTCATCGCGGGCGGCGAGAGTTGCGGTGATGGTGCGTTGTGGGACGGATTCTTCCACGGTTTGCAGGTCTTCGGCGCCGGGATGGAGGAAGAGATGGACATGAGCGTCGATCAGACCGGGAAGGAGCATGGTGTCACCGAGATCGACGAGTTGGGCTCCAGCGGGATGCTTGACGGAGGAGGCGACTTCAACGATGCGGTCGTCCTGGACGAGGATTTCGCCGGGGCTGAGGATTTTTCCGGTTTCGATATCCAGGAGGCGCGCGGCGTGGAGGACTATCGGGTGTTTCGGTGCGGGCGGAGTGGATTGTGCGAATACCGGAGAAGCGAGGAAAGAGAAGAACAAATACGGGGCCAGCAGAAAACTGGATTTTGCTTTCATAATGCTGGCGATGATACCACTGCGGCGATTGTTCGCGGAAAACTCGGTGCGCCGAACTCCAGGTTAGGTGGGGCGACGTATAACGGGTTACGTACCCGGAGGGGCTTTCAGATCGAGGTCGGCTAGCTTGGCGCGAACGTGACGCATGAAGTCTTCGCCGGGGTCGGATTTGCCAGTGCGATATCCGGCGACTTCTTCGTGAAAGAGAGGCGTTTGTTCCATGCGCCGGTATTCCTGGTGGCCGAGCAAATAAACGATTGGAAATTCCGTCGCGAGATAGCGGACGAGAGCGGCATCGGCATCCACCTGGGCATCGGTTAGCGGGAAGTCTTTTTCATCGCCGACATTTTCGACGCCGATAGCGACGTGATTCAGGCCGATGCAATGGCGAGCCATCCAGTTTTCGGGCATCAGGCGGTAAATCGTGCCGTCGCGGTCGACAAGGAACTGCGCGGAGACGTTTAACTCGCTTTCGCGCTGGAGTTCGGGGCGCTCTGCTTCGATGCGTGTGCGATTGAAATAATTCCAGGTGGAAAGGAATGAGTTGATTGCAGTGTAGTGCAAGACGATGGCTTGCGGCTTGATCGTGATATCGTTCTGCTCGATGGCGTAGTGTTTGCGCATGTACTCCTGCGTGAGGCGGATGCGCTCCTGGTCAAATTGAATAGGCTTGTCGATGATTTTCAGATCATTTTTCCGGACCGTTTTGGGCTCAACTTTGGTTGGCTGCGGAGTTTGCGCGGCGCTGGCAGTTACGAGCAGTATGACGAGCAGAAATTTCAGGAAAGAAGAGTTTCGCCAGAACGAGAATGCGGCAGAGACGCGGGAAGCTACGTTGTGGTTTGGCGGGGATGTGAATTTGGGAGCGAATTCTAAACCCATTTTGGATCCTCTGGCGGAAATACTGAGAGGTGGGACTGGAATTGTCAATCTGGAAGGGCCAGTGGCGGCGAGTTTGTCGGCAGGGCCAGGATTGAAATTGGTGAATGCGCCGGCAGGACTTGCGCAACTGCGAGAGGCGGGCGTGCGAGTCGCGGGAATTGCGAATAACCATGCCATGGATGCTGGGACGGACGGAGACAGAGTTACCGCCGAGGCATTGCGGAAAGCAGGGATTGAGCCAGCGGGGAGGCAAGCGGACGCCGCGGTTTTTTCTGTTGAGGGATTGCGGATCGTGATTGCTGCTCATGACTTGACGACAGGTGTGCCTCGGGAGCTTGCGGCTGACCTGGCTGCGGCGCGCGCGAAAGGCGATGTGCTGGTGGCGAGTTTTCATGTTACGGGGCCGGAGAGTTACCTGCCGCGGCCGGAGCTGCGCAAGGCAGTGGAGATTGCGATTAAGGCGGATGCGCGGATTATTGTTGCACATGGGACGCATGTCATTGGCCCCGTGGGACGGCGGGGGCAAAGTGTGATTGCGTGGGGCTTGGGTAATTTGGCGTTTGCGTGCGATTGCACGAAAGAGCGCGAGGGTCTGGTGTTGCGAGTGAGAGTCAGGGCGGACGGTCCGCTGTTGGCTTCCGTCATTCCGATTGAAGCTGGATTGCTGGGAGAGGCTGCGAAGCTTTCCAGCGATCCAAAAGGGATATTCGACTTGCTTGCGGCCATTGGGAGCAGCAAGCTGGAGCGGCGCGGAGCGGAAGCGGATTTTTGAGTGTGAAGAGTCTCGCTTTATTTTTTGATGCCCGACCGGGCATCCGAGAATGCTATCAACTTATGAGAATCCAGCCGTCCTCCCTATTGTGCTCGAAATCGGTGAGCGGACCGCCTAGTTGATCCTCGATGCTGCGGATTAACTTGATGTTGCGGATGTCAACATCGGTGAGACGGGCATCGGTGTAGGCAGGATCGGCTTTGTACCAATCGGTGGCTTCGAAATAAGCGCGGAGCAAACCGGAATGAAACTGGCGGCCCCGGCGGGCGTAGATAATGTTGCGGAGAAGACGCAAGTCGCGGCGGGAAAGATCCTTTAATTGCTCGAGGGTGAGTTGTTTATCGAGAACCGCAGGGTCCTCAAGAGGCGAGCGCTCGTCTTCGGGCGTGTCGCTGGAACCTACCCATTTACCGAGGCGGGCAGAGAGCAGACGAAGCTCGATTTTGTCTTCGGGAGTTGGAC
Organism: Betaproteobacteria bacterium; assembly: GCA_903970165.1. Taxonomy (GTDB): domain Bacteria; phylum Acidobacteriota; class Terriglobia; order Acidiferrales; family UBA7541; genus Acidiferrum. The sequence goes on from CAJCHZ010000042.1 coordinate 37,433, forward strand.
CATCCGCCCGGACTGAGCTCATCACTTCCTTCAACATGGATTGCAGCTGTTCGCGGGTAAGGGCGAGGTCGTATTTGGCGATGATTTCCGCGTTTTGCTTGTCGAGCGGCGTCAGCTTGGTTTGGTCGGTTGCCGCAAGCGGGTGATACCAGGGTTGTGCGCCGAAATAATCGGCCAGCCATTTCTTTCGGAAGGGGTTCCCCGCGCGGGCGAAGATCGTGTTGCGCATGAGCGTGAGTTCGCGAAGTGAGCGATATTTCAAATCGTCCGAGGCAATCAGACGGTTGTAGTAGAGCGGACGCTGGATGCCAGTGCCGTCGCTTTGAGGTTGCGCAGCAGGAGCCGGGCGCTTGCCTGCCCATGAGCGAGGAGCACGAAAACAGAGAGTTAGCGTTACAGCGGTGAATAGGACGAGGAGGTGTCTTTTCATCGGTCGCATAACCACGAGAGTAACAAAGTACGCGGCAGGGTTTAAATCGCCGAAGCGAATTTCGCTCAATATATTACCCTTCGCAGCGGATGCGCGCGAGTGTAACGCTCATGGCGCCCTTCTGTTCGTTGTTCAGCGACTATCTGGCGGAATGCATTGGCTTTGGCGCATGGTGAAGCGGCGTGATACGCTTCGCGCGCGATTCCGAAGAAGGAGAGGCTTGATGCGTTCTCGATGGCTGGGCGTTTGTGGCGTTCTTCTATTCTTGACTGGTAAGGAATGCAGCGGGCAGGAGTCGTCCGTCGATCTGAACGCCATCGTGCAAGAAACGATGAAGAGGGAGGGAGTGGTGGGCGCGTCCGTGCTGGTGGCACGGGGAAAGGCGATTCTGCTGCACAAGGGCTATGGATTCGCCGATCTCGGATTGGAAGTACCGACAAAGGACGAAACTGTCTATCACATTGTTGGACCGATGCTGCCGTTTACAGGGATTGCGGTGCTCCAGCAGATGGAGCGAGGGAAACTGTCGCTGGATGATGACATTTCGAAGTATGTGCCGGAGTTTCCGGAGCAGGGGCATCATGTGACGATCCGGCAGCTTTTAAATCACACGTCGGGGATTGTGGACTATCACTACCTTGGCGACCCGATTGAAGCGACAAGCCGGCTGCCGAAGGCGCTGGATGAAGTGATGGCACTTTACGCAGGAAAGAACTGGGTGAATGAACCGGGGGCGAAGTGGGATTGGTCCATTTCCGGATTCCAACTGCTGGTAACGATCGTGGAGAGGGTGACCGGACAGAGTTTTGCAGAGTATGTGCAACAAAATATTTTTGCTCCCGCGGGCGTGAAGTCCACAAGCTATTGTGATGATTCGTCGCTCGTGCATGGGCTTTCGCACGCCTATCGCAAATTCGAGAAGGGGTATGTACCGGCGAACGAGAACGACATGGCGTACAACGCTGACCTGCGATTTTGCAGCACCACGGGAGATATCTACCAGCTCTGGAAATCGATTCGAGAGAAAAAACTGATCGAGCCGAAAACTTTCGAAATGATGACGACGGCGGAAGGAGCGGCTGCGCACATGAGCCCGCAGGATCCGAAGGCGGGATACGGATTTGCGATGATTTTGAATCATGAGGAGGAGCACAGGCGGATTGGACAGCATGGATCGTTGTTTGGCTACAGCGGCAGCTTGTACGATTTTCCCGAGGATGGATTGACGATCGTCGTGTTGGCAAATACGGAGGGGCAAAATGCGTACGCCATGACTCGGGCGCTGGCGAGAGCGGTGCTTGGTTTAGCGCCGCTTCCCGCGCCTCCCCCTGTCCCCGCGGAGAAGGCGCTGGAAGACAAAACGATTTCTGCGGACGAGCGCAGCCAACTCGCGGGGACTTTCGTCTTGAAATTGGAGAAGCTGACGGCGGACTTGCATGATTCCTTTGCCCAGTACAGGCGGACCTATCGCGTATTTGATGAGGACGGACGGCTGATGATGCAGGCGCTCGGCGAAGGACCGGAGCGGCTTTTGAAACAATCTGACGGAAGCTTTGGGATCCAGTCAAAAGCCAACCGGCGCGTCACCTTCGTGATGCAAGGGGGACACGCTGGCAGCATGAAAATGGAGCCGTCCGGTTTTGGAGTTCCGATGAGCGGCGAACGCGTGGGAGCGGGTGACCCGCAAACATTTCACCACCAGCTGCAGTAAAAACAACCACAATTTTCCCACCGTTGTTTCGGCATAAAGTTGCGCCGGACAACTTGGCCGGAGCGCCTCAGGACTTCGTAGACTTAGATTTTTTCAAGGAAGTGGGCGACTTTCTTGCCAGCCGATTCCGTGTAATAGACCGTGACCTTCCCGGTTTTGTCGGCGCCTTTGCCGATGTCCTTGGCGGCGTCGACGGTGTCGTGGCCCACGACTTTGAAGGTGTGCTCGGTACCATCGGCAGCTTTTACGACGATGGTTTTGCCGTCTTCACTCACCTTTGTCACGGTGCCCGCGACGGCGTGCATGCCGTCTTTGCCTACTTTATCGACCTCAACGGCAGTCTTCTCCGTGCCCTTGACGGTGTAGTGCGCGGCGACTTCGGAGCCTTCCGTGAGGCCATGGAATGCATCCTTGGAACCAGTAGCGGCGGCATCGGCGCCGTGGACTGTGGTGCTGCCAACGAAGTGAAAGGTGTGCTCCGTGCCGTCGGCCGTTTTGACGGCTATGGTTTTGGCGCCGGCGTCAATTTTAGTGACCGTGCCGTGAACGGCGGTGACTACATCTTCGTCGGCATGGGCTGGCAGCAGGAAGAGAGAAGCCAGAAGCAAAAAACGGACCGGGGACTTGAACGGTGTTCCTCCTCAAAATAGATATCGCCTATAGATGCTAATGAATGGCGCCGGGATGCGACGGAATCCGGAGGTGCGTACACGAACGCAAAGGAATACGTGGAGAGGAGCTCTCGCTTTGCTCGCTCGGGGCAACTTTTCTTGGAAATTGGTGCGGCCGAGTGGATTCGAACCACCACGGTATTGCTACCGCCAGCCCCTCAAGCTGGTGCGTCTGCCAGTTCCGCCACGACCGCACAAAGGAGAATTCATTGTAACTGCGAGTGCGTAAGGTCGCAAGTTAGATGAATCTCCGGGGTAAAAATCGGAGTGGGTGGCGCCCACCCCTACGAACTACAAGACCGCCGGCTGGAAGCCAGCGCTACCCGGAAACTACTGCTTCTTCGGTTGGGCCGGCGCTGGTTGCGAAGTCGCCGGGGTGCTGCTTGAGGCTGGCGGCGTTGCTGCCGGAGCCGAAGTCTGCGGAGATGGCGTTTGACTCGACGGCGTTGTGGTGGCTGGCGTAGTGGACGGGGATGTCACCGGGGTGGTCGTCTTCTTGGGAGCGGATTTGGAGATTCCCTGAAGGACGGACCCGCCAGATGCCACCGCTTTGTCGGTTCGCAGAACCAGCGCGAAGGCGCAGACCATGAACATGATGGCGCACCAGGTGGTGGCCTGCGAAAGGATCGTTGCTGCTCCGCGGGGGCCGAAGGCCGTCTGGCTGCCGGCGCCGCCGAAGGCGCCCGCGAGGTCAGCGGCTTTGCCGCTTTGCAGCAGGACGACGATCATCAAGACCAAGCAATTCATCACGAAAAAGGCGGTGAGGAGCGGTCCCGCCCAGCGGAAACCGACCACGATAATGGCAAAACCGACGAGCAAAGCGACTGTCCACTTCATCCAACCTGGCATTTCTATCTCCCTGCGCAATCTCTTACGATGCTTGCAAACGATTTGGCGTCGAGGCTGGCTCCGCCCACGAGCGCGCCATCAATTTCTTCCTGGGCCATCAATCCCTGGATGTTGTCGGGCTTGACGCTGCCGCCGTAGAGAATCCGCAGTGCGGAGGCATGGGCAGTGGAAAACTTCTCGGCGGCGCTTTTACGGATAAAACTGTGAACCGCAGAGGCAATCTCGGGCGTCGCGGTATGACCGGTGCCAATAGCCCAGACTGGCTCGTACGCTATCAGAATACGGGAGAACTCATCCGGGGTCAACGAACCGGGGCCTGCTAGAAACTGCGCAGAACAGACTTTCTCGGTCTGGCCCGCCTGGTGTTGATCCAATAACTCGCCGAGGCAAACGATGGGTGTGAGGCCCGCGGCGAGGGCAGCTTTGGTCTTTTTGAGCACGGTTTCGTCGGTCTCGCCGAAGAACTGGCGGCGCTCGGAATGGCCGATGATGACGTAACGGCAGCCGGCTTCGAGGAGCATTTGTGGGGAGATTTGGCCGGTGAAGGCGCCTTCTTTTTCCCAATAACAGTCTTGCGCACCGATGGAGATCTGGGTGTCACGAGCCGCTTCGACGGCAGAGTGGAGCGCGGTAAACGGAGGAGCGATGACGATATCGCACTGGGTGATGCCGTCAACCAGCATGCTAAACGAGGAGAAAAATACCTGCGTCTCCATTTGCGTTTTGTACATTTTCCAGTTTCCGGCAATGACGCCTCTGCGCCTGACGCTGGCCATGGCACTGGCGATTTTGTCCCTGGGCTTCTCAGACAGAGCTTCGACGCCGGGCAGCTTGGCGCCAGCGAGGAATTCAAGGGAGGCGCCGCCGCCCGTCGAGATATGGGAGATGCGCTCAGAGACGCCGGACTGGTGAACAGCGGCGACAGAGTCGCCACCGCCCACGATGGAAGTCGCGCCCATGGTCGTTGCGCTGGCGACGGCCCTGGCAACTTCGAGCGTACCTTTTGCGAAGGCGGGCATCTCAAAGACACCCATGGGGCCATTCCAGACGATAGTTTTAGCGTTGGCGATTTCCGAAGCGAAGGCGGCGACGGTTTTGGGGCCGATGTCGAGGCCCATCTGATCCGCGGGGGTGGCGGAGACGTCCACGGTGGTCGCCGGCGAGTCGGCTTTGAATTCGGGCGCGATGACGTGGTCCACGGGAATCAGAAGCTTGCGATTATTTTGCTTGGCATCGGCGAGGAGCTTACGGGCAAGATCGAGTTTATCGTCTTCGACGAGTGATTTTCCGATGGCCAAGCCCTGCGCCTTCAAGAAGGTGTACGCCATACCGCCGCCGATGAGCGTAGCGTCGGCAATCTTTAGAAGGTTTTCGACGACTTCGATTTTGTCGCTGACTTTTGCGCCGCCGAGAATGGCGACGAAGGGACGCGCGGGATTTGTGAGCGCATTACCGAGATAGGCGAGCTCTTTTTCCATGAGCAGGCCGGCGGCGCAGGTCTTCACGAAGCGCGTGATGCCGACAACAGAGGCGTGGGCGCGATGTGCCGAGCCGAACGCGTCACAGATAAAGATGCCGTCGCACAGAGCGGCGAGCTGCTTGGAGAAAGCTTCGTCGTTCCTCTCTTCTTCCGGATGGAAGCGAACATTCTCGAGAAGGAGGATGTCGCCGTCACCGAGAGTTTTGCTTTTGGATTCGGGCACCGGGCCGGCGCAGTCCGACGCGAAGCGAACGGACTTACCGATTAGAGCTTCGAGCTTCTTCGCAACGGGAAACAAAGAAAACTTTGGATCCGGACCTCCTTTCGGGCGTCCGAGATGCGAGGCCAAGATGAGTCGGCCGCCTTTTTGGATGGCGAGACGAAGCGTGGGAAGCGTTTCGCGGATGCGGGTATCGTCACTGACCGCGCCGTCTTTAAGAGGGACGTTGAAATCCACGCGGATGAAGACTCGCTTGCCGCGGAGTTCCAGATCATGGATGGTGAGTTTGTTCATGACTTTCGATATTACAGGAAAAAGAAAGGGGGCGGGGTAAACCCGCCCCTAGACTAGAATTTTGCGGCCATGAATTTGATTAAGTCGCGGCAGCGGCAGGAATAGCCCCACTCGTTGTCGTACCAGGCCAAAACTTTGACGCAACGATCGCCGACGACCTTGGTATAGCCGGAATCGACGATGGAAGAGTGTGAGTTGCCTTTGAAATCGGAGGAGACGAGTTCCTCTTCCGTGTAGCCAAGAATGCCCTTCATGGGGCCGTGAGCCGCGGCTTTGAGGGCGGCGTTGACGGATTCGACGGTAGCGGGTTTGTCCACGAACACGGTGACGTCAACGACGCTGACGTTGGGCGTGGGCACGCGCATCGCGTAGCCATCCAGCTTGCCCTTTAACTCCGGAATTACCAGATGGAGCGCCTTGGCTGCGCCAGTCGAACTGGGAATCATGTTGATCGCAGCCGCGCGGGCGCGCCGGAGATCCTTGTGTGGCAAGTCGAGGAGCTTTTGGTCGTTGGTGTAGGAGTGAATGGTGGTCATGGTGCCGCTGTGAATGCCGAACGTGTCTTGGAGGACTTTTGCGACGGGGGCGAGGCAATTGGTGGTGCAGGACGCATTGGAAACGATGTGATGCTTCGAGGAGTCGTACGTTTTGTCGTTGACGCCGAGAACGAGGGTGGCGTCGGGACCGTCGGCGGGCGCGGAGATGATGACCTTCTTGACTGAGCCGCGGAGATGCTTTTTGGCGTCGGCGCCCTTGGTGAAGAGACCGGTGGATTCGATGACAATGTCCGCGCCAACGCTGGCCCAGTCGAGTTCGGAGGGATCCTTCACCTTGAAGACCTTGAAGGGCTTGCCCTCGACGGAGATCGTGTCGTCGGTGTGAGTGATGTGATGGTGCAGGTTGCCGAGGATGGAATCGTACTTGAGCAGATGGGCCAGGGTACTCGCATCGGTGACGTCATTGACCGCGACAAATTGGATGTCCTTGTCCTCGAGCGCAGTGCGCATGATGTTGCGACCGATGCGGCCGAAGCCGTTGATTCCGACCTTGATGGGCATTACTTCCTCCGTTGGGATGTGTGGAACTGCGGCGAGCTCTCTGGGAGAATCAGCCGCAAAGCCGAACCCAAAATGCTATGGGGTGCATGAAGAAAAGTCAACGCGTTGAAAAAAACAAAAATTATGACTAGAGATGGGAAATCAATTCATCCATGCTAATCCCTGCATCACTAAGAATGCTCGTTAGAGTGCCCCGAGCGGGTTCTTTGTGCAATGGAACGGTAACGGGCAGGCGTTGAGGATTTGTTTCGTTGCGCAGGCGAACATGGCTCCCGTTTTGCCGACCGTATAACCACCATATTCGTCGTCTCGTTCGAGAAATACCTTGCAATCGAGGCGTTCATTTTTTCAGTTTACTGACAACCACGCGGCCAAGCCAAGAATAACACTCTCCTAACGACGCTTGGAATCTATTGCGGGTATTGCTTGACGTTGGTTACGCGGTCGCCGCTAAAGCGGACGAAGACCGTTTTTGAAGGCGGCTGGCCGTAAATCCAGTCTTCGATGTCGTTGCCTTCCTGATCGCGTTCGCGGATTTTATGGTCCGGCTTGCCGATGGCGGCAATTACCTGCTCGCGGTCCATGCCCACGATGGGCCGGCGTTCCTGAATGGCTTTCCTCATTTCCGGAGGAAGCGTATCCACCCACTGAACGGAAGCAGAACGCTGGCGTGAAAAGTCGAGTATGGAAGAGAGCAATTGCTTTAGGTCGTTCGGAGTCAAATCGGGAATGGGTTTGCTGAAATCGAGGTAGATGGTGCTGCCCGCGCCGGGCTGCAAGCCTGCGGGACCGGTCTCCTGCTGTTCCGAAGTCGACGAAACCGTTGGAATCCCGCCCATTTCCACGTGAATGCGGTCACGGAGGCGTGTTTTGCCGCGACCGCCGCCGTTCAGGTCCACAACAATCTGATGATCGCGAAAGTCGAGCTTGGTGATCTGAACCTTGTCGCCGCTATTGACTGCGGCGCCGTGGGTCGCGAGGGCACGCTCGATCAACTCGGTGTTGAGCGGCTTGCCGACATAGACGATTAGGCCTTCTTTACCCGCCGGGAGCGACTTGATGGCTTTGGCAAACTCGCCGGAAACAAATCGAATCAGCTCAAGTTTTGAGGACTCCTGAAGCGTCGCCGCTTTTGGCTTGGCTGGCGTCTGAGAATCGCCCTGCCCATCGAGCGCTTCGGGAACCTCTTCAGGAAACAGTGATATTTCCTCCCCGGAGGGAAACACAGGAGCGGGCTGGACGGGCGGACGGAGACTGTTGATGCGCGGCACGTCCGCGTCAATAAACAGGAAGACCGTCAAAGTGAGAATCAGACGAATAGGCATATAGATGATGCCGGAGCGTCAACTCCAGCGCCCCTATTCTATTACGAAATGGGCCTCGGGAGACTAGGATGCAAAAAACGGGAAGGGGGGCTGTATGCGACTCGGGCTATGGGGCTATCGAAAAGCTACCGGGAGATTACCTGGACACCTTGACGATCAATCGTTACCGGAAGCACTTCTCCTCCTGACTCGGCAATTGCTGCTTCGACGCGGCGACGGGCATCCGGCTCGATTAACATGACGACGCAGCCGCCACCACCGGCACCGCATACCTTGCCGGCAAGGGCGCCGTTACGACGCGCGCCTTCGATGACGCTGTCTATCGTCTTGGTGGAGATCGTCGGGAGGTTGCGCTTGCGGAACGACCATTCTTCGCGCATGAGGCGGCCAGCTTCGTGCCAATCCGGCTTTTCCAGGGCGAAGCGCATTTTTTGAGCGACATCGGAGATTCGCTCGAGGCTGTTTTGTACGGCGCGCTTGCCGCCGATTTGCGCTTTGAAAACTTCCCAATTGTTGATGCCGTGCTGCCGCGGTTTTCCGGTGTAGCAGACCAGGAGGCGGCGTTCGAGTTCGTCCAGACTGACGCGCAGCTCGACGCGGTGTTCGCCTCCGGGCGGGAGTTCGATGGCCGCTGCTCCTCCGAATGCGGGGGGATAGTGATCCTGGGTGCCTGTTGGGACGTTAATCACAATGGCTTCCGCGTCGCGACTGATGTGAATCCAATCCACCTTGCTCTTCCCTGCTCCGGTGTAACGGTCGAGCGCGGCACAGATGGCAACGGCCATAGCGCTCGATCCCCCGATGCCTGCGCCGTTGGGAGCTTCCGAATCTGTTGTGAGTGTGAACCCGCCCTGCGGCTGAAAGAATTTGACGATTTCCGCTAGCAGCGGCAAGCGGTAGCGTTTGGTTTTCACGAGTGCGGAAAAGGAGGCGAAACTTTCTTCGCGTTTTGTATCGCGGGAGACCAGCTTGATGCGTTCATCCCAGGGCGCGTGCGTTTGCAGAATGCAGGAAGCGTAGCGGGAGATTGCCGCATTCAAAGTGACAGAGCCTGGATGGAAGAGATAAAGAGGCCAGATGTCAAGCGTGCTTCCGGCAAAATCAACCCGCGTAGGGGCTTTGGATTCAATGATCATGAGAGCCTGCGATGTGGATTTGGAGTGTCGCCGCCGAGACAGTTTGCAGGAATCAGGTGGCAAGCTCAAGCGAAGTTAGTGGGACTCGAGCAATCTGACAGCGGATGCGTGGCAGAGCGCTGCTTCCTGGAGAAGCTAACCTAGTCCGCGGGCTGTGACATGGGCTATTATCCGCCAGGCGCTTTCTTAAGACCACGGCTGGAAATAGAAATCGAATTGCCGGCAGGATCCCTGGCGTTGCAAAATTCAAATCCTTCCACTTGGTGAATGACGCCAAGCTTCATGCCCTGCTTCTCTTTAGCTTCCTTAAACGCCTTGACATCAATAACGCCAAAAACAATTTTGATGGCCGCGCCGCTTTTCTGCGCGACACTTGCCCTGTGCAGGGCAATCGTGCATCCCGGTGTGTCACCGGCCAATTCCAGCCAGCCATCACTGGCGCCGGGAAGCGGATGCATGGCGAAAAGCTTCTGATAGAACGCCGCAACCTTGGGAATGTCCCTGACGTAGAGAATGATACGGGCGATTGGCGGTGAATTTGCCGGAAGAATTTCCATGTTGTGAAATGTTTCGGGAATTAGGGTTGCGGACTAGTTGCCTAAGCCACCTGTGCTTGCGGCGCGGTTACGGATCATCAGGTGCGGCCCGCCATCTTTTTTCTCCTGCGCGAGGGCTGGATTGGGCTCAAAGCATCGGCGACAGCGGGCTTCGTACATCCCACCCGCTCCCACGACGATGAGCTCTTCGCTTTCCACAAGCCGCTGCGTGTGTACCGCGGGATTCCCGCAGCGCATGCAGATGGCGAGCAGTTTGGTGATTTCTTCCGCGATGGCCAACAGTCGCGGCATGGGCTCGAACGGGCGTCCACGGTAGTCAGTGTCCAGGCCGGCGACGATAACGCGCTTGCCGAGATTGGCCAACCTGGTGCAAACATCCACGATCTCATCGCCCAGAAATTGAGCTTCATCAATGCCGACGACTTCCGTACGAGGGGAAAGCTTCTCCATAATTTCGTAGGCTTTGCTGACGTTGTCTGAAGTTATGCCCAGACCTGAGTGCGAGACGATTTCGTTGGCGGCATAGCGCTCGTCAATCGCGGGCTTGAAAATCTGCACACGCTGGCGCGCAATTTCCGCGCGGCGCAGGCGGCGGATAAGTTCCTCGCTCTTGCCGGAAAACATTGGGCCGACCACGACTTCAATCCAGCCCATGTTGCCTTTGACGATGTCCACGCTTCTCTCCTGACGACGCTCACGGGGCAGCCATGCCCGCGGAAAATCTAAATGGCGGCCTTCGCCGATCTGCCGTACATCTTTGCATTATAAAACGGGGCGAACGCCGAGATGAGGGCAACGCGAAATGACTCGTCTCGCTGAATCAAATCCCTCGAGAGAACTCCCCAAGCCCCTTGGCCATCGCGAATGCCGACGGCACCGGCAAACTTATCGATGGCGTCCGATAACTCGAATCCCCGCTCGAGAACTTCGTGAGCGAGCTCTTCTGGAAGTTCGATGCCGCCCGAGCGACCGTAGTGACCGCGCGTGCCGTCGCTCACATAGGCCCAGCTCTCCAAGAAAACGCGGCGGCTTCTTTCATCCTGCAAAACTTCGAGGCCACCTTCGAGGCCGATGAAGTAGCGCCACGATTTGCGATCCTCGCGGGCAAGTTGCACAAGCCGTTCAGCGCGTTGCCGCGCTCCGCGCATTAATTCCTCGCACGAGGTAGGCGTGGAACTGACGCCACTTTCGACTTCGACGCCGACGACTTCAAAATCCGCGTCCGGAACAAGTTTTGAGGCGAACCCGGTAAGAGCTTCGGTAACAGCCCGGAGCTTGGGCTTGCGAGTGCTTCCGACCGCAACGGTGATCTTCTTCATGAGGGCTGCAAACGGATGCGCTGATTCTACCGGGAATGGGATAGGAATTTCACGCGGAAACATTTGCCTGAGGAAAACTCTATGGCGGACGGCCAGCCGGCCTCGGATGCCCGGTCAAATAGCTGTTGGAGTGGAGACCTTACAGAACGTTTTACGGAACGTTGTGGAGTCTTGACTCCGGCGAGCCATCGTCATAGGTTGGGAGCGTTTCGACTGGCTGAAACGATTCATATTGGTTGTTATTTGGATTCCCTCGACAAGCACGAGTTCTTCAAGCTCCTGATTTTCAAGTAGGAGAAAAAATCATGAAAAAACCTATATTGCGATTGTTTTGTGCGGCTGGGGCCCTGGTGCTTTTCGGGGCCGCTCTGCTCCGCCCCGCTTCTCCCACACCGCCATCGGCTGACTGGCAGACGACCCTTCACCAGCGGCTGCCGGTCTTCGGTCACAGAAACTGGATCGTCGTCAGTGATTCCGCTTTTCCGGCTTACTCACAAAGCAGCATTGAGACCATTGCCGTGAACCAGGACTTGCTCTCCGTGCTGAAATATGTGGCAAAGGCCATTTCCTCGTCTCAGCACGTCCGAGCTACCCCCTTCGTCGATCAAGAGCTTCAATTTGTGCCCGAAGAGAATTATCCGGGGGTCGTCCAGTTGCGCCAGGAAATCGCTTACACCTTTGGGACCACCACCTTGACGAGCATTCCCCATGCTGACCTCATTAGCAAAATTGACGACGCCGGAAAGACCTTTCGGGTCCTGTTCATAAAAACCAACACAACGATCCCCTATACTTCCGTTTTCATTCGTTTGGATTGCGGCTACTTGAGCGATGATGTCGAGCGCGAGATCAGAAACTCGATGCCGACAGCAAAAAGTGAACGATTGCCGTAAGACGCCGAAATGTTAGTTTGACTGGACTTTACCATTTAAAACGTTTTATATTGCCTTTCACTAACGATTCGGATGTGCCCTTCCCTTCAGGAGGCTCATGTGAGATTCCGTTCTGTTGCTTTGCTCGTTGCCCTGCTGGCTTGCGCTGCCACGGCCTTGGCGCAGGATACCGCCTATGTCCCGGGTGGCGCGGCAGCGTGGGATCCGGAATGGCAGCAGATCGCCGGCCCCAAGTGCCTGGAAATGAGGGGCGCGTGGGAAGGCGGAAGCAGCGCCTGCACGCCGGAAGATCATCAGAATTGGCTGGCGGACTTGACTCACTGGCGCACGGAGCGGCGGATCCGGATTGGTTACAACGACTCCCGATACGATTTGCCAGCCCTGAAATGGACGCAATCCAGTTTTATGCAGCCCCAGATGATGGTGCAGGACCGCTATTTGTATGATCCCATCGCCCACAAATACACTGTGGATCGGTACATAGACGACACAGTGAAGCGCTACGGCGGGATTGACGCCGTTCTGGTCTGGCCAACCTATCCCAACATGGGCATTGATAACCGCAACCAGCACGA